>NZ_CP083387.1:1225481-1838221 GCF_020042345.1 Arachidicoccus terrestris
AGCAGAACGTGCCCATTTATAACTATAGTTCCATCTATAAAGAATGGTGGCACCGTTCTCTTGAGAACAAGCCGGACGTCTGTTGGCCGGGTAAGGTGAAATATTATGCCCTTAGCAGCGGGACCAGCGATGCGGCAAGTAAATATTTGCCGATTACTAATGATTTGCTCCAAGGCAATAAACTGGTCATGATCAAACAGCTGCTCAGCCTGCGCAATTATACAGACATCAATGTCCGTTCTATCGGCAGAGGCTGGCTCCTGCTTAGCGGGAGCACGGATCTGCAAAAAGGCGTCGGTCATTATTTGGGTGACCTGAGCGGAATTACGGTAAAAAAATCGCCGTTCTGGTTTCAGCCTTTCTATAAACCGACTAAGGAAATCGCCAGAGAAAAAGACTGGAATAAGAAGCTGGAAGAAATTGTCGACAACGCTGCGGACTGGGACATTGGCTTTATAGTAGGTGTGCCCGCCTGGGTGCAGATGTGCATGGAAATGGTCATTGAAAAATATAAACTCAATCATATCCATGAAATCTGGCCGAACCTCTCCTATTTTGTGCATGGTGGCGTAAGTTTTGAACCCTATAAAAAAGGATTCAACAAATTACTGGGCAAGCCCCTTACTTATATTGAGACCTATCTGGCCAGTGAAGGTTTTATTGCCTATCAGAACAGACAAGATGCCGGCGGCGGCATGCGACTGGTGGTCAGTGATCACATTTTCTTTGAATTTGTGCCCTTTGATGACAGTAATTTTACGCCCGATGGTGATCTTGTAGAGAATCCGGAGATATTATTGGCGCATCAGGTGAGTGAAGGAAAAGATTATGCACTTTTGATAAGCACACCGGCCGGCGCCTGGCGCTATTTGCTGGGAGATACCATCCGCTTCACCGATGTCTCCCGCTCAGAAATCATTATCTCAGGAAGAACCAAGCATTTTTTGAGTCTGGTGGGCGAGCATCTCAGTGTGGATAATATGAATAAGGCGATTCAACTGGCAGCGGAACAGTTAGACCTTGCTATTACCGAATTTACTGTTACAGGCGAGCCACATGGCAGTTTTTTTGCGCACAGATGGTTCGTGGCCTGTGACCAGGTGGTCGATAAAGCTGCACTGGCAGCTTCCATCGACCAGCACCTCAAAGCACTCAATGATGATTATGCTGTAGAAAGAAAAAGTGCACTTAAGGAAATCTTTATTGAGGTTTTGCCAGAAGAGACCTTCCTTAAATTTTTGGAAATAAGGGGTAAAATGGGCGGGCAGCATAAATTCCCCCGGGTACTAAAGGGTGGTCTTTTAGAAGCCTGGAAGAATTTTTTGACTGAACAAGGTTATTAATACGCTTTTTAAAGGTTTATTATTTGTAGTCCCCTATTATTTCTATATTTTCACGCTGATAAGGGCTGATCTGACAATTTGATCGGGAAGCTCAGATGCGCATATTTGTTCTAACTTATTAAAATAACCCGAGGGACTGCCGGCCTGCATTACTGAGACCACCAGTTCTTGCGGAATATATTTGAATGTTATTATCTGCAATAATAAAAGGTCTGGCAATCGGACTAATGTTGGGCATTTCTGTAGGCCCAGTTATTTTTGCGATTATTAAACAGAGCATCAATAACGGCCATAAAGGCGGCGTAGCTTTTATCGTCGGCGTATCGGTATCCGATACCCTATTGGTTGTTTTATGTAATTTTTTCACTCAGATATTCAGCTCTACGGGCATGCTGGAAAAAATTATCGGCTTTGGTGGTAGCTTTTTCCTCATCGGGCTCGGCTTCTATAACTTCTTCCTTAAAAAATCGCTCTCCAATGAAGACTCAGAAGTCATCCATAAAAAGCTGAGCAACCGGGATATGGCCTCCATCTTTTTTTCCGGTTTTTTAATGAATACCCTGAACCCTGCAGTTATCTTGTTCTGGATTGCCACTTCTGCCAGTATCATGGTGAGCGCGAAGAATTACCTCCCATATGAGATCCAATACCGCATTGTCGTCTTTTTAACCTGTCTGATATTTACTTTTTCACTAGATATCTCTAAAGTATTTTTGGCAGGAAAGATCAGAAACAGATTAACGCCCCATAATATTCACATCGTCAATAGAATTTCGGGCGTTATTTTTATTATATTTGGTTTAGCGTTATTGTATGGTATTTACTCCGGCAGGGTGCTTACCCATTAAGGAGCCGTAAATCGTTAGAAAAAGAAGCAATGTAATATGGAATCTGTATCCTCATTTTTGCATCTGGCCTTTATTACTTTTATCACGTTATTTCCTGCCGTTAATCCGGTAGGCACTTCCTTTATGATCGATCCTCTGCTGAGTGGTCTGACTAAGAAACAGAGATTGATCGCTGCCAGAAAGATTTCATTTTATAGCCTGGCGATTTGTGTCGTCTCAGTAATTCTCGGCAGCTGGGTGCTGAAACTATTTGGTCTTTCGCTGCCTATTGTACAGATTGCCGGTGGCATGATCATCTTTCATATGGGATG
The DNA here is from genome assembly GCF_020042345.1 of Arachidicoccus terrestris. Classification (NCBI taxonomy): domain Bacteria; kingdom Pseudomonadati; phylum Bacteroidota; class Chitinophagia; order Chitinophagales; family Chitinophagaceae; genus Arachidicoccus; species Arachidicoccus terrestris. The sequence goes on from NZ_CP083387.1 coordinate 1,227,984, forward strand.
GAACCTGCTCATCTCAAAAAAGGAGACCAATAAAGGCCCTGAGACATTCACACAGCCGGAGGACAAATACAAGGAAGTTGAAAACATTCTGTTCTATCCGATCACCTTCCCCATGCTTTCCGGCGCAGGGACCATCTCCGTACTCCTTACATTAAGTGCTTCCAGTGCCAATAAAAACTGGCAGCAATATCTTTTTAATACCGGATCACTTATCGTGGGGATCCTTATGATGGTGGTACTGATCTATATCTGTCTGATCAATACGCTATTTCTATTTAAAAAGATCGGTCAGCGTGGCCAGCAGGTAGTCAACAGGATCAGCGCTTTTCTGGTCATGTGCGTGGGATTACAGATCCTATGGGAAGGCATACAGCATCTGCTGCAAGCCAAGTAATTATACTAGGATCAGACAACCTGTATAGCTATATTAGGACGCGTCAAACTGTTCGTTTTCGGACAGCTAACTGTATCAATTGCGGACAATAAGGATTTGAGCAATTCCATAACTGGCTCACAATAGGTCAATTATGATAACGGCATCAGAATCGCTTCTTTTAACATGGCCATTATTTCAATGGCTCTAAATTATCAAAACTATGTGGAAGCATTACCTGAAAGTTGCCGGGCGTAACCTGAAACGTTCAAAGATCTTTTCCTTTATCAACATTATCGGGCTCTGTGTCGGCCTGACCTGCAGCATGTTGATTCTGTTATTTGTAAAAGATGAACTCAGCTTTGATAAGTTCCATGAAAAGGGGCAGCATATATACCGGATAACGACCGAAGCCACTTTTAAGGGTCAGACTCGCCTTAGTAGTAATACAGGCCTGTTAGAAGGGCCCAAATTTACCCGGCATGTGCCAGGCATTAAGGCATTTGTTCGATACCAAAGTGACGGAACGGATTTTAAAAAGGGTACCGAAGTACAATCACTTAATCTGTTCAGAGCGGACCCGAATTTCTTCCAGGTTTTCAGCTTTCCCCTTATCACAGGCGACCCCAACACCTGCCTGCAGGCGCCCAATGCTATTGTGCTGTCTAAAGATGAAGCTATCCGCCAGTTCGGGTCAACTGATATTTTAGGCAAGACCGTACTTCTAAAAGAGGATACCGTATTCAAGCCCTACACGGTAACCGCCGTTGCCAAAAATTGCCCGCAAAACTCTTCCATACGCTTTAATGCATTATCCCAATTCCAGCGTTCCGGCAAAGAGGAGGCCAACCCGGAAAACTGGTTTAATTCCTATCTTAATACTTTCGTCCTGCTGGATGATCAGGTCAGCCCCCAACAGGTAGAAAAGCAAATGCAAAACTATTATCTCAAGGACGCTTCATCCTCCTTTAAAGCGCTTCTTCAAAAATACGGCATTCCTGAAAGCGAGGTATCCATGGAGATATACCATCTGCAGGCTTTACCCGGTATGCATTTAGACAAAACAATCAGCTCCGGCAATGGCATCAGATCTACCAGCGATCCATTATATTCTTATATACTCTCGGGCATTGCGCTGTTCATCCTGTTAATCGCCTGTATTAATTTCATCAATCTGACCATTGCCCGCTCCATCAAGCGGGCAAAAGAAATTGGTATCCGTAAAGTGGTGGGAAGCGATAAAAAGCAATTGATCATTCAGTTTATGGGCGAATCTGCCCTTCTTTGCCTGATTGCCTTTGGTCTGGCGATACTGCTTACAGAAGCACTACTCCCGTTATTCAATACTTTAGCCAATAAATCATTGGCCCTATCTTATCTGTTCGACACACAACTGGCGGTAGAATTTATCGCCTTATTCGCCATCACCAGTTTTATAGCAGGATTCTATCCGGCAATCGTACTGACCCGGTTTGAACCGACGAAGATCCTTTACAACCGGTTTCAGGTGCAGGGGAAAAATTATCTGCAAAAATCACTTGTTGTTGTCCAATTCGTACTGGCGACTTTTTTAGTCGTGCTCACATTTGTATTGTATCAGCAATTTAATTTTCTGACAAGTGCCGATCTGGGTTATGATGACAGTAACCTGGTATTGGTAGAACAATATAATACCCGTCCTAAAGGAGACCTTTTCAAAAAAGACCTTCTAAAAAATCCCGGTATCGTAGCCGTTGCGGCAAGAAAAGCCGGTTCCCATACTACACTTGCTAAGATCTCCGACGGCGCTGTACTGAACTTCAGACAAGATATCATTACTGCCAATTACTTAAATGAGCTAAAGATCCCAATCATTGCAGGACGTGAATTTTCAACAGCAAACCCAACAGACTCGATAGATAAGGTTCTTGTAAATGAGGCATTTGTTAAAGAGGCTGGCTGGAAAGACCCTTTAGGGCAAAAAATCACTTTTACCACCCAGGATAATAAAATCATGCAAGTCATCGGTGTGGTCAAAAACTACCATTACAGCTCCATGAATGACCCGATTCAGCCCCAATTATTTAAATGGGAAGATATCAGCAAATTAAATGCTTTCTATATAAAACTTCAACCAGGCATGTCTAACAGCACGCTGGATTATATAAAAAGCTCTTATCAGCAACTCTTTCCGCTTAGCCCGTTTAGCTACAGTTTCATGGAGGATTCTAACAAGCAACAGTACAGCGATATCGCCAAATGGCGTCAGATTTTACTGTTTGGGGGGCTGATCACTATTCTGATATCTTTCATGGGGCTGTTCGGTCTGTCTGTTCTTGCATCAGAGCGCCGCAAAAAGGAAATCGGCATCCGTAAAGTATATGGCGCCTCGGTACGAAGTATTATTCAACTGTTAACCACAGACTATCTTAAACTGGTTGTGATCGCAATGGTGATCGCCACACCCGTTACCATCCTGGCAGCCAGTAAATTTTTACAAACCATGCTATATAGAATCCCGCTGTCCTGGCAATTGTTTATCATTCCGGATATCATGGTCATACTGCTGGCTTTTCTGACGGTCTACATACAGACCAGACAGAGTGCCATCACTAATCCTGTTAAGAGCTTGAAAGACGAATAAATTTTACCTTATTTCTGGTATCCCCGGCAGCCAACTCGCTGCTGGCTGCTCTGTAAGATCCTGAATGCGATAACATCAGACGGCTGATAAAAATCACATCTATATATGTGGAAACATTATTTAAAAACTGCATGGAGACACCTCAAACGTTCGAAAGTCTTCTCCTTTATCAATATCATCGGACTCAGCGTAGGTCTGACCTGCAGTATGCTGATCCTGCTGTTTGTAAAAGATGAACTAAGCTTTGATAAATTCCATAAAAAAGGGCAACATATCTTCCGGGTCGTAACAGATGACATATCCAAGGGAGAGAACCAAAAGAGCAGTATTACCGGACTAATGGAAGGCCCTGCATTTTCGCAGCATATACCAGGCATAAAAGCATTTGTCCGCTATTTTGAGGACGACACCGAAGTTAAAAACGGAAGTGAAGTACAGTCATTTACGCTTTTTAAAACCGACAGTAACTTCTTTTCTGTGTTCAGTTTTCCATTAATCGCAGGAAATACAGCCAGCTGCCTTAAAGAGCCCTATTCCATTGTTTTATCAAAAGACGAAGCGATCCGGCAATTTGGTTCCACAGATATCATTGGTAAGACCTTGTTATTGAAAAGCGATACCTTCTTCAGACCTTATACGGTAACGGCCGTAGCACAAAATTGTCCAAAGAATTCTTCTTTTCGCTTTAACGCATTAATACCGCTAAAAACATCTGCTGCAGACCAAACCAATAAAGAAAACTGGTTCGACTCCTATCTCAATACCTTTGTGTTGTTGGATGAGCATGCCAACGTGGGCCAGGTTGTCAAAAAAATGCAATTATTTTTTGAAAAAGATGCTGCTCCTGTCTTGCATACCTTACTGAAAAAATATGGTTTACCTGAAAGTGATATATCGTCAACCCAATATGATCTTCAACCGTTAAAAACGATGCACCTGGATAAAGGGGTCAGTTCGGGCAACGGTATTACACAAACCAGTAGCCCACTATATTCCTATATATTGTCTTGCATCGCACTTTTCATCCTGTTGATCGCGTGCATCAACTTCATCAATCTGACCGTTGCCAGATCCATCAAAAGAGCGAAGGAGATCGGGATCCGTAAAGTCGTCGGCAGCAGCAAAAAGCAGCTCAACCACCAGTTTATGGGCGAATCCGCGCTGCTCTGCCTGATCGCCTTTATTTTGGCACTGATATTTACAGAGCTCCTTTTGCCACTTTTCAATACACTCGCGAATAAATCATTATCCCTTTCTTATTTGTTGGATCGAAAACTGATCTGTGAGCTTTTTGTGCTGTTTGCAATTACCAGCTTTATCGCAGGATTTTATCCCGCCATAGTACTTGCCCGATTCGAGCCGACGAAAACCCTTTACAACCGGTTTCAGCTACAGGGAAAAAATTATCTGCAAAAATCACTTGTTGTTGTGCAATTTGTACTGGCCTGTTTTCTTGTTGTACTCACTTTTGTACTTTATCAACAGTTTAATTTTCTAACGCGTGCCGATCTGGGTTATAATGACAATAACCTGGTAGCGGTCTATTACCAGGGTAGCGGTAATCAGGGGCGACACTTCAAAAGTCTACTTAAAAACAATGCGGGGATAATGGCTGTTGGTGCTAGAAATGACGGTAATCATTACAGCATTTGCAAAGTAGGCGCTGACAAAGTCATCAAATACAGGAACGACAGGATCACACAGAACTTTTTCGCAGTCATACAAGTTCCTGTTATGCGAGGCCGCAATTTCTCCTTGTCCTCCCCTACCGATTCTGTCGATAAAGTCATTATTAACGAAGCGTTTGTAAAAGAAGCTGGGTGGGTTGATCCGGTGGGGCAGACGATTACATTTAATACAGACTCCAACAGACAGGTGCAGGTCATCGGCGTCGTAAAAAATTACCATTACGGTTCTTTGAACGACCCTATTGACCCACAGATGTTTCAATGGACATCAATTAATGATTTAAGCGCCTTTTATATAAAAATCAAGCCAGATCATATCAACAGTACAATGGATTACATAAAACAGGCCTATGGCCAATCTTTTCCTCTAAGTCCCTTTAGTTACGGTTTTGTCCAGCAATCTAACAAAATGCAATACAGCGATATCGCCAAATGGCGTCAGATCTTACTGTTTGGGGGGCTGATCACTATTCTGATATCTTTCATGGGGCTGTTCGGTCTGTCTGTTCTTGCATCAGAGCGCCGCAAAAAGGAAATCGGCATCCGTAAAGTATATGGCGCCTCCGTACGAAGTATTATTCAGCTGTTAACCACAGACTATCTTAAACTGGTTGTGATCGCAATGGTGATCGCCACACCCGTTACCATCCTGGCAGCCAGTAAATTTTTACAAACCATGCTATATAGGATCCCGCTGTCCTGGCAATTGTTTATCATTCCGGATATCATGGTCATACTGCTGGCTTTTCTGACGGTCTACATACAGACCAGACAGAGTGCCATCACTAATCCCGTTAAGAGCTTGAAAGACGAATAAATCTTACCTCTTTGACAGGGTGATGCCAGTAGCGACAAATATACTATCGTTCTTCTGCTGGCATTTTTTTATGAATTTCGCTAATCAGTTCTGCTACAAGAGCTGTCCAGCCTGTTTGATGGCTGGCGCCAAGTCCCCTTCCTGTATCGCCATTAAAATATTCGTAAAAGAGCACCAGATCATTATTTTCCGGACGATCATAAAACCAATCATATTGTTTCCCGTTAAGCCTTCTTCTCCCTTTCTCGTCTTTCAAGAATAAACTGATCACTCTTTTGGTCAGCTCAGTGGCAACATCCAGCAAATTCAGGAGATTCCCGGATCCTGTCGGGTACTCTACTTTCAAGCTGTCCTGATAGAACCGGCCATACTGGAGAATACTGCGGATAAGCAAATAATTGATCGGGATCCAGATGGGGCCGCGCCAATTACTGTTGCCGCCGAAAAAATCCGACGTAGCATCTCCCGGATCATACTGAATCCGGTAAAGTATGCCATCCATCGTTACTTCATAGGGATGATCTTTATGATATTTTGAAAGGCCTCTGATCCCGCCATCACTGAGAAATTCTGTTTCGCTGAGGACGCGTTCCAAAAGGAACACCAGCCTTTCTTTGGGTATCAAAGAAATTAAAATTTTATCACTGCCCTGCTTTTCTTCATTAGGCCAGAACTTGCCATTTTCTTTTCTATAATTCTCGAACCAGGATATCCTTTTGGTAAAATCTTTCAGGTTCTTGAGCGCCGGTTTACGAATAATGGATGCCGCAAATAAAGTCGTAAGTCCTACAATACTCTGAATTCTTAAATGCAGCGGGTCTCCGCTCTTGGACACCAGCACATCATAATAGAAATGATCCTCTTCGTTCCACATGCCCAGTTCATTGAGCGATTCGGCAATCAACACAAAATGTTCAAAGAATTTAGTGGCCGTATCTTCAAAAGAAGGATCATAGAGCGCAATTTCCAGGGCGATATCCATCATATTCAGCGCATACATTCCCATCCAGCTCGTGCCGTCGGCCTGTTCCAGTTTTAGTTCACTGTGCAGCGGCATGTTGCGATTAAAAGCACCTATATTATCCAGTCCGAGAAATCCGCCCTGAAAGATATTTTTACCGTTGGGATCCTTCCTGTTGATCCACCAGGTAAAATTGATCAGCAGTTTATGAAACACCTTTTTCAAAAAGACAATGTCTCCCGGTCCGCTCCCTTTTTGCTTCTTTTCGATCTGATAGATCTCCAGGGCCGACCACGCCTGCAATGGCGGATTCACATCACTGAAACTCCACTCATAAGCCGGCAACTGGCCATCCGGCTTCATATACCATTCCCGCATGATCAGCGATAGCTGGTGCTTGGCGAAGACAACATCGATCCTGGCCAGGGCAATACATTGAAAAGCCAGGTCCCAGGCAGCATACCAGGGATACTCCCACTTATCCGGCATTAATATAATGTCCTGATTTTTTATATGTTGCCAATCCCAGTTCCTGCCCCTGGCCCGGACTTCGTTATTCGCTACAATCCCGTCTCCAAACTGGATCCATTTTTCGATATCATAATGATAATATTGTTTATTCCACAACAAACCTGCGAAAGCCTGCCGTTGAATATTAAGGGCATCACCAGACAAATCCTTAGGCAAGACAGCGTGATAAAACGCGTCCGCTTCATGCTTCCGTAACTGAAATATATAAGTCGCACCTTCATCAAAAGGGTCTTTTATCTCACGATTTGAAAGTCTCAAATAAAGCGTCCGTACTTCTCCCGGTGCCATATCCAAGTGATATACAGGAGAGAACTTTGTCCCACTGATTTGTTCTGAAAGTTCCTTTTTATGTGTCCCATAGATCACCGCTTCCTGTATCGCATCTTTGGTAAAAGCTGCGATATTCGGTTTGCCAAAAAGCTTCTCAAAATTCGTTTCATTATCTGTAAAATATCTTTCATCCGTCTTTGGATAATACAGATAGTAATTTCCCAGCCTTTCATGCGACGCCCTGACATGGCCAGGCTCTTCTTCTGTGATAGAAGGTTTTATACTATCCGGTTCACTCTGCCACCGGTTATAAAACCAAAGCGTAGGCAAAACAGTTAAAGATGCCTGATTTTTTGACCGGTTCGTGACCGTTATCCGAATACCGATATCCGTCTTGTCATACTTGGCATACGTTACATCAACATCGAAATAATTATTGTCCTGAAACACGCCCGTATCCAATAGCTCGTATTCCTCATCAAGCGCTGTACGTTTTCTATTTTCTTCCAGTAACTGATCATAAGGAAATGGCAACTGTGGATATTTATACAAATACCGCATATAGTAATGCGATGGTATATTGTCAAGGTAATAATAAAGTTCCTTCACATCTTCTCCATGATTCCCTTCATAGTTACCAACACCGAAGAGTCTTTCTTTTAGGATCCCATCCACGCCATTCCATAAGCCAATGGCAAAGCATAAGTTCTGGAACATATCAGAAATTCCTGCAATACCGTCCTCTCCCCACCTGTAAGCCCTGCTGGCGGCATGGGAAAAAGGAAAATAATTCCAGGCATCTCCGTTTTCGCTATAATCCTCTCTTACTGTCCCCCATTGCCTCTCTGCCAGATAAGGGCCCCATTTTTCCAATGGGATAGCGGTCTTGGCATTTGCGATTAACCTTTGCTGTTCAGCCGTCATATACACATAATTTTCAATTCTTTTCCGATGGGGCGAAGATAGCCACTATTCGTGGCTTTTTATTATCCAATTTTGGCGGATTGTCGTCAATAACTCGATTTTTCTGTTTAATTTATCAGCCGCAAAAATGCACCAAATACATTAATTTGCGCTCTGTATGAACCGTCGCATATCCAACAAAAAGAAGACCTCGTATTTTAAAACCAGATCAGGGAAATGCCTGATATTGCTATTGATCTTTTGTGTCCTGCTGTCAGTCCTTTCCAGATTTCCCGGCGTCATTGAAAATTATTATGCGCTGGGTATCTATCCCCTGATAGCTGCCGGACTTAGAATCAGTTTTGGCTGGCTTCCCTTTAGCCTGGGAGATATTCTTTATACCCTGCTTGGAATATTTATACTCTGGCGCCTCATTCGTTTTATCAGAACAATCCTAAAAAAAAGGTGGACGAGGGCCTACGGATTTAAATCTCTTTATACCACTCTATACGTCTGCGGTGTTTTATACGCTTTGTTCTACCTTCTATGGGGGCTCAATTACAGCCGGCAAGGCATTGCACATCAGCTGAAGCTTACCGTAACACAGAATTATACCACACAAGAACTGCAGAATCTGACTACCACCCTGCTTCAAAAAACCAATCATGACCGGCGTCAGTTAGGCAGTCCGATAGAATTGCCCAACCATAAAACATTATTTAATCAAGCGGTCGCGTCCTATCGTCACATTCAAAGAAAATATCCTTTTCTGGCCTATAGGCACCGAAGCATCAAAGTACCTGTTTATAATACATTAGGCAGCTATCTGCAATATACGGGCTATTATAATCCTTTTACCGGAGAAGCGCAGGTAAATACGGCGTTGCCGGGCATCTTACTCCCTTATGTGGCCTGCCATGAGATGGCGCATCAGCTGGGCTACGCCACTGAGGACGAGGCCAACTTCGTTGGTTTTCTGGCAGCCACTGCCAGCACAGATCCGCTATTTCAGTATTCCACCCACCTGGAGCTCTTCCGTTACGCCAATAGTGAGCTCTGGTATCGGGATTCTAATATGGCAAGAAGTAATTATAAACAACTTGACACCCTGGTTAAAGAGGATCTGAAACACTTGCAGGCATTTTTTACTGCCCATGAAAATCCTATTGGTAAACTGACGACGAAAATTTATGGTCTGTTCCTGAAAGCCAACAAGCAGCCACAGGGGCTTGACACCTACGACCGGGTAACAGCCTGGCTCCTGGCCTATAGAAAAAGAAATCTGGAACAGAAATAATGGCCGGTTCTATAAAATTTCTCCAGGTTTTCTTCAAATATCAAAATTTGGAGCCTCATATGCCTCCCACCGTTGCGCAGCCTCCAGGCCGGCCCGGATATGGCGTGAACGCAGGATTTCCGATTTATAACTGGAAATTAAAACCTGTCCCAATGACGCTTTATCCGTTGCAGCCAGATCGTATCTTGCCTTGGGCAACAATGCTGCTGAGGTTGAAGTTTCAGGGGCGACAATCAGCGTCTCCAGACTGGCTGTAGCCAATTGTATATCCAGTCCTTGATCTGCCATATAAGGAGTTACCACCGCATAGGCAGCATGAATCCAGGAGTATAAAGTTTTTGTGTCCAGTGCAGATAATAAATGTACTTCTTTCCTGTAAAAATAAGCCTCAAACTTTTCTATAAACCCTTCATTTTGATGCAGGGAAGGCGCGATTAAAAGTCCCAGCTGCATGGAGCTGCGCTGCCATTTCTTAAAATGGGAAAACGCTTTTAGAAATTCGATCACTTCCAGCTCAGCGCTCGCTCTGGCATCCATCAGGAAATAGGAATCGTCATTGGTATTAGCCTCCTTAAAGGCATCCGTTAATGCATCGGTGTATAAAGAAGGACTCAGATACTGCGACGCAGGTACAGGCAACCAGGTAACCAATCTTGAAGCCGCTGCCGGCAAGTGTGTCTTAATAGATTCTATCGCTACAGAACTGTAGCTGACAATCTTATCCGCCAGCAACAATGCTTCTGATAATTTTTGCTGCTTTTTGATGATCGCAGGCTTCGATTCCCCTGATAGCGTCACGCGTCTGATATCCGGCACGAAACTCCATTGCTTAGCCCCTTTTGCATCCTTTAGGATCGGTAAATGCTCTCCTAGATAAAAAATATTTTCCGGTCGAAGCTGTTTAACCAGTGCTGGATAATTGATTTTTTCCCATAGTTTTTTTTTAAGGCTGGCACCCATGGGAATCTCAACTAAAAACAGCGCGACATCACCGGCATCTGCCGCTATTTTCTGAAAACTGGCCTCTTGAAAAGAGGCCCTCTTAAAAACACCCTTAGAGCTATACGCATCAATAATGGCATTATATATGTAATGCAGATAGGGAAATTTTTCCAATGCATCTTGGTGAAATAAGACAAGAGAGGTTTTCATGGATGCAAAGTTAAATATCCATTTAAATTTTAAGGGCTATTTTTTCAGTTGAAAGACAACCCCTACTTTTGGAAATACTTAACGAAATCAACTCTAATGAAAAGATACGCAGGTTTATTGGCTTTGCTTTGCGCAGCAGTGATCTCTGTTTCAGCCCAACAGGTTAAACATGCACCGCCTATCGACGGTTATAAGTATATTAAAATTGACGATGCTGATCATGATTTTGGAGACATTACCTATGGCCAGGCCGTGGAATATCCGGTAAAAATGGTCAATATCAGCAAGGACACGGTCAGGCTGACCAATATAGTGGTCAGTTGCGGCTGCACCACCCCGGAATATACGAAGGGGGTATATGCTCCCGGTGACACGATAACAATGAAAGTGGGTTTTAACGGCCATGCGGACGGCTCCTTTAATAAAACGCTGAGTATACTGTTCCAGGCACCGGCAGGACAATTTGTCAAGATTCTAAGATTCCGTGGCAAAGGTATAGTCAAGAATAATTAACCGCTTCCAATAGGGTTCATTAAACCTTGAGAGCCAGGTTTAATCTAATGACAGGTATTTGTACATTATATTTGTAATCAACGATTTATAAAAAACATTCATATAAAAACAAGAAAAATGAAAAAACTGTTGTCGCTGGCATTGATACTAATGGTGGGTATTACATTTTGTATGGCACAAGATACCACTAAACAAACGGCTGTAAAAGAAGCCAAATTTAATGAATTGAAACATCACTTTGGAGATATCCCTCAGGGAAAACCGGCTACGACTAAATTCACCTTTGACAATACTGGCAATAAACCCCTGATCATTGAAACGGCTGTTGCATCCTGTGGTTGTACGACACCTACCTACCCTAAGCAACCGGTACTTCCCGGTAAGTCCGGTACCATTGCAGTTACCTTTAACGCTGAAGCGAATGGCGCGTTTAAAAAAATGGTAACTGTAAAGTTTGCAGGCTATAACCGCCCGGTCCTATTGGTCATTGATGGGACAGTGAAATAGAACAGAGAGGAAACGAGTGTTTGTTTGCAAATGCCGGACGCTGAAAATCACGCGTCCGGCATTTTTTATCGGTCCTTTAGATGGATTTTGGCTATAAATTGCAGGATAAGTCATCAAAATGATGTTTTTTTGCAAAACGAAATTTATAAGCATGTCTTCAACTTCTCAACCCGCTCTATTATTATTAGCTGACGGAACGATTTTTCATGGAAAAGCTTTTGGTAAAATTGGTACTACAACCGGCGAAATCTGTTTTAATACAGGTATGACTGGTTATCAGGAAGTTTTTACTGATCCAAGCTATTATGGTCAGATCCTGATCATGAATAATGTACATATTGGCAATTATGGTACCAAAGCTGAGGATGTAGAAAGTGATACCGTAAAGATTAAAGGGCTGATCGGCCGTAATCTGGAATCCAATTATTCCCGTTACCAGGCAGACAAATCCCTGGAAGACTACCTGCTATTAAATAATATCATATCGATTGCAGATATCGACACCCGGGCGCTGGTTGCTCATATCCGCAGTAAAGGCGCCATGAACTGCCTGATTTCCTCTGATAATGACAATATTGAGGAATTGAAAAAGCAGTTGGCGGCTGTCCCTGACATGGAGGGCCTGGACCTGACTTCAGAAGTAACGACAAAAGAAGAATATGAACTGGGCGATCCCGCATCTCCGTTGAGAGTCGCGGTATTAGACTTTGGCATTAAAAAGAACATCCTCAAGAACCTGACAGACAGAGGTGCATTTGTAAAAGTACATCCGGCTCATACCTCTCTGACAAGGCTGAAAGAATTTAATCCTACCGGCTATTTCCTGTCTAACGGCCCTGGTGACCCGGCAGCCACAGAATATGCAGTTGAAATCGTAAAAGCCATTCTGGAGGAACAAATGCCCGTATTTGGCATTTGTATGGGGCATCAGTTATTAGCACTGGCTAATAACGTCCCCACCTACAAAATGCATGCAGGCCACAGAGGATTGAATCATCCGGTGAAAAATACAATTACCGGATTAAGTGAGATCAGCACTCAAAACCACGGTTTTGCTGTTGATGCAGAGAAGATTAAGGAAAACAAAGCACTGGAGGTCACTCATATTAATTTAAACGATGGATCTATTGAAGGGTTCAGAATGGTAGGAAGGCCTGTATTTAGCGTACAGTATCATCCGGAAGCGACACCTGGCCCACATGATAGCCGGTATTTGTTTGACGACTTTATAGGCGCTATGAAATCTTTCCAGGCTGCGACTGCCTAGGCAAAAAAATACAATTACACACAAGCCCGATCGAGACTATTGATCGGGCTTTTTTTGTTCAAAGATTCCTATTTTTGATGCTATGGAATTCAATAAGATTATTAAGTACTCCCCCTTAGTCCAAAAGACCGCCGCTTACGCCCAGTCTGCCCTGGAAGACGCCGAGGGCGGTCACGACTGGCAACATATCCAACGTGTGGTCGTAAATGCAGACAAAATCGCGACGTCGGAAAATTGTGACAGAGAAATCGTGTTATTAGGTGCCTTACTACATGATATAGCAGACAGTAAATTTCATGACGGTGATGAAGAAATCGGACCTGTCACCGCCCGGAATTTTCTTATTTCTGTAAAAACGCCAAACGACATTATAGAGCACGTAGAAAAAATTGTCCGCCATATATCCTATAAGGGCGGAAAGATGACGGAATTTTATACGCCTGAACTGGCTGTGGTCAGAGATGCTGACAGACTGGATGCTATCGGTGCCATCGGTATCGCAAGAGCTTTTAATTACGGCGGTTTTAAAAACAGAAAATTATTTGATCCCACTATCCCTCCTGTCGCCTACCAAACCAAGGAGGCCTATAAGGCCAGTACCGCCCCTACCATTAATCATTTCTATGAGAAGCTACTCAAATTGAAAAACCTGATGCATACAGATACCGGAAAACAGCTGGCAGAGCAGCGACATCAGTATATGCTTGGTTTTTTAGAACAGTTTTTTCGAGAGGTGCAGTTTGCCGGATTTGATCATGTAGAGCATTTATAGGCAGGTAGTAAATCCGGCGATCAGTTTTCAAGCATTTTCTATAAAGCAGGTATTTGCATGTAAAGTTCGGTTACCGTCAATATTTTGATTAATTTCACCATAAATTTTCAAGCAGAAAAATCAGTTATGCAAATTGCGATTATCAATGGCCCCAATTTAAACCTGTTGGGCACTCGTGAACCAACCATATACGGAGATACCAGTTTTGAGGCCTATTATAAAACCTTACAAACCAGATATCCTGACATTCAGTTTCACTATTACCAGTCCAATGTGGAAGGAGAATTGATCAATGAACTGCAGCGGATAGGATTTAATTACGATGGCATACTGATCAACCCGGGGGGATACACCCACACTTCTGTGGCACTGGGAGATTGTATTGCCTCTATTACAACACCGGTCATTGAAGTACACATCAGCAATATCCATGGCCGGGAAACTTTCCGGCAGCTCTCCCATGTTTCGGCTAAATGCCGTGGCACGATTGCCGGACTGGGGCTGGAAGGATATACCCTGGCTGTTCAGTTCTTCATCGACTCATTAGCGTCCGAGTCAAAGAAAGTTTAGCGTTAAGACAATCAGGAGTTAGGTTCCTGGCCATTTTTTACAAAAAAACGGTGCAGGAACAGCATCTGGTAATTGATCGCATTATTCCAGTAGGCCCAATTATGCTGGCCTGGCCTTTCGGCATAATCATGATCTATTTTCAGATTGGTTAGTTTTAGGTGCAACGCCCGGTTTACACCCAGAAAAAAATCGCCGGTCCCACATTCAAAGCTGATTGCCAGATCCCCGTTTTTAAGTGTCCCCGCCAGGTACTGTGCAGTATGACGTTGCCAGCGTTCCTTATTCTGATCATAAGGGCCAAGAACTTTTGCGATATCCCAGTTTTTGGGAAAAGGTGTAAAATCCACTCCTCCGCTCATAGAGACCGCAGCCCCAAAAAAGTCCTTATGCAAAATACCTAAATAGAGCGCACCATGTCCTCCCATACTAAGTCCTCCCAGCGCCCTGAATCGGCGATCTTTCTTTGTACGGTAATGACTGTCTACATATGCCGGTACCTCTTTACTGACAAAGGTTTCATACTTAACAGAACTATCAATAGGGCTGTCAAAATACCAGCTGTTATAATGACCATCCGGACAAATACCAATAATGCCGAAACTATCTACGCATTTAAGAAAATCAGGCGCATTCTTGACCCAATTGGCGTAGTTCCCGCTGTAACCATGTAGCAGATACAGCACGGGATAAGTCTGGGCAGTGTTCGTGTAAGAATCGGGTAAAACGACCACACAACGAATATCCTTATTCATGGATGCACTGTGAATCAGGACGGTATCCACTTTGGCGGCAAAGCTCAGGCTGATACTCACCATAAGGCATGCCGCTATACTTAGCATTTTTTTCATGAAGCCAATTTGTTTAATGATTGTTTAATGACAAGTGAAATTAAAAAAAAAGCAACAGATCTTTTGAGAAATGTTGCTTTGATATGCGTTCAATCAGCGCAGGTCGGTTTACGCTTTCTTTTCGGCTAGTTTCTTTGCCTGTGCAGGTCTGGCAGGACGTGCCTTACCATAAGAGCCCAAGAAAATCTTACCTTTCTTTGTTTTTTTATCGCCTCTTCCCATTTTTTTAGGTTTAAATGTTTTTAACTGGTGCAAAAATGCGTAAAATTTTGCAAGTGGCCGTTAAAAATGATGAAAATTTCTGTTTTATGGTCGATAAAAAGGGATTTGTGCAGACTTAAAGCCGGGCAGTATCCCCAATTGACCTACAACAAAGAGGCTGCGCAATACTATCTACCGATGTAAACAATATAACGCAGCCTCTTTTCGGATTCGCTTTTTTAAGCTTTCTGTTTTCACGGCAGGGCCGTCAAAATATCCTTAGATTTTTGCAGACAGTTCTTTACCCGCTTTAAAACGAGCTACTTTTTTAGCTTTGATTTTTAAAGGAGCCCCTGTCTGAGGGTTACGTCCTGTGCGAGCTGCACGTTTAGTCACAGAGAAAGTACCGAATCCTACTAAGGTTACTTTGTCACCGGATTTTAATGTCTTCTGTACAGTAGTCGTAAAAGAATCCAATGCTGCGTTTGCCTGTGTTTTAGTAATATCGGCATCTGCTGCGATTTTAGCTACTAATTCAGCTTTGTTCATAGTTTTATATTTTTTGAGTTAATAACAGAAACAAATTTATTAGCTTTTCTCATATAACAAAATATTTTTTTGACTTTTTCCCATTTATCTTTCCCGCCCAACCGCCCACCTGACAAAGGTTTTGGAAAAATCGGCCAAATCAAAGGGAGGCAAAAATACGTAGCAAAGCACCAAAACCCTTTATTTGCAATAGTTTCAGAGGATAAAATCCCTGAAACCGACTAATAATAAGGCACTCAGCAATATACAATTCTTTTAAAATCTACAAAATTTCTTTTTAATTGTTCACATTTAATGCACAATCTCCATTAAGGTCGAAAAACTGAGCATTTTAGCCCCCCAGGCACCTTTCGCAGCCTGGTTTACAGCCCCCTCGTGCAAGGCCTTAAAAGCATTATAATCAGCCTTGCTATCCGCGAAAAACTGCAAGGCATAAGTCGGCCCGTCGCTATCATCTACTTCTCTTAACCGGAGTAATTGATGCCGGGAGAATTTACCGGTATTCAAAATAAAGGGAATATGCTCCTTATTGATCCAGGCCAGCCACTGCTGATGGATTTCAGGGTCAACTTTAATGGTAATATTGTATATAAACATATGGGGTATTGACATAAATAATTGCAAGCTATGGAGATTGCTCTATTTGGACAACAGGTCGCCAATTTCAAGGTAAATCGGGCAGTGATCACTGTGCTTGACATCCGGATAGATCTCGGCTGTTACGATTCTTTCGTGCAGACCGCGGGTCACGCTTATATAATCAATACGCCACCCCTTGTTATTGAGTCTGACCGAAGGGAAGCGCTGGCTCCACCAGCTGTATGCACCGGTTCTTTCCGGATGGACGTGCCTGAAGCTATCGATAAACCCGTTTTCAAAGAACTTGTCCATCCAGGCCCTTTCTTCGGGCAAGAATCCGGAAGACTTCTTATTGCCTTTCGGATCGTGGATATCTATTTCCCGGTGGCATATGTTATAGTCACCTGTAACAATCAGATGCGGCCGGATCTTCCGCAGTTCATTCAGATAGTCCAGGAGTTCATCGAGCCACTGATATTTATAGGTTTGCCTGATATCTCCCGTCGTGCCCGATGGGAAATAAGCATTCACCAAGGTAAAATCCTCAAAATCCAGGCGTATACTGCGCCCTTCAAAGTCACTTTGTTCTATGCCGCTACCATAAAAGACTTCCCGGGGCTCCAGTTTTGTAAACACAGCCACCCCGCTGTAGCCCTTTTTCTGTGCGGCGAACCAATACACATGGTAACCCAGCTTTTCAATCTCTGTCACATCGACGTCCGTTTGCTGGGCTTTTGTTTCCTGAATGCAGATAATGTCTGCAGGGTCTGTAGCCAGCCACTCCAAAAATCCCTTTTTGATGGCGGCCCTGATTCCGTTAAGGTTATATGAAATAATACGCATATCGTCAATAATTTAGTGCAAGGTAATTAAGGTTTTTTACTTTCGGGACTACAATCCATTGTTGCATTGGATTTTTGTATTTATTTTGCCCTGACAATGGGGGTGATAAACGCCGGCAGGCCGCCAGGGTACCCATAAATTAAAATATTAATATCCTAGAGTTGAAAAAAAATATTGCCTTGGTTACAGGCGGATTTACAGGTGAATCCGTCATCAGCTATCAAAGCGCAGAAAATGTAGCTGACAACCTTGATCCGACACTTTTTGACGTATATACGATCGACATACGCCCAGACGGGTGGTTTTATACGGATAAAAATGGTGACCAGCAAGCGGTTGATAAATCAGACTTCTCTATCCGGGTCAATGAAAAGAAACGCACATTTGATAAAGCTTTTTTATGTATCCACGGCAGCCCGGGAGAAGATGGTCGTCTTCCTGCGTATTTTGAACTGATCGGCCTGCCCTATACAGGCTGCTCCAGCGCCGTAGCGGCATTGACAATGAATAAATACCACACGGTCCTGGTCGCTGCGGCGGCAGGTGTTCCAGTAGCCAGTTCATATCTGGCTTTAAAAGAACAGCCGGTGGACATGCAACAAATATTGACATTAAGTTTCCCTGTCTTTGTGAAGCCAAATGACCAGGGTTCCAGTATCGCGATGTCTAAAGTAAATGAACCTAACGCAGCTGATATTCAAAAGGCACTGGATAAAGCCTTTCAGGTCAGTGATCAGGTACTTATTGAGACTTTTATACCGGGCAGAGAATTTACCATTGGCATCATGCGGGACGCAACTGGCACGATTATTAGTCTTCCCATGACCGAGATTGTTCTCAAAAAAGGCCGTGAACTCTTTGATTTTGAAGCTAAATACAATGGTGAAACAGGAGAAATCACGCCTGCAGAGGCGACTGCAGAGATGGCTGACCTGGTCGCAGAGGCAGGAAAAAAGGTATATAAAGCACTGAGATGTAATGGAATTGTTCGTATAGATTTCATCTATCATCAAACAGAAGGGCGGCCTTATTTGCTGGAGGTCAATACGATTCCGGGGCAGACCAGGGAAAGCCTAATTCCTAAACAAGTGGCTGCAAAGGGGTGGACACTCAAGGATTTCTATACAGAATTATTATTGGCGAAATAGAAAATAAAACGTAAAATTGTACACGTGGATACATCAAAAAATATAAAGTCCATCCTTTTGAATTTGGTAATCATCATCGCACTGACGTTGCTGATCCTTTTTATATTCTTTTCCTCTCTTAAAAGTATCACCAGGCACGGACAGTCGATAAAAGTGCCGGACGTCACGGGAATGCCTTCCTCGGCGGCCATGGCAAAGATCAGTGCTATGGGACTACAACCGGTCGTACTGGATACCGTATTTTTTGATACCCTGGCTCCGTTAAGTATCGTTTCACAGACGCCTGCCGGTTCAGCTGCAGTGAAGGAAGATCACATCATTTACCTCACCATTAACAGAGCGGTGCCGCCGACCATTCAAATGCCTAATCTGGTAGGCTATTCACTAAATAGCGCCTCGTTACTCCTTAAAAGCTTTGGGCTCCATTTAGGAAAGCATTCTTACACGGCTAATCTGGTTAAAGATGCTGTCGTGAAGCAAATGCTGGGCGACAGCGAAATCGTCGCCGGTACCAGAATCCCGATGGGCACGACCATCGACTTGGTAATCGGCGATGGTTCCGGTAGTCAGATGATGAGCGTACCGGACATTATTGGCATGCAGCTCAGTGAAGCCAGAGACTATATTAGTTCAATGAACTGCACAATTGGCGCCGTGACACCGGATATAGATGTCGTTCACTCTGATAGTGCCTTTATCTATAAGCAGGATCCAGCGTCTACAATTATTAATGAACAAGGTCAGACAGGCCATGTCAGAATGAAAATCGGCGGGACCATCGATGTCTGGGTTAGTAGCAAACCTCCGGTTCCTGGTGCTGCCCCGACTGGAGCAAGTACCCCTCCGGCGGTGCCCAGTCAGCAACATTGATGTAGTTTTCAAAATAATATTATAACTGAAGGACTTTGCGAGGGAAAACAGCAAAGTCTTTCTACTTAAAAACAACTGAACGCTAAAACCCTACTTAATATATGGAACAGATATCCGTAACAACTTTGAAAGAAAGGCTCGACAAGGGTCAGCCAGTCAATTTACTTGATGTCAGAGAAGACAGTGAAAGGGCCGAATTTAATATCGGTGGCAGACATATTCCTCTTGGGCGTATTCAAATGTTCGAGCTTGACGAACTGGAAGACTGGAAAGACGAAGAAATTATCGTTTATTGCCGTAGCGGAAAACGTAGCGGACTGGCTACCATGATGCTGGGGCAGGCTGGATTTGGCAAGGTCCTGAACCTGGATGGAGGCATGCTGAAGTGGGTCGAAACCTATGGTCAGGAGGGTTAGTTTAACCCGCAAAATTAAAAGGTAATTATTTGATAAAAAGTCGACCGCCACGCAGGCAAAACCGGATTAATAGCGTACCTTAACTGTAGAATAAAAACGGGGAAATTGGAGGCAATTTGAAGACAAAATTACCCACCGTATTTCCCGGTTTATTTAATCACAGTTAAACGCATATGCTATGAACGTAAACATTCAAACCGTGCATTTTGTCGCTGATGCGAAGCTTACAGATTATGTGACCAAGAAAGTCGAAAAACTACAGACTTTTCACGACAAAATCATCAAGGTAGATGTCTTTTTGAAGCTGGATAATGTTGTACACAACATTAAGGACAAGATTGCTGAAATTAACGTGCATGTTCCCAAACATAAATTTTTTGTAAAGACCTGCTCTAAATCCTTCGAAGAATCCTTTGACATAGCCCTGGACTCCATGGCCAATCAGGTAAAAAGGCATAAGGAGAAATTAGCCGTCGCATAAGACTGCTTCTAATCAATGACGCAGCATATATGATACATTACAGGTAAGGGCCGCAAATGCGACCCTTATTTTTTGCGCAATTCCTCCCTTAATCTGAACATTAAAACAAGCCCTGCACCGTTTTTTTAGACTTTGGTTCTGCCTTGAAATACAGACAGATCGGGCCTTCTGATAAAAAGTTGAAACCTGCCGTAAAAAAACAATATAAAAATTTTGAAAAGTAAAAGATTATCTTAACTTTGCAATCCCAAAATACGGGACTAGATCTTTCACAAGCCGCTTTAGCTCAGTTGGTAGAGCAACTGATTTGTAATCAGTAGGTCGCTGGTTCGACTCCGGCAAGCGGCTCATTTTATTCAGAAATAATGAGTCTTTAAACAAGAAAATTATTCAACAGGGCAGGTTCCAGAGCGGCCAAATGGGGCGGACTGTAAATCCGCTGTCTTTCGACTTCAGTGGTTCGAATCCACTCCTGCCCACTCCTTGTGTTTAAGGGCTTATTATTTTAAAAGCGGAAGTAGCTCAATTGGTAGAGCGATAGCCTTCCAAGCTATAGGTTGCGGGTTCGACCCTCGTCTTCCGCTCAAAAGAGTTCAAAAAGCCATATCCTCAAAGACAATCACTAAGAAAAGTCAGGGAATTGGCCCTCATGGCTCAATAACTTTCCAATTATCAAAAAGCTGTTGTAGCTCAGGGGTAGAGCACTTCCTTGGTAAGGAAGAGGTCGTGAGTTCAATTCTCATCAACAGCTCTACTATAATAGGATAGAAGATTTTATGCTATTATTGTATGTTTAATAGCAAATATTAATATACATTTGCACGAAATTTAAACTTTTTTATAAAATCTGGTCTGTGGTCATGCGACTGTGGACCGTTGCATTGTAAAACCACAACAAAAAACCGATTTAAAATGTCAAAAGAGACCTTTAAGAGGGAGAAACCCCACGTAAACATTGGTACCATTGGTCACGTTGACCACGGTAAAACCACTTTAACAGCAGCCATCACAACTATCCTGTCTCAACAGGGTCTGGCTCAGGTAAGAAACTATGACGATATCGACGGAGCTCCTGAAGAAAAAGAGCGCGGTATCACTATCAACACCGCTCACGTTGAGTATCAGACGACAACGCGTCACTACGCACACGTTGACTGTCCGGGCCACGCTGACTACGTAAAAAACATGATTACTGGTGCTGCCCAGATGGACGGCGCTATCCTGGTTGTGGCTTCTACCGACGGTCCTATGCCTCAAACTAAAGAGCACATCCTGTTAGCTCGTCAGGTAGGTGTACCAAGAATCGTCGTTTTCATGAATAAAGTTGACCTGGTTGACGATCCTGAATTGTTAGACCTGGTTGAAATGGAAATCCGTGAATTATTAAGCTCTTATGGATTTGATGGTGACAACACGCCTATCATCAAAGGTTCCGCTACTGGTGCCCTGGCTGGTGAAGAAAAATGGGTTGCAGCTATCAATGAATTAATGGCCGCAGTTGATGAATATATTCCTCTGCCTCCTCGTCCGGTAGATCTGCCGTTCCTGATGTCTGTTGAGGACGTATTCACTATCACTGGTCGTGGTACTGTTGCCACTGGACGTATCGAGCGTGGTATCATCAAAGTTGGTGAGCCAGTTGAAATCGTTGGTCTGGTTGAAACGCCTTTACAGTCTACTTGTACCGGTGTTGAAATGTTTAAGAAAATTCTGGACGAAGGTCAGGCTGGTGACAACGCCGGTATCCTGCTTCGTGGTATTGAAAAGAAAGATATCCGTCGCGGTATGGTAATTTGTAAACCAAAATCCATCACTCCGCACACTGAATTCAAATGCGAAGTTTATGTACTGAGCAAAGAAGAAGGTGGACGTCACACGCCTTTCTTTACTAAATACCGTCCTCAGTTCTATTTCCGTACGACTGACGTTACTGGTGAAGTTAGCCTTCCTGAAGGAACTGAAATGGTTATGCCAGGTGATAACGTAAGCCTTACTGTTAAACTGATCATGCCTATCGCAATGGAAAAAGGATTGAAATTCGCTATCCGTGAAGGTGGACGTACAGTTGGTGCAGGTCAGGTTACTGAAATCATCAAATAAGTCGTTTCTAACTAGTTCTTTAGTATAGACACAATATAAAAACCAATTAGCTAATTGGCACACGCTAATTAGCTAATTGTTTCTACGGGCATGGTGCAACGGTAGCATACGGGTCTCCAAAACCTTTGATCTGGGTTCGAATCCTAGTGCCCGTGCAAAAATTGAGATTAATTTGAACCAAGTGGTGAAGTTTTCACGACCAGTTCAAATTATTTTCATATAATTGCATTTCATTATTATCACTTAGAATGAGTAAAGTATCCTCCTATTTAAAGGAATCTTACGAAGAGTTAATGCATAAGGTGACCTGGCCTACCTGGTCAGAGTTGCAGCAATCTACTGCTATTGTATTGGTATCCACAGTTTTAATTACTGCCGTTGTATGGCTAATGGACACCGCTAGCAGTTCCGTGCTCAAATTCATCTATTCTCTCTTCAAGTAATATTCACCCTTAAGGAAATAACAGCCATGGTAACCGAAGAAAATGTAAATCCGCAAAATAACGCTGCCGGCGAGGAGTCTCAGGAAGAGAACACCAAATGGTACGTATTGCGGGTGGTGAGCGGAAAAGAAAAGAAAATCAAAGAATATCTGGACAAGGACATTATTCGTAATGAATGGTCTGATATTATCAAGCAGGTTTTCTTACCCATGGAAAAGATCTGGTATGTACAAAAGGGTAAGAAAGTAATGCGCGAAAAGAACTATTATCCTGGTTATGTGATGATTGAGGTGGCAAAAGGGAAGTTAACCGATGATATTGTTCAACATATCAGCGGCATCACCAATATCATGCATTTCTTAACAGACGGCAAGGGCAGCAAAGGAAATATCATCTCTCTGCGTCGTTCCGAGGTCAATAAAATGCTTGGTAAAGTAGACGAAATGAATGATCAGGGTGAAATCATCAATGAGCCATTTATTGTTGGGGAGACTATTAAAATCATTGAAGGACCATTTAATGACTTTAATGGTGTCATCGAAGAGATCAATGACGAGAAGAAGAAGTTAAAGGTGACAGTTAAGATATTTGGCCGTTCTACACCAGTGGAACTGAGCTATGTTCAGGTAGAAAAAGTACTGTAAGGTTTATTCCTTACGCTTTTTCACCGTCTTTTGCAACGCTAACTGCCTATACGGCATTAATAAGCAGCTAATAATTGATTGATTATCAATTATTAGCTGCTTTCTTTTTATCTTTCCAAAATAATCCTTGCCAAAACTGCAAACCGGCTCATCCCGGATCCTTTTTCAATATAAACGCCGTTCTATCTGTGACCGGCGGCGGTCTGAGGGGTAGGGATCTATTCTATTTTGTATTGGAGATATAGCTACGGATAAACCAGGCCCACTCTTCATGGCGCTGCAGAAGTCCTGTAATAAAATCTGCGCTCCCGGCATCCTTGAACTTGTCTTCAAAATCATCAATATCATTTCTCAGATACCGGATGATGGTTTCGTGATCACTGAGCAGGTTCTTCAGCTGTTCGATCTGATCATTCGTGTATTCTCCCTCTAATAAATTCGCCTGCTTCAGGAAGTCCTGAAGGCGCCCTTGTGCATAATGGCCTATTTTACGAATTCTTTCTGCCACCTGGTCGATAACTTCGGCCAGCTCATTATAAAGCCTTTCATAGAAAAGATGCATTTCCATAAAATTAGGGCCTTCAACATTCCAGTGATAATTACGGGTTTTGGCATAGAGTATTTGTTCATCTGCCAGTAATTGCTGCAGCTTGTTGGCCACAGCTTGCGCATGTGTCGGTGTGATTCCGATTTCAACTGGGGTACTAACTTTTGTTTTCTTGAGTTTCTCGCCGGTAGCGGCTTTAAGTTTTCCGTTTTTCATAATGCTTGTTTTTAATAATTCTATGGGCAAAATAGCCTTGTAATTAGAAAGGGTCGGCGTACAAGTTAAGAGTCTCTTGCTTCCCGCTGCAACAGCAGTTCCTTATCTTTTTTGGGTAGTGCTGTTCTGGCTACTGGCCTGACTGCTGTCATAAAGTTAGGACAGCATAGATACAGCACCAAAAGGACAAGGTTAATAAATTGATAGAATTTAGCGACGCAATCCTTGATTTTGAATATGACAGGGCAAGTCAGCGCTCGATTATGTACCTTTGAGCCAACCGCAGCAGCAGTGGTATTATGCTCATGGAAGACCATCTCATTGAACTGACCGTTCTGGACGTAGACGAATCTTATACAATAACAGCTTATCCTGGCCAATATCGCAGTTTAATGATGATGTTGTATGACCAGATCTATCTGGAGGATTTCGGGGAATGCCTGGGAATGGGCAGATGCGCTACCTGTGCTGTTTCTATTGAATCCTCAAAGGTTCCTCTTACCCAGTTTAACCGCAATGAGCGGGTGACCCTGTCTAAAGAAGGAATTACAGACCCGGATATTCATTTATCCTGCCAGATTGTAGTGGATGAAAGTCTGGACGGTGCGATCATCCGGATTTATCATCCTGAAGACTAAAAACAGGTTACAAAAACTGATGGCCGAAGTACTTTTCGATCAGCTGCTGTGTATATAACCGCGGGTCTGCTTCCAATCTGAGCTGTCTGAATAATGTCTCGGCCAAAGATTTATCCGTGTGATAATAAACACCTTTATCCACAAGGCGATAGTTCGCTTTCAGTCCAGAGAGCACTTCAAACTGATGAACAATTTCGTAAATGGGTATATCTGCAGGATGCGTCAGAAACAGGACCTCATTACAGCTTCCCTGCTTAACAGCAGCATCTGCCATCTGAGCCAGATGGGCCACATCGATCAAATTCCGGGTGGTTTTAGTCCAGATATCAAAAGGCTCACCATTTTGAAGATGACGGAAGATAAAATTCATCAGATTACCCGGCTGCCTGCTGTGCCCTACTACATTAGAAGTTCTGAGAATCAAAAACCGGTCCGCCTCAGCCTTGATAAGGCTTTCCATATTCAGCTTATGTTGCAAGTAAGGGGTGTTATTTTCCGGATGCCTGTCATCAACGCTATAGGAGCTTACGTAGACAAATAACTTGTCAGTATGGCGGGCTATTTGTTCGCTGAGCAATGTCCGTTCTCTTAATCTGGCTTCGGAGTCTGCGCCCTTCAAATTAGAGAGCCCGGAAGCCGCATATAAGACCTCTTCCCTATCAACCGCCTTGAGTGCCGTTGCAATCATCCCACCACCTAAAACCATAGCTTTTATTGGTTTAAAATCGATTAACGTATGGCAGTAAAATTAAGAAGCCTTTCCCGAATTCCCGAATTCCTTATTATCTTTGCGCACTATGAGTCAGAATCTTTCAGAACAAGAAATTATCCGGAGAGAAAAGTTGAAAGCGCTGGAGGCCGCAGGCATCCAGGCGTATCCTGCTCCGCTTTACCCCGTATCACATTATTCTCAGGATATCAAGTCCGCCTTTACAGAGGACAATAAGGATGCATTTGCCGATGTCACGCTGGCCGGCAGGGTCATGAGTATTAACGATAAAGGCAAGGTATTCTTTATCAAGATCCAGGACAGTAAGGGAATCATCCAATTATATGTCAAAAGAGATGAAATCTGCCCGCAGGAAGACAAATCTTTCTGGAGCTTGGTTATAAAAGGCCTGGATCTTGGCGATTTTCTGGGTGTCAAAGGATTTGTATTTATTACACGGACAGGAGAAACTTCTATACATGCAAAAGAGCTGACTTTACTGGCTAAATCCCTGAAGCCACTTCCGGTGGTTAAAAGAGATGAATCCGGTCAGGTTTTTGACGCGGTTTCTGATCCGGAATTCCGCTATCGTCAGCGGTATGCAGATTTGGTCATCAACCCGGATGTAAAAGATACTTTTATTAAGCGGACAAAAATTATCAATACGATCCGTGAATTCCTGAATGCGCAGGGTGCGCTTGAGGTGGACACACCTGTCCTGCAGGCCATCCCGGGTGGCGCCGCCGCAAGACCTTTTATCACCCATCACAATGCGCTGGATATTCCTTTCTACCTGCGTATCGCCAACGAGCTGTACCTGAAAAGGCTCATTGTCGGTGGCTTTGACTGGGTATATGAGTTTAGCAGAAATTTCAGGAATGAAGGTATGGACCGGACCCATAATCCAGAGTTCACCGTTCTGGAATGGTATACGGCTTATAAGGACTATATCTGGATGATGGAAACCACAGAGCAGTTAATGGAGAAATTAGCTATCGCCATCCATGGAACAACCGAAGTGCCGCTAGGAGATAAAACCATTAGTTTCAAGGCTCCCTTCAAGAGGATATCTATTTTTGATGCTATTAAGGAGAACACCGGCATTGACATTAGCGACAAAGACGAAGAAGGCTTAAGGGATGTCTGCAAAGAATTAAAAATAGAGGTTCCTCCCAATATCGGAAAAGGCAAGCTCATTGATGAAATCTTCGGTGAAACTGCTGAACATACATACACTCAGCCAACATTCATTATAGACTACCCTATAGAGATGTCGCCTTTGACTAAAAAGCACCGGGAGAAGCAAGGACTGGTAGAACGTTTCGAGCTGATGATCAATGGCAAGGAAATCGCTAATGCTTACAGTGAGCTGAATGATCCGGTCGATCAACGTGAACGTTTTGAAGAACAATCCAAACTCATGGAAAGAGGTGATGACGAAGCCATGTTTATCGACCAAGACTTCTTAAGGGCCCTTGAATATGGTATGCCTCCTACCAGTGGTATCGGTATCGGTATTGACAGGCTGGTCATGATGCTGACCAATCAGGCATCCATCCAGGATGTACTTTTATTCCCGCAAATGCGCCCGGAGAAACAGGATTAATTTCAATAAAATTCGTTATAAAAAGGCCCCGAAATTTCGGGGCTCTTCTCTTCTTAATTGCCAAAACATTAGGTATCAAAATTGGTCGCTGTCTGACCTGAATCCGAATAAATAAACCTTAATTTGTAGGAACCGGCAATGGGTCTTCAGACACAGGGACAGCCCCTGGGTCATCAGACGGCACAGAGTTATCAATCAAAACTTTATAGGGCCCCCAATACTCCCAATACCTTTCCGGTAACGGCTCTCCGGTCTTTAAAGGAAATTCAGTAATGATCGCAGGATTAATTGGACGAGGATAAAAGTCATCCAGAATACTGGGAGGAAAAGCAGACTCAATAGAGATACTATGCAGATAGGCTATATTAGCCATCGGATTTGAACCTGATTTGAACGGAATATAATTTCCATTGCTCTCATGAAAAAACAAGAACATCGGTTCAAAGACATATCCAGGGATATCATTACCTGCATTCAGAATCGCCTCAAACCTATCGACTGTAGACAAATGAAAGAAATTAATTCCATTTGCATTAAATGCTCCGATCACCGCCTGATTTAATATGGAAAAGTCTTCTGGGCTAATTAAGCTTAATAATGACACGCAAGAAGCAGAATCCGTAAACGGCAAAAGGGGTTGAAGAGCATCTACAGGTGTCCCGTTATCTGGAGAAGTTGGCAATTCAGGACCAGATGATTCATGGGGCGTTGGCGGAACATAGTTTTCAAAATAATAGTCTCTGCACGCCAGATAATTTGCTATAGCTTCAGCACTTGTGGAATCAATCAATTGTTCTTTAATGAGCTTCCTCCAACATTCGTTGAGATCCATAGTAGAACCGAGTTCAATTGCCTCCGAATTCATATAAGCATTGTTTAAAGGCGAATATAATAGTTCGGATTCTGGAGTTCGAGATTCCAACTGAGATCGTTTATTACAACAAATAAAAAAAATAGCGAAAAAAACAGCCAATAAGTACTTCATAGTTTTTAAGTTTTAATTAAAAAATAAACACCCAAATATGGAGTGAGTTGTACTTCCCAATATCTTAATAAAAATCTTATTCCAAAATCACAGACTTTAAAGAAAGCCGCCCTTCGTCAAGAATTGAATTAACTAAATTAATAATATGCGTCCATTTAGACTTCGAGAATGGCCCCTGAAACAGCCCATTAATAATACTGAAGATCACTTGTCAACATATTTATAAGTTATATGTTCCTCCGGTAAAGGCAAAATCTGGATGTTCAATACTGGTAAAAGATGCAAGAATTCCCGCATCAGGATCCACATAATAATCCAACTGAAAGGTGTCCTTTTCCAAGCGATCCGCCAAAATCGGGTTAAATTTGGCGCGGTGGGTATTCGCATTGCCATTCATCGTATTCAGTGTGAATTTAACCTTTCCGTCGTTGGTCATCGTATAGTTATAAGAATAAGTCGCATTATACCTTGTGCTGCCAGATAAATACAGTAAAACAAAGTCCATTGTCTTCGCGTCCGTATTAAAGTTCATCGTCAGTTGTTCAAACGTTCTGCCGGTATTCCCAAAACTGGTCGTCACCTGATGAAACCGGGTAGCAAAGTCAGCTGACCAACCCGGAAAACTTGTGACAATAGGAATAAGCACTGTATTAAAGGTAGCTCCCAGCGCAACGAAAGCGGGAATAATGGGTTTGTCTGCAACCAAGACATCCGCAATGGCCCCATCAGCGAAACTACTGATTAGCTTGTCGTTATGCTTATCCAGTGTTACTCCCTTTAAAATCGATCCGTTAAAAGGAAGGGAATCCAACGCCTCTATCCCCTTTAATGTAAAGGCAAAATTGCAGGATTTATAGTCAGCCGTTTGCGCGTCCACCCAGGTCAACGTCAGCTTCTTGCCACTAACATCTGCAGACAGCTGATATTGAGTCCCATTTTGGGCTTTTAGATAGATAAAGGGATGCGTATTTAAATAAGTGATAAAGTCTACAATTGATCCATACAAGTCTCCCTCCAGGTAGGCCTTCTTCTCATCAGCAGAGGCTTTTCTCATGACCAGTTTCGTATCATTATAACGTCCGATCAACGTCATTTTCGAGACCTCTTCCGGGTGCTCATTCATTCTCTCCAGCAAGGAATCCGTTACATAGAATTCAAAATCCGAAACCAACCCGGCACCAAAGCTACCCCCATTCACGTTGGCATTCGGATCGGCCAATAAATGAATATAGGAATAGGTATCAAAAATGAGGGTGGGTTGCTGTAACGCCTTTAATCTGAAACTACCTTCACGCACATGGACGGTAGTGGCCGAATCAAAATCGCATAACATCTTCACGCGGTTTCGATCGTCAAACTGCATCCAGAAACTATAGCCTCCGCCATCTTCCGTTGCAATGGTCGCCACCCAACCGTCTGAGGCCTTATCCAGCACCATCTGAAAATTGCTGAGTGCCTTCTTAATGCGTACATCTGCTGATTGCGAGAACACGCGTGTATCATCTTTTTTACAAGACGACACGACCAACAAAATACCTATAAAAACATATTGAATCAATCTTTTCATTGTATGTATTTTACCGTTAATTATGCGAACATTTCACTCTTTAATACCCTAATTTACCCTGCATATAGGAAGATTCGTCGTCATTCTGGTATATAGCACCAATCTGTGTTTTGGCATATGGATCCGGCTTTCCATTCGGCCATTTTGCAATAAATGTATTACTCGACAAATAATCAAAAAATGGCTGCATCGTACTTTTGTAATAATTGGCGTTACTTCCGTTATAACCATCTCTATTGTGGAAAATGATCGGTGGCCCAAATGTCATCTCACCGGCAGCATTTTTCTCCATGTGAAATCTGATATCAGCCAAATAATAGGAGCTGCTTCCATCATCGGGATGCATCCGCCAATGCAGCAACAACGTATCCTCATGTGTAAATCTAAAATATAAGCTGTCAGGAATATCGTGTAAATTAGCTTTGACAGCTTCAATGACCTGTCCCAGCGTCTGATCAAATTTCCCGTGCAGATTTCCCGCAAAATCAGCATTCCCAAAATATAAACTATGATACTGCCCGGAGGCGCCCAGATCAGTCGTCAGTGGGATCACCGGAGCCGGAACAATCTCATCCAGTGCTTGATATACGCTGGCCTGTAGTTCCCTAAAATCGATATTCCATTTCGTTTTAAAATAGTCGACCACCATTTCTTCTTTAGCTCTTAACTTTTGCTGGCCGTCAGCAGCCTGCTCCCCTACTAAATGATCAAAGTAAGCCTGCCCTTCTACCAAAAGTGTTGAGACCGTTTCAACAAAATCGTCATCATAGCCCGAAGACGCATAAGGCGTCACAAAACCCAACGCATGTGCCTCAGCAGCCGAAACATTGGCCCACTGGGCAGTATAATCCCCTCCAGGGCAAATCGACTTAAATGCCGGATCATACAGCTTGTTTTGATGCAGAATATGGGCAAACTCATGCTCTACTGTATGCATCATCCTGATGACCATATCCCGTTTGGCAATATCCAAATCATTTATCTCGTATAAAAGCACCTTCTTGCCTCCTTCCGCTTCTCCTATTGTAATCGTACCATTGGAGTTATAGCTAGCACTGCCGACCAAAACAATCTGCTTGGGCACCAGAGATTTGAAAAAATTATCTCCAGCAATCTGAACATAAGTATCCATCCAGACTCGTTTTAATACCCTGAGCACCGGTATCACCCGTTCTTCTTTAGGCGGCGTCAGGTCCCTGGTCAAGCTCTGTTCAAATTCGTCGAACTTGTATTTAACTTCTATATTAAAAGGCACCGTAAGTGTATCATAGACCCATTTATCAATACTGGTCTTAGCCCAGGTATCGCCACCTAAACCAGGCAAGTCAGAAATATCTACCACATTATCCTTCCGGCAGGAAAAGCATAAAAAAGTGCTTAGTAAAAAGAGTACCGATATATGTTGCCAAATTGACTTTTTCATTCGTTTGAAATTTTTCTAAAAGTATGTATTCAGTTAAGTAGCCTGATTATAAATGCTATCGGGGATTGAGTTCCACACCCGACAATACCGCAGATTGTGGTATCTGCAGTACCCTTCTCGGATCATCCGGCGCGACGATAACACTGTCAACGATAACCTGCCGGGTATTTCTGATATAATGCTTAACCGTAAGCCCGTTGCGGATGATATCAAACCATCTTTGTCCCTCCTCTACAAATTCCGCCCTTTTGAAATCCAGCACGACGTTCACCAGCGCCTGCGTGGGATCGGCTTCGTCGTAGAAAGTTTCCGCCTTTTCTACAGTCACGGCATTTGAGGTCGGGTTGTAATTTTCAAATCGCTGACTGGCATAGGTATTCAGGTCATTTATACAGTTGTCAAACTGATCTAACCTGGCATAAGCTTCTGCCCGGTTCAACAAGACCTCTTCTGTGGTAAACTGTGGGATCATCGAATAATCCTGGCCGAAGTTCGGATCCTCAGGTGCATAGAAGAAATAAGACCATTTAGGCACATTGTGGTAATCTGATTGTCCGAAAATCGGCATGGCCCATGAGCGGTTCCCCGTTACATTATTGCCCAGGATCTTGCTTGACAAAGCATCCGATAAACCAAAGCGCATGGAGGCAAAATTCCGGTCCCACCAGGAAGACGCCTGTATTAATAACAGATTCGCGTTCTCTGAGCTTTTCGTGTAAATAGCCCTCATTTCATCGTAAGACAGGTTGGAATAAGTGGTCAGCCAGGGACGCATATTTTTAACGAAGTTTCCCGTTGGAAAAGCCGCTTTTGCAGCTTCAACCACTTTGACATAGTCCCGTTTGAACAGATAGAATCTGGAGGCAAACGCATTGGCAGACTGCGTCGTAAAATGGTACTTAGGCACGTCATATTCATGGCCGGCCAGCAAGGGAAGACCTTCTTCCAGGTCCTTTTCAATTTTATCATAATCTTCCTGAACTGTCCCCCGGCTATAGTCTTTAAAAACAACGGTCTCCGGTTCCGTGACGTAAGGGATTCCCGGATCATTGGCAGCGGTAGCCGGGTCATACACTTTAGCGAACAGCGTAACCAGCATAAAATGGGCAAATGCCCTGCAGACCAGCGCTTCACCTTTCTGTGCAGCATATTCGTCCGGATCGGGAGCCTTGGCTATCGCATCCAATGCCTGGTTTGCAGCAGCAATGGCTGCATAAGCCTGCATCCAGTAATACTCAGGTGTATCCTGGGCATCTTTTATTATATCTTTAAACCGGTAAGCATCACTATTCTCCTGATTAAAGTCTACCCGACCCTCCCCTTTGTCATCTGCATTATCTGACATGGCTTCTAAAAACGGGATATAAGAAGCACTGGGATAGGCCGTTGTCAACAGCTCTGCTACTTTATCAACAGAATTCAGGGAAGTACGGTTGTCCGGTAACTTATCCAAAAACTTATTGCAGCTGAGTATCGTAAATGTAGTTGCCAATAAGCCAGTGTATACAAATCTTAATTTCATCTGTTTTCTTTTTACGAATTATTTAAAACGACGCCTTCAAAGTCAACGTAAACTGCTTCTGTATAGGTTGAGCAACCCCACCTGCATTAAAGAATTCAGGGTCCTGCCCTTCCAGCTTCGAATCGGAATAGAGCATCCAGAGATTATACCCGGTTAACATGAGAGAAGCGGATTGCATTTTTAAGGATTTTGCCATTTTTGACGATAATCTGTAGGCCAGCGAAATGGTCTTCATCCGGATAAAATCACCCTTGGCTACTCGTTCGGTAGAATAATTATAGGCATTGTAAGGATATCCCTCCGTCAAAGACTCAATTCTTTTATCGGAGATAGCAGGCACCCTGGTTTTCATTTCATCGCCCGGCAGTACCCAACGATCCACAAACTCATTGGGCATAGCATCCAGATCAGAATAAGAGCTGTAAAATGAAGGGTTCAGACGGATTTTATTGCCTGCCTGGAAGCTAAAGAACGCGTTCAGCGTAAAGTTCCCCCAGGTAAAGGAGTTATTCCAGCCTCCTGTTAAAGTCGGATCCACCGGACCGTCGTATTTGAGATATTTCGTGGTTTGAGACTGAAAATAAACGTTATTACTTAAAAGACTGTCCTCATTAATAAACATCGGAGTCCCAAATTCCTTTTTCAGTTCCCTGAAATCGATAGAGAATAAGCCCCTGGCTGGATATCCATCGATAAAGCCGCCTTCAGGCATAATCAGATCAATGATCCTCGGAATATTCTCTGCACGCGTGATCAGCGTATGGTTGATACCGAAAGTGAAGTTTGTATGCCATTTAAAATCCTTTGTTTTAACAGGATCTCCGCCGATCTGCAGTTCAACGCCATCAGAGCTCATATCCGCAAAATTGGCATTTTTAAAAGCCTCTCCACCGATACCGGAGGTCTTAACCGTATTGATCAAATCAAAGCTCTTTCTTTTATACCAGTCAAACGCGAAATTAAGGCGGTTATCAAAAAGCGTTCCGTCAAGGCCGATATTCAATGTATGGAGTTTTTCCCAGGTCAGTTCTGAATTCTCAAGATTCGTTAATTCCAACTGCGTTTCTTTATCAACCGGATATTGTCTGACAGTGGTACCGCTACGGATAATGATCGCCGAATTGGTAGCATTGCCCATGCTGGCCGTTAAACCATAGGAAGCACGTAGCTTCAGGCTATTGATAAAACCCAGGCGCTGCATAAACTTTTCCTGATCCAGATTCCAGGATCCATCAACCGACCAGGTCGGCAGCCACCTCGCTGTTCTTGACTCTCCTAATTTATTCGATCCGTCGTAGCGGCCATTGAAACCGATATTATACTTACTGTCATAACTATAGGAAGCCGTGGCAAAAAATCCTGCAAAACGGTCATCTGTCGGTGTCAGTCCGTACGGGTAGTCATTCGTTTCCAATGTCTTTTTATAAATCAGGTAATTTATAAAGGGGATACCTCCTTTATCATATTGGTAACCGTATCCTTTATTAAAAAACTGTTCCCTGTGGGCTGACCGGATTTCCTGACCACCGAAAAGTGATATAAAATGCTTATCGAAGCTCTGACTATAATTGATCGTATTTCGGATATTAAAGCTGATCAGGTCACTCTGGTCTCTATTGTATAATCCCCCTTCGGGAAGTACAACCACAGCAGGGTTATTTGGAAAATCCGGATCGTTGTACAGATACTTGTTATTGCTGTTGATCACGGAATTCGGATTGGCTCTATAGGCTTCTGCCATATTGGAACTTTCTTTGACGAAGCTTTCTGTGAGTGTTTTAACGGCCCGGATAGAACCCAGAAACTTATAAGAAAGATGGCTATTGAACTTATAACCGACATCACCCTGCAACTTCGCATCAATCACGTTAAGTTTCATGTAATTGTTATCCAGTTCGTGAATAATATTAAACGGGGCATAATTGCGCCGGAAATATTCCAGATCTCCGTTCTGGTCATAAGCAGTCAGAGTCCGGCTCGTATTTAAAGAATAACTGAAGGGATTAATGTCGAAGTCTCTGGAATATGCCCCTTCTACAGGATTGCTGATCCTGGTCAGCGCCCCCGGGGCTCTCTGAACTCTGTAGGAGCCTACCGTACTAAAACCCGCAGTCAGCTTTTCTCCCAATTTATAGTCATTTCTAAAATTCAGAGTAATTCGCTGAACCTTATCTGCAATGGTCCAGCCATTGTCATTATAATAACTTAAAGAAAGGAAATGTCTGGCATTTTCCGTTCCGGAGGATATACTCAAATTATGTTCCTGCATAAAGTTATTCCTGAAAAGCAAATCAAACCAGTCAGTATTGGCCGCGGCATATCGGCGCAAGAAATTATTTCTCGCTTCGGGGGTATTCTCTAGCCCGAATGTCCCGGAAGTTTCATTATACGTATTGATCAGGTCCGCCATTTTCCCATAAACGCCGGCATCCCGCGCATTGGCTAAATCAGCATAGTTCAGCCAGCCCTTACTTTGCATTTCGTTGTAAACAGACATCTGATCCGCAGAATTCATAATGTCAAAACTGCTGTATGACGGCTTCAACTGGCTGCTAAAATTCCCGGTATAACTGATTCTAGGCTTACCGATACGCCCTTTCTTGGTGGTGATTACTATTACGCCATTCATCGCCCTGGCGCCATACATAGCGGTCGCCGCCGCATCTTTCAGAATGTCTATACTTTCAATATCATTTGCATTCAGGCCAGCAACAGATGAGCCTAACAAGGTTGCGGGATCCCCGCTGGATAGCTGATCATTGGAAATATTAATAACATCTTCCAGTACGACCCCATCAACCACCCATAAGGGCTTATTATCGCCTGTAATGGATGTTGCGCCCCGTATTCTGATCTTAGGCGCCGATCCAAAAGTACCGGATACATTCTGTACAGAGACACCGGCGGCCTTACCTTCCAGCATCCGGCTCACATCCAGTTGTCCATGCATCTCCACATCTTCAATTTTAAGCTTCACGGCTGAACCAGAAAAGCGCTTCTTATCGA
The DNA here is from genome assembly GCF_020042345.1 of Arachidicoccus terrestris. Classification (NCBI taxonomy): domain Bacteria; kingdom Pseudomonadati; phylum Bacteroidota; class Chitinophagia; order Chitinophagales; family Chitinophagaceae; genus Arachidicoccus; species Arachidicoccus terrestris. Next base: position 1,263,569 of record NZ_CP083387.1, read on the forward strand.
CATTCTGAAAGCCCGTAATGACGACCTCTTTGAGATAAGCCGGATCTTCCGATAGGGTAACCAGCAAGGTTGTATTTTCACCAGCCTTTAATTTGTAACCAGAGATCCGCTTTGGTTTATAACCGACGCTTGTAAAGGTGAAAATATAGCTTTGTTTAGCATTCAAACCCATTATACGAAATGCCCCCACTGTATCCGTCATTTGATTGGCGACTTTGCTGGTCTGCGTATTTTCGATCATCACACTGACATTTGGCAGCGGCTCTCCTTTTTCATTACTGACAACACCGGAGACGGTGGTAGGCTGTTGGGCAAATACAATTATAGAAGAAAATGTCGTCAACAGCAATAAGCAGATTCTGCTCATAAGCCTGAATTTTAGTTGCACCATTCTTAAGTATTATAAAAATTGGGTAATCGCTTTCTATAGGAATACGAAAGAAATACGTTTATCCCCTAAAAAAAATTTAACTTTTTTTAGGCCATCAAAGAAATTCCGGGGCTAATCAATGATATGTACTACTTATTTTTTCCGAATAAGGAAAACGCTGTCTTTAGATTTGATTAATTCCAATCCGTTCGCCCTGGCCAGGTTCCCCAGGACATGCTCAATAGGTTGCGTTTTAGGAATCGAAGCAATAATATTCATATGTTGAATATCTACCGGGGAATATTGAATTTCTACATTATACGCCAAGGCAAGCTGATCCAGTGCATCTTGCATACTCAGATTCTCCAAAGAAATAACAGCGGCTGCTTGCTGCCTGCCGGTCCTGGATTCAGCGACTTTCGAATATTGATGTGCCGTTTGTTTCTTTACAAAATTACTGGTAGTAATAAACCGGTGGCTGCTTTTATAAAAAACAGTAGACATGCCGGGATTTAAATAACAATAATTATCATTCTCATTTTTACCTTTTGACCGGACAACCACTTTCCCTTCGTATAATACGACAGTGACCACATCCGCATCTCCCCGGACCTTGAAACGGGTGCCCAAAGCAGTCGTAGCCACGCCGCCACAAATGACAACAAAACTGCTATTGCTTTCATGGTGTGCTGTAAAATTGGCTTCTCCACTTAAAAAGACTTCTTTCTTAGGGCTTGTGAAACGGGGCAGATAGGTAATACTGGCACCTGGCATAGCCTCTACAACGGAACTGTCGGGTAAAATCCAGATCTGGATCTGATCGGTTGCATTCGTTTTGGTCACCCTTGCAACAGTCACACTTCCAGCCCCAATAGAATCCGGCACTCCTTTACTGTTGTCAAAAAGAAATACGAACAACAAGACCGTAGCTGCAATCAGCCCCGATACCCATATCAGACGCTTAAATTTCAATCGCCGATGTTGATCGATAGCAGCATAGACACCATCCAGTAACTGTTCAGATTTCTCATCCTTTAAGGGTTGCCGATATCGATCATCCATTAGAACCGGATTTTCCTTGCAGAATTCTTCTAAGTAAGATGGATGATCGTGCAGGTACTCCATGACAAGGTGTTCCTGTTCGCTATCGCACTCTCCTGCAACAAACCGCCTCATTAATTCATCACTAATCTGCATCTTTACTATTATAATTTACAAAGGTTTGACAAAATAAATAACAAAAGGAGCAGAAAATGGGAAAAAAAAGGTCTTATATATTTTAAAGCTAAATTAATGTGGTTTTCTACCGTTTTGGTTGAAATTGATAATTTACCGGCAATTTCCTTATGACTCATTTCCTCAAAACGGCTCAATTTAAAAACTTCTCTGCGCATGGGAGGCAGGCTTTCGATCAAAATCTCCAGTTTTTGTTGCGTTTCTTTTAAAAACAAAACCGGCAATACTCCAACTTCATCCCCGCTCGCCAAACTATTGCCCAATACATTCATATGATTTTTCTTGTCATACTTTCGAATCAGGTCTATTAAAGTTGAGTTCGCTACCTGAAAGATCAGTGCGACCATACTTACCTCTACAGGCAAAGACATCCGTTTCTCCCAGATTTTAATAAAAGTCAACTGTACTACCTCCTCCGATATATATTCGGATTTCGTTTTGGAATAGATGTAATTATACACCCGGTGATGATACATGTTGTAGATACTCTTAAAGGCAGATAATCCTTCCCGCTGTAATTGGCTGACCAGATCCATAACACAATTTTTTTTGGTTCTAAGGGTTGCTATGCTTATATTAAAGATATTCTATTTTATTTAACAACCAAATATTTTATTGACAACCTGGCAAACAGAAAGCGTAAAACATCCCTTGTCAGTGGCCATCTTACGCTTCCTATCACTATTGTGCTTTAAACCATGCCAACTCACTGCAAACTTTCCTGAATAGTCACTTATTGTTGCCTAATCGCCTTCATCCTGCTTTTTCCTTTGGTTTTAGCCTGGGAGGTCTCGAGATCATCCAACGCCTAATAGAGACGCTTTCCATCTACTTTTCTTTTTAGCTGAATATAATCGGCCTTTCCCCCATTCCAGAAATCCTTTGCAGCATCGCAGTCACTTTCAGGCAGACGGACATAGTCATTGTAACCTTTCTCTTAGCAAAATCGACGGCCCGCTTTTCTTCCCATCAGTCATGGTTACCGGCGTTTGTGATCCTCATACCCTTTCCGGGAAATGCGGAGCGTATATCTTCCAGTCCGGATACCAGAAAAGGAAAATATACCGCTATCGGCCGTATAGGTTTCAAGACTGGAATACTTAATGTTACTTCCACACACCCGATATCGGGTGATGATCAGCATCCCTGAAAAGCCAGATAGCATCTGAACGCTGCGCAAACGGGAGGCGACCAGCACCTGCATGAATAAAACAACGCCAATAAAAATATGCTGGCAACTCATACATTGTTATTTAGGAGGCAAAGTTGCCACTGAACAATGAGTCAGGTTTACCGAAAAGGGAAACTATTTGTCGCAATCAGGAAAATCTGGCGCAGCAGTTCGTAGTCAAAAAAACTATTCACACCATACAGATAAACACAGGCGACACATAATACTTTTCCGGCATAATTGTGCTTACAAAAAATCCTCCCGGGAAAAACTCGTTCTTTTCCCCGGAGGACATACGGCCAAATATGAACGATCCCCAAATTCGCCCTTAATCCAGTTCTTTTCTGATCTGTTCAAGCTTGTCCTGTAGCGCTTTTACTTTTTTGGGATATTTGGTAGCAACGTTAACAGCTTCTCCGGTGTCTTGTTCAACGTGATACAGTTGTGGTGACTGATTGTAGCCCGACTCAATGTTGACTCCGCCCAGAACCGCCGGCCCCTTATGTGGCTCAATATATTTCCAACCGTCCTGTACGATAGACAGTGTCATATTTGCGGCCTGTTCTACCACTTCCGTTCGTGATTGCTCTGAACGTCCTAGTAACGTGGCGATATGATCTCTGCTATCAGTAAACTCTCCGGCAGGTAATTTCACGTTTAGCATAGCAGCAAAGGAAGCCATTAAATCCATCTGACTAAATAAAGCATTGGTTCTGGCCGGCTGCACTTTTCCTTTCCAGTAGACTAGAAAAGGTACCCGAGTGCCACCTTCTAAAGCGCTATACTTTCCGCCCCGCAATAGTCCAGCAGGCTTATAATTCTCTTTCTGAGCGGTTTGTTCTGCCTGATCAAGATAGCCATCATTTAACACCGGTCCATTATCACTGGAAAATATAATCAGCGTATTATCAAGTATACCTCTATCCTTTAGCGCCTTAATAATCACACCTACACTATGGTCCATCTCCAGAATAACATCTCCCCTATACCCCAGTTTGCTTTTACCCTTAAACACTGTCGCGGGCATTCTGGGAACATGAATATTCTGGATGGCATAATAAAGGAAGAAAGGCTTTTTGGCAGCCAAGCTCTTATCAATAAAGTCAATTGATTTTGCATTGAACGTACCGGATAATTCCTCATCTGCCCAGGTGGCCCTTGATCCTCCTTTCATAAATCCAATGCGGCCGATACCGTTGGTTATATGCCCGTCATGTCCCTGATGGGGATCACTGTGTATTTTGAGCATTTCAGGATGTTCCTTACCGGTTAGTTCACCCGGAAATTGTTGTTTGTAATTTACTTCAATCGGGTCCGAGCTATCCAGGCCGACCACCTTCTGATTTTCCATAAAAACAGTCGGGGTCCTGTCAGCGGTTGCGGGAAAAATGAAAGAATAATCAAACCCTACTTCTCTTGGGCCGGGGCGAACTTCATGATTCCAGTCGATCGGAAAAGTATTACCTAGTCCTAAATGCCATTTTCCTACCGCACCTGTCATATAACCCGCCTGTTGAAATACCTTTGGCAAAGTAGTGATATCTGTTGGAATGATCAGATTTGCATTGCCCGGCAGAATGTTGGTGCCTTTTTTTCGCCAGGCATATCTTCCGGAAAGGATTGAAAACCGAGAAGGTGTACAGGTGGATGCTGTACAATGTGCATCCATAAACTGGCGGCCATTTTCTGCCAGCCAATCAATATTAGGGGTGGATATGGCTTTTGCTCCGTAACAGCTTAAATCACCATAGCCAAGATCATCTGTATACAGAACCAGAACATTGGGTTTTTGCTGCGCAAAAGACCGGCTCCCGATAAAGATCAACAGTAACCAAATAGCAAGTTTAGTATATTTCATTTTATAGAAGAAAGGTTGATAAATAATAAGCCCGTGCATAACGCCTTATATAAACTTCTTCAAATCTACAAAATATCACTTTAAAACGCCTTAATTTTATCAGACGTAAAGCAAATGAGGCCACACAAAGATGCGGCCTCATTTCTTTAAAACTTATTCTTTACTTATCTTCTACTTCTTGAATGTGAATTAGAACTTCTGGAGTGCGAACTACTGCTTCTTGAAGCATTACTTCTTGTATTGCTCCTCTGTTGTACCCGCTCTACTCTTTGTTGCGTACGCTGTGCCCGCTGAGCCCGTTGCTGTTGTGCTCGTTGCGTAGCCCGCTGCGCCCGTTGTTGCGATGCTCTTTCCCTGCTGGCACGTTGTTGACTAGCTCTTTGCTGAGCTGCACGTTGTTGACTAGCCCGCTCTCTGCTGGCACGTTGCTGGGCCGCCCGTTGTTGAGAGGCTCTCTCCCTGCTGGCACGTTGTTGAGCCGCTCTTTGCTGGGATGTCCGTTGCGTTCTTTGCTGGGATGCTCTCTGTTGTGCTGCCCGTTGCTGAGCAGAGGACCGCTGTGCCCTCGAAGGATTAGTCGACCTTCTTGGGTTTACATTACTACGTGAGGGCCTTGAAGAGCGCTGCGTCGAATTCGACCGGTTCACATTGGACCTTGATCTAGTCGGCGTATTTGAGTTTCTCCTCACATTACCGCTACGTGTATTTGAACTACTTCCTCTAACAGAAGGGCGATACATGTGGAGTTCGTTATTTCTTAGACCAGTGCTCCTTGAATTCCTGGCACTCACAACCCTTGTTGTTCTCACTGCCCGTCCAGTGCTTCTGGACACTTCTCTTGGTGAAGGTCCCAGCGCATATCGTTCATTACGGGAATGACGGTAATTTCTGACGATATTAGAATGTCTGATGATCGTGCTGTAACGGCTACGAGGCACATAATAATTATGAATATTATGATATCCTAAATACCTTCTAGGCATGAACGTCCAGTAACTCACAGGGATTGATCCAAAACTGAAACTCACACCGATATTCATACCAGGTCCTAAGGGAGCCCACCCATACATGTCGGAAGAAGAACTCCAGCCGACCCATGCCGGTCCCCACTCATAACCAGGCACCCAGAACCAGCCATGTAAGCTGCTGTGTCCCCAACGGCCATAGTGAAACGGAGCCCATCCCCAGTTATAGTTTGACACCCAGGTCCAGCCATAATCAGTATAGGTCCAGTAACCATTGCTTGAATAGGGTTGAAAATTAGGTACATTAGCGATCCACACCCTACCATAGGAAGGATCTATGACCCAGCGTCCGTAAGGGGCTAACTGGTTATAAAAATCGTTAAAAGTGATTTGAACACCGCCGCCTCCATTACCATACTGGTCATAATTGTCGTCGTTATAATCATAGCTATTATCATAACCATTGTCATAGTTATTATCGTAGTTATTATCATAGCCATTATCATAATTACCATAATCCCCTTGAGCATAAGCGACTGAATTGCAACCTAATGCAATAACTCCCGCCGAAAAAAGGATTAATAGTGATGGAAGATACTTTTTCATGATATTATTTTAGGTAATTATTAAGTATTGTTTATGCAAGTTCAATACCAACTTGCCTAAATAAGACAGTCAATTATGGCCAATGTTTAATAAAGCCATAAATTTAACTACCAGGCATTAGTTTTCTGGCCCGTTCCAAATCGTCCGGCGTATCGATTTCCACCCCCATTTTAGACACCTGCACCATTCTAAGCGGCACGCCGTTTTCTAAATACCGGAGACATTCTATTTTTTCCGCCAGTTCAAGCGGCGTCATCTCCCATTTGGTAAACTGTAATAATGCCGCCTTTCTAAAAGCGTACACGCCTTTGTGTTCATAACAGGGGATATGAATATCCGTATTGCGGGGATAAGGAATTCTGGACCGGCTAAACAGCAGGGAATTATTTTTCTTGTCTACGACAACCTTAACACAATTCGGGTTAATCATTTGGCTTTCTTCTTCAAAGGGCTGCATCAGGCTGGCTACCTGCACTTCCTCATCCTCGAATGCAGCAATCAATCTGGTTAACACTTCCCGGTTGATAAAAGGGGTATCTCCCTGTACATTCAAAATAATGTCCACATCCATATCGGCAGCCACTTCAGCAATCCGGTCGCTACCGCTTTCATAATGACTCATGGTCATCCTGGCCTCTCCACCGTGGCTGGTTATTTCTTCAAATATGATATCGCTGTCGGTAGCCACCATTACCATATCAAATAAGCCGGTTGCCAGTGTTCTTTCATAAGTATGTCGAATGACAGTCTTCCCGGCTAAATCCTTCATGAGCTTCCCGGGAAAGCGCGATGCTTTATAACGGGCCGGTATCAGAGCAACAACTTTCATCATAGTGAAATTATTTGTGATTTCTATTTTGTTTCAACTAAAGGTCTTATCTCAGGGTTTCCCTGAATATTATGCATTTGTCTGAGTATCCAGGCCGATTTCCAGTTTACATACCGGCTTCGAGGCTTTACAGTAAACTTTTTAGGGTTAGGTAAACAGGCAATAATGGAAGCTGCCTCATTTCGGGTTAAGTCAGCCGCATCTTTTTGATAATAATTTTTCGCCGCGGCCTGGATTCCATAAATTCCTTTCCCCATTTCTATCACATTCAGATAGACTTCCAGTATCCTCTTTTTGCCCCAGATCCATTCAATAAGTTTAGTGTAGACAAACTCCGGCCCTTTCCTTAGGTATTTAGTAAATCCTGAACCCTGCCACAAAAATACGTTCTTTGCAGTTTGCTGGCTAATCGTACTGGCAGCGGAGCCCCTGGATCTTTTTCCCTTTTCATTGCTGAGACTTTCTTTAAGTGCAATCCAGTCAAAGCCTCCGTGCGTCGGAAATAACTGATCTTCACCCGCGATGGCTGCCAGCTTCACATTTGCGCTAATATCTTCCATAGACACATAATCTCTTTTCAACCCGTTGCCACCAATCAAACTGCCAATCTGTGTAAGGGTAACGGGCGGCATCACCCATTTACAGATGACCAAATACACAATGGACAGCGCAAATAGCTTTAAACATGTCTTTAATAACCAGATTACTGCTTTTTTCACGGGAGCAAAGATAACGGCAAATCGATAAGCAAAACAGATAGGTGCCGGAGATCTTCGTCGTGCTAGGCAAAAATAACCTTCTCTAACGAAGTTTGCCTGAACCCGCAATAGATTGAGGCGGCCACTTCAGCCATGGCTTGCATCTTTTTTTTCTCTGCAACTTTTATAGATTCAAAAGGCATTAATGTAATCTTGCATCCATGCTTCCCTTTGTCAACCTGCCATCCACCTATCACCCTTCCCTGCTTAATTATGGCTGGGCGAAACAATCCGTTTACGGTAATTATTTGGCTGTTATATTTTGTGGGGAGCATTCTAGACCGGTCCTTATAACTGATCAGATATTCATCAAAGGCAGGCAATAGCTGCAGTCCTGAATCGTTTTCTTCTTTGACAGCCCCGGTTTTGATGGCCGGGACCTGATAAAAAACGGAATCGCCCTGTTGCAGCCGCTCAATGGATTTACCTAACGCCGTAACTGCTTTTTTAATAACCGTCATCCCTAAACCGGACCACCAGGCAAAATCCTGTAAAGTAGCCGGCCCCCTTGTTGTAAAATATCTTTTTGCCAGCTCAATAACAGCTGCGTCCCCTTGTAACTTATCTTTCAGGAGAATGGCCTTTGCATAATGCTTACCTAAAACATTTTCTGCCAGCGCGTAAGTATGTTTATCATCCTTAACAGGCCCGCTGCATATAATGCCGTTCAATTCAGCATGCATGATATAATGATTACTCCGGTATTCATCCATGGCAAATCCATATTCAGAGAGCGCTGTGATAAGATCCCGCCTGTTCAGCGCTGGCTGATCTTCTAAGATCCTTTGAATAGCTTCATCCGACTTGACATATTCCTTTTCAACGATGCCCAGCTTTTTGTCCCTGGAGAACAAAGCCCCTTTGATAGCCGGTGCCGTTAACTGTAATGTCCAAAGTAAATCTTGTCCGGCTACGATATGCCAGGTAGGCCTCAAGACGTGCGTCCGTACAATCTCTCCTTTTTCCATCGCCTTATATATATCATTGATCGTCGGTGGGATCAGCTTCTGATTAGTGTTTGCAGGAGCATGGTCTGTACCGGAGCATCCGCACAGACGGGCCCCAATCGCCCATTTAGCCATGTCAAAATGCTGTGCCTGGATAGCCCCCATCTTCTGGACAATTGATAAAGGGGTTTGCATATTATGATCGGCCAGTAACTGACCATCCAGTCTCGCTGCCAGTAAATTACGATCGATTGAGACCTGATCTATTGATTTGGATGTAGCCATAAAACTGTAAGTGCTTGTTCAAGATCATTTTCTTTAATTCTGGCCTGTGCAAATAAATGTAGTTGCTCCACACATTTTTGGGTGCTTAACCCAGTGTTAAAGATAGCCATAATCTCCGGCAATTGAGCCATCGCTGCTATCTGTTTTTCTGATGGCAGCCGTTCCATATTACCTAACCTGCCCAGGTCGTTGCCGGTGAGAATACTGGATTGACGCGCATGGGACGGCAGCGCGTCCACTCCGATTCCCATGCTGCGAAGCGGCTTCTCCACTTCAAACAGATTATCGTTGGTAACCCTGCAATACCAGTTCGCACCGAGTCTTGCGACCAGATCCATTTTCGCCTGATCGATATGGCCGTTTTGATCCAGCACCTCCTCCCTGATATGAATCCTGACCACTTCCGCAAATACCAGATTACCGGCGCCGGGGCCTTCTCCCAAAGGCTTTATCTCCGTCACTTTACACTCCAGTTGCATGGGAGATTCCAGTACCCTGGGTGGCCTTACCAGTTCCGAAGCTTCCATCGTAAAGCCTGCTTTCTCAAACTCATTTATACCCCTTGGATATTCCGTACTGGACAGGCTGACCTGTTGAACCATATTGTAGTTAACAACATTGATCACCGCTTCAGGCACCTCCAGTACATTTTCGAGCGAATGCTTAATCGTATTATCCCTCACTCTTCTGGACGGGGAGAATATGCAGACGGGCGGCATAGTCGAAAACATATTAAAGAAACTAAAAGGGCTAAGATTAACGGCGCCCGTTTTACTGATCGTAGATACAAAACAAATCGGTCTCGGGGCAATGCCATGCTGCAAACAAGACTGCAGATCCGGTATTGACATCAATTGGGGGTCCAGACTTCGTATCAGTGCCATAGAATACTTTTAGAGCAGTAATGCTATAAAAAATTAGAGGTTCTTTTTGAGGGCCAATAAGGAGAAGCTGCTCATTTCCGGCTGCATCACATTTTGCAGGCTGCCCAGTCCGGTAATCTCTAGTTCCACCTGATCCTTCGGTTGTAACCACTGCACCGGGTAGTCGGGGTTGTTTAGTAAGCCTGTACCATTTAGTTCCAAAAAACAACCAGTTCCAACGGTACCGGAGCCTATTACATCGCCCGGCAGAATATCCGCGCCATAGGCACATCTTTCAATAATCTCTGCAAAAGTCCAGTCCATATCTTTCATGTTACCTTCCGATACCTGCCTACCATTGACCCGGCAGGTCATTTTAAGATCGTAGGTCTTTCCGGTATGCCCTTCTTTCGATTCAGTAAGATAAGGCGCCAGTTCATCGGGTGTTACCAGCCAGGGGCCGATCGCCGTGGCAAAGTCTTTTCCTTTGGCGGGTCCCAGATTGAGTTTCATCTCTTCCATCTGCAGGGTACGCGCACTCAGGTCATTCATAATGGTATAGCCCGCAATATAATCATCCGCCTCTGCTGCTGTGATATTGCGGCCTTTTCTGCCAATCACGACTGCTACCTCCAGCTCAAAGTCCAGTTTCTGAAAATGATCCGGCATAAGCCTAACGTCTCCGGGTCCCACAATCGCGTTATGATTGGTAAAATAAAAAATGGGATATTGATCAAACTCCGGGATCATCTCTACATGCCGGTTTCTTCGGGCAGTAGCTACATGTTGCCTGAATGCATAACCATCCCTGCAGGAGGTAGGATGCGGGACAGGCGCAATCAATTCATAGAACACCTCTTCTTTAAAAGTTTTACCCTCCTCCAACTGCTGCTGCACGGCGCCTGCCCTTTTCATCAGCGGGGCCTCGCCTGCCAAAAAGGCTTGCATATTATCCGGTATCCGCTTATCGCAGCTATTCAGATTGTAGATATGCCCCTTATAATAAATGCCGAGATGCTCATTATTTTCCGTTTTGTAAGAGACCAGTTTCATAGTATAAGTCTTTTTTGTTTTGTGGATAAGGCTGCTATGCTCAACATCAGCCATAACCGGTCCACTGGGATCGATTCTGACTGAATTTATGGGCGAAGCTATTAAAAATTAACTTAAAAACTAACAATTGTTATAAAAGTTGTATAAATTCGCAGCCGTTACGTTTTTATCCGTAAGAAGCTGTAACTTAGTTATCCTATAATTGTAGTACACAAATAATTATGCAAGGGGCAGGATATTATATCATAAAAACATACAGCTCCCTCGAATTCAGAGCGCGCTTCCAGCACCAACTGGTAGCAAAACTGGTATTTGCCCAATATTGATCACGGCTCGTCTGCGCATTAAAGAGAGTCATTCTAATCCGTCGATTTTCGTTATCTCTGCATGTGTATTAAGTTCTTCTAATTACCGGTTAATAATTGATTAGAATTAGCTAGTTCCCTTCCTTTCAATTTTTCTTCCATGACATAAAAGTGCAGAAAAATAGAAAGTGCGAGGCGTACACGCAGAAAAACCGGATAAGTACAATCATTCCAGATCAAACGTTTCCTCACCTCAAAATTTTTCAATTATGCCTTTTTATCACAAATCGGGTAAAGTGCCGCCTAAAAGACATACGCAGTTCCGCAAACCGGATGGAAGCCTTTATGCCGAAGAGCTGGTGTCTACAGAAGGCTTTTCCAGTGTTTATTCACTGGTTTATCACACCCATCCCCCAACTTTGGTAAAAAAACTGGGAACACCATATGAAGTAGCTCCTATTATCGCCAGGGAGAAACACCTGAAGCATACCAGCTTAAAAGGATTCCAGATCAAGCCGGAGGATGATTATCTGGATAGTAGAAAACCGGTATTGGTCAATGATGACCTGCATATTATCCTGGCAGCGCCGAGAAAGTCTATGGAAGATTATTTTTTTAAAAATAGCCAGGCAGATGAGATGATCTTTATCCATAAGGGAAAAGGCCTGTTGAAAACCGGCTACGGTGAGATCTCTTTTGATTATGGAGACTATCTGATGATCCCCAGAGGCACTATCTACCAGATGCATTTTCAAGATAGCGACAACAGGCTTTTTATCGTTGAAAGCTTCAGCCCGCTCAGAGTTCCGGGCAAATACCTGAACAAAGCGGGCCAGCTCATGGAACATGCGCCCTATTGCGAAAGAGACATCAGAATTCCGGAAAATCTGAAAACCTATGACCAGGCCGGAGACTTCAAGATTCTAATCAAGAAGCAGGGGCTGATCTATCCCTACGTATATGGCACACATCCATTTGACTATATCGGTTGGGACGGATGTCATTACCCTTGGGCGTTTTCAATCCATGATTTCGAACCGATTACAGGCCGCTTGCATCAGCCGCCACCTGTGCATCAGACATTTGAAGGCCATAACTTTGTCGTATGTTCTTTTGTTCCCCGTAAGTATGATTACCATCCCCTTTCCATTCCTGCTCCTTATAACCATTCCAATGTAGATAGTGACGAGGTGCTCTATTATGTAGATGGCGATTTTATGAGTCGCAAAAGCGTGGAAAAAGGACAGATTACCCTTCATCCGGGAGGCATCCCACATGGCCCACACCCAGGCACTGTAGAAAAATCCATTGGAAAAGAAAGTACGGAAGAATTAGCGGTCATGATAGATCCTTTCCGGCCACTTAAATTGACCAAATACGCTTTGGATATCGAAGACGGCGACTATTATAAAAGCTGGCAGTCGGAATAGAACGTTTTTTATTATTAAAGATTTAATAATGACATTTAAAATTTATCCATGCAAGAGAATACGGATGTAAATGCAGTATGCAATCACCAAAGATTGCTGCGGGCAGTGGATATGGCCATGTGGTCATTGCTATGTAATAGAGTGTACAGCAAAGATGGATAGCAGTTTAGTACCGCTTAGATTCAGTCATAACCGCTTAAACGAGCATTTCAATTTAGAAGATAATTATGAATACAAATTCAAATACAACCTCAAATTCATTGACCTTTGCACAAAAGATAGCACAGGCAGAGAATTTCCTGCCCATTAATGGAACAGACTATATTGAGTTCTATGTGGGCAATGCGAAACAGGCAGCCCACTATTACCAAAGTGCTTTTGGTTTCCAGCCACTGGCTTATGCCGGTCCCGAGACCGGCATAAGAGAGTATGCTTCCTATGTTTTACAACAGGGTAAGATCAGATTGGTATTAACAACAGCCCTCCATTCCGATTCTCCTATAGCAGACCATGTCAAAAAACATGGCGACGGCGTTAAAATCCTGGCGCTCTGGGTAGATGATGCCCGTTCTGCCTTTGAAGAAACTTGTAAAAGGGGCGCAAAGCCTTACCTGGAACCTGAACGGTTGGAAGATAAAAATGGGGAGGTCTGGAAATCTGGCATATATACCTACGGGGAGACCGTTCATATGTTTGTCGAGCGCAGAAATTATCAGGGCGATTTTTTGCCCGGATATGAAAAATGGACGCCGGAATATCATCCTGAACCGGTAGGTTTACTCTATGTGGATCATTGCGTAGGTAATGTCGGCTGGAACAGAATGCTGCCAACCGTCAAGTGGTATGAAGATGTCATGGGTTTTGTGAACATTCTTTCATTTGACGACAAACAGATCAATACAGAATATTCTGCTCTCATGAGTAAGGTGATGAGTAATGGTAACGGCTACGCCAAATTCCCCATTAACGAACCGGCTGAGGGTCAGAAAAAATCGCAGATCGAAGAATACCTGGAATTCTATGAAGGCGAAGGTGTACAGCATATTGCTGTTGCCACTCATGACATTGTCGCCACCGTACGGGCACTCAGGGCCAGAGGTGTTGAATTCCTCAGCGCTCCGCCAACTGCTTATTACGAAGATCTGACAGAAAGAGTGGGTGAAATACAGGAGGATATCGCACCGTTAAAAGAATTAGGTATTCTGGTAGATAGTGATGAAGAAGGTTACCTGTTGCAGATTTTCACCAAGCCGGTCGAAGATCGCCCGACACTCTTTTTTGAAATCATCCAACGCAGGGGTGCACAGAGTTTTGGAGCAGGCAATTTCAAAGCTTTGTTTGAAGCCATTGAAAAAGAACAGCAGCGCAGAGGCAATCTCTAAATCTCTCAAATTAAAAATCCCCAGTCAACATTCTTCTTCTCAGTTGAATGTAGCCGGGGATTTTATCTTCACCTAAAAAACCATGCTAGCCTTCTAAGTCACTACGCTGTCTGTTATTCGCGTAGCTCAACTTTTATCTTTTTACGTTTGGAAAGTTTGGTGATCAGTACAAACCAAACAGGAACAATAAATATTGCCAGTGAAGTCGCCGCGAGCATCCCTCCCATTACCGTCCAGCCGATTGTCTGCCTGGAAACCGAAGCGGCACCTGAGGCAAAGGCCAGTGGCATTACACCTAAAATAAAGGCCAGAGAAGTCATGATAATCGGCCTAAGACGTACCTGAACGGCATGCAGGGTCGCCTCAACAATATCGCGGCCTTGCTGTACACCTTCATTGGCGAACTCCACAATCAAAATGGCGTTCTTGGCCGCGAGCCCAATTAGGGTGATCATACCGATCTGTGCATAGATATTATTAGTCAGGCTCGGTATAAAATATAAGGTCAGCATAGAGCCAAATAAACCGACAGGTACCGCAAAGAGGACAGCGAACGGAACGCTCCAACTCTCATACAAGGCTGCCAGAAACAGGAATACAAAGATAATAGAAGCGGCAAATACCAGGGCAGTACTCTGACCAGCCTTAATTTCCTCTCTGGACATACCTGAAAATTCATAACCGTATCCAGCTGGCAGCACCTGATCTGCCACTTCTCTGAGCGCGTCGATAGCCTGGCCACTACTATATCCCGGTTTGGGTGCACCTGAAATCTCTATGGAACGGTAGATATTGTAGTGGGAAATCACTGCAGGATTCTCTATCGTCTGAACGGAATCAATTAGTGACCCGATTGGGATCATGTTCCCTTCTATATTTCTGACATAATAATCATTCAGGTCCGATGGTGTAGCCCTGAAAGTACTATCCGCCATGGCAACCACCCTAAAATTACGTCCATACAGGTTAAAGTCATTAATATAGGCGCTACCTAAAAGTGTCGACATGGTACTATACACATCAGAAACCTGTACACCCAGTTTACGTGCCTTATCCCTGTTGACATTGATCTGGTAAGCAGGTGTTTTTGTGTTGAAGAAAGTATAGGCCATAGCGATCTCCGGGCGTTGAAAAAGTGCGCCGATAAAACGTTGGCCAACCTTCTCAAATTCCTGAATGTTATCTGTACTTCCACGCTGCTGGAGCTCAAAAGTAAAACCTGCAGTCGCACCCAGGCCCGGAATGGCCGGTGGACCGATAGCCATCACATTCGCTTCTTTAAATCCGGCAGTTTTACGTTGAATCTCTGCAAGTACACCATTCAAACGGTCTCTTTCATCTGTTCTCTCATCCCAGGGCTTTAAGCTGACGAATAAGGTACCGGAATTGGATTTGAAGGAAAAATTGGCAATATTCAGACCTGCCAGACCTCCGACCACATCGACGGCAGGAATGCTGCGCACAGAATCCATAATCTGGTGAATCATCGCAATGCTGCGTGTTGTAGACGTTCCTTCAGGCATTTGGTAGGTCACATACAAACGGCCTTCATCCTCCTGAGGAATAAACCCGGTGGGCTTAGACTTAAATAAGAAGATCAGTGCGACGACCAGCACGACCAATAACCCGATTACCAGCGGCGTATGCTTGATCCATTTAGCCACCGCCCTGGTATAGGCATTGGTAAATTTCTCAAACCATCTGTTGAAAGCCGCAAAAAAACGGGCGGCACCACGGGGATGCGCTTCCTTTTCTTTATGTGGGCGTAACATAAGTGAGCAAAGAGCCGGCGTCAGTGACAGGGCAACAAAGGCGGAAATGATCACAGACACGGCGATTGTAATGGCGAACTGCTGATATAGCTGGCCAGAAATACCTGGAACAAAGCTCACCGGAACAAATACCGCGGCCAGGATCAGGGCAATAGCGACCACTGGTCCTGATATATCGCCCATCGCTTTTTTTGTCGCCTCTTTGGGGGAAATTTTTTCCGAATCGATATAATGTTGTACTGCTTCCACCACCACAATCGCATCATCCACAACAATACCGATGGCTAATACAAAGGCAAAGAGCGTCAGCGTATTGATCGTAAAACCAAGTGGTATAAAGAAGATAAATGTACCGATCAGCGAAACCGGAATGGCTAATAACGGTATGATCGTTGCCCGTATATTCTGAAGGAATAAAAATACAACGAGTACAACCAAAATCAACGCTTCTATAAAGGTATGCAATACTTCATTGATAGACACTTTTACAACAGTCGCTGTTTCAGACGGAACTGCATAATCAATATCCTTAGGAAAGGTTTTCTTCATCGTCTCCAGTGTCTTCATGATACCGTCATAGGTCTCCAGTACATTGGCCCCGGGTGCCTGGTAGATCAACATAAATGCTGCCTTATGTCCATTTACATAAGGGTTTTTACCATAATCGAAATGTCCTAACTCCACATTAGCCACATCCCCTAACCGCACCAATGTTCCTGTGCTGGGATCAGCTCGTACGATAATATCTTTAAAATCTTCTACTGTATTCAGGCGGCTGTTCGTCAGCACAGAGTACTCAAATGCCTGATCAGCTGGCTGTGGATTACCACCAATCGTACCGGCCGCTACCTGCAAGTTCTGACCTGCAATAGCGGTTGTCACATCACCGGGGGTCAGTTTTAACGCAGCGAGTTTCTCAGGATTCAGCCATATACGCATACTAAAATCATCCCCTACCGCAAATACGTCACCTACACCTGGTACACGCAAAATGGCGTCTTTCAGATAGATATTGGCATAGTTGCCCAAAAATTCTGAATTGTGGGTGCCCTTGGGAGAGTATAACCCCAATACCATCATCATATCAGGATTTCTTTTTCTGACCGTCACGCCAATACGCTTAACCGCGTCAGGTAAGATCGGCTCGGCGACGCTTACTCTGTTTTGCACGTCCAGGGTAGCAATGTCGATATCTGTTCCTATCTCGAAGTTGACGGTAATGCTGGCCTGACCACTACTCGTACTATTACTGGTCATATAGGTCATGCCCGGCGTACCGTTGACCTGCGTCTCAATAGGAGTAGTCGTTGTCTGCTCAATGGTCGCCGCATCCGCACCGGTAAATGTCCCGGAAATAGACACCGTAGGGGGCGTTATACTGGGATACTGAGATATAGGTAAGATAAATATGGAAATCAGCCCTACAAGCACGATCACAATGGAAACGACAATGGCTGTGACCGGCCTTTTTATAAAAGTATCTGCTATCATTACTGTTTTTTTTCTGCTCTAATTAAAATTGGCTGTTCTTTTTGAGACTGAATTACAAACTATTTCTTCGCGGCCGCAGCTCCAGGTGCACCGGTGGACGGAGCCCCGATTGTTACCTTAGCTCCTTCAGCTAATTTTTGCTGCCCTTCTGTTACAATCACCTGTCCGGCTTCTAAGCCGTCCGTGACGATAATATCCGAGCCGATCGGCTGACCCAGCTTGATTTTAGTCTGGGTGACAGTGCTGCTATCGGTCACACGGTAAACAAAGTACTCGCCGAGCTGCTCGATAATTGCCTTATGAGGAATCAGAATTGCTTTAGCCTGATTTTCACTTTTGACCTTGACAGAAGTCGTCATTCCGGCTTTCAGCATGTTTTTATCATTGTCAAATGATAATCTGATTTTCACCGTGCCTGTTTGCGGGTCAACTGCTCGGTCGATCAGATTAATACTGCCATAACCAGGATATTCACTTGCGCCGAAAGTAAGAGAGAATATCTTATTTTTTACAGAAGTCCCTTCATTTTTGAGCTGCTCAAACCGGTAGAGCTCTTCCTGTGGAACATTGAAGTCAACGGCCATTGGATTATCTGTAGAAATCTCATTTAAAAGAGTTTGACCAGCTACGACAGAAGTACCGACCCGCACCTTAGAAATCCCGATCGTACCACTAAAGGGTGCATAAATAGTAGTGAACTTAAGGTTTGCGGTAATGGCATTCAGATTTGCTTTAGCAGCCGCTACCTGTCTTTCAGCGGTCGCCAGGGCGGCATCTGCATAATCGACCTGTTGTTTGGCAATGGCGTCTTGTTCATCTAACTGATGGTAACGGGCCGCATCTTTTTGCGCCTTGACCAAACCGGCTTTCTGCACTTCGAGTTGTGCCTTTGCATTTTGGACATTGGCATTGTACACCTGCGCATCAATGGAATATAATTTCTGGCCTTGGGAGACATGCTGCCCATCTTTAAAATAGATGCCTGTCACATATCCGCTGACCTGGGAAAGCAATGTCACTTCTTTAAGGGCCGTTACCGTGCCTGGATACTGAATATAATAAACAGCATCTCCCGGCGCAACCGTATCAACGGCTACTGGAACAGCAGGTGGAGCGCCTGCGCCCGCCTGGGCAGCTTGTTTGTTGGAAGACTTACAGGAGACCGCCAGTGTCAGTATGGCTGTACCGGCAAGGATGGAGAATTTTCTAAAGGACATCTTATGAGCGATTTAATAGTTTTTTTAATGGAATTAATATTGGATCTGACCTAATGCCTGTTCAACGTCCAGCTTATCACTTAAGAGCTGATAGAGCGCATTAGAAAAATTAACCTGAGCGGTCCGCAGGTCTGTTTCTGCAGTAATTACATCCAGGTATATCTTAATACCTGCTTTATATTGTAATGAAATTGTTTTGTAGACGTCGCTGGCGAGTTGAAGATTTTCCTTCAGCGCCAGATAAGTATTCAGATCACTTTTATAAACGGCCATGGCAGATTCATATTGCGTATTGGCGGCATTCAGAAAGTTTTCCTTGCTCAGTCTGACCATGTCAATCTGCAAACTGGCCTGACGGATATTTTCCTTTCGCTTCCCCCCCTGGAAAATCGGCACGCCCAATTGTAACCCTACAAAAGAATTTGGATAATTATGATTAAAGAGCTTATCAAAATCGTCATTCATATAATTCAGGTTATAGTTGGCAAAGGCAGAAAGTGTCGGGATAAAACTCCACTTTTCATACTTAAGATTGGCCATCTGCAACTGCTCCTGTGTTTGCAGTTGCTGATATTCAATACGATCTTTGTAATCAGCTGTCTGCGTCGTATCTATCATTGCCAGATTTTCCAGACTGCTGCTATCGGTATGCAGACTGAGCGGCTGATCTTTCGGATACCCCATCAGTTCTTTCAGGCTCGCATATTTAGCTTTCAACAACTCTGCTGTACTGCGGCGTTGTGCCACAACATTATTCAATGAGATGGTTGCCCGCTTATAGTCAATATTATCTACGATCCCTCCTTTATACTGATTGGTAGCATCCTTTAAGCTGGTCTTAAGGCGAATGATATCTTCATCTAAAATCAAAAGCTGTTTCTCTGTCAACAAAACATCATAGAAAGATTTGCTGACGTTCACCGCCACATCAATTTTAGTTTGTTCAATATCCTGTTCAGTGCTTTTTTTAACCAACCCTTTTGTGGAAGAGGCTAACAGGGCGTCCCGGTTAAAAATATTCTGTGTCAGCCCGAACTGCAGACCCGACGTATTTTTGACACCGGATTTCATGGGTGATCCCTGAAATAGTGCCGTCGGTAATTGAAAATTATATTGATAAGATCCATCTAGCCTGATCTGAGGATACCAATCAGCCAGCTTCCCTTTGATCTGACTATTGGTAATCTCTTGTTGTACATAGCTTTGCTTCAACAAAGGATAATGTTCCATAGCATATTGAACGCAATTCTCTACAGTGGCGCTATCCAGAACGGCAGGCTGCTGTTGTGCTTTTAGCTGAGTGCTGAGCCCCGCCAGCAGGCTTAAAAAACAAATGTATTTTCTCATTATAAAATTTTCTATTGCGAATTTTAGTTATTGCTATTCATTCGGGAAAACCGCGCGTTCAATCTGAAAATTTAGGCCTTGATGACGTCATGTACCAATCGGTAATCAAATTTAAGCCTTTTGAGCCGGTTTTCTTCTCGCAGATGCCTATTGTTTAATGCTTTTCAACATGAACGTTTAAACAACGTTTTTAGAAAGAGCAAAAGTAAACTTATTGCCCAGAAAAATCAAACAACTGTTTAACTTTTGAATTCTAAAAACACATTTTAACATATAATAGGGAAGATTCAAGGCCCTAGGAAAAGCATTTTAGCTATTGTATATCAAATCATAAGAGCTATCCCTGCGCTACTGCCTTCGGTAAGATTTTCGGCGAGTAACGGTAAGCCCGGACAGCAATGTTCAGAAAATTAGCCTGATTTTGCCAAAAAACATGTGCATAAACAAAGCGCACAATCTTGTTCTCATGGACAACTCGATTGTGCGCTTGTTGATGTCATTAAAGTATGAGCTTACCGGTTAATTTCGCGGATCCCTCTTATACTCGATCTTAAATTCTTTAGGAGGTTGTTTACCTGCCAGATTGCGGACAAAGTAATCCCACCGGCGACGCATCATATAATTACTATAAACGCCATATCCGTGCCGGCTGTTCGGAAAGACAATCAGGTCGAAATCCTTACCAGCCTTTTCCAGGGCCTCTACCACGAGCATGGTATTGGAGGGTGGGACATTATCATCCATCAGGCCATGAACCAATAAAAGCTTTCCTTTTAGCTGGCTGGCATAGCGTTCGTTCGCCTGAGCCGCATAATCTGAATGGCTGACCAGTCCATTATACCTTTCTCCCCAGTCAGCCTCGTAATTTCTGTTATCATGATTACCGGACTCTGCAATACCGACTTTGAAGAAATCCGGATATTTAAACATGGCTGCCGCCGTGGCAAAGCCTCCGCCGGAGTGCCCCCAGATACCGACTTCATTCGTATCAATATATGGCCTTTCAGCAGCCAATTGACGGATAGCCGCGATTTGGTCCGGTAAGGTATTGGTTGCCATGTGGCCATAACTCATATCATGAAAACTTTTTGTGCGAAGCGGGTTACTGGACCCTTCCAGTTGCAAGACAATAAAACCTAATTCCGCCAGGGACTGATGATCGCCTCTGGAAGGTGTAAACGACCAGCTACCGACGCTGCCTCCCTGTGGGCCGGGATAAATATAATCGATGATCGGATATTTTTTATTGGGATCCAGATGAGTTGGCAAATATAACAGGCCATATAAATCCGTCTTACCATCAGCCGCCTTCACTGTAACAGGGGTAACAGGTTGCCAACCGGTCGCTTTTAATCTTTCTATGTTAGCTGCTTCCAGCGGGGTCGTTTTTTTGCCGTCCAGCGATCTCAGCAAAGTTACCGGGGCAATATCGGGCTGCGAGTAAGCGTCCACAAAATAATGTCCATCCGGGCTCAGTGTAATGGTATGATTGCCGGTCTCCGGGGTCAGCACTTTAAAGTCACTGCCGTCCATTTTTATGGAACACAGTTGTGCGAAATATGGATTTTTCTTCTCCAGACCGCAAGCCATGAAATAAAGTGTCCTGTTTTTGTTGTCAACTTTAAGCAATTCCGTCACCACATAGCTGCCCTTAGTGATCTGATTTTTTAATTTCCCGTCTGTGGCGTCATATAAATACAGATGCCCATAATTGTCTCTTTCCGAAAACCAGACAATTTCTTTCGTCTTGTCTAAATAGCGCCAGTTAACCGCATCCCATCCAGATTCAAACTGAGTAGGTACGGTCTCCTGAAAGACCTCTCTGACGGCTCCGGTGGCAGCGTCGGCCATTCTGACCTTTTCTATCTTATGATCCCTGGAAGTAGACACAAAAGCCAGGCGGCTGCCGTCTTCACTCCAGTATACGTCGTTCATCCTGCCACGATCGCTTATGTTATCGCTCAGTGTGGACCGTCTGGGATCAGCCGGCACCTGCAGCATAACGACCTTCGGCTGATCTACATATACAATGCAGCGATGAATCTTGAAAATAGCCGTATCACCCGGAAGCTCATATTTCCAGGACTGCAGTTTCGGCGCGCCTACATTGGTGGACACCAGATACATGTCATTGACGTTACGTTGGTCCTGTTTGTAGGTGGCGATCTTTTTGGAGTCCGGCGACCAGGCCAGTATCGCACGGTCACTGTGCACCCAGCCGGCATTGTCGGTACTATAGCCAAAATCTTTGATACCGTCGAAGGTGAGCTGGGTTTCCCTGCCGTCTACCCGGCTTCTGATCCACAGATTATAGTCTCTGATAAATGCCTCCTTGGTTTTATCCGGAGAAAGAACACCCGGTTCCTTTTGGCCAACCTTTCTGCTTGCATTTTGCCCTTTGAGCATGGGTATCGCCCTGCTGCCAAGCTGACTGTTTTTAATATCATACCTCCAATCCTGCCCATTATATATAAAAGAGAGCATCTTTTTATC
This sequence comes from Arachidicoccus terrestris, assembly GCF_020042345.1. Taxonomy (NCBI): domain Bacteria; kingdom Pseudomonadati; phylum Bacteroidota; class Chitinophagia; order Chitinophagales; family Chitinophagaceae; genus Arachidicoccus; species Arachidicoccus terrestris. Next base: position 1,285,947 of record NZ_CP083387.1, read on the forward strand.
CTCAGAAAAGTGAATCTGCCTGAAAGGCAGGTTATCCCCATCGATTGCCGCACCGGTCTGTTTAGACAGGGCCTGTGCCAGTTTTTCCTGATCGAATGCTGGCCGGCGCTTCCCTTCTTTCGCCTCAACAAGAACATACTCACTTCCTTTTTCCGTTAAGACGCGATACCAGAAATCAGAACCATCTATCCAGTTGGGGCGAACAAAGGACCTATCTATATATTTACTGAGGTTAGGGCCTAAAAAACTTGCTGCTTTTGAATAATCCTGATCTGTCAAGGACGATTGAGCCTGCTGCCCATTCGCTACTAAACTGCCCAAAAGCAGGATAGCCAATATTGGTTTTAGCATAATTAAAGTTATTACATGAAATTTTGTGCCGCTAAGATAACCAAAATTCAATGTCCTCCAAGACACCGCCACCTGCGTACGCACCTACCAGTGCTTATGGAAAATCTGCTGCATAACAGCACTGCTTTTATCCGAATCGTCACCTACCAGGTGCTTTTGCTCCAGCAACTCTTGCTTCAGATGCCTGATAATGCCTTGATATCTGGGATCATGATAAGCGTTGTGCAACTCCTGGGGGTCAATATCCAAGTTATAAAACTCCCAGCCAGGTATGGTAGTTTTTTTGGATGCACCGTTGATCCCCAGTGGTTGGCCATAATAAAAGACCAGTTTATATTTTTTGGTCCGTATACCGAAATGTCCCGGGTATTTAGGTGCATGTTCCCAATAACGGTAATACATACTGGTCCTCCAATCCGGCGGCGTATTACCTTTCAGATTATCTCTAAAGCTTTTACCCTGGATAAAAGCTGGTTTTTCAATACCTGCGTAATCAGCAAACAAAGCTGCAAAATCCGTATTCAGGACAAAATCTTCCAATCTGGACCCACCTTTAATTTCTTTGGGATATACAATGACAAAAGGCATATGAAGGGCCTCTTCCATCATCACGCGCTTATCGAAAAAGCCATGTTCACCCAGAAAATAACCCTGATCCGAAGTATAGATAATAATCGTATTCCTGGATAATCCTTTTTGATCTAGATAGTCCAACAGCCTGCCCAGGTTCTCATCATTGGCGGCTCCGCAACGCAGGTAGTCTTTGATAAACTTTTCATAGGTCTTGATTCTCGCCTCAACGCTATCCAGGCCATCCAGACTGAAGGGCATCCCGGGGTACGTTGTCCAATAATGAGCGGGATCTTTCTGGTAGGTCATCCATCTGCCTGCCAGGTCACTAAGCGGCTGACCGTCAAACACTCTGCCGGTGGTCTGTTTTCCATAGTCAAACAGCGATGGCGGATAAGGGATATCGACATCCTTATATAAATCTTTCAGGCGGTCCGGATACTCCCAGGGTTCATGCGTCCCTTTAAAATGCACCATCGCAAAAAAAGGTTTATCCGGATCAATATTGCTTAACCAGTCCAACGCAAAATCCGTCACCAGGTCGGTATTATATCCCTTGTATTTTTTCCCGGTAACGCCCTGACCATCATCTTTCCAATTGTCTTCGGATTTGAATACCGGATCAAAATAAATACCCTGGCCATTCATGACCATAAAATGGTCAAAGCCCGAAGGGCGCTTTTTGAGTCCCCATTTTCCGAAAATAGCTGTTTGATAGCCCGCTTTATGTAATTCTTTTGCAATATTGTCACGGGCCGGGTTCAGAGCGTCATCCAGCGCATATACGCCATTTTTATGACTGTATTGCCCTGTAAGGATGGTCGCACGACTAGGCGTACACAGAGAGTTGACGTCAAAACAATTGTCCAGGACAGCACCCCGGCTGGCCATTCTTTTAATATTGGTATTCTGTACATATTTCCCGAGAATGCCCCCATAGATGCCCCAGGCCTGACTGGTATGGTCATCAGCCATGACAAAGAGAATATTGGGTCTTGAATCTGCTGACTGGGCATGGCTGAGTAAAGGCCAGCATAGATTCAGCATGGTGACCAATAGTAACTTTACGTTCAATCGTATTCGTGGGGTCATTGTTTACCTTTTGCAGTCAAATTTATGTTATTTCGATGGAACTACTTCCACTCAAACTGTTCAATATATCAACAGCAGGCGGTTTATAATTTCACAATTTTCCCCTATATTTACGGATGCCAGAGACGCAGGTTCATACGGACTTTGCGACTAAACCTATAATATTAAAATGATTATGCCATTCATGGAAACAGGGAACTCCAATTGTGTCAATATCCAATTTTCAACCGGCAAGCAGTCGTTCAAGTTCAGTTTTGTATTCAATAATGGCCGGGGTAGCTACGCAACTGAAGCAGAACTTGCACTGGGATTACTGCCCTCCATGCTGCATAGGCAATCCATAGACATGTCAGGCAAATTGGTGGACGGCTTATTTTTAAATGCCCTGACAGACATACAGCATATCTTTCACCATTGGGATAAAGACTATAAGATCATAAAAATCAACAATGCCAAAACCATCGACCCGGGCCATGACCCGCACGCAGTGCCTAAAAAACGGGTGGGTATGTTTTTCAGCGGCGGCGTTGACTCCTTTTATACTTTACTAAAACATAAAGCAGAAATTACTGACATAATATTTGTTCACGGTATGGATATTCCGTTGAACAAAACAAGACTGAGATCCAAGACAGTTGAAGCCCTTAAGTCTGTTGCGAGCGCCTTTCACATTAATTTAATAGAAGTAGAGTCGAATATAAGGGAACAGCTGGACCCATATGCGGACTGGGGCCTTATGCTCCATGGAGTAGCCATGACAAGTGTCGGCCTTTTGCTACAGGACGATTTCTCAAAGATCTACATTTCCTCCTCCCGGGAATATTCGAATCTGTTCCCCTTAGCCAGCCATCCGATGCTGGACCATTTATGGAGCACCAACAGGATTCGATTTATTCATGATGGTGCAGAGGCTACCCGAATAGAAAAAGTACGACTTGTTTCCACATCAACAATTGCCCTGCAACACCTGAGAGTTTGCTGGAAAAACACGGATGGGGCCTATAACTGTTCCAAATGTGAGAAATGCCTCAGAACAATGATCAGCCTCTATAGCTTTGACAAGCTTGAACAATGCCCGACATTTACAGAGCCTTTAAACGCCAAAAGGGTCGCCGGCATGAAATTAAAGGGTGCAAAGAAAAGGAGCTTTGCCAGAGAGAACCTTGCCAGCTTACAGCAGATGAAAAACAGCAGCAAACTCCAACATGCACTTCAAAGCGCATTAAGGCGGGCCATAACAATAAGCCTGTTCAAAAAATTCATTAAAAAATCTTATCACTAGTATTTTGCCTGGCGCCATTTTGGCTTAGCTTATGACAGGCTCAGGGATCGCCGGCAGCCGGCTGACATCTACATAAATTTATGATTATCAGAAGCGTACAATCAAACATATCCTGCAATTCAAAGTGGCATATAATCTGCAATAACAAATCCGGCAATTAAGTTGCGAAGATAAAAACCTTCCAATATATTTGCTTTATTATTTATATTACATTTTATGTCCGCCTGCAGTTTGGTTATTTCAACATATAATTGGCCTTCAGCTTTAAACTTATGCTTGCAAAGCCTTTTACAATTATCTCCGTTACCGGATGAGGTCATTATCGCTGATGATGGTTCCGGCCAGGGGACCCGGGAATTAATTGCAAAATATACGGCAATGTGCCCTGTACCAATAATACATGTATGGCACGAAGATGACGGGTTTAGACTATCAAAAATCAGAAACCGCGCTATCGCCCTGGCCAAAGGTGACTATATCGTACAAATCGATGGAGATGTGATTATGGAGCCTCATTTTATCCAGGATCATCTGAGACTCAGCAAAAAAAATCATTTTGTCATTGGCAGCCGTGGTTCTTTAAACCGGAAATTCTCAGAGTCTATCTTAGTTTCTCAGAAAATCCCCCCGATCAACTTGCTCAGAAAAAACTCGACAGGCGTCATGAACACTTATAGGAATGAGTTTTTATCTAACTTCCTGTCCCATAGGTACAAGGTCAAAGGCAAATACAAATTCTATTCAAAAGGCTGCAATATGGCATTTTGGAGAAAAGATTTCCTTGAAGTGAATGGTTATAACGAAACAATGGTTGGTTGGGGTCGAGAGGACGAAGAACTTGTCAGCCGTCTGTTCATTTTGGGCAGACACAAGCAGTTTCTGAAAATGGGCGGTGTCGTCTTTCATATTTGGCATAAAAAAGCCGCCCACCAAAATGAGCCGGCCAATCTGGAAATCCTTTATGCAACGAGATCATCTTCCAATTATAGATGCGCGCTCGGAGTGGATCAGTATATCTGACGATCTCAAAAATGAAGATTGTCCAATGCCTCTATCCTATTAAATAACAATCTTCAAAATCCTTCAGCCAGCAATTAAAGAATTCGCTGTTTTTCCCATACGAATTGTCTATAACATAAATGGTTTTGCCCAGTAAGATTGACAAAATAGCCCCGTGCAATCTCGTTGAATAAATAGCATCATACTGATTAATAAATTGGCAGCCCTTTTCCAGTTGCCGGCGGCTCTCGAATAAGTGCAGGACGCCAAAATCAAGATCTATTCCCTTTGGTGGAAGCACAAGAAGACTGAGCCGGGTCAGATATCGGTTGGCCCTGTCGCGACGTTCCCATTTCTTTTTTTCCCGCGGGGTATACTCGATGCCGGGCCAATCCGCAATCTCAACTTGCTTTAACTGATCCGCTGAAGTCAGGTTTTGCCTCAGATCAAACTGATTTTCGGGCACCTCTTTATCGACCCTTTTCAGCAATAACACCTTACCGGTCGTTTCAATTTTAACGAACCTGTTCAGGTCCAGATAAAATGCCATGTCCGGTACCAGCAGGATGTTATTTTTATAAAAATGCTTTTTTAAAAGATCATAGGATCTATGATCCCTTGCGCAGATCGTTAAATCCGGATGGCTGTTAAAGACTTCAGCGTCCCTCAACAAATTCTCCTGATTGGCATAATATACCGTTTGGGGAAAAACGACAATGCGTTGTTGCGGCCGCTCTCGAATAATTTTAAGCCTGAAATTTTGATATACCCTCCAAAGATCGCCAAAATTGCCTCCTCCATGCATAAGTATAATACCCTTCTTAGGAATTCTCTTCAAACTGGCAAACTTCCGGTTGGCGGAAAACAGTCTTTTCGCCGGCAGGCCGCTAAGAAAACTAAGCTCACCTTCGTAGATCAGACTATCCCCGATATTATTATGATAGGGGGTATCCAATAATGAATAATCATCATCAATCAAAGGAGAAAGCGCTGCTGAAATTTTATGTTTAAGCGCCGCGATGTGCTTATTATTTGACAATTGAATCAGAGGTTTAAGTAAATAGTAAGGATGATCAAAACGTTCAGACCGGCACAAAACTACTCTTTAAACCTAAATATATAAAATCCTGCTCATGAATAAATTCATAGTGTTCCCATCGGCCTCCCAGGCCCCGTAAACCCCTATATTTGAATATTTAACTATTTATATCCAAAAAAATTGTAATTTTACCGTCCTGCTCAAAAAAAGAGGGGGAACTGGAGTTTGTATTGGCAAGCTTCGAAACCAACTGGCCAGAGCATATCCGGCCTTTATTCTTTAACAGATAAGTACTTGCGGATGGATTATAAATTTTTAATTTATACGTCTTACAGTTACGCCATTCCCATTGGCCGGCCGCTGGAACAGGAAATTCTGAAAAGAGGGTTTCAGGTGCGTTGGTTTACCTATATCCCCGAAACAAAGGCCTATATACCTGAAGGCAGCCAGCTGCTGGAAACCATTCAGGAAGTGGTTGATTATGACCCGGATATCATCCTTTCTGTCACAGACTATGTTCCGGATTTTCTCTCCGGCCTCAAAGTGCAGGTTTTTCATGGGTTTAACCCCGCAAAAAGGAGTGAAGACGACCATTTTAATATCCGTGGTTTTTATGACCTGTATTGCACGCAAGGGCCTTCTACCACCGGGAGATTCCTGGAAAAACAAAAGGAAGACCCCCATTTTGAAGTCATAGAAACCGGTTGGTCTAAAATGGATCCCTTATTTACACAAGAAAATAAAAAAACCTGCTCCTTACCGGTTATCCTGATCACTTCCACCTTTAGCCACCGGCTCAGTCTGGCCCTCCGGGAGGATGTTCTTCAGGAGATTAAAAGACTGTCTGCCAAGGGTAAGTATCGGTTTATTACTGTATTGCACCCCAAACTACCACAAGACATTGTTGAAAAATGGAAAACGCTTAATGGCCCTCATTTCACCTATCTGGACACAACAGATTTAGTTCCCTTGTACAAGCAGGCCGATATTATGTTGTCAGATACGACTTCTGCCATTCAGGAGTTTATGCTGGCCGAAAAGCCAATTGTAACCTTTCGCCACCGCAAGCCAAACGCCTGTGTCATTAATGTTGAGCAGGCAAATGAACTGGAAGCAGCGCTGGATCAGGCCTTATTACGTCCGGAGGCCCAGATTGACGCTATCAGAAAAGAGGCCAATTTCAATCATCCCTACAAAGACGGCAAGAGCAGTGCAAGAGTAATAGATGCCTGTATTGAATCTTTGCATAAGGACAAATCCCATTTAAAAAATAAATCGTTTAATATCATCCGTAAATATAAGATTCGCAAATTATTACAATATTACCCATTAAAAACATATCGTAAACCAGCCTATAGGCCAAAATATTAAGACATGGCTCACCTGCTGGAACGATAATTTCATCATTCAAAAAACCGCCAGGTATGGAACTGTCCGTTATTATTAGCAGTAGCAACCACGACTCCAACTGTCTAAATAAGGTATTAACAGGATTTGCCATGCAGCGTTTTAGAGATTTTGAGATCATTATAACCGGCACGGAACCTGCTGATGAACGCTTGAGGCTCATGCAGCCGTTTCAAAAAGAGTTTAAGTCGCTCACTTATCTGGAAAATAGTACCGAACCAAATAAGGCCACGCTTTTGAATAAAGCGATTCAGGCAAGCAAATCTGAATACCTGGTTTTTACTGAATCAAATTGTATTCCCAGAAAGGATTTTTTAGAGATCCATCACCAACGTAGAGAAGAGACCTTTTTTCTTTCCGGGGGACAATTTAAACTGGCTCCGCATATTCATCAGGGCATGCAGGAAAAACATATACAGGAACAGATTTGTTTTGAGTGCAGTTGGCTCCGGCGACAGGGGCTTAAGTTTTCCCTTAAAAACCAACAGCTTTCCCGAAACAGGATAAAAGCAAATATTATGAATGCCCTTTTGCCGGGTAAAGCATCATGGAATCGCCATAATGTGTCCTGTTGGAAAAAAGATCTGTTAGATATCAACGGGTTTGATGAACATATCGCGCAGATAGACCAGGCACGTGATCTCTGTCAGCGGCTTCACAATAACGATATACGGGGAATTAAAGTGCATTTTAATGCCATTTGCCTTCACCTCAACCGGCAAGCAGCAGAGAAACAAATGCACTCATCACTCCGGCCTACAGCGCTGAAGCCTATCCGGTCCGGGAATCCCGTCTGGACACAATACGGCATATATAAAGGCCGTACGGTCCCGGTACCTTACACTGAAGTAGACAAGGGATGATTAAAACCTTTTTTACAAGGCATTCTTTCTTTTGGCCATTTTAAGCACAGACCGCATGGAAGGCATTAGCATTTGCTTTAGGTGAATTTTGAGAATCTTACCCATTGTTTTAGCTTTGATAAAGCGAAAATTATGATAATGATTGCCCAGCTCAAATTTGAGTTGTTCGATTTTCTCAGGCGAAGAAAGTTCCTCCGGCAACATTGTATCCATTAATTCCCTGACCCGGTACCTTTCCGTCGCGATTCTATAGGCCATACGAGAGCGCTCTTCTGCCTGATATTGTTTAATAGATTCACTGTCCAGATGTTTGACCACTTCTTTCACCACGGGATAGTTTTCTTTTGCAAACTGCGGCATATAAAGGCGCATCCTTCCCTCATAGCACTGCTGGTCGAAGTCTATCGCCCGGATATTATACTGAGTGCCTTCTATATCTGGAGTGATATCCACCACAAAGTTATAGGAACGCATATCCCCTAACAGCCGGATAAAACAAGATTCATTAAACTTGACAAACGTCTTCAACAAGCGCACCTTATTGGTCTCTGGGCTATTGAGATAGTCCCGTATAAAAATATCACCCGGAATACCCGCAATATGCTCTTCGATCAGGGTCTGACGATAGGTAAAAAAAGTCACCCTCGATGTGGACAACAGATGCTCCCACTCTAAACCATAAACCCGGTTCGCATCCGCCTTTTTGATATAAAAATGATCATAATTGCCGTTATTGACATTCACTATCCGGATCCTAAAGGGCTGGCTATTGCCAAAACTGCAAAAATCAATCCTTTCCACATTTAAGTTGGCAGCAAAACTATAATCTCCTTCGGTTTTTAGGATTGCATACACTTTTAACAGCCCCTCTTTCAGAAATTCCCATTCCCGCATATCATAGCTCACCTGTTCCCAGGCGGTCTCCTCTCCTGCCTCATTGATCAGCGGACGGGCATAGGTAAAATGCAGCAGATCCTGATACTGGACCGGCAGATTGATCTCGCGTCCGTAATTTCTCAGATAGACGCGTAACGGTTCACTTACAGGATAAATAGGTTTTTTCCTGGAAGGAGGTGCGGCTTTCTGGGGTTCATATTTCATGATAAACAGGTCAACAGTCTTAACAAAATCCTTGCTCGCATAAAAGTACAATATAATTCCCAGAGCGTTCTTTCTGATCAATATGCTAGGAAGTCGGGATTACGGCCAGCCTGCACCATTTATCCTACTACTGACAGCCAGGCAATGAAGCAATAAATACTCGCTGAACCGGTTAAAACTAATATCCAGCCAGGCTGTCGTCTCCTCTGATATCCGCTGCTGCCTGCATACCGTTCTTGTTTCCCTGATCGAAAAGGATGATCTCTGTTCTGCCAATACCACTCGTTTTCTTAATAGAATATCCCATATGGTTCAGGCTATCGGTTACGCTGCGCGCAAAACCCGCTTCCATCAGGATTTGATCCGGCAGCCACTGGTGATGAAACTTAGGGGCTTCAGTCGCTTCCCTGGGCGTCTTACCATAATCAATAATATCAACAATTGTCTGGAAAACGGAGGTAGGAATGGTTGTTCCACCCGGTGTTCCGACCACCATATAGGGTTTATTTTCTTTGAGCACCAGGGTCGGACACATTGAACTCAGCATTCTTTTACCAGGTTCAATAGCATTGGCTACGCCCCCTACGGCACCAAACATATTGGGAACACCCGGTTTGGCGCTAAAATCGTCCATCTCATCATTCAATAAAAAACCGGCTCCCTTTACAACTACCCTGCTTCCAAAATTTCCATTTAAAGTAGTCGTAATCGATACCAGATTCCCTTCCCTGTCAGCAACACAGATATGGGTCGTCTCATTGCTCTCGTAAAGATTGCCGGCACCTACTGTACTTGATGGCGTCGCTCTTTGAGGATCGAAATCGGCCATTCTTGTACGCAGATAGGCTCCGTCCATCAGTAAGCTATCCGGCACCTGAAAGTAATCCGGATCGCCCATATACTTCGCTCTGTCTGCATAAGCCCGTCTTTCGGCTTCTGTCATAATATGAATCGCCTTGGCAGATAAGAATCCCATCGTATCGATATTAAACGGTGCGATCATACCCATCATCTGAGCCAGCAATAAGCCGCCGCTGCTGGGCGGGGGGAAGCTGATAATCTGATAACCATGATACTTAAATTCAATAGGTTTTCTGACCTTCGCTTCGTAGCGGGCAAGATCCTCCGTACTGATAATTCCGCTGCCACGCTGCATTTCAGCTACAATAAGCGCTGCTGTCTTACCTTTATAAAATCCCGCGGCTCCCTTGTCACGAATCCGCTTTAGTGTCCCAGCCAATTCTTTTTGCACTAACAGATCACCTGCTTTCCAGGGGCTGTCTTTGACAAAAGCAACAGGCCCCCTGTTATATTTTTGAAAGTCCGCTTTGAATCTGTTCAGTAACCTGGCTTCACTTTCTGTCAGTTTACAGCCTTTTTCTGCAAGCCTAATAGCAGGATCAATTAATTGCTTAAATGGCAACCGGGCAAACTTATACATAGAAAATATGCCGGCAACGGAGCCGGGTACACCCACCGAAAGATGCCCGTCCTGGGATTTATGAAGATTGGCATTTCCATCGGCATCCAGATACATGTCCGTTGTTGCAAGTAGCGGCGCCATCTCCCTAAAATCCAGCGCATGTAACGCCCCCTGACTGTTTCTTGCGACCATAAAACCGCCACCTCCGATATTGCCTGCTTGTGGATAGACGACTGCCAGTGCCAACTGTGTCGCGATAGCTGCATCGTAGGCGTTACCGCCCTGCTTTAATATAGATGCACCGATCTCAGCTGCGTAAGCAGAAGCACATACGACGACCCCGTTTTGAAAATGGCCGTTTTTAACAGCAGCAGGTTGAGCATCAAGGATCGTCGAGACGATAAAAGCCATGGCAATAAGGAAGAGGAAACGCCTGATCATATTGATAATTTAAGAAGGGTCAGAATAAAGCTAAATGGTTAATCTATCATAAAATTACACAATCACGCCGGAAAATTTATCACTACTTTTGTACCATTTTCTAAAATAGAGCAAAACGCTGTAAGGCGGTAATATTTTAGAAAAATTTTCAATGTATTTACGAAGGAATAGTTTAACTTTCGGCAAGGATTTGGAAAGAGTTTATCATTATAGCAAAAATTTGAATCTATGATAGTCGATGAAAAAGAAGCAAAAGAAGGATTTGTAAAATCAGAGGTGCATAATCATATATCTACCATTTTATTTTATCATCCCAAAGGCAATGCGTTGCCAACGAAACTTTTAAAAAAATTAAAAGAAGAGATAGACCATGCGTCCCATGATGACAATATCAAAGTCATTTTATTAAGGTCCGTCCAACATGACGTTTTCTGTTCGGGCGCTTACTTTAATGAGCTCCTGGAAATCAAGGACCCTCAAGAGGCGCAAAAATTCTTCATGGGTTTTGCCCAGGTCGTCAATTCCATGCGTAAATGTGCTAAGTTGATCGTTGCACGTGTTCATGGTAAGGTGGTTGGCGGCGGCCTTGGTCTGGTGGCGGCGGCCGATTACGCTATCGCGCTTGAGGGGGCCGATGTCAGGCTCAGCGAGCTTAGTATTGGTATTGGACCGTATGTAATCGCACCGGCCATGATCCGTAAAATGGGTGTTTCCTCCTTTAGCCAACTGGCTATTGATGCACATCTATGGCGAAACAGTGACTGGGCGCGCAGAAAAGGACTCTATGCAGAACTCCATCCCAATAAAGCTTCCATGGAAGAGTCCATTGAACGGCTGACCAGTTCCCTGGCCAAAAATTCACTGGCAGCAAACACCAATCTGAAACGAATGCTCTGGGAAGGTACAGATGACTGGGACGCCTTATTACCGGAACGTGCTGCCAAAACCGCAGAATTACTCCTTCAGGACCAAGCCCAGCAGTTTTTAGCGCAATTCAATAAAAGTGTAATATTTTAAAGAACATTTACAGAGTCATGAAAAGAGCCCCGGCCTTACGGTACGGGGCTCTTTTTCTTATGCTAAGAGTGAACTACCCACCACGCTAAAGCGATGAATGGGCTTCGTGCTTCACAGCGACTTGCTTACTGCCCAAATGGGTTAGAAGTCTTATTATCGCTCCACACGTGTACTCGCAAGTCCCTTACGAGGTTTTTAAGTCTTTTACTGACAAAACGAAGGTAAATGTACTTTGTAAAACAGCCAAATACTTTTGTGCCTTACATCCCACCTACACTACGTGATGAATGGGTCTTACGGCACGTTCTATAAAATGGCGCCTTAAGCCGCCAGTACTGTAATCAGGCTTTTGATAATTGCGCCTAATTTAACGGCTTCGAACACCTTTATTTCCGGCGTTCCTTCTGCGATCAGTTTGGACTCATGGGCGTTTACACAGAGTTCACACCCATTCACTGCGGATACCACAAGGCTGATCAGTTCAAAAGCCTCTTTACCTATTACCGGGTTCATCATGATAGACATCTTAATGCCGGCAGGCTGTGTGTTGTAAAACTCTTTATTGGCAAAATGGCGGAAACGGTAAAATATGTTATTGACATTCATTAAAGAGGTCAGTGAAACGATTTCTGCCAGCTCTTCTTTAGTGGCACCGGCCTGTTCAGCCGCTGCCTTAAAGGCTTTTTTCAGGGGAATAAACTTTTCGTTGACAGCCACGCTATAGGCAATCAGATAGGCTTCTTTCTGGGAAAGGTTCTGAGCATTTTTAAGCGCATTACTGACATTGATCTTCAGATCCTTGATATAACGGGCATTCGTCTCTAATAATAATTCTGCTTCAGCAGAGGGCGTATAGTCTTCCACCTGTAAGAAATTCAACAGGTTATTATACGTTTCATTTTCTATTGTTGGAATCATTTGATTACTTTTTAATTAACGGTTAAGGAAGGATGTTAAAAAAGGCAGGCACTGCACGCGCCCGCCCTTCTTTTTTCCTAGTTGTTACTATTTTCAGCAGCAGGAACTAGTTCAATTCTGCATTTAACTGAGCGGTCAGGGTCTCTTCCCCTTTATTCCAGTTACAAGGGCAAAGTTCATCTGTCTGTAACCCATCCAATACACGTAATACTTCTTGTACATTACGTCCTACATTCAAGTCGTTGATGCTTACCCAGCGAATAACACCTTCCTGATCGATGATAAAAGTAGCACGATAAGCGACTTTCTCATTTTCTTCCAAAATACCTAATTCTTCAGCCAGGGATTTAGACGTATCGGCTAACATAGGGAATTTAAGGTCCTTTAAATCTTTATGATCTCTTCTCCAGGCCACATGTACAAACTCGGAATCGGTAGAAGCACCGATCAAGGTCGCATCACGGTCTGTAAATTCCTCATAATTTCTGTTAAACTCGGCTATTTCAGTGGGGCACACAAAAGTAAAATCTTTTGGCCACCAGAACAGTACGGTCCATTTACCCTTCAGATCTTCACTGCTCAAATCAATAAACTCTTTTCCTTTTTCAGTTGATACGGCTGCTTTCTTGGTAAATGCTGGGAACTGACTTCCGATGGATAAAATTCTGTTGCTCATTTTGAATCCTTTTTATTTATGTGATTGATAATTAATTATTACGCCGCAAAATTAAGTCAATACATGATAGCTAAAAATTGTTATTAGCTATCATGATATAGATAAAATCTATTAGCAAAAAGGATTTTGCAACCAAGTCCCAATATAGCGAGAGATTCAGCGATTTTATCTATAAACTTTCCTACTTTTAAAGCCAAAAATTTACCTAAATGAAGCGAATCAAATATCTGATTATTTGGTGTTTTGCCTGTGTATGGACCGTTGTCCAGGCACAGCCTTATGTTACCAAATATAAGTGGTCCAAGGACGGCAACCAGTACTATACTATTCAGTCTGGAGAAATCGTCCGGGTAAATATGCCGGACCAGACCACGACTACCCTGCTGACTAAAGCGGACCTTACGACTCAGAGTATGCACAGGCAAGTGCAGCCGGAAGACTTTTCTATCAGTGAGGATGGCAATAAGGTACTTATCTACACGAATACGAAAAAGGTATGGCGTTATCATACCCGTGGAGATTACTGGGTGTACGATATCAGCTCCAAAGCATTGACACAGCTGGGCAAAGGGCTCCCAGAATCTTCGCTGATGTTTGCCAAGTTCTCGCCGGATGGCAAAAAAGCAGCTTATAGCAGCGGCCATAATCTTTATGTAGAGGATCTAACTTCTCATAAGATCACTCCATTAACCAAAGACGGAACGGATAGAATTATCAACGGCACTTTTGACTGGGTATACGAAGAAGAATTTGGCGCAAGAGACGGCTTCAGATGGTCAGCTGATAGCAAGAAGATCGCTTTCTGGCAGGTAGATGCCAGAAATATCCGCAATTTTTTGATGATCAATAACACCGATTCTATTTACCCCTTTACCGTTCCGGTTGAATATCCGGTTGTAGGGCAGACACCCTCTGCCGTCAAGATCGGTGTTGTAGATATTGATAATGGTAAAATAAACTGGATGCAAATTCCCGGAGATAGCAAGGAGCATTACCTGCCCCGCATGGAATGGGCCAGCAACGACCAGATCGTCGTGCAACAGCTGGACCGTAAACAACAGGTCAGCACGCTGTATCTGGCAAATGCCTCCAACGGAGTTGCTCACTCCTTCTATAAAGAACAGAGCGACACTTGGATCGATATTAAATCCCGCTGGCACGGAGACAATCCTATCGGATGGGATTTTATAGAGCAGGGAAAAGCGTTTTTATGGGTAACTGAAAAAGATGGCTGGAGGCATATCTATAGAGTAGACATGGAAGGTCATGAAAAACTGGTAACCAAAGGTGATTACGACATACTGGATCTGTTGACTGTTAATGAACAGGAAGGGTATGTTTATTTTATGGCTTCTCCTGATAATGCCACTCAAAAATACTTATACAGAACCAAACTCGATGGCTCAGGCAGGGCCGAAAGAATCTCTCCTATGAATGAGCAGGGAACACACGCTTACAATATATCACCCAACGGTAAATACGCTGAACATAGCTTTTCGAATGCCAACACCTTTCCGATCAAAGATTGGGTTGCTTTGCCCTCTAATAAGGTGATCGGCAATAAAGCGATCGCCCGGACGTTGCCCCCTGACTTTCCAAAAGTAAAATACATCAAGATCACAACAGACGAGGGCGTAACGATGGATGCTTCACTTACGCTTCCTACGGGGTTTGACTCAACTAAAAAATATCCGGTTGTCTTTTATGTCTACACAGAGCCAGGCAGCTGTACCGTAAAAGACAGCTGGGGCAATGGGCGCAACTTTCTGTATCAGGGCGATATGCAAAAAGATGGTTATATCTATATCAGTATTGACGGCAGGGGCACACCGGCTCCAAAAGGCGCCAGGTGGAGACATAGCATTTATAAAAAAGTCGGCATTCTGAATATCCATGACCAGTATGAAGCTGCTAAAAAAGTCGTACAGTGGCCCTTTGTTGACAAAGACCGTGTTGCTGTATGGGGCTGGAGCGGTGGCGGTTCTACCACGCTGAATCTCATGTTCCAGCATCCGGATGTCTATAAGACGGGCATCGCCGTGGCGGCCGTGGCCAACTTCCTGACCTATGACAATGTATATCAGGAGCGCTATATGGGTTTACCCAGTGATCCGGATAACACCTACAAATCTGCCTCGCCGCTGAGTCATGCAGACGGCCTGCAGGGTAACCTGCTGTTGATCCACGGTTCGGGAGACGATAATGTGCATTACCAGAATGCAGAAATGCTGATTAACGAACTGATCAAGCACGACAAAATTTTCAGTTTTATGGAATTTCCCAACAGGACCCATAGCATCTCTGAAGGAGAAGGAACTTCCAAGTTCCTGTCGCACTTATATACCCATTACCTGCAGGAACATTGCCCTCCCGGTGCTAAATAAGCCTGGGTGTGTAAGAACGACCACTGCAGAAAACAAAAATGGCGATCGGAATGCTGATCGCCATTTTTGCTTCTATAAAGTCATCTACGGAACATTGATATATTTATGGACCTGTATACAGAGCCCCCACTTCGGATTTGCTTTTACATAATCGATCATCAAAGGAAGCATCTGTTTTTCTTTCGACCATTCGGGTTGCAGGTAAAGGCGGCAATGACTGCTAACCTGGGAGGCATGATCTTCGCCCCATTTAAAATCAGATTTATGATATACCACGACCTTCAGCTCCTGTGCCTTTTCGAGGACGGCGGGTAGGGGCGCTTTGAACTTTTTAGGCGAGACACAGATCCAGTCGAGGTCCCCGGAAAGCGGATAGGCTCCGGAAGTTTCGATATGCACCCTGAACCCGGCCTGGTGTAAGGCTTCGGTTAATGGCTCAAGATTATACATCAGCGGTTCTCCGCCGGTAATAACAGCGATAATATTAGAAAGATCAGGGCCCTGCCCGATTTCTGCAATCGCTTCTTTTATAATTTCCTGTACTGACTTTAGGGGATGTGCGTCCCCGTCCCAACTGTCCTTTACATCACACCAGACACATCCTACATCACAGCCACCCAGGCGTATAAAATAGGCGGCTTTCCCCTGATAGTTTCCTTCGCCCTGCAATGTATAGAACGCCTCCATCACCGGCAACAATTCGCCGGTTACTACTTGCGGGTTTTCTGTAATTGTTTGTGTTTGTGCTTCCATCTTCACAGCTCCTGTCTTCGTCACTCTACGATTTTTACCTTCTTAAGTCTTCCTGTCGATTTTCATAGGCCACCAGGGTATTTTTCAACAACCCGGCAATTGTCATAAGTCCAACACCGCCCGGCACAGGAGTAATATAAGAGGACTTGGGAGCGACAGCTTCAAAGTCAACATCCCCTTTAATACGGTATCCTTTCTTGGCAGTTGCATCTTCCACTCTGGTGATCCCCACATCAATGATGATGGCTCCGTCTTTAACCATTTCCGGCTGAACAAAGCCCGGACGCCCCAGCGCCGCCACAATGATGTCTGCCTGAAGGCAGATATCCTGAAGGTTAGGCGTGTGAGAATGACAAAGGGTAACCGTACAGTTTCCGTAAGGGTTATTGCCGCTTAACAGGATGCTCATGGGGCGCCCTACAATATTACTTCTGCCGATCACCACCGCATGTTTTCCCTTCGTTGGTATCTGATAGTGCTCCAACATCAGCATGATGCCATAAGGTGTGGCCGGAATAAAGGTGGGCATACCCAGGGTCAGGTTACCGGCGCTTACCGGGTGAAAGCCATCCACATCCTTTGTCGGATCAATCGCGGCGATTACTTTTTGTTCACTGATATGTTTGGGCAAAGGTAACTGTACTAAAATACCGTCTACTGATTGGTCCTTGTTTAATTTTTGGATTTCCGCCAGCAAATCTGCTTCAGTGATATCCAGATCGCGCCTGACCATAGTGGACTGATAACCGATTTCTGCGCAGGTTTTAACTTTACTGGCTACATAGGTCTCGGAGGCACCGTTATTGCCCACCAGAATGACCGCCAGGTGGGGTGCACGGGCACCAGTAGCGACAATTTTCTCAACTTCTGCCTTCAGTTGTTCTTTGACCGCCTTGGAGGCGACTCTACCATCTAATAATTGCATGCCGCAAAGATAATTTTTAAGATTGAATTTTCTAGGTTTAAAGCTATATTACCTTTTTATTCCTTTCGAAAGCACTGGTTGCAGCATAAGGTCTGACCATATAGTATAATCCATAACATGGGGCATTAAAGCTATTTTCAGTATCAAACCCTAAGCACCTTGAAAATCTGAGGTAGCTTTTTCAGATATAACATATACGCACGCCGTTAATCTTCGCAAAATATACGTACGTTAACGGCATTATTCGCTGCAGAACAATTTTACGTATGCCGCTATCAAACTCCAATATCGCCAAAATACAATCATATATTATTATCAATCAACAATTTAAACAAATACCGAAGTCGATTTTTTCCAGCAGTGACACGCTATTTTTCCTTATTTTTGAAAAAAAATTTGCCAGTTTAAAAAACAGTATTAATTTTGCTAACGGTGTTAACTTAATTTGATCATGGGAATAACAGAAAGAAAAGCACGACAAAAAGAAAATGTCCGCAGTCAGATCCTGGACATGGCCTGGCAAATTGTCAAGGATGAAGGCTGGCAAGCATTGTCCATTCGCAAAATTGCAGATGGGATCGAATACAGCGTGCCTGTTATTTATGATCACTTCGCCAACAAGGAAGCGATCTTATATGAGCTGTCTTTACATGGTTTTGGCTTACTCAAACAAGAGCTGGATAAAAATCTGCAAAACGCAGCAGGCCCAGAAGCATTATTAAGAGCCCATGTGGACAGTTACTGGAATTTTGCTTTCAGAAATAAGGAATATTATCAGCTGATGTATGGACTGGGTATGCCTTGCTGTGGTGCCGGCAAGATGAACTCCCAGGTGAACATCTTCCGCGATTATTCCCTGAACGCTATCGAGCAGATCATGAAAGAGCGTGGTTCCGATCCAAGTCAGCTTTGTTTTAAATCCTATGCTTTGTGGTCGATTATCCATGGATTGATCTCTATTATGCAGATGCGTGTCTCGGATATTGATGATACTCTTAATAAGCAAGTGCTCACAGAATCCCTTGAATCATTTATTCAAAATCTCTAAATCACGTAATTTTTTTTCTTATCTAAATAACACCGTTACATTTAATAACACTGTTACAAACTTGAAATCATGACCGCAAAATCACTTTTTAAACACAAAAGAGCGCATCTGCTCCTCATCGGAGCCCTGTCATTAATGGCTGCGACACTTTTATACAGATGCACCGAACCGACCGCTGCTGCCGCGGTTGGCGTGACGGCTCCCACACTGCCTGTGATTCAGGTACAAGAAGAACCCGTTAGTACATTCAGAGACTTCACCGCTACGGTAGAAGGCGCCAAAGACATAGAAATTCGTCCACAGGTAAAAGGTATTCTCAGCCGCATTTATGTTGACGAAGGTGCCTATGTTGAGAAAGGGCAGGTTTTATTTCAGATAGACAAGCGCCCCTATCAGCAATCCTATCATCAGGCGACCGCAAGACTGGCTTCTGCCGAGGCCTCTTTAAAGGTAGCCCGGATCAATGTAGACAGATTAGAACCGCTGGTCCAGAGAAAAGTCGTCTCTGATGTAGAACTACAGACCGCTCAGGCCACCTATGAACAGGCAAAAGCAGCCGTTGCTGAAGCTAAATCCCAACAGGCCATTGCCAATATCAATCTGGATTTTACCCGGATTACCGCACCAGAATCCGGATATATCAGTTCTATCCCTTATAAGACAGGTAGTCTTGTAAGTGATAGTGATCCAGAAGCGCTGACTGTTCTGTCTGAAACAAAACAGATGCATGTCTATTTCTCCATGAGTGAGAAAGATTTCATGGATTTCAAATCGGAGTATCCCGGGGCTACCATGGAAGAAAAGGTGGCTGGGGTTCCTCCGGTCGAGCTAATCCTGGCAGACGGTACAACATATGATCAAAAGGGAAAGGTAGAACTGGTAGAAGGTTCCTTTAATAAGGAAGCCGGCGCCATTAGTTTCAGGGCCTCATTTCCCAATGAACATGGTTTGTTGCGTTCAGGCAATACGGGAAAAATTCGCTTATCCGGTCAGGCGGTTCATGGCGTATTGATCCCCCAGGGAGCCACTTTCGAAATCCAGAATAAGACTTTTGCCTTCCAGCTGGCAGACAGCAACAAGGTAAAAAGCGTACCTATTCAGATCGCCGTTAAAAAAGGAAATTATTATGTACTGAAAGGAGGACTTAAGCCGGGAGACAAAATTGTCCTTCAGGGTCTGGACCGTTTAAAAAACGGCATGCAGATCGCACCGGAGGCTGTTTCAATGGATAGCCTTACCAAGGCAAATCCCTATTAATTTCCTTTAATTTCAAAATTCTCTATTCTTTCTATTAAAAAATTATAAGGACTTCTGGATTAATATCACTTAACTGCAGCAGATTAAAGCTTGTTCAGGTTCAGGGCTAAGGCCATGAAGCCTGTAAAACCTGAACAAGCCCCCGCTGCAAATCAATGCACCTGGATTCAATTTAACCACCGGAAAAATTATAAACGTCGGTGGATCAGGGAAATTATTGCCTGACATTAATTGACTTTCGGGAAACTTGAATCATGAAGTCTGTAATCCTGCATTACCATGTTAAAAAAATTCATTGAAAGACCTGTATTATCTACGGTAATATCCATATTACTGGTCTTAGTGGGCCTGATTGCCCTCTTTACACTACCGATTACGCAGTTTCCGGATATCGCACCACCTACTGTTCAGGTGACTGCCAGTTATCCTGGCGCTAATGCGGAAGTCGTCGCACGGTCTGTTGCTACACCTATAGAAGAAGCCGTCAACGGAGTGGAAAATATGACCTATATGACTTCCAACTCCTCTAATGACGGTACCATGACCCTGAATGTCTACTTTAAACAGGGAACTGATCCTGATATCGCCGCTGTCAACGTCCAGAACAGGGTATCAAAAGCGACCAGCCAGGTTCCACAGGAAGTCATTCAGGCCGGCATCTCTACGCAAAAACAACAAAACAGTATCATTATGTTCCTTGCCCTCAGCAGTAAGGATAGCAGTTATGACGAGGCGTTTTTGCAGAACTACATTAAGATCAATTTAATTCCACAACTTCAGCGTATCCCCGGCGTCGCACAGGCACAGCCTTTTGGCAGCAGGGATTACTCCATGCGGATCTGGCTGAAACCTGACCGGTTAACGTCCTACGGGCTTTCTCCGGAGGATGTCACAAAAGCCATTCAAAACCAGAGTCAGGAAGCAGCTCCGGGAAGACTGGGTCAAAGCTCTGATGAAGTATTTGAATATGTTTTAAAATATCGGGGAAAACTCAACCAGGCTGCCGACTACGAAAACATTATCGTAAAAGCGGGGGCAGACGGTGCACTCATCCGGTTAAAAGATGTAGCCCGGGTTGAATTAGGATCATTTACTTATTCTTCCAATAGCCAGCTAAACGGCCACCCCACTTCCGGTATCGCAATCTATCAGACAGCGGGCTCTAACGCCAATGATATCCTGACGGAGATAGAAAGGCAATCTAAGGAATTTTCGAAAGACCTGCCGGAAGGCATTTCTATCACCACGATGTATAATTCTAAGGAATTTCTGGATAGCTCTATTCATCAGGTGGTAGAAACTTTGGTGGAAGCGTTCATCCTGGTTTTTATCGTGGTATTTGTCTTTCTGCAAGACCTGCGCTCGACGCTGATTCCGGCTATTGCGGTGCCAGTGGCTATTATCGGCACCTTCTTCTTCATGAAGCTCTTCGGTTTCAGTATAAACTTATTAACCTTATTTGCACTGGTGCTGGCCATCGGTATTGTAGTGGATGATGCCATTGTGGTGGTAGAAGCTGTCCATGCCAAAATGGAAACGACCAGTCTTACAGCCAGAAATGCCACCCTTCAGTCCATGCGGGAGATTTCGGGAGCGATCATTTCTATCACACTGGTTATGGCAGCGGTATTTATTCCGGTTGGTTTTATGGAAGGTCCGGCTGGCGTATTCTACCGGCAATTTGCCTTTACACTCGCCATTGCTATCCTGATTTCTGCCCTGAATGCATTGACGCTAAGCCCGGCCCTGAGTGCTTTGATCCTGAAAGGGCACGCTGACAAAGCGCCGGGAGAAGTTCAGAAAAAGCAAAAGAAAGGAACTGTTGGCAAACGCTTTTTCGCGGCCTTTAATGCCGGTTTTCAGGCGCTTACAGAAAGATATCTTTCTGCCATCCGCTTGCTGATCAAAAGAAAGTGGCTGGCTATCGGATTTCTGATTGCCATAACAGGGGCTACCTGGTGGATGGCACAACGAACACCAAGCGGCTTTATTCCAACAGAAGATCAGGGCTTCTTACTTTATGCAGTCAATACACCTCCGGGCAGCTCGCTTTCCACAACGCATAAAGCGATGGAACAAATTGACAGCATTGTGATGCATCAACCCTTTACCGCCAACCATTATACGGTAGAAGGTCTGAACTTTATCTCTAATGCAAATGCCGCTCCTTATGGTGCAGGTTTTATAAGGATGAAGGATGCAAAAGATCGTGGTCCGCTTAAAAGCTATGACCAGATCGCAGCGGCGATGACTCAGAAAGTAGCCGCGGAAGTTAAAGGAGCCAGTGCCTTCTTCTTCACCTTTCCCACGATCCAGGGATTTGGTAACGTCAGCGGTTTTGAGTTCATGCTACAGGACAGAGGATACGGCACACTCGGCAACCTGGATACCGTTGCACATGCTTTTATCGGTGAATTAATGAAGCGAAAAGAAATCGCCTATGCCTTTACGACATACTCTGCGGGCAACCCGCAATATGAACTGGTCATTGATGACGAAAAAGCGTTACAGCTGGACGTTTCCGTAGGGAATTTGCTTAGAACACTACAAGTTTATTATGGCAGCAGCTTTGTGGATGACTTCAACCGTTTCGGCAAATATTACCGGGTCATCGCCCAGGCAGATGTTCCATACAGAATGGATGAAAACTCGCTGAATGGCATATATGTCAAAAGCAAAGATGGCAAGATGGTGCCGGCCAATCTGCTGGTACACTTTAAACGAACCTATGGTCCCGAAACTGTCACCCGTAATAACCTCTTTAATGCTGTCACCATCAACGGTGTACCCACGCCTGGATACAGTACCGGTGATGCAATTGAGGCAATTAAAGAAACGGCTGCAAGCTTCCTGCCCAATAACTTCCACTATGAATGGACAGGTATGACCAGAGAAGAAATTAATTCCGGGTCTCAGATTATACTGATATTTATCATGAGTCTGGTCTTTGTGTACTTTTTGTTGTCTGCCCAATATGAAAGTTATATTCTGCCGCTGGCCATCATATTAACCATCCCTCTTGGTGTGTTTGGTGTCATGGGCTTTATTAATCTCTTTGGTATTGATAATAATATTTATGTGCAAGTCTGTCTCATCATGCTGATCGGCCTGTTGGCTAAAAATGCGATCCTGATCGTCGAATATGCCGTGCAGCGCAGAAAAGCAGGTATGCCGCTGGTGCAATCAGCACTTGAAGCGTCTAAGCTTCGTTTACGTCCTATTCTGATGACTTCGTTTGCCTTTATCGCAGGCTTGTTACCACTGATGCGGGCCACAGGTGCGTCAGCACTGGGCAACCGGTCTATCGGTACGGGCGCTGTAGGAGGAATGCTTACAGGGGTCTTATTGGGTATTTTCATTATCCCCGTGCTTTATGTAATCTTCCAATATCTGCAGGAAAAGATAAGTGGGCCGGCCAGGCAAAAAAGGCTGGCTGCCGCTGCCGCAAATCAGGAAATATCAGACCAGTCAGCGTAAACCATTATCAGCACAATAATTAAATAGATTTTCAATGAATACATACATTCAATATAAAAAAGCTTCTCCTTTAATGATTAGTATCAGGCTGCTTTTTATCCTGGCGCTCATGGCTTTCTGGGTTGCCTGTAAAACACCTGCAGCATTGCAAGGGAAGGATGAACCGCAGGCAATCCCCAGTGTTTACAGTCCGGCGGTCACAACCGGTGAATTAAAAGCATTTGACAGTACAGCTAATCTGGCCAGCCTTCCCTGGGAAGAGTTCTTTAAGGATTCCAGTCTTAGACGACTCATTCAACAAGGCCTGGCTTATAACTATGATCTTAAAAGAGCCATCAACCGGCTGGATATTGCCCGCGTGAATCTGAAACAGGCAAAGCTGTTACAGCTACCTAGCTTGGGCATATCAGCGGATGGAAATTATAACCGGTTTTCTGATAATGGCTTAACAGGAAGCAGTATGTCAGGTGCAGGTATTCATCATTATGAAGACTATAACCTGCAACTGCAGCTTTCATGGGAAGCTGATATCTGGGGCAAGATCCGTAACCAGCAAAAATATGCGTTGGAAGACTATCTGAGAACCGGTGAAGCCGGGCAAGCCATCCGCACGCAGCTCATTGCTGACATCGCTAAAGGTTATTACAACCTTCTTATTCTGGAAAGACAATATCAGATCGCGACCTCCAGTCTGATCCTGGCAGATAGCACGCTCGAATTGACCCGATTGCTTAAAGCCGCCGGTAAGACCAACCAGCTCTCCGTTCAGCAGACCGCTGCACAAAGAGAAACAGTCGCTTTATTACTGCCCGATCTGGAAGACCAGATCGCAGCCCAGCAAAATGCGCTACGGGAACTAACGGGCGCCATGCCCGGCAGTATCGGAGATCATGGCCAGTTAGATGATGTACAATTGCCCGGCGTTATTCAAACGGGTGCACCGGCAGACTTGCTGAGCAACCGCCCTGATGTCAGAACGGTCGAGCTATCGCTAAAAATGGCCATCAGTAAAATAGGGGTGGCAAAAGCCAACCTTTATCCATCGCTGCGTATTACAGCAGCCGGAGGGGTTGAGTCGCTCAAAACAAGCAATTGGTTCAACCTGCCAGCGTCTTTATTCGGCATGGTCGCTGGCAGTATTCTGCAACCCGTATTCCAGCAAGGTGCGTTAAAAAGAGATTACAAAGTGGCACAATTGGAAAAGGAAGATGCGGTTCTGGCCTTCAGGGCATCCGTATTACATGCTGTGACAGAAGTCACCGATGCCTTAACCCACTACCAGAAATTAAATAGCCAATCCATTATGGCGGAGCGGCAGGTAGATACCCTGCAACAGGGTGCAGAAAATGCTTCTCTTCTCTATAAAAGCGGCCTGGCAAATTATCTGGAAGTCATCAGCGCGCAGAACAACTCTCTGCAGGCAGAATTGAACCTGGCGTCTATCCACGGCAGAGAGCTGATCGCTGCAGTTGACATTTATCGCAGCCTGGGTGGTGGAAGAAAGCATTAATCATCTCCTAAAATTTAAAACGATAAACAGACCGTCTAAGATGTTTTGCAGGTTTTAGTTAAACAAAGGTGCCGTACATGGCAACATTTGAATATAATATGCGGCACCTTTCCTTTTTGAAAATAACAATCTTTTTAAAGCGCTGTCCGTTATAGCGGACTTGGCTTTCTTCAGTTAATATTAAAAACTAAATAAAAATCAATGGAAAAAATATTTACACCATTTGATAAAAATGGTTGGCAGTTAAAAAATCATATTGTTATGGCACCTATGACCCGCTCCAGAGCCATCGGGAATATTCCCAATGAGCTTATGGCCACCTATTACGGTCAGCGTACTGAGGCGGGTCTTATTATTTCTGAGGCCACAGCCGTCAGTCCGGATTCATTAGGGTATACAAGGATCCCGGGGATATTCAATCAGGCACAAATAGAAGGCTGGAAAAAAATCACTAGCACAGTGCATCAGAACGGTTCAAAAATATTTTTACAGATCGTCCATGCCGGCAGAATCGGGCACATCGATAATTTGCCGGAAGGTGCGAGACTGGTCGGCGTTTCTGATATTGCAGCCAACGGCCAAATCTTTACGGATACCCGGCAAATGCAAGATTTTTCCCAGCCTTATCCATTGAATACTTCTGAAGTAGAATCAATTATTGATACGTTTGTAACCGCCGCCAGAAATGCCATTCAGGCTGGATTTGACGGTGTCGAACTACACAGTGCCAATGGCTACCTGATGGAACAGTTTTTAAACCCTCATATCAATAACAGAACAGATCGCTTTGGAGGAAGTATTGAAAACAGGAGCCGCTTTGTACTCGCCATCGCCAGTAAAGTTGCCGCAGCCATCGGAAAGTCAAATGTAGGCATCCGGCTCTCCCCGTATTCAACGATCAATGATCTTCCCTCCTATGACAGTACTCAAGTACATGAAACCTATACCTATCTGGCGGAAAAGTTAAATGATATTGGTCTAAGGTACATACATATTGCATCTAACCCTGACGCAGACCGCGCCACCTATAAAGCGTTCCGGGACCTGTTCTCCGGTATTCTGATATACTGTAATGGCTTAGATCAAGGACGTGCCGAAGCGTTGTTGCAGGAAGGTGCCGCTGACCTGGTCGGCTTTGGCAGGCACTTTATTTCGAATCCGGATCTCATTTCAAAAATGCAGCAAAATGTTCAGCTTGTGGAACCGGATTATGCCACCTTTTACGCTGCGGGTGAGCAAGGCTATACAGACTATTCCTTCCTGAACTGAGTTGATGAGGGTTTTTTCTCATTTCCCTAATCCATTATTTGTGTTCAGGATGTCTACCATAAATAGAATGAGGTGCTCCCTTTAAAAAGGCCGCACCTCATTTTTTTTATAACAGAAAGCTATGCCGCTTACTGACGCGTGAACTCATAATATACATAGGCGGTCTGACCGTCCACGTTCACAGGAGACACTAAGGTAAATCCCTGCGGTGTTACATCTGTAATATCCAGCATATACCCTGCGGTCACCCTTTTTGCCTTTTGTCCGTCTATGATTTTCAGCTGAAATTTCTTTTGCCCGCTTTGGTCTGTTCTGACCGACCAAACAATATTACGGACACCAGCGTAACAATCCCCATTGTCTTGTATAGTATAGGTGCCATATCCGTTATGGGGCAAATTCCAGAGGCTGCCTATAAAGCAATTGGGAGTAACATCATCAAAAACAGTTGTTTCCAGTTTGACTTTAGTGAGTATAGTAGCGGAGGTATTGCCTGCATCATCGAAAGTCTCTTTATGAGTGGTGGAGGCTGTGTTCACACCTTCTACCCGGACATCCGTTACGGAATAGTTACCATTCAGATTAATTTTATTAATGGTATGGGATGTTGTAGAACAAGAAACAAAAAACAATACAGTAAAGGCCATCAGTAAGATTCCGAAATGTTTTTTCATGCTTTTAGTTTTAATATGAAACGTATTATAATCAATAGATTGTATAACTAATGGTGGGTTTAATCCCAAAATAAGCATTTTTCATAATGCAATTGAAGTGCCAAAAATGCTTTTCCGGCTTACCAGCTGGCTCTGGCCGTTGGGCTTACGTCCATAGAAGCAAAGTCTCCGGCCTGATATTTATAGTAGCCTGTCATGGCAATCATTCCCGCATTATCTACACAGTATTGAAAATCAGGACGATAAGTAGAAACATTCAACTCTTGCCCCAGATTTTCAAGGGCGGTCCTCAGACCGCTGTTAGCACTGACTCCTCCGGCAATGCAAACATGACTTATGCCTGTCTCTTTAATGGCTTTCTTCAGTTTTTTTATAAGGACTTCAATAATGGTATATTGAATGGAAGCGGCAAGGTCCGGAAGATGATCACGTACAAAATTTGGATCTTCCTGCTGTTGCTTCTGCAAAAAGTAAAGTACGGATGTCTTGACGCCGCTGAAACTAAAATTTAAACCCGGCACCTGAGGTTTAGCAAACGAAAAGGCTAAGGGATCCCCTTGCGCTGCATACTTGTCAATCAAGGGGCCTCCTGGATAAGGCAATCCAAGGATCTTAGCCGTTTTATCAAATGCCTCTCCGGCCGCATCGTCAATGGTTTCGCCCAATACCTCCATTTTGAGGGGACTGCTGGCTTTTACTATTTGGGTATGACCGCCGCTAACCGTCAGACATAAAAAAGGAAATTCAGGTGTATGCTCCCCTATCAAATTAGCCAATACATGTGCCTGCATATGATGTACAGCTATCAGTGGTTTGCCTAATGCCAAAGCCGTAGATTTAGCAAATTGTGCTCCGACCAGCAAGCTGCCAATTAACCCGGGCGCCTGGGTAAAAGCGACCGCATCAATTTCATTTAAGGACCTGCCTGATTCCTTCAACGCGGTATCGACAACAGGGACGATATTCTGAATATGTGCCCTGCTGGCCAGCTCCGGCACCACTCCGCCATATTTTTCATGTATTTTTTGTGTGGCAATAACATTTGATAATATTTTACCATCCACGCAAATGGAGGCACTGGTTTCATCACAGGAGCTTTCAATTCCAAGTATGGTAACGGAAGTGGGCATAATTTGAATAATAATACTATAGCAGCAAAATTAGCCTAATATCCGCCCATTTTCCAAAATATTTCCAGGGAAGTTAATTGCTTCGAATGGCGACAACCGGATTCAATCTTGCGGCAATGGTGGCCGGAATAATGCCGGAAAGTACGCCCAGGCAAATACAAATCGAGAAAGCCAAAACAATGATGCTTCCGGCAATGCCAATCGGGAAAGGCAATATCGGGCCAAGGACCAGGGTAAGTATCCAGACAAGAAAGAGCCCAATAAGCCCTCCGATAATGCAAAGGAAGGCGCTTTCTATCAAAAATTCCGTCATTATCGTTCGACTTTTCGCTCCAATGGCCTTTTTAAGACCGATTTGACTCCGTCTTTCCCGTACCGTTACAAACATAATATTCGCGATACCGAAGCCCCCAACCAGCAGTGACAAACCTGCAATAGCCCATCCGCCCAAATTCAGGGAAGCAAAGACGGTATCAATCTGTTCTCTGAATAAGTTAATATCGTTTAAGGCAAAATTGTCGTCTTCTCTGGGGCTTAGCCTTCTGACTTGCCGCATTAGCCCTCTCAGTTCATCAATTAGTGCAGAATTAGGCACGCCTTCTTTGCCTTTAACAAAGATCTGCGGGCTTAATTTTTCTGCGTCATAAATGCTGGCAAAATAATTATAGGGGACGACAATACTCTCATCAAACTGAAAGATATTAATCATTTGTCCCTGCTTCTTAATCACGCCTATCACATTCACTTTTTTCCCGTCAATGCTGATTTTCTTCCCCACTGCCAGTTCCGGGCGTTTGAATAACTGCGTGGCCACCTCCTGCCCTATCACAGCTACCGCCATTCCTCTTTTAAACTCACTGGGATTCAGATACCTGCCAAATTCAATATCTACGGTCTGGACCATATTAAATTCCTCGGAAGTTCCATAGATATTGCCGCCGTAGGTATTGTCTTTATAAGTCAGATTACCATTAGTATTATTGAGATAATACATATGTTCAGCGTATCCGGTATGTTTCTTCAGAAATTCGAATTCATCATATTTGACTTCCGGCCGGTTAATGAATTTCCACCAGGGATAGTCGCTCGTGTTCAGAAACTCCCATTTACCGACCTGGACCGTGTTAGAACCCAGTTCATTCATATCCGATTGTACCTTCTGCTTGAGGCTGTTGACCAGCGCCAGCACCCCGATTATGCAAAAAATCCCAATGGTAATACCAAACAAAGAAAGGAAGGTCCTCAGTTTGTTCACCTTCAGTTCCTGAAGGGCCATCAGGAAACTATTCCATAAAATTCTTAATAATTTTTGCATAATCTTCACCCCAAACCTACTGCAAAATTCCTTGTACCAGTCAAATTTAGCCAAATTTTGGATGGATGGATGATAACAAGGTTATTTGGTCTGCAACCAGATTTTTTTTCAATATTTTTTTGGTTGTAATTATTATTAGATTACTTTTGCATCCCGCTAACGAAAGAAAGCGGAATCGGGGCGTAGCGTAGCCCGGTCATCGCGCCTGGTTTGGGACCAGGAGGTCGCAAGTTCGAATCTTGCCGCCCCGACTTAACGGGATAAAGTAAAATATACTTTGTCCCGTTTTTGTTTTCTGCCATTTTTAGCATGTGTAGTGGATCACTGCATAACTAAGACCTCTAAAGTAAATTCCAAAAATTTAAACACCCTGGGTTGCTATTGAGATTCCGTTAGTCTAGCTGTTTTGTATTTTCTTAATAGCTCTCACAGGACAATGCCTTATCAATATAAATTATTCCGTCAAAAATTTTATGCCAATAAGATGTCAGATAATAACCTAATAACTTACTTCGGTATTTTGCTTTACCTAATGGGTTTATCGCTTTTATAGGTTGCAAGTTGACGAAACTATATTTAATACCTTGTTTATGAATCCAGTCTTCTAAACTATTCCGTTTCTTGAGTATGATACCTTCAGAACCTAATCCATAGTATGAAGTTAAACCAATAACATATGTTTTATTTCTAAAAACAGAGTCACGATCTAACAATAACCCCATGGAAAAAAGGCTTTCTCATATCTTTATTGAGGCCTTCATCCGAATTTTTAGAAACATGCATATTGTGTGCCCAAACGATAATTTTTTTTCCGCGTATTTATGTAATAAAAGCCATTTCAAGTTATCTGCCATCATTTGGTCTCTTATCTTATCTGCATGATAAGTCCACCTTTTATTATCTAACTGATAATATGCCAGTTGTTGAAGAGCGAAGCGATTGATGCATTTTACGACCCTTCCGTAGAAGCTACTTCCTTTACCAGCTAGCTGATCTAAAATAGTATTCGAATAGTCAACTACTTTCTTAAAATCACTAGTATCCTTTTTTTTAAGATTAATGATAGTATCACATAATGATATAAATTCAGCATATTGACCGGTCTTTGCAAATTGTATATTCTGGCTGTCCAAATATCGCTTCAGTGTCTTACGTAAGTACTTCTGAGAGTAGACAGATGCCAATTGGCTGTCGAATCCCGTTACAAATAGTGGATTAGATGTTGTCTCTTTAGCTTTTATATACTTAAACAAAGGAGCACAAGCTTCACACATTATCCACATTGGAAATATCGATAATCTACGGACTGAATCGCCTGGTATAGCAGAAAAACCAAGGTCTTCTGGTTCATTATTAAGCCCAAAAAAATCACTTTCGAATGCTATAACGGTGAAACCCTTCTTTTCATATAAGTATCTAATAATTCTGGCTTTGGCTTCAAAATCGGATCCATTTCTATGTGACGATTCGCCTAGCATGACAATTCTTTTATCTCCTATTGCACTTCCAAGGCTATCTAAATCTTGAAAATTCTCGTTATCAAAATCAAAATTGGTAATTACGTTCTCGTGACTTGTTATATAACTTTTAATGTCATCTTGACTGAACACATTGCTTAAAAAACATGTAATTAATATTGTCGCAATTGTAATGGTTCTAAACATCAATTAAATTTTGTGCTCTCCCCCTGTAAGTATTTTTAAATCAAAAAAAATTAGTTTTTTTATTGTTTAAATAAAAGTAGAACATTTGACTAATAGTAAAGTAACAAGCCCCCTAAACCTTATTAAAACGTTAACAGCCAATCTTGTGCCTAAAAGCGCGAACACTATAAACAAACACTAATTATACAGCAGCAAATTGTAATGCTCGTTATACGTATAACTGGACAAACATTCATATTCCTTCACTCAAGACAAATAGCACGCATACGGGAATTAAGGCATTAAAATCATTGACGGCCACAACTGAATCAATCATACAAAGAGTACACTCGGGAAAACTGAAAAAATGGCATCTTAGGCAACATATAAACTGGCTTTCTATAGGGAAGGGAAAGTGGGGATGCTGATAGCAACAGGTCCCGATTTTTTTCAAGAATCTCCAATCATCGTAATCCGTAAAGACGGTCTGGCAATTTATCCTTACGTTTTCTACCACCCCCAGCCCGGCGCGCCACTTGAAGTGAAGAGGTAAAGCCTTACTATATAGAAAATATAGCTCCGAATTGTATCAGCAATCGGTTCAATTCAATTGATAATTTCGCCTTTGCTTCCGGACAGCTTTTTATTCCATTGCTGAAGCTCTTGTGCTGTCACTCTTTTCCAGTCTGCCACTTCTCCGATAATTCTTAACGGCTCGAGGCTTCGATAGGAACGCGTTGGATTGCCCGGGAATTTCTTATCCGTAACATTCGGATCATTTTCAAAACTGCCAGTAGGTTCAACAATATAGACATGCTGCACACCCTCTCCTGTCGCTAACGCTGCCGCCAGTCCGGCACCGTTGACCAAGGCCGTAAAATAAATATGATTCATTATAAGATCGCTCTTATAATTAGACCTGCCTCCCGGCGTCAGCAAATCCCCTATTTGCAAAGCTGCTTTTGTCCCATGGTAAAAAGGGCCCTGATCATATATCTTACCTTTAAAGTCACTGGCCATCGCACGGCTTTTATCTTCATTTTCAGTGTCTCCCAACTCCGCGTAACATTCGGCGACCTGAGAATACAAGGTTGACAAACTCGCCTTTACCCAATCCCCATCTACGGAAAATGCAAACTGCAAGGCCGTCTGCAGCCATTTCAACCGATCAGTCACGGCTTTCTGATAACGAGCAACAAAATAGGCAGCAGTAAATTTTTCAAAGCCATCTATCGCTTCACTCCAGGCCTGCAAAGACAAAGCTTTTGCCTCTTCCATCTGACCTTTTTCTTCCATAGCCATGGCTTGAAGGCAGCGTTGAATAATCTTATTATTGGGACTGAATTCCATGAGTTGGGTATTTTTCAGTGATTAGTTTGAACTATTGTGCTGTCCACCGGCATAACTACTTCTTCCGACAAATTATCTGCCTCAAATATAAAACTTTTTCGTTCATCTACTGAATGTCTACACATTTCTATTGTAGATGCAGCGCACGCGCTCCCTGAGGGAAGCGACAGTAGATAGGCCATTCCCCTTAAAAACAAACTTCACGTCTGCAAAAGTTGTTCATCAGTTCATCAACAATCCTTATTTTTGAATTCAAATGATCTTATCCCGTACGTACAACTTATAACCAAAGCGCTCAACTATTATGCTTAGAATACTGTGGTACATATTCTGCATTGTGTTATTGCTGTTTGACAATATACAAAATAGGAGTATGAATTGTAACCAATCTCTTTTAGTTCAGCCATATAGCAAAACCGACACGACGCAGCTCTATAGAAATGAAAAATCATATACAAAAGTGGACTTCAACCGCGCTGTTCTTAAAGGGGCCGACGAAGTTGAAGTATCCAACAGTTATGATGCCATCACCAAAGACAATGTACTTGGAGGCATTTATTTTAATAGCATGCAATACCGGAATGAAATACGCCATTTTCTTGGCTCAACACAGTACACAACAGATCAGAAGTTGATCGTCGTCTGCCTGATGCAAAATTTACCATTGAAAGAATATTTAAAAATATGTAAATATTGCGCGGAACTGTTACGGAACAACAAGATCGAAGAAGAAGTACTGATGTGGACAATTGCCCCCAATTTTGGCAAAAGGCAAATCATTACCAGGAGTTATCAAGACCCGGAAGTAATGGCTACTTTAAAAGATATTCGTTCCATTCAAGGTCTTTCAAGAACCACAAAACGGGTCATTAATCAAATTCTGACCGGAGAGGAAACAAAATTTCTGTAACCACACTGAAGGCTATTTTTTTTTCAGCTGTCCTATCAAGACGCAAGCTTTTAATCTCGACACGGTTTTTTCAATCGTAAAAATCCTCATGTCTAGTACATGTCGTATTGCAGTTCCTAAATTTGGCTGATTATAAGTCTTTACCCAGCCAAATTTGGTGTTTTATATGCATTTTTGGCTGACTATAGGTCTATACCTAGCCAAATTTGGTGTTTTATATGCTCTTTTGGCCAACTATAAGTCTTTAGCCAGCCAAATTAATATTTTCATGCTTCTATCAGGTATCGCCATATTGCCAACCCGATTTAACCTCTCTTCAATTTAAAATAATTGCTTATTTTTGTCCTAAATTGAGTTTATAATCTTTTTTAAGACAAAAAAGCAATCCGTTAACCGCATTCCATTTATGAAACATATTGTCATACTGGTACCACCCCAAACCTCCATCTTAGATGTAACAGGGCCGCTGGAAGTATTGTCAAAAGCCAATAGCTGCCTGGCATCTGAAGGACAGTCCCAGCCTTACTATAATATTCATCTTATATCTACCGATGGGACAACGATTGTTCCGACAACCAGCGGTATGCCGGTCATTTGCGAGGGAGGACACGCTGCCGTATTCTATGCAATAGATACGCTTATCATCGCCGGGCGGGGTGTATACAACAACATTGCCCCGGGAGAGATTTTGGAGTGGATCAGGGCGGTAGCTAAAAAAAGACCGAAAACAAGAATAGCTTCCGTTTGCGCCGGCGCTTTTATTCTTGCCCAAACCGGGCTCCTGAACGGACGTCGGGCCACAACACACTGGATGTTATGCGAGCAAATGGCCGCCACTTTTCCGAAGATACAGGTTGAAAATGATCCTATTTATATTAAAGATGACAATTTCTACACCTCTGCGGGCATTTCCACCGGCATTGATTTGACGCTGAGCTTGGTGGAAGAAGACCTGGGAAGGGATATCGCGATGGAGGTGGCCCGTATGTTAGTATTATATCTGAAAAGACCTGGTAATCAGTCACAGTTTAGTAATATGCTGAAAATCCAGGCAAGCGATCATGTGCCTATCCGGCAAATCACCCAGTTTATCCAGGAAAATACCGATAAAGATTTGTCGGTGGAAAGGCTTGCAGAAAGAATGTCCATGAGTGGCAGAAATTTCTCACGCATTTTTACCAGGGAAACAGGTATGTCTCCTGCCAAATACATTGAGAAAGTCAGGGTCGAAGCGGCGCGGCGCCGGTTAGAAGAAAGCAATTTAAGCCTGGATCAAATTGCCCAGGCATGTGGGCTGGCAGGAGCAAATGGACTACGCAGACTCTTTATACGCCATTTGAATACCAGCCCGGGGCTTTATCGAAAAAATTTTACAACACGGCTATAACGCTCCCCAGTATCGGATCAACCGGTCCAGCTGTGAGACAAAGGACATCTCATTATCATACCAGGCAGCCGTTTTTACAAGTTGACGATGACCGCTGCCTATCACCTTTGTCTGGGTCGCATCGAAAAGGGATCCAAAAGACGACCCCAGTATGTCCTGAGAGACAATAGGGTCATCATTATAGCCAAAGGATTCGTTTGCCCTGCTCTTTATAACCGCATTGATCTCAGCTTCGGAAGTTTCCCGTCCCAGGATCGTATATAGTTCGACCAGCGAGCCGGCATGGACCGGCACTCTCTGTGATGCACCGTCCAGTTTGCCGTCTAACTCGGGGATAACCAAACCGATCGCTTTTGCGGCACCTGTAGATAAGGAATAATACTGTCTGCCGCCGCCCTGGATTTACGAAATACGCCCTTTCTATCTGCGGTATCCATCAAAGGCTGTGCGTTTGTATAGGCGTGAATGGTGGTCATCTGCCCGGATAGTATCCCGAAATGATCCTGCAGGCTTTTGGCCAGCGGTGCCAGACAATTGGTCGTACAGGACGCGGCACTGACCAGTCGATCCTCGCTGTTGAGAATACTGTGGTTGACATTATAAACAACAGTTTTCACATCTTTGCCTGCAGGAGCAGATACAAGCACTTTTCCCGCACCGGCCGCTAAATGTGCGGAGGCGCCTTCACGGGTCGCAAAAAACCCTGTGCATTCAATAACCATATCGATATGGAGTGCCTTCCAGGCAAGGGTAGCAGGATCGCTTTCAGAAAACACGGCAATACGCTGACTGTCAACTAACAACGCCTCTTTTTCAGCATCAACCGGATACTGGAAAATTCCCTGGATGGAATCATACTTCAGCAAATAAGCCAGCATTGAAGGCGTGCCCAAATCATTGACGGCTACAATTTGTATATCCTGCTGACCAAACAACTTACGGAAGGTCAGGCGTCCGATCCGCCCGAATCCATTAATGGCTATTCTTAACATCTTTGATAAATTTTATTTATACAAAGATATTCACCAGTCATCATGTCCTAAATGACAATAATCACTCAATTTAGGACATTGCAATAGCGTGCGCAGTTAAAACAATAGGTAGGCTTATTTCAGGCAGGATCTTTTAACCCCTTGCCCGCCAGAATATGTTTTTGATATTTTTCAATTCTGCTGATAACCGTCTTCTCTTGTTTAGGTTGTGCAAAGTAAAGAAGATAGCCACGCTGTCGTCCGGGTGTTAATGCCTTAAATGCTTTCTTAAAAGCCGGCTCTCTCTTAAACATTTCCTGTAAAGCCGCCGGCACCGTATAATCTTCCGTTTTTTTTCTGGGGACACTTAGCCCTGCCTCCTCAACAGCAATGGCCTCATAAATATAAGTCTTGATAGCTGAGCGCTGCGCCTTAATGGTTTTAAGGTCTGTAAAGCGCATTTGCCTGGCTGACTGCACCTGTGCCGACTGGTGAATAAGTAATCCCTGCGCATTTTGCAGCAGCGCCCCTTTGAAAAACAATACAGCACAGTATTCTTTAAAAGTATGGATCAATACAATATTGCGCCCATGATGTGTATAGCAAGGAGTGCCCCATTTCAGGTGTTCCTCCAACCCTGTTGAAAGTATAATCTCCCTTAATAAACGAATATGTTTTTGCCAGGATGTATCATTTTCAAAATAAAAATCGACCTTTGGATTCATGTGCTTTTGTTTTCTAAAATACAGAAACTTTTCTGTTCTCCGGCAGATACCGCCAGGAAATAACCATCAACAGACCCATAAGCAATGCTGGTAATATTTTTACAAAACCTCCTCCTGCCGCAAAATGAGAATATATTGCACCCACTACTAAAAAGAAAATACCGGCATAGGCCCATTGCTTGGCCAGGCTAAGGCGCGGTAATAGTAAAACAACAGTGGCCAGTATTTTTAATACCCCCAGCAGTGTCATTAAATAAATCGGATAGCCCAGCTGGGTCATCATATCACCTCCGCCCACTCCGTCAGCTGTATGCATGATCTGCACAATTCCAGTTGCCACCAGGCCCAGCGATAGCCATAGGGTGGCCACCCAATAAGTAATTTTTTTAAACTTTTGCATATGGTTATAATTTAAATAATTGAGAAGTCCTATAAAGTAGTGGTTTCTGACATTAACGCTTCCAATCTGTCATGGGCCTTGCTGATACCGCTGGCAAAAGGCAATTTGAGCATCTGATTCCTGATTTCATTTGAGCGGTATACGACTTGCATCTGCAATTCACTTTCATTATCGTCCAGGGCTTTGAAATCCAGAAATTCCAGTTGCACGTCAAATGGCGCCCCCATCATTTCAAAAGTGCGGATAATTTGTTGATTCTCCTTCACACTGTGAATAGTACCCATCGCCTGAAACACGACATTCCCGGAAGGATCTTTTGTTTCAAACTGGTACTTACCCAGTGATTGGCTTTCCAATTCCACTACTTGGGTTCCCATCCACTGACCTAACAGTTCAGGCGTAGAAAATGCCTTGAATAAAAGCTCCACCGGCAAGTTAAAAGTGCGGGTGATCAGGAGTTGCTGTTCTCCTTCTGCTGACTGAATTTTTGTCTTTAGTTCCATTTTTATGGCTTTTTATTTTTTGATTGGTAATTTTTCATGACCGCTTCAAGTTTATCAAAACGCGTATCCCACATTTTGCGAAATGGCGTTAAAAAGTCGTCTACTTCTTTCATTTTAGTTGCATTTACATAATAATAGATTTCCCGCCCCTCTTTATTACTGGATAATAGATCACATTCTGAGAGAATCAGCAAGTGCTTAGAAATTGTTGGCCTGGCAGTATTAAACCCGGCTGCGATCGCACCAGCTGTCATGGACTGACTGGCTACCATCAACAATATGGCTCTTCTGGTCGGATCGGCTAAAGCCTGAAAAACATCTCTTCTTAATTTCATTGTGTAGCTATTTGACTACAAATGTAAGCGTAGTTATTTGACTACACAAATTTATTTTCAAAAATTTTTAAAATCAGAGAAATAATCACTGATATACAGTAACTTACACACAGATTATTTTAGGATGGGCGCTCCTAGTAATATTTTAAGGCAGCTTTTGTATCAATCGCGTCTTGTGCGAGCGCGTCTATTAAAGGTGCCAGACCATCAAATTTCAATTCATCCCGAAGCCTTGCAATAAATTCGACGGTCAAATGCTGACCATAGATATCCTGATTAAAATCAAAAATATTCACCTCAATTGTAAGAGGGCTTTCACCAATTGTCGGCCTGATCCCAATATTGAGCATTCCCTTAAAGGTCTTATCGTCTTCCGTTCTGACCAGCACCGCATACACACCATTTGCAGGTAATAATTTATCTGCCTCAGGCACATGAATATTAGCAGTCGGATAACCTATTTTGCGGCCCAACTGATTGCCCTTTACGACCTGACCGGAGAGTGTATAAGGATGGCCCAGTAAGTCCAGTGCCTTTCCAACATCACCTCCTTTAATGGCACCTCTGACAGCAGTGGAGCTGATGGTCACTTCATCCAGTACCTTTCCGGGTATTTCCAGGACGGCAAACTGATGCACCTTACCGTAGTGCTCCAGGGTCGTATAATCTCCCTTGCGGTCTTTCCCGAACTTATGATCATATCCGATAATGACCACTTTAGGATGAAGTTTTGCAATCAGAAAATCCTCCACGTAGGACGCTGCAGTCTGACTGGCAAAATCTTTATTAAAAGGTACCACCACAACATGATCAATTCCATATGACTCCAATAAATGTAACTTCTCTGATAAGGTTGTCAGTAACAGTAAAGGAGATTGTTCTTTATGTACTATTTTTCTCGGGTGCGGATAGAAGGTGACGATTACTGTTTCTCCGTCTATCTTAGCCGCTTCCATTTTTAATTGATCGATTATTTTCTGATGGCCCAGATGCACGCCATCAAAGGTGCCAATCGTAATGACGGCATTTTTTATAGGCGGTAAATTTTGTATATCACGATATACATGCATAATGTCAGATTAATCAGATTCAGCCTGTTCACGGCAGTCTTACTTCGTGCGAAAATACAAAAAAACCGGTGCTTTCAGAATAATTGCTGAAGAACACCGGTTCTTATTTTTAAGCCTGCATTGTCTGTAACGACAACCTTGCTATTTAATTTTAAACGCTTTCTTTACTTTGCTGACATAGTCAAGCTTCTCCCAGGTAAATAATTCTACTTTCTTTTTAACCTTTTTACCATCGGGGGAAGTAAATTCTTTGGTAACAGTTTCTGTTTGCCTGCCCATATGTCCGTAGGCAGCCGTCTCACTGTATATCGGGTTTCTGAGTTTTAGGCGGGTCTCAATAAAATAAGGGCGCATATCAAAGATCCCTTCCACTATTTTAGATATCTCTCCATCTGTTAATTCAACATTAGCCGTCCCATTTGTATTGACGTATACTCCCATCGGTGCCGCGACCCCAATTGCATAAGATACCTGCACCAGCACTTCATCTGCTATACCAGCAGCAACGAGATTTTTTGCTATATGGCGGGTTGCATAGGCTGCAGAACGGTCTACCTTGCTTGGGTCCTTCCCACTGAAGGCTCCACCGCCATGTGCACCTTTGCCACCATAGGTATCCACGATGATCTTACGGCCTGTAAGACCGGTATCTCCATGTGGACCTCCGATCACAAACTTTCCGGTTGGATTGATATGATATTTGATATTCCCGTTAAAAAAATGCTTATAGGCCGGATATTTTTTGATCATCCTTGGGATCAAAATGGTTTTGATATCTTTTTCTATTTTAACCAGCATCTTGGCTTCAGTATCAAAATCATCATGCTGGGTAGAGATCACAATGGAGTCTATCCGAACAGGTTTGTTATTATCGTCATACTCCAGTGTAACCTGGCTTTTAGCGTCAGGACGAAGGTATTTAATAGCTTTGTTTTCTCTGCGCAGAGCGGCCAGTTCAATAAGTAGCGAATGGGCAAGATCCAATGCGAGCGGCATGTAGTTTTCAGTTTCATTGGTCGCATACCCGAACATCATTCCCTGATCACCTGCTCCCTGGTCTTCTTTTTTCTTTCGGTCAACCCCCTGATTGATATCTGCTGATTGTTCGTGGATAGCAGAGAGCACACCACAGCTGTTTGCTTCAAACATGTAATCACTCTTGGTATACCCGATTTTACGAATAACACCTCTTGCAATTTCCTGTACGTCCAGATAAGCGCGGGACTTTACCTCACCTGCCAGAACTACCTGTCCGGTAGTCACCAAAGTTTCGCAAGCCACTTTACTATTAGGATCAAAAGCCAGAAAATTATCAATTAGGGCATCAGAAATCTGATCGGCCACTTTATCCGGATGTCCTTCTGATACACTCTCAGAAGTGAATAAATAAGGCATCTTCAATATTGTTTTTAGGTCAATTAAAAATAATAACTACTCTTTGATTGGCGAATATACAATATGCAATTGTAATTTACGCGTAGAATTTGCGGGACCTTTCACCCGGATATGACCTATTGAAGGATAGTTGAGAGGCAACAGCGAACCACTGGAGGTGGAAGTCCCAATACTGATATACTGGCCCAGTGAAGGTGCATAAAGTGTGTCCCCACTACCAGGGCTGTATATATCCAGCGGTTTGTTGGTGGTTTTACCCAATATTACATTTTGTACATAATGAGTAATACGAAGCTGGTATCTGTAGATAGAATCTACTACCTGATCCGGATCCGGCACTTTGACAGGGTAACTGCCTAAGCTGCTAATAGAGGAAGCATCCGTCGCATAGTAATAGCTCAGGCCTGTGCTTAACGTCGTCGGAGAAACATCGCCTGTCAAATTCTCTCTGCGATGATTCGCAGAATCAAAAGCAGCCACAAAAAGGTTTGGTGGTTCAAGAAGATTGCCCGCAGCATCATTTTGATCATTATCTCCATGCAGGATCAGTTCTGCCTTATACACTAAAGATGCGGGGAATTTTTCAAGGTCAGGCAGTTTCACGCGGGAATAAACACCCGGGGTAGCCTCAAAATAAAGATACGGGTCGCTGACAGTGGTATCCCCCATCGGCAAAGTTCCCTCAAGTGGTGTACCCGTTCTGTCTTTTTGAATATAATTAGAACTGGCGGAGCTGGCCGAAGGCCTGAAATAAGCGACCGTGGTGTCTTTTCCTGAACCGTCTCTATTAATATACGTATAATAAATGGCCAATTTGGTATTGGTACCACTTAGAATAATCGGCAATAATGCATTCCCTTTATTTTCCGGAACGATCTGAAAACCTTTGAAAGCCAACAGGAAGGTACTGTCAGTCTTATATTCATGATCAAAAGTATAGTCCTTCAGCAACTTGTTGCCGAAGTCATTTTTCAGTCGCAGGCGAAGTTGGTTGGTTGTCGTATCCCCGAATACTTTAACCGAGTCATTTGTCATACTCGGGATAACACTGACGGGTGCATCGTTATAAGTAAGCTCACCGGCGCGGGCAAACTGTTCTGTCGTACGATAAGGATAATTATTATTTACGCCAATGGCAGCATTCTGATCAATTTCATACACCTTAAAACCCAGTGGCTGGGTAGAGTCACCATATACTGCCCCTCCGGTACTTAAAACCAGCACAACGGAATCCAGGGTCAGGCTGTCTTTACCTACGGGAAAACTGAAAGAATCAACAGCGGGTTGCATCTGAATATTGATCGTAGCCTGTGTATGCCCAAAAACAGAACTGACCGTATTGCCCAACACATTCATTGAAGTAATGGGAATTGAAGCGCTATCTTCACCCCAGGTTTTAGCAAAGACATCAATTAAAGTGTCTTTGACATTCACGCCATCAATTGGCGGGATAAAGTCCTTTCCGAGCGTAGTGGTAATGTCTTTGGTACATGCGGCAATAGTGCCGATTGCCAAAGCTGCTATGATCCAGATTTTTTTGTACTTCACTGATTATCTGCTGTGTTGTTAGATAATATTTAAAGGGCTTTCTCTGCAACGGTTAATAGTAGTAATCGGAAAATGGTGTTATCCGGACTGCCCATCCCAGATGCCAATCCTTCTGGTGGAGAGATCTAGCTCCATTCCTATTTTCATCCCACCTCCTGAGATGTACCCAGGTTATCCGTTCCAATCCAACTGAAAATATAGCTTCAGTTTCTGAAAAAGCGCAATAAACGATTAAGGCGCAATCTCGTTATACAATTCTAAATACTCTGTTAAATCAGTCTCCCAGCCTTTAAATGGCAGGATTTTTTTGCCTTTTGCCTTCGAAAACTCAGTAACAATTTTCTTATCAACATTATCAGAGGCAAAAATAATACCGTCGGCAAAGGTAGCCCCACCACGGTTCATACCCATATTGTCGCCTGTTTTAAAGATCTCCAGATCTTTCGATTTAACGTTGGCATTGATTGCAGCCTGCTTTATAAAATCTTTGCTAAAATTATCTTCAAATGTTTGCCCCCCTACGGAATAAAGAACTTTACTATTGGTAAATACAGGATCTTTCTTATAGGCTGTTTTTATATAAAGAGGGATGAGTGCACTCATCCAGCCACTGCAGTGAATAATGTCCGGAGGCCATCCGAACTTCTTTACAGTTTCCAATGCCCCCTTACAGAAGAAAACAGAACGAAGGCCATTATCGTCGAACCAGTTTTCGTTTTCATCATGAAAAACGAACTTCCGTTTAAAGAATTCATCGTTATCCAGAAAATAAACCTGTAGTCTGGCGTTGGGCAGGGACGCTACTTTTATCTGTAGCGGAAAATCATCATTATCTATGGAGACATTGATTCCGGACAGTCTGACGACCTCGTGGAGACGGTGCCGCCTTTCGTTGATTACACCGAACCTCGGCATAATACAGCGGACTTCCAGTCCTGAATCATTACTTTTAATTGCTAGTTTGTTAATAATCTCTGCGTACTCTGTCAGCTCTAAATAGGGCGACATTTCTGTAGAAATAAATAAAATTCTTTTTTTATTAGACATTCTTATACCAATTTTGTCCTCAATAGGTTTGCAAAGGTAACAAAAATAACTCAAATGCGTAATTTGCGGCCTTCCATATATATAATACAATGATTATATTAAAAACAGTAAAGGACTTAACCAAGCAGCTGGAAGCCTACAGAGATGCCGGGAAAACCACTGGTTTCGTTCCGACCATGGGTGCCCTACATGAAGGGCATTTATCGCTGATCCGGGAGGCTAAAGCCAAAGCCGACATTACTATTTGCAGCATATTCGTTAACCCAACTCAGTTTAATGACCCCGAAGACTTCAAAAAATACCCCGTGACGACCGGTAATGATATTGAACTCTTGCTGGGAGAAAACGTAGATTTACTATTCCTGCCATCCGCTAACGAAATGTATCCTAAGGATTTAGAAAAAAAGGTGTATCCCCTGGGCCCGCTAGAGATGACACTGGAGGGGGCGCACCGGCCTGGCCATTTTCAGGGGGTGGCACAGGTAATCGACAGATTAGTTGGCATTATCCAACCCACGTATATGGTTATGGGGCAAAAAGATTTTCAGCAGGTGATGATTGTCAGACGTTTATTAGCACTTTTAAAATCCAAAACCGCTTTGATAACCGGCCCTACCCTGCGTGAACCGTCAGGTCTGGCTAAAAGCAGCCGCAATACCCGGCTGACCGCACAACAATTGAATCAGGCTGCTGCCATCTACCAGGCTTTATTATTTGGCAAAGAGACTGCCGGGACAATTCCCATTAAGGAGCTGATACAGCAAATGGAGCAAAGACTGTTGAAAGCGGGGTTTGCCAAAGTTGATTACGTGGCTTTTTATGATCCGACAAATCTCAGTCCTTTAGAAAGTTATACAAAGGGAACTCCGGCAGTTATTCTGGTCGCAGCTTTTTTGGGCGATGTCCGGCTGATTGACAATATTACATTATGAATATCTGGCCAGCGAACCACAGATAGTTTACATATGGCACGTTAATATTGCGACCCCTTGATTCTCAAACTTTTTTTAGACTAGAGGGGGTCGTACCTTTGCAGGGTCCATCATACTATTCAAACAATCAAATATCAGACCTGCAAGGATTTATGCTCAAAAAAATAACCGATAGTGTCCGCAAATACTTTTTAGAACAAAAAGCATTAACGCACAAGAATTACAGGTTATTTATGGTAGGTCAGAGTTTTTCGTTGATCGGGACATGGATTCAGCGTATGGCGATGATCTGGCTTTCCTACCAGTTGACCGGGTCTGCTTTTTTATTGGGCTTGGTTGGCTTTTGTGAACAAATACCCATATTCATACTGGCCCCTTTCGCAGGTGTATACGCTGACAAGTGGGATAAACATAAGGCTCTTTGCCGCATCGAGGCATTTGCCATGATTCAGGCCCTGATATTAGGCATCCTCACGCTTACAGGCACCGTGAACATCTATCATATTATCGTACTAAGCCTCTGCCTTGGCTGCATCAATGCTTTTGAAGTGCCAATGCGGCAGTCCTTTGTTGTGGATATGGTAGATCGGGAAAAAGAGGTGCTACCCAATGCAATCGCTTTAAACTCTACCGTGTTTAATTTATCCAGATTAATCGGGCCTTCCATCGCTGGCATTCTGATCAGTTCAGTGGGTGAAGGCTGGTGTTTTATGGCCAATGCCCTTAGCTATGCCATCGTACTGGTTTCGCTGTTGCTGATGAATATAAAAAAACTTCCGCCTGTGGCAGCAACTTCTGCAAAAGTCCTGACCCGGTTAAAAGAAGGCATTCAATATATAAAAAGGAAGCAGATCATGCGGACCTTGCTTTTACTTTTAGCTATCGTCAGTTTTAGTAATGCTTCACTCAGAACGCTGGCGCCTATATTTGCCCAGGATGTTCTACACGGCGATGCCAATACACTCGGCTTTCTTATGAGTGCTTCGGGCGTAGGGGCGATCTGCGGTGCACTTTTCCTTACTAAATCCAAGACGACACCGTTATTACAGAAGATCGTGTCCATGACAGGTATTCTGTTGGGAACCGGGATGATT
Organism: Arachidicoccus terrestris; assembly: GCF_020042345.1. Classification (NCBI taxonomy): domain Bacteria; kingdom Pseudomonadati; phylum Bacteroidota; class Chitinophagia; order Chitinophagales; family Chitinophagaceae; genus Arachidicoccus; species Arachidicoccus terrestris. Next base: position 1,330,178 of record NZ_CP083387.1, read on the forward strand.
CTTTTTGCGATTTCTAAATCGCTGATATTATCTCTGATCTTTATCGGCATTGCCGGTCTGGCCCAGATGATGCATACGGCTTGCACAAATACCCTATTGCAACTACATGTGGCAGATGATAAAAGAGGCCGGGTAATGAGTTTTTATACCGTGTGCCTACAAGGAACAATGCCCTTTGGTAGTCTGGTCGCAGGCGCCATTGCAGGCGCCCTCAGCGGCCCATGGGCCATGGCAATCATGGGCCTGATCTGCCTGGCTGCGACATTAATTTTCCGCCATGAGAAACACCCTGAACAGCCAGAGGACAGGCAACTGTCGCCAGCTTAATCATTGATTTTGTATAACCAGATTTTTTTTAGAGCGTACCCGGCAGGTAATCAGCCCTGATTTACTCATCCAAATCAATCATGACTCTGATTTTCTGGAGCCGGTTCTTACTGATTTCTTCGACCGAAAAGTTAAAGTCACCGCAGTTGATCATGGTTCCCAAGGCGGGAATTTCTCCTGCAAGCTCCAGAACAAGGCCTGCCAGCGAATCGCTGTCACCCTTTACAACATCAAAAGTATTGGAAGGAATACCCATAGCCCGGCATACATCATTGATCATGGTACGGCCTTCAAAAACATAATTATAATCGTCGATCTTCTTATAGGATGTTTCCATATTATCATGTTCATCCTTAATTTCTCCTATAATCTCTTCCTGGATATCCTGCACAGTGACAATACCACTGGTACCCCCAAACTCATCAACAACAACTGCAAACCGCAGGTGTTTTTGCTGAAATTCCTCTAATAACTCACCGGCGAGCTTTTGCTCAAAAACAAAATACAGATTACTGATTAGTGAATGCCAATCAAAATTGTCGTTTTCGTGAAGATGCGGCAACACATCTTTTATATGTAACATCCCAACCATCTGATCCAGACTTCCCTTATACACGGGTAATCTGGAAAAGCGGACATCCTTGATTCTTTGAATTACCTGGCCAAAGTTCAGTTCATAATCCAGGCCGCAGATATCTAACCTGGCTTTCATAACCTGCTTTACGGTGACCTTATTGAACTTTAATACCCCCTGCAGAATCCTTTTCTCTTCTTCAGAGGCATCTCTGTGTGTCAGACTAATGGCGTTGTCTAATTCCACATTATAATAAGAACTTGCATCTCTTTTAAAGATCACCGCTTCCAGTTTATTGGAGGAATAGAGCATCCATGTGCCGATTCTCCTGAAAAAATAATAGACGATCTCTGTCAATACGCCAAAGTCTTTGGCAAATCTGATACTTTCCTGTGCTGCATAGGATTTGGGAAGGCACTCTCCCAGTAAAAAGATCAGTATAAAAATGATAGCCGTCTTGATCAGGAATATCCCGGCAAAACCAATACTGGTCACAATCAAATGGTCAATCAGATAGCTGGAAGTGAAAATGATAGCCAGATAGATAAACCAGCTGGCTATCTGTAAAGCATACAATAATTCCTGCGGATGTTCCAGTAAATCCAAAATACGTTTATACGAAGCCTGGGGCTTGGTCTTGATCAGGTTGATATCCTTAATCCCGAAAGAGAAAAAAGCGACCTGGGAACCAGACACAGCAAAAGCAAATATAAAAAGCACGACCAGTAATGCACCGAAGATGGTAATCATCTGTGAGTCCGCCGCATCCATGTGCACCGTTTGTATGAGCGTATTGATCAATGTGGAGTTAATCACAGTCAAGGGTTCTTTAAAATTATCAAAATCGAAACCGGCTTAATCCTTACAGGCTCTAGCACTTCTAACAACTTATGTCAAGTAAGGGTAAACAGAAGATGCTATTCAGTACTACTTGATTTTACGTATGAAATTAAACAAAATTCTGGACAAAATCTGATTTTTTGTCCTGGCATTTTTTAGGTTAATACACAAAATACACTGCAATAATAAGACATTTTTTACTATTCCGAAAGATTATAAGTGATTGTTTGTTAACCACATGGGGCTGCATATCAACTAAAAAGCCTCTTTGATTGAATCCAAAGAGGCTTTTATAATCTTATTTGAGCTTATTTTACATTGGCCACGACCCTTGCGCCTGCTTTCTTGGCTGATTGCATAATCCTGAACACCTGACCATAATAGGAAACGGTATCTGCGTTTATGACCACCGAGGGGGTATCAACCGTTGCATGAAGTTTATTTACCGCTGCCATGAGAATGGTATCCAGCTGATTGTAATCGGCGACCATATTCTGGCCTACATATATATGCTGATCCTTATCGATGGAAACCACAATATTTTGCTTCACTTTAGTATCTTTTTGACCTTTGGGGTTGTTCACCTTGATCACATTAGGGTTGGCCAGCGTGGATACGATCAAAAAGAACAGCAAAAGGATAAACAATATATCATTCAGTGAGCCGGTATAAACTTCGGGGCGCTCTTTAAATCTTCTTCTTATATTCATTTTTACTTAGTGCTTTAGGCGAACAACAACCTTTTATCTTGTCGGTTCCTGTAATATATCAATGAATTCTGTACTGGCTATTTCCATCTTATTGGCCGTCTTGTCTACCTGTGTCGTGAGGTAGTTATGCATGATGTAGGCAATAAGACCAATCACCAGACCTGTACCGGAAGTAATCATTTTAATATAAATACCTCCTGCGATTACGCTTAATTCAAAATTTCCCGTACTATTAATCTCAAAAAAGAGTTCAATCATACCCACAATGGTACCCAGGAATCCGAACATGGGTGCAATACCGGCGATAAGCGACAGGATATTGAGGTTTTTCTCCATATTATAAAGTTCCAATCTACCGACACTTTCCATGCTTTTTTCAATGACGTCGATAGGCTTACCCACTCTTTTAAGACCTTTATCAATGATCCGGGCTACCGGGCTGTCTGTTGTACGGGCCAGGTTTCTGGCAGCTTGTACGTTCCCCGAAAGAATATTATCGCGAATAACCCGCATAAAATTGGCATCTATCCGGGATGCCTTGCGAATAGCCAAAAAACGTTCAAAGAACATGAAAATAGCCAGTATTAAGAGCAAATACAAAGGGTACATCAGCACCCCACCCTTACCCAGCAATCCCCAAAGCGAGATCTTCTCCATGGCCTGCTGGCCGGTTTGAGCGGCCTGAACGGTGGTATCTGCTACAATCTGCAATAAAACACTCATATTTATTATTATTAATATTTTCGCTAAAATAACAAGACCCGTACAAGAATTTTGTTAATGTTGATAAGTTTTTAGCCATTTGGAGTGATAGTCACTCTAAAAGTTTAATGCGCCGCCTAAATGTGTACCCATTTGCCAATAATACAAAAAAGGCTCCAACTATCTTTAGACAGCGGAGCCCAGTACATAAAACCCCATTTTAATTATTTATTGTTGGTAGATCTCTCTTTCAAACTTATCGAGCCAATGAGACCCCTGTAACCCCCAGTCACTGTTCGGTTCTACCTTTAACCAATAAAACATATTCGCTACAATATCTTCAGTTACCGGAACCACTGAAATACCCGTGTTTGTGTCAGGGACCATCGACACCGGCACATCAGTTCCCAGTCCGTCCCATTGAAAATTCCCGGTCATCATCATATCATATCCTTTTGGCGCTCTGTTAGTCACCAGACCTCCTCCCCCCTCGTCAATGGGCCAGTAACCGATCAGGTGGGCATACTCTGGATGTTTGGTGATATCTTTCAACGCAATGTTATTAGCGATCGTCTCTGCATCCAGTGCAATATCAAAGATCTCCAGGTCCGCTGCATGAAAATCAGCACCTCCGGAGCCAGGATCAGATACATTTCCAATGGCAAGCGGCGCATCCGTATTCAGGCTTTTGTTGCCTGTGATATCCTTAGAGGTCGCAAATACACCATCTGTATATACATACGCCGTACGTTTTCCATCTTCCATTTTTACACTAAAGGTAATCGTATGCCATTTGCCATTCACAATCGGCGTATTGACTGCAATCTGGTTCTTGCCGCTACCGCCATTGGCCGTACCTCCAAATTCAACATTATAATGATCATTTTCCAGCATTAAAAACCATCCGGTTAATTTACTACCATCCAACGGTGTATTTTTACCCAAAAAACCAGGATAGTTTCTACTGCTGGGGATATTTACCTGGACCTGGACTGTAAAGTCTTTATCTGCACCAAAATTATATAGTCCCTTATCATCCGGTATATGTGCAATAGCTCCCGCAGTCCCTGATCCCTTAAAATGAATGGTATTGAAGCCCACTTTCTTGAGTTCTTCCTTTTTCAGTTTAGCATTGGAGGCAATAACAAATCCCAATTGCGGATTCTCTGCACTACCGCCCCGTGCAGAGGTTACCATAATCAGCCAGTCTTCTGCCGCAATGTTCTCACGATTTTGGAGTGCTTTTACAACCTCACCCACATAGCTGTCAACTTTGTCTACGGCCGCCTTAAATCCTGCATCACTTAAGTCATACTTACCTGCATGCCCGGCGAGGTCAACGCTATTAAAATCTAAAAACATAACGCCCATTGTTGTTAGCCGTAATAGAGAAACCGCAGAGTCCTTTACAGCCGCGTCATTATTTACCAGGTAAGGATAGTCTGCAATTTGGACGGTGTTTACCAGATTGCGCCAGGGAGAAACAAGAGCCGTTTTATATCCCGGTTTCGTCTGCAAGACATAATTAAGTACATTTGGCACATAAGGTGTTGGCGATCCTTCCCCCTCACTGACATCTCCGGTTGGAATATATTGAAAGCTGCTGTCATAAATCTGGTGCTTGCCGAACCCGACGCCTGTCAAAAGGCTTGTCCAAACCGCAGCATCCGTACTATTCACGTTTTTTAATTGTGCAAATGAATACTTACCTGTCTCCATCAACTTTTCAAGGTTGGACAATTTAGCGGCTTTCAATTGGGGGCCACTTAATCCATTAATATTAATGATCAGCACTTTACGTTGATTAACAACACTATCCTCGCCATACGCCTCAAAATAAGGCGGCGGATCTGCATATTTCTTACAGGCACTGCCCAGGATTGTAACAACCAGCATGCAAAATCCTAATTTTCTCATCATTGCCATAATATTACGATTTTCCGAGTTCTTTAATAAATTGTTCGATACAATAGAGGAACAACATCTAACCATTTACTCAATACCTTCTAAAATACATTTACCTCAGCCATGGATGCAAACTGGGATGCATCTGTTTGCCCTTTGGTGAACACCAGTTTAAAGACCTGAAAACTCTGAGGTGAACTGAAATTGATGGCCTGCTGTTCATTTTGTGAGGCTAGGTCTGATTCTGTATACTTCGTCAGATGGTCTTTGTCCGGTCCCAGCCACACTTCTACATGCGATGGACGGGTTCCGGAACTATTCTGCCTCATCGTCAGGTAAATCCCATGAAGATTTTGTTTCTTCTCTGTCATGTCGATTAATAAATAATGCGGATAAGGAGGTTGCGCCTGATACCACTGAGAATGCCAGAAGGTATTGACATTTCCATCCAGTACATTGATGGCCGCTCCATCTTCGCCTTCGGTTTCCTGAGAATCAAATTCAACCAACCAGTCCGTCCTCGGCACGGTATAATCGACTACGTTATCACCTCCGCTTTTTGTCAGTGGATTGTAGTTCCATATATCTGTCGGGACTTTGTCAGGGAACTGGTCGCCCATGGCGGACCTGGACTGCGCAGAGAGGGCTATCCCCCAAGCCTGGAAAAATTTATAATAATCAAGATGCGTATATTCACAGACGGCCTCATATAGAAAATCATGTTTTGCGAGATCTGTCAAAGAATAACGCTGGGCATGCCGTGTCCTCCAATATAAATAAGGCATCAGCCCATATCCGTCCTGTTTGCCGTCCCAGCGCTTGATTTTATCAAATAACTGCATAAAGGGCACCATGCGTGTGAAGGGACTATTCACCAATGGATCAGTATCAAACTTTTTCCCTTCATTCGGCTGGGATGTGTATGCCAGGCCGTCGCGTACAGCGCCTGGTAATGCGGGATGTAAGGCGCTGATATTTTTAATACCGATTCGGTGAGCGCGCTTGATTGAAAACAGGTTATTTGTCGTTTCCCCCAGTGTACTCCAACTCCAGTATTGTCCCTGTTGATTATTATGACCAATTTCATGAAGCGTCCCCCAGATAGATACAGTGTCTGTTGCAAGCATCGCTGCACTAAACCATTCATTATCATCTTGTGCCACAACAGGGAAACCGCTATGCCCATAGCCTACCACAGGCTGGATATCCAAGACAATTCTCCAGGGCAGATTAATAGGCTTATCCCTTTGGTCGGAGGCGGTATCAGACAGGCCTTCCCATTCGTTATAATCTTTTTCAATGATCTCATCCCATGCCTTCAATTCGGCAATCGGATCAACATCCGGGTGTCTCATAATATAATCCACCATTTTCTGGCGGGGTAAGGTAAAGGCCACATGACCGGAAGCAAACTCAAACCACGGCACTTTACTGTCCATGATATCTTTCTTCCAGGTAGCTGCATCTGTTTTGCCCAACACAAAGTCCGGGCTCTTACACGCCCCGGTGAAATTCAATGTGACGGGCTGCTTTATCGGAAAGTTCGTTACAACATAAATATTTCCTCCGAATAAATTGCGGACATAATTTCTGCCGGGGAACAGCATTTTCTCACTATAAATGATCGGCTCCCTTCTCCTATCCTTGGTGCCGCTAAGATCGTCCGTCCACATCCCGATCAGGCAGACCAATCCCTTTACACCGGCAGGCACATCGATAATAACAGGCTCTCCGGGCGCTGCATACATTCCCGTACCAAATATAGGTTGCGGGATGACACTGATCCGCAAACGATTGTAGGCTTCATTCAGATAATTAAGGTTTAAAGTAACCGGGTAGTCCTTTATCCTTGGCTCTGCCGCGTCTACCAAACCAGGAAAAATCCGGGCCTTAGACAGCATACTGAAATCTGGCCTGCTGCCGGAAGTATCCACCGTAATATGCTCTTTCAACGTATCAAGGCCGTATCCGTCCTTTATGTCAAATCCGTACTTCTTACAGCCCGAAACGACCAGCATACTTGCCACCGTCAGAAGACCTAATAAAGCATGTATTTTTTTCATCCGAAAATATTTTATTGTTGGGTTGGCCGCTCATGCATATTGCAAACCGGCCAGTTCAAATCTAAATTTCAATCACAGTTAATAATTATCGGGCAACTGAACATCATTATACCCATTGGACCAATATTGCCCGTCAAGTCCCCAGGACGGATTAATAACGATACCCAGCCACTGATAAATCTGTAAAGGAATATCCAGCCCATTAGGCGTCGCTTTGTAGAAATTCTTGTCGGGCGAAGGACATACATTATTACTTACTTCATTAAAGGACTTCCATGTCGCGAGGCCACTTGGATCCTGAATCACCCCATCCTGCTGATTCACAGAATAATCTTTAACGGTCGTGCTGTTATTTCCGTCGTTCATTTTATAATTAGCAGCCAGGTAGGGATAATAGGGGCTTGAAGTAGAGATATCCGTTTTACAGTTATACTGAGTGATTATATCGTACGGTAACAATGTTTTCCAATACCTGAAATCTGTCAGATAAAAATCTGTATACTTCGTTACACTGGCGGTGCTCCCATGTCCAAAAGTCAGCGCCCTGCCAGATGTCAAATTGCTGCTAAGCGTCACAACACGCTCACTGATATCAATCAGGCCGTCATAATATAGATTTATATGCACTTTATCACTTCCTTTCGGCCAGGCAAGCGTCGCCGCAAGGGTGTGCCAGTTATTATCCTTAATCTGTACCGTCATATCGACATTATAATAGGTTTTGGAGTCAGAAATATATAATAAAAAACCTGAGCCTGTCCGCCAGAATCCCCACCCATTCCCATTAGAATACCAGCCGGTTTGTGAACCCACCAGGTTCAGAAAATAGCCACCACCGGAAAGTTCATAATCCAGGAATTTTACTTTAAAAGCGATCGTAATACTATCACCCTGTTTAAAATCATATACCCTTTTTGGATCATCTACTTTCACGTTTACACCGGTTGAGCCAATACCTGTAAACAGCAAAGAAGAATCACGGTAAGCTGAGAGTCCCTTGGTAGAAGGGGTTCCGTCCCTGCCGATATTTTCGTCAACGAATCTTGGGTTGTTGTAAATAATAAAATTGTTCCGGCGTGTATCATTATATGCAGAAGTACTATCGCCGTTATTATTCTTGTCAACCGAACCATTCTCATTAGAGGCCAGAATCACCAGCCAGTCTTCATTGGCATAATTGGGCCTCGCCTTAAGTGCTGCCATAATTTCCCCGATATAACCATCTACCTTCTCAACGGCAGCCGCATACTCAGCCACGTCAAACCTATACCCGAACTGATCACCTGCAACGGCAATGCTATGAAACTGACCGATAACCAGACTCGCAGAATCATCTTTCAACGTGCTAATGACATTGGCCGCAACAGCACCGTCGTCGCCTGTTGACAATTTGTGTTTAGTTGCGCCCGTTAACAAATGGCTGTCAAATAAGGGAGAGGCGGCATAGCCCACAGTACGCAAATCCGGTTCAAGCTTCTTTAACCGGCTCACAATGGAAGGATAAGTCTCCAGGTCCGCCGTATCAAATCCGGCGCCCACCTTTGACTTATCGGTATTCACACCCGTCATCATGGACGTCCAGGCACCCGGCAATACCGTATCCCGGTTATTGGACCCGCTGATCCCTATCCATGTATACACGGATGTTTTCAGAAGAGCAGTAATATTAGCCGGCGCGAGCGTGTCTATTTGTTTGCCTTCGGCACCATCAAGAATCAAATACAGCACCTTCCTCTGCTTAAAGGCTGAACCGCTGCCATCAGGAGGATAGCTGTCCTGCAGACTGTTTTCAACTGTCTTGTTACAGGAAAAGACCCCGACAACAAATGCAAGAAGCAAAAACCTGCTTGCCATTACTTTCAACTGCTGTGTATTTTTCAGTATCATCATCACTGTTAACCTTTATTATTTTAATCAAAAGCAATTTTTACGATATTCCCTACTTTCACATTGTCAAACAAAGTGAAATAGCCATACAGTACCACCGAATGCGGATTGATTTCAACCATGCCATAGATCTCACCCGCGAAACTGCCGGTGTTATTATAACCGGCCGCCAGTGTTCCATCCTGATTTAAAATCATGAAACCCTGACGCACGATATCATTATACTTGTTGAATGTACCCGAAACAATAATCTTTCCATCATTTAACTGGCCGGCAAAACTCGGACGCCCTCCAGACAGGGCGCCTAATGCAAAGCTATCGTCATAAGTTCCATCTGCATTCAGCATGGCGATACCGTTTGCTTTATGTCCATCAAACTGTGTAAAATCACCAGACACTAAAATCTTGCCCGTCTGCTTATTGTAGGTAATTTTCTGAATGTCGCCATCGGCACCCTGACCAATATTTGCAGCAAAGTCGGGATCCAGTCCACCCTCATCTGTCAGGGCACAAATTCTGGCCGCCGGCGCGCCGTCAAAGCGCGTAAATGAGCCGACAAAAATAATTTTACCGTCTGGCAACTGTATCGCGTCTGCGATACCCCCATTCAGCTTCCACCTTCCCTTTTGAATTGTCTCATCAAAATTATAGGAAGAGTCCAGCTTGCCATCTGCATCCAACCGGATGAAATTATACATCTCTGTCTGATCAACATAATAGTTATCCTTCTGCGACCCTTCATAAAAATAGCTGTAGTAGCTCACGAAGTTGCCTATCGCTATGATTCCCTGATCTTTGCTTTCGAACAATCTTGAAACACTTCCGGTTAAATAAGCATTTAAAGCAGGCACCCTGGCTGTATCGGCTTCCGGATTTTTTTCGCCATTGGGGTTCACCAGGTCTACGACCATAGTATCTATAGAACAGTCGTCATTCAGTCTTGTAAGGCCTTCCACTCTGTGTGCACCATAGCCCGAAAGTACCCCTCCGATATAATATTTCGAGTTCAGGCTGAGAATCGTAGAGACAGTACCGCCAAATGCGCCCTTGCCGGCGCTGTATTCCTGTACAGTCCCGTCACCGGCAATTTTGACAATACTGTTAACAGGACTGCTGGCACTGGCATTATTAAAATCACTAAATGCACCTCCTAAAAGGAACATGCCATTTCCGGCACCATTATAATAAGCCGTAAAAATGGGACCATTCGCACCATTCCCTATTTTAAACGTTCGGTCGATCGATACCCGGCCATCTATTTTTAAAATCGGGCCATAGAAATACTGCCCGTCAACAGTAAGTACTGATGCCGGGCCGGAAGATGTCCCTTCCGGTATCACAACAGTAGCCAGGCTGTCTGTAACAGCCACCACTTCTGCCGGTATCTGGTTAATAAAAAATTTAAAATCCTTCAATTTGTCCAGACCGACAACTTCAAAGGTAACCTTATCTCCTGCCCTGCCGTCCTGAGGATTCGGCTTTTTACCATAAAACTGGACAGCCGTCTGTGGCGCATCAAAATAGGGCCCACTGCCAAGTTCAGTTTTTTTACTGCACCCACCGATCGATAAGCCTACCATCAGGCAGCTTGATACCAAAAAATATTTCAGCGCTAGTTTATTCATTATTTCAACCTTTTTAATAAGTACGTCTTATAATTTAGATCTTACTTTCTTCTTTTCTGACTCCTAATAATTGATGCCTGCTTCCAGTACCTCACTGATAAAGCTATACGGCGCAAACCCAAAATATACGGGTATGGTGGTTACAGTATAGTCGTCTGAATCTCCCTGCTGATAAATAAACTTCTGTGTATACTGCAGCACATGGACAATCCCATTATACGGATGTATATCCGATGAGGCTACAGGTACGATATAGGGCAAAAAGTCAGGCGGGGTCTCACCGGAAAAATAACCCAGCATCAGCTGCCGGTATCCCGCATATTTTACCCCGTTCACATCATTAAAATATACCCCGATATTCATTACTTTGCCGCTATAGGACGAATAATACTGGCCTCCATAAACCTGCATGGCCAGAGGATCTAACTGGGGGTAATCTTTTAGCCTGTGGACGCCTTTAAATATATATTGTGACAGCTCTTTTTTCCAGACAGCCGCCGGAATCTGAGATATCTGTGTTACCGTATCCTTACCGTCGAGCTTTAACTGTTCATTCAGCAGCTGGATACTTGACAGGATGCAGGTATCAGCTGGCGCGAAAAAAGTGATCGAATCATTTTGGAATACCTGCTCCATACCGGCTAACCGGATTACCTTGCACAGCGTGTCGAACATATGATATGGATTCTGTTCAAGATACTCCATAACGGTCCCTTTATAATCGGCTTTGTGCAGACCGGTATCCTTAAAATAATCATCCTTGTGACAGGCACCGCCAATCAACACAAGGGCGACCAATGTCATTAAACTTCCAAATAACTTCCTATTATACATCTTTACAATTTTTAAAATGAAACGCTTCAACACAAAGGCCTGTTTTCAAAAGCAAAACATTATTAACGCCAATAATCATTTAACCGCATTCCCGGATTCTTCTCCAGAGCCTTTTCACTGATCGGCCAGGTCCATGCTCCTCTTGAAAAAGCCTCTGCCGAAATCGGATGCGGACAAATCTTGCCATCCAAAATCCTTCTCGTCCTGACCATGTCAAAGAAATAGTACCCTTCTCCAAAGAGCTCTTTCCACCTTTCATAAAATATGGCGTCAGATAAATCATGGTTCGGCGTTTCTCCCTCCGTGTAAGGCGTCGCACCGGCTCTGCCCCGGACGATATCCAGAAGCCTGATCGCTTCAGCAGTCTTACCCAGATTCGCGCACGCTTCTGCTCTTAACAGAATCGCATCAGGAAGTCTGAAAATGATCTGGTTGTCGTCCGGGTTCACGTCTTCACCTTCCTCCGCATAAATATTGCTGAATTTCAAATACTCCATACCAAAATTGTCATTATCCCGGTCAGTAAACAACAGCGTCCAGCGCAGATCAGGTTTTCCCGGCGGAAACAGGATATCCAGATACCTGCGATCGACCCGAAGATAGCTCTGCGAGCTTCCGTTTTGCTTATGCGGATAGTGTAACATATTATCGGTGAATGTAGAGAACAAACCAAAAACTTCACCTTTATTCAAGCTCTGCGCAATCTCAAACAAACCTTCTTTTGAATTCCCTTCAAATACTTCATGAAAACGGTCCATCGGCAATAATTCATAAGAGCCTCCATTTTCTGTGAGTAAAACATTGCCCAGTGAATCGGTTGCTTCCCAATAATCCTGTTGATGGTCCAAATCAAACCCGGCACACCACATGTTTATTTCCATCATAAGATCCAAGGCCGATCCCTTCATTGCCCTTACCCCTCTTTTGGACGGATCATCGTAGGTCCAGGGGAGGCCATTGGCGGCAGCACCCATATCGACAAGACACTTTTTCAGTACAGTTACCATATCTTCCCTGGGTGTCGCTTCTACTTTGAAAGGTTCGGTGTAATAGGGTATATCTCCATACAGGCGAGCCATATAGAAATAACACAGGTTCCTCATAAAGACCGCCTCTCCCTTATACTGCGCCGCATTCTTCTCAGAAAGAACGCCGTCAGACTTATCAATCTCATCGATAAGAATATTGCAAGAGGAAATAATTTCAAAAAAACGGGACCAGTCCGTAATCTTGGCATAAGTGCCCTTCCAGTAGGTCGTATTATTAATGGCACTCTTCAGATCGTTCACTGCAAACTGGTTGATATAGGCGCGATTTGAATTATTTACGCCAATAAACGGTGCACAGCGGAAGTCACCGATTGCGGGAAAAAACTGCGTATAAGTACCGCCCCAATCCATCATTGTATACGTTCTGAACTGGTTATAAATTCCTGCCATATAATTATCAAAATCGGCGTCGGTTTTCCAAAAACTATTTCCGGATAGCGCACTGATCGGATCTACGTTAAGGAACTTCTTACAGCCTGTTCCCAGTGATATACTTGCCCCTACCATAGCCATTACCAGAATTTTACTTGTCAATTTCATAGTCTCAATTTTTATTAACCGTCCTGTTTATAACTTTATTATACAAATCACTAAAACTGAATATCTATACCTAAAACATAGTTTTTCGGGTTAGGATAACCATTAGGGTTATCAAAGCCCAGACTCGTTACGTTCTCAGGACTGCTGCCGGAGTACGGAGAAATAATCAAAAGATTCGCCCCGGTAAAATAGACCCTTGCAGAAGTAATTCCAAAACGTTTACTCCACCCTTTGTCGATCATATAGGACAACGTAACATTATTCAACTTCCAGTAAGATCCGTCTTCAAAAAAGAGTGTCTGATTGTGACGATAGGGATTCATGAGCGGGGCATTCAGATAGTCAAAAGGATTTGGAAAATCTGCATTATCGCCATCTACCTTCCAATAATTATATCCGTCAATCGGTACCAGCACGCCATTGTTAGAAAGATTGCTATTGCTTCCGGTAAACAAGGGATCTTTAAAATGTTCAAACTTTCCTGCCAGGGCTGTATTGATCACATCTCTGAATAGTGTGGCAGAAATACTCGAATTCAATGTCCACTGCTTATACTTAATATAAAAGTTGATGCCGCCTGTCAGTTTAGGCAAAGGATTACCCAAAACAACCAAATCATTATCATCAATAATATAGTCTCCGTTCAGGTCTGTCCAGATGGGAGATCCCCCGGTCAGATAAACATCACTTCCCAATCCGACCTGAACCGGGCGGCCGGTCAACGGGTCGACAATCACTGCACTGGCAGTCGGGTAGACGCCAACTGTATTATACACCATGGTCTGCAAAGGGGTATTACCGATTCTATACAGCAAAGGATATTTAGTAGCCGCATCTGGCTTAATCAACTGTCGCATGTTATCCGGAAGCCTGGTCAGGACATCATGGTTAATGCCGACATTTGCTGAAATATTCCAGCTCAGGCTTTTTTCATCGCTACTCGGAGCAGACCTGAATGACAGGGTCAACTCATTACCATAGCTTACAGTAGAAACATCGTTGGTCACCAGTTTCTGATAGCCGGTCGTATTGGCCAGTGCGTTGTCGAACGGCTGATTATCCTTGGTATTATAGTAAAAATCATACATGACGCTAAGCCGGTTGTTGAAGAACGTCCCCTCATATCCCACATCAAAAGACGTATTGGTATACGATTTAAAGTTGACATTAGGCGCATACTCAAAATCGGAGACAATAGTCTGCTGTCCGTTATAGTTGGTCCCCGGTGCAAACTTTCCATAGACGCTAAATATATCACCTGTCGGAACGAGCGTTGTACCGTAGCTGAATCTAAAGGAGCTTTCATTCATCCAGTGCCAGCTCTTGGTCCACTCTTCATTTTGCATATTCCAGCGTGCACTGATGGTCGGACTTTTCATAAAACCTGAATTAGGCCCATTGGTAGAAGTTCCGGAAGCGCGATACTGAAAATCAACGACATACCGGAGTTTATAATTATAGCTAAAAGCTCCCCCGTAGGCAAAAGTGCGGCTATCCTTTGCATTATCAAATGTCCCGGCCACACTGGCATACCAGTTATATCCGTTAGGCCCTGTCAGATAGTCATTTGCTGATCCGGACAACATAGACTGATCAGCCCTGTAAGAATCCATCGTTATTTCGTCAAATACAAAAATGTTGAAGTTATGCGCAGCCTCTCCGTCCTTATCTATCGTCTTGATATAGTTCAGTGAGTTTCTGTTATACAGTGAGTAAGTACGGCTGTGATAAGAAGTGGTCAAACCATTACCTTTATTAATAATGGACGGCTTAAAATTATCGCTTATGGAGGAATTGAAATTATAATTCGAACTGCTCAATATTTGGATGCCTTCAACAGGCATCCACTGAATATCAATGCTGGGCTGTACCTGAATCGTTTTATTGTCATCCCGTACTGAAATACTCGCGAGTGCTTCATTATTGGCTGAATATTGAGAAGGCGCTGGCAGCAGCGAAGAAGCGTTCGTGCCGTCCGCCACACCTTCCTGCACCAATCCATTCCCACTGCCATTACGCTTCTGAGCCAGCCCGGAATTAATGGCAGCCGTCAAAATGAATTTTTCCGATGGTTGGTACCGGGTGTTCATATTCAGGCTGTATCTGGTCAGGCCAGTATTCTCTATAATCCCTTTCTGATCAAAAACACCCATATTCACTTTATAATTAAATTTCTGGCTTCCCCCTCTAATGTTGATATTATGGGTGTGATTATAGGTCGGCTTGTAAAAAACGGCCTGCCAGTTGGTGGAATTATTGTAATATGGATTCAGGCTGTCAGACAAATACGGATGGGAGTTAATCTGTAAAAGTGCATCCGCATACGATGTGTCGTAGGCCAGTAGCTGGCGGATACGCAACATCCGTTCTTCCCTGCCGCCAATAACATCTCTGAGTCTCGGAATATCGCTGTAAAACACTTTTCCCTGATACTCCACAATGGGGATTTCAGAATTCCCCCTTTTTGTTGTCACCAGTATTACACCATAAGCCCCCCTGGATCCCCAAAGCGCCGTGGCGGCAGCGTCTTTTAATACTTCAACTTTCTCGATATCTTCCACAGGAATCAAAGAAAGAGGGCTGATGCCGGGGCCTCCTTGATTAAACCCATACTGATACTCACTATTCATATCAACGGGTACGCCATCAATCACAAACAAAGGAGAAGTGGGAGTCAGATAACCATTCGCTCCTGAACCGGATACAGAGATATTGGAAAGTCCGCGAACAAACATGGCACCTCTCGCCCCGGGAGATCCGTTATTATTCTGTATATTCAAACCTGCCACCTTACCCTGCAAAAGATCGGCAACACTTGCTGCAGGGACATCCTGCAGGTCTTTCCCCGAAATCACAATCGATGAACCGGTATTGGCATCCCGGGATACCTTTCTAAACCCGACCACCGCAACATCTTGTAAATCACTGTCATCTTTTGTCGTCATGGCGACTTCCATTTCATTTTTGGAATTCGCAATCGCCGTCGCATTGACATAATTTACGAAGGTAAATTCCAGCTCTGTACCATCGGGAACCTCTACTGTAAACTTCCCATGCTCATCAGTCCTGCCCACCACTTTGCGGGTCTTCTTTATTAAGATAGACACACCAACCATCGGATTATTTGTCACTTTATCAATCACCGTCCCCGAACAGCTGGCCTTTGTCTGCCCAAATGAAGGCTGAATGCCAAAGCACATTGTAAATATTAATAAAATAGCAATCACATGCCTCATAGCTAAACTTTTGTATATTAAAAAAGCAATATAATTTCAGAGATTTCTACGACGGAAAATTTATTCATCCTCAAAATTGGGGTTATCATTGATAAACCAAAATTTGATCTGCCAGTCGCCCGGCTCATAAATAGCGAAATCAAGCCCCAGGTTGGCAATCATTCTCTTACCGCCAAAACCTAGCCTGTCGTAACTAAAAACAGTATGTGCTTTCAGACCATCAGTAGTTGTATAGCGGGTTTTTAAATTCGTCAGTGGAATCGGATAAGCCACCTGATAGGTAACAGCCGTATCACTCATTTTCATGTCAAAGCCATGCACCAGGTTCTTCCAGTCCGTGAGATTAAATTTTTTGGGGTTGATCGGATTCTGAAGCGTGTCTAAAAACTGAAAACTCAGTGAATTTCCATTGCCGACTTTATGAAAAATAACGCCGATCTGATATACAAACTGCCGGGTATGCTCTCCGTAAATATTCTGAACGAAGGTGGGATAAATGCCGACAGAGGTTGTCTGTCCGGTGATCGGATCCTGTATGCTCGGTTCAAAAGGGATCTCCCTGAAAGGCTTCAGCCGCATATTACGGAAGTAGCGCCTTCCGCCGGAATTCGTCATCTCTACATCAAAAATATAACCGGAGTCAGGCTGTGCGTGAATAAAAGTGGACTTGGCCTCAGGCCACATTACAAACTGCCCCGAATGTTCCCTGATCTCAAAAAGCCGGTGATTCTCCACGCCTCTTTTTTCACTAATCTCCTTCAGTGATGTTTCCTTTCCTGTATAGGCTTCTTTCCAGACTTTAACAGGAAACACATCAGTCAACTCGGGGGCTGCCTCTCCTGAATAGCTGCGCGGATTAATAATTTTAAAATTAAGCGGCTGTGTCGAGTTGCCGACATTAAAAGTATTGAAGAGCGTCGCCCGGCCAAGAACGGGAGAGTAAACATCCTGTGTAAAACTTGAATTGGTGGCCACAGAAGCCCTTTCATCCGGCAAAAGTTTGTCACATGAATTCAATACCAGGCTGCTGAAGGCTAACAAGGCCAATGGTACTCTGAATAGTAATCTCATCCGATTAAATTTATTAGTTGACTCAGGGAGTTTACCCTTTGAGTTATATTTTTTAAACATTTAATTGCTATTTATTCATCCGCCTTGTAAACTCTCCAAACCCAAACTCATGACCACCTGACAGAAGATGTACGATGCCATTAGTGGTATGTATGTTGACAGAAGTCGTGTAGGTCGTTACCCAATACCTTTCAAATATGGAACTTTTGGGATCGCTGAGCTGAATTTCCTGCGGGCCACCGTTCTGGTATCCATTTGCATCCTGCCGGTTATAGCGCAGATGCATATCATAATCATAACGCAGGCTTTCTACTCCGACACCATCCGTAAATTTGGATAATGAGTCGGTCGTATACTCACCTTTAATCACATACCGGCATAGCAAAGTGTCTAATTCCACCAGGTCAATATCACTTAAACTAAGAGGTGCCTTATGCTGACTGCCCCTTAATTCATTTAGGTTCTTGAGTGCATTGGTAAAACACTGGTTGGTGGGCGCAAACAAGGTGACCGAAAAATTTTCAATCGTGTCCTTAAGATTAGGAACCCTGTCAATCACATATACCAGGGAATCATATAGCCCTCCCTGGCTCTTTAAGAAAGCATATGTGCTTCCCTCATATACTGCATTGCGATTCTGATAGTCATAATAGGCTCCTTCGTGGCTTTTAGAACAGCCTATAGCGAACAGCAGTAGGCCTGCCATTAACCATATGCCGCCACCAGCTTTTATTTTATTCTTAAATAAACTTTTCATTGTACCCATCATTTTATAACTGACTTAATTATTTTACAACGTTCCAATATGCGTTCTGCGTCAATTTCTCATTAGCAGACAAAACGGAGGCCGCTATCGGCCAATAGATTCCGCCTTCATCTATCAACTTGGTCATTTCAGGATCCTTTCTGGTTATCTTATTATAGCGGATCTGGTCATACCATCTCCATCCTTCGCCCATTAATTCCCTTCGTCTTTCCGCAAAGATGGCATCAATCAGGGGCCCGTCCACAGTAGCCTCATAAGGCGACTCACCCCGTTTGGTGCGAATAATATCCAGTAGTGTAATCGCCCCATCTACACCGATTGACTTCCCTAAAACAGCGTCTGCCTCCGCTTTCAAAAGGGTGATCTCTTCGAGTCTGGAAAAAATAATCGCAGAGCTGTAAATAGCGAACTCCCCGTCGGTGCCCCCATCTCCTAAAACCTTTATTTTTGAAAAAATGGGAATCTCAGCATTGTAGTTAGTAAAGTAAGCTGTTCTGGGAAGTCCGTTAACGGTGTCAATACCAAAGCGCTGATCACCCCGGTCTGTAAAAGCCGCATTGATTACATCCACCGGAACATACATATCCGGTTTGGGTTTGGTAATTAAAGGAGCTGCCAGTGTCCAGGACTCAATATGGCCGACACCACTGGTACCGGTCTCCCCATGACCATATACAAAATTGAATCCCAATAACTGATTATAGTTTCCCCTGGCATAAAAGACACCATCGGGGTCAGTCAAGTCACTTGTGGTCAGATAGTAAAGGTGTGAATTACTGTAATTATCAATAACAAACTTCGCATACACGTCTACGTCCGCATAATGTCCTTGCCAGGCAGCCACATGCGCCAATAAAGCATAGGCGGCTGTTCTTGAAATCAACGTATTCTCAAAGCGGGATAATCCATAGGTGTAATACAAACCTGGTAAGATCGGGTCATCCAGTACACCGTACTGGAATGGCAAAACCTGCGCTGCTGCTAATAGCTCCTGTTCACAAAAAGAAAGTACCTTCCCCTGGCTGGACTTTCCAATTGCCGGAAAGCTTCCGTCATAAGAATTCGTAATAAACGGAACATCGCCCCAGATACGCACCATCATAAAATAAGCCCATGCCCTGAGCGAACGTACCTGTGCCACATCCACATCGTGATTCAGTGTTGTATAACGTGGATCAACCAGTGCTTCTCCAGATCTTTCTATAAAAAGGTTAGCGGCATTAATGACTGCATAAAAGCGGCGCCAGTCCTTCATATCATCAAGGGTTTTATAGGAGGCATTCAGGTCGCCGTCAATAACGGCTTTTAAATCGGCGCGGGTAGTGGACACAAAATCTCCATGACGCAACTCTCCCCAGAGCCAATAATCATTATTATTCGCCAAAGCTGCCCGGAAAAGAGCATATACCCCGATCAGGTTGCTCCTTGTATCATCCATCGTTTTCCATTGCGTGTTTTCATTCGCCATGGCGTTGGTATCGACATCCAGCTTTTTATTACAAGCGCCAAGTACAAACAGTAACAACAGGGCGCATAATAAGGTCTTACTAAATCTCATTGTATATAATATTATCTCGATTATCAATTAATTAAAGATCCAGGCGCAGGCCGATCGTGTATGTTTTAGGCAACAGCTGATTATAGCCCCTGTAGTATCCCTGGTAGTCCACTAGTTCGGGATCACCATGTTTAAATGAACTGATCGTGAATAAATTAGTAGCGGAAACATATAACTGCGCACTCCTGAAGATCCTGTCAGGATTATTCCTGTCGCCGTGCATCATATCATATCCAATCGTGAGTGACCGCAGCTTTAAAAAAGAAGCATTCTCCAGAAATAAATCCTGATCAATCTGGTAGGGAACAACATTACTCCAGGGATTATATACGGGATAGTCGCTGGGTTCGAAAGTTTTTTGCCAGTAGGTAATTTCCTTGACCGTAGAAAGATCCCGGCTACCTTCCGTATTAATAAAGTCAAATCTGTTTGCGATTTGTTGGTTGAGTAGTTTTTGCCCCAGGGCAAAATAGAATTGAAAACTCAGGTTAAAGCCATTGTAGGTGAAATTATTACCAAAACCACCGGTGACAGTCGGCATTGCGTGCCCCTTAAATACTTTATCATCTTCATTAATATCATAATCCCCATTCAGATCTGCCCATCTTGGATCACCTGCATTCAATAAGAGTCCATTGAATGACTGCCTCACTCCAGTCTTACTATTAACGGGAATCGAAGCAACATCTTCATATATGCCCTGGTTCTCATACACCCAGAAGGCATCGACAGGCTGGCCGATCTCCAGTTTTCTGTTTCCTATTATGATGGACTGAAGTCCATCGGGGAGCGCCGTTAACTTGTTCTTATTGAGCCCTAGATTAAAGTTCGTCGTCCAGGAAAACCGATCCGGATTTTCCGGTGCAAAAATCCGCCCCATTAAACTGACATCCACGCCTTTGTTATTGACCACCATGCCATTTTTATAGGCCGCAGTATAGCCTAGCTCCTTAGGTACAGGGACCGGGATTATCAGATTCTTATTATCTTCATTATAAAGATCGACAGAGAGCTGAATGTGATCATCGGCAAAACCAAAATCCAGTCCAAGATTCATTTTATCCGATTTCTGCCAGCCAATACCATAACCCGCCCAACCCGTCGTATACGGCCTGGAGGCGGCGGCGATGCCAACATAAGAACCAATGGCAGGATCCGCGGGCCAGCTTGCATCTGTTACGTACCTGGGACCTTTGCTATAGATATCTGTATTATACAGAGCTCCGAAACTTCCATATGATGCCCGTACTTCAAGATTACTCAAGGCAGTAGATTTTTTCAACAGGCTGCTTAATACATCCCAGGACAGATTGACGACGGGACTGGTGATCCAGCGACTATCCGGTTGTACATTGGAAGAACCATCTCTTCTTACAACACCTGTCAATGTCAGGTAGTCTTTATAGCTATAGTTTACCTGTCCGTAAAAGGAGGTCACTCTCTGATTTAACTTACCAAAAAACGGAAAATATTGCATGTTGAATATAGGCACGTAATCGCCACCATCATTGATCTTGGTCGTTCTGAACTTTATAAAGTTATTGGGAGTATTATAACCGAATGCATAGTCATAACGGTTGATATCAGCCTGATAAGACTGTCCGGCTTCCAGATCTATTTTATGGTCTTCATTCAGCTTAAATTCATAAGAAGCTGTATTAGACAGCAGTAACCTTTGATTATAGCCAAAATAATAGGAAACAAAATTATTACCACTAAGCAGCTCTGTTGGCCAGAATGCATCCCGCTGGGATTCATTGTAATCAACAGACAGCTTCGACAACAGAGAAAAGCCAGAGAGTTTTGCTCCCACAGAAAAATAGCCCTGGATGCTGTTTACTTTGTTATCATCAATCGCTTCGTCAAAATCATGCAGATACTTTCCATACACATTGCTGCTGGGCGGTAATGGGTTACTGAGATCAGGGATATAGCGAACTTCAGCGAGCCTGTCCCTGATATTTCTGTTTCTGTCTCTTTCCAAACGGTTCGCATTAATCATGCTGGATACCGTCAGCCAGGTCAGGGGCGACATGTTGATAAAAAACGACAGACCATACTTGTTGAGCCCGGCTCCATCTTGCCCTGAAACACTTTTGGTATTATTGACCTGGAACCGGAAATTAGCTCTCGGGGAACCGCCTGTGAGACTCATATTCACGGCATAAAAAGGCTTATTCTTAAAATAGAGATCCGTCCAGTCGGCCGTTCCATAGTACTCCTGATCAGTAGAGTCCTTCAAATACACCGGGTAATTGATCAGATCCGCTGCCGTGGCATACTTGTTATAAAAAGTCTGCCTGAACTGATTTTCGTAAGCCGCATTTACTGGTGTCACTTTCGGGGACTGAATCATTCCAAAATAAGCGTCTATCGCGATGTGTTTCTCTCCTGACTGCGCTTTTTTTGTGGTTACCCAGATAGCCCCATTAGTGGCCAGAGGCCCTAACTTCGCCAGGGTTGCAGGATCTTTAAGTATTTCAATGCTTTCAATACTATTGGGATCAACTGTCGTTAAAAGATTGGTCGCAGGTCCTACCATATTGAAATCTGTCGCTTGTATATCAAGAGGCATTATGCTGTTTTGTATGAGAGCCACTCCATTGACAAAAACAACCGGCTGCTGGGCATACAGATCTTTCTTTGACAACATAGGCCCCTTCAGTCCATGGATAAACATATACTGCTCAGATCCGGGCTCGCCGTTGGGTTCGGCGACATATACGCCGGCAGCATTCCCTTTAACCATCTGCTGAATAGAAACATAATCCAAGCGATTAATAATATTGGTATCAACTTTCGCCCGATAAGGATTAGAGCCTGAAAGTTCATTGATGATTCTTGTCTGATTGGTCAATTTCATCAAAGAATCCACGTTACCTGAAGCAGAGTCCTTTGTATTATTGAACAAATCAAGTGCTTTTGATCGGTGTGTCGAGTCCTGACCAAAGAGTTGTACCTGACAAACAAATGTCATAAGCACTATCAGCAGCTTATGATTTCTCCCGTTCATTATTGATGTATATATTTTTATTGACATATGTTTAAGAACATTGAATAATGAAAATTTTCAGAATGGTTATATAAGTTTCGGCATTAGCCTTTTGGTTTGTGTTTGACTTAACTGTCCATTGATGCCCCATTATCAGTAAAAAAAGCAGTTTTTACTAATTTTAGGCACTTGCCAAACGTTAACAGATATATCTATGATTTCGCCTAACAAATGTTAAACAAAGAAAGTTGTTTATTCTTTAAAAAAAAGTCGAATATTTCAATAAAAATCACAAATAACTGATAAACAGCATAATCAAACGTTTGCGCAAGTTTTTAAAACTCTAAAAATTCCTAAAAATCCGAACCAAATTAATGTTAGTTTTTACATATCCTTAAAACTATCCTTTATTTTGTTAAAATGGAGGATAGTTATATATGTATAACATATTAAAAAGCAAAATTTGCATAGGCTTCTCCCATCGTGGGCGCCTGGATTCCCGGCAATAAAATCTATCGGTACATTTATCTGCAATAAATAGTAGCTGATACTAATTTTTTAATGTAATTTATTTTTATTATATATATAGCAGACACCATTACAGCCTGCTTTTACCGGTATATATGTACGAAGCAGTGGTATGCGATATCACTAATTTTGATCGCCGGAAGGTGGCATACAGGCGATGCCCGGTCCATGAGGTTAACCGTGCAAAATTTGTAGCACTTACGAAGTTATCGGCAAATAAAAATCAGATAAAACTGATTTAATATTTTGCCAGGCAGCGGACAAGCAATATTAATTCTGCAGCCCGACACATAAGGTGATACAGTAAAACAATGTCTGTAAAAAATGATCAATCCACTTGGCACTATAAAAATGGCAAAACATGGCGGGGAATTTGCCATTTTTGAACGTAGATGAGTCATGGCAATTGTTCTCTTCCCTTTTCTGTAGATAATTCCATCACTCATCTATCTTGTAACTCTGAGGGATTCTCTTTTGACCCATCGCATGGCCTTGAATGCGTCCTGACCAAAAACAAAACGGGCAATCCCTAAGCCTTATTCAGACCGGATTGCCCGTTAAAAGATCCATTTATGTATAATCTAATGGCTAGATTACCCTATTCTTATTTGAATTGCGGAGCTAAGCCTTTCACCAGCTCTACCATTTTCTGTACACCGTCTTCAGGTAAGTTACCCTTCTTGAATTCAGCTAACACTTCAGGTAATTTATTTTCCATTTCCAGGAAGAACTGTGTTTCGAAAGCTTTTACATTCTTAACAGCAATATCACGCAACAGGCCCTGAGAACCCAGGTAGATGATAGCAACCTGTTTATCTACGGATAATGGAGAGAACTGAGGTTGTTTCAGGATTTCTACGTTACGTGCACCTTTATCCAATACCAGTTTAGTAGCAGCATCCAGGTCACCACCGAATTTAGAGAAAGCCTCCATTTCACGGTAAAGCGCCTGATCCAATTTCAAAGTACCGGACACTTTTTTCATGGATTTGATCTGGGCACTACCACCCACACGGCTAACAGAAATACCTACGTTGATAGCCGGACGGATACCAGCGTTAAACAGATTACCTTCCAGGAAGATCTGTCCATCCGTGATGGAGATTACGTTTGTAGGAATATAAGCAGACACGTCACCAGCCTGTGTCTCAATGATAGGTAAGGCTGTCAAAGATCCACCACCTTTCACCAAATGTTTGATCGAATCAGGCAAGTCGTTCATATTCTTAACAACGTCCTGATTGCCGATTACTTTCGCAGCTCTTTCCAACAGACGGCTATGCAGATAGAACACATCACCCGGATAAGCTTCACGTCCCGGAGGGCGGCGAAGTAGCAAAGACACTTCACGATAGGCCACGGCCTGTTTAGACAAATCATCGTATACGATCAGGGCAGGACGACCTGTATCACGGAAGTACTCACCGATCGCCGCGCCGGCAAACGGCGCATAGAACTGCTGAGGAGCCGGATCTGATGCAGAAGCCGCAACAATAGTCGTGTAAGCCATAGCACCATTATCTTCCAGCGTTTTCATGACACCGGCTATCGTAGAAGCTTTCTGTCCGATTGCAACGTATATACAATAAACAGGTTTGCCTGCTTCGTAGAATTCTTTCTGATTGATGATCGTATCAATACAAATGGCTGTTTTACCAGTCTGACGGTCGCCGATCACCAATTCTCTTTGTCCACGTCCGATAGGGATCATCGCATCAATTGCTTTGATACCCGTCTGCAGTGGTTCTTTAACCGGCTCGCGAAAGATCACGCCAGGGGCTTTTCTTTCCAGAGGCATCTCATAAAGATCACCTGTGATAGGACCTTTTCCATCGATAGGTTCGCCGAGCATGTTGATAACACGTCCGACAAGACCCTCACCTGCTTTGATCGAGGCAATGCTACCTGTGCGGCGCACTTTTGCACCTTCTTTTATACCTGTACTCTTACCCATAAGTACCACACCAACATTGTCTTCTTCCAGGTTCAGGGCGATGGCCTTGGTACCGGTCTCAAATTCGACCAGTTCACCTGAACGGACATTATTAAGACCATAGACACGTGCAATACCGTCACCTACTTCCAGTACGGTACCCACTTCTTCCAATTCAGCAGCGCTATTGAAGTTGCTCAATTGTTGTCTTAATATCGCCGATATTTCATCTGGTTTAATCTCTGCCATATTATTTAGAATTTGTCTTTCGTTTGAAAACGAAAAAGGATTTTTGATTTTTAGTTTTAAAAAGATTGCTTATCGAATATCCTGAATATAGTCGTTACGCTGAAACTGTCTCTTGACATCCTGCAGGTCACGGAGTATACTCGCATCGATCAGATTATTATTATATTCCAATATAAACCCGCCGATGATATCCTGATTGACTTCGGTGTCCATTTTTATATGTTCGAAACCTGCATCCTTTTTCAGCTTCTCTTCAATACGTTTTCTCAGCGCTTCACTTAAAGGTTCTGCAGTCGTCACTTTTACCTGATGAATAGAGTTGCGCTCGTTATATAAATGAATAAAGGCAACCGCGATCTCAGGTAAATAACCTTCTCTACCCTTTCTGATCAACAGTGTATTAAATGCTGCCGTCAAGTCATTGATATTGCCTTTTGTAATAGCCGTCAGAATACCTTGCTTTTTATCAGCATATACAACAGGGCTTTTCAGTAAAAGTACCAGATCACGGCTGGCAGCACAAAGTGCCTTCAGATATTCCATATCCTGATACACCTGCTCAAACTGACCTTTTTCTTCGGCCAGATCTGCCAGGCTTTTTGCGTAAACAGCGGCTAAACGTGGATTTTGCATCTTATTAATATATTATAGATATCAGGAAAATTAAAGCTATGGTCCGACAGGAGCTTAATTTAACTTCACATTGTCAACCAGATCCTGAATCAGGGTTTCCTGTTCACCTTTATTAGATAACTGCTTGCGTAATACTTTCTCAGCAACTTCAATAACCAGATTACCTACCTGATTCTTAACATCTGTCAGCGCTGCCTGTTTTTGTTGTGTAATAGCAGCCTGCGCATCAGCTACGATCCTTTCGTATTCGGATTTGGCCTTTGACTGTGCATCAGAGATCAGTTTTTCCGCATTATCCTTAGCTTCTTTCAGCATCAGGCTACGCTCTTCACGCGCTTTTTGTAATAAGGCTTCATTTTCACTTTTCAGGCTAGCCATTTCCTGCCTTGCTTTTTCTGCAGTAGCCAGGCTTTCAGCGATTGAATTTTCACGCTCAGACAATGAATTTAAAATCGGCTTCCAGGCAAATTTACCCAGTACAAATAAAACCAGTAAAAATGCCAGCAGCGTCCAAAAGAATAATCCGAAATCCGGGGTAAGAAGTCCCATCTTATAGTGAATTTATGATCAATGATTAATGTTCTAAAAAAACCGCGTTTTAGCCCTGTGCGTCCAACGCGGTTCAGGTACTTTTCTAATTAAAGTACGATTGCAAGGATACCGGCAATTACACCCAGGAAGGCAACACCTTCAACCAAGGCAGCTGCTAAGATCATGTTCGCACGGATATCACCAGAAGCTTCTGGCTGACGAGCGATCGCTTCTACAGCACCTTTACCGATTTGTCCGATACCAACCCCTGCACCAAGGGCGGCAACGCCTGCACCAATAGCTCCGAAACCTTTTGCCATTCCAGCGGCTTCTGCCATTACAGTGTTTAATACTGACATTGTATTTGGGTTTTAAAATGAAAAAACAAAATTGAATACTATCTAAAATCTTTTACTTCCTGACAATTACAGAGATAACTCTCTTTCCGTATCTGTGTGGTCAAACCCCTCTTCTCCTGCATGGTGGCTGTGATCTTCAATCATCTGACCAATAAAGATAGCCGTCAGATTCGCAAAGATATATGCCTGGATCGCTGTTACCAAAAGCTCGATCAGCATGGAGAAGACGGACAGGCCGACAGAGACCACCGAGAATCCCATACCAATATATTGATTCAGATTGGCGAAAATAAAGATCAGGAGTACAAAACAGGCGATAACGATGTGTCCGGCCAGCATATTGGCAAAAAGACGGATCATTAAGGCGATTGGTTTGATGATCAGAGAAATTATTTCAATCGGTACCAGGATGAATTTAACCGCAGTAGGCATGCCGGGAGGGTTAAACAAATGACCCCAGAAATGCTTCTTGCTGGTAAACAGCATTACAATGAAGGCAATTACCGCCAGACAGCAGGTAACGGCGATATTACCGGTCAGGTTTGCGCCGCCGGGAATAAGTCCCAGCATATTAGCGATCCAGATAAAGAAAAAGATCGTAAGGATCAAGGGCATAAAGCGTCTATAATCTTTACCCAGATTAGGAATAGCCACTTCATCTCTTATAAATACGACACAAGCTTCAATCGCATTCTGCAATCCGGAAGGTGCCTTATCAGGGCCGTTCTTTTTATATTTTTTGGAAACATTTAAAAACACAAGGAGGATCAAAATTACCGCCAAAAGCATCGCTACGACATTCTTTGTCATTGAGATATCGTAAATTTTGGAACCGTCAAGTGCTTCTACTTTACCTTCAGTATTTAATTGATAACCATTATAAGCAGCATGACCATGTTCAAATTTGCTGGACATAAAAGCAGTCAGCCCACTCGACGGACTATAAATAATCACGGGGAGTGGTATAGTAACATGATTTTCACCGAAGGAAAATATAT
Organism: Arachidicoccus terrestris; assembly: GCF_020042345.1. Classification (NCBI taxonomy): domain Bacteria; kingdom Pseudomonadati; phylum Bacteroidota; class Chitinophagia; order Chitinophagales; family Chitinophagaceae; genus Arachidicoccus; species Arachidicoccus terrestris. The sequence continues at coordinate 1,358,088 of NZ_CP083387.1, forward strand.
GCCAATCGTGCGAATCCTGAATATGGGAAAATATCTCATGAGAAATATCCAATTTGCCTTCTTCATGAGCAGGTTCAGCCGCTCTTACCTGAAAGGAAAACAGGGTCAAAATAACGCTGAAAGAGAGTGCCCACAATAGTTTCACAGATTTAGATGCCATACCTATGCTAAATTTTCGGCAAAGATAACACGTTGCAACCAAATAACAGGCGTTTGAAGACAAAAATTTTGACGGATTTTCTATTATATAAATATATTTATTAATGCGATTTAGATCAACGCTTCGCCAATGTTCTAACATCTAAAATTATCCGCCAAATCCCGTCAAAATACTAACAAAAATAATCACCAAAACAATCAATGTTATAACAACATACATCCTATCCTTTTCCTGATTAAATGCCCATAGGGAAAATATAACTCTCGTAAGTGGCGTTGCAATTAATAGTAAAATACCCAATTCGATAATAGACAGGCCGTCTCCATGGGCAACACCTCTCAGTGTATCGGTTATCAAATCAAAGAGGTTTTCGTCTTTTTCTATAAAAACATTGTGTTGTACACTCGTGTGGTTCCCCTCAGCCACGAGGTAAATGAGTCCGCCGACTACTGCTACAGAAAGGGATAAATATACCCCACAGCGGAGAATCTTTCCAATGATCAGCGATATATCTTTATCTTTTATTGTCTTAGTGTTCATACTTGATCATATGATTATATGATTATATCTGTCCTGTCATACCTTTATAGATCATGTCCAGGGCAATTATCAGGATAAATATGGAGAATCCAAACCTGAGTTTAGCTGTATTGGATTGCAAAAGGATCTTAGAACCGCCCATTGCGCCAATTAATACGCCAATCACCACCGGCATACAAAGTGCCGGGTGGATATATCCGTTTTGCAGGTAGATGAAAGCCCCGGCCGTAGCAGTCACCCCGATCATGAAATTACTCGTAGTGGTGGAAACCTTGAACGGCACCCGCATTATATTATCCATAGCAATCACCTTCATCGCACCGGCCCCGATGCCTAAAAGTCCTGAAATAATCCCCGCAAGCATCATCATAAAAAAACCTCCCACCACATTTTTCACACCATACCTGACGGGTCCGTCCGGACCGGGATAGGCGCCTGTCAATTTAAATCTTTTCCCCATTTTGCTGCAGACCTGTTCCGTAATTTCTGGCTTTTTGCGCCAGGAATTAACGGCCGACAATATCAATATGATGCCAAATAATATAGCGACGATGGGCGTTGGGATCAGCTTAGAGGCGACCAGTAATGCACCGAACACCGCCCCTATAGTGGTCGCGATTTCCAAGAACATCCCCATACGCAAATTCGTAACGCCTTCTTTTACATAAGCCGCAGCGGATCCTGAAGATGTGGCAATAACGGCCACCAGCGCTGTCCCTATGGCATAATGGAAGTCCACTCCCATATAGGTCAATAATGGAATAATAATGACACCTCCCCCCAAACCCGTCAGAGAACCCAGCAGCCCCGCCAAAATGGAGCCGGCAAACAGCACTAATGTGAAGGCAAGTGTGGTCATATTATTAAATAAATAGGATTGGTACTTTGCAAAATTAAAGATCACTAGTAAACTAATTTTCCATAGAGAAACATCAGACTTGGCATCCCGAATGACAGAACATAGTGCTTAATGCTGTTTTTTAAAGAGAAAAACCGAAGTTTGCCAGATAATTAAGACTAAACGAAAAAATGTGTCATGGCTAAAAAAACACTCTGTTTTGATTTTGGTAACAGTCGCCTAAAATGCGCGCTGATGAATGGTGGGGAAGTAAAGGAAGAACGGTTCTTAAATGGGACTCCTGAACAGTTAAAAGCCCTGCTCCAGGAGTTTAAACCAGATCGGACCATATTGTCTTCTGTCATTGATCACGACCCGGCTCTGGAGGATATATTGGCAACTTATGGCCATTTTCTCAAAATTGGCCCTGACACAGCGTTTCCTATTTCGGTTCCATCAGGTCAGGCGAAAACCGTTGGTGCCGACCGGTGGGCGATGCTTATGGCCGCCAGGGACCAGTTCCCCGGGCAGCATAATCTCATTATCGGTCTGGGTTCCTGTATTACCTTTAATTTTCTGGATAAATTTGATAAATTTCTGGGTGGATCCATCAGTCCGGGGTTACGTATGCGTCTGAGGTCTTTAAACGATTATACCGCTGGCTTACCCCTTGTGCAACCTGACTGGAATTTTCCACTGATAGGCTATGATACCAGAACCAATATTCTCAGTGGGGTTATCCTGGGCATGTCCGCAGAAATCGATGGTATTATTGATTTATATAAGGCAAAATACAGTAAGTTTAATATTATGATCACTGGCGGGGACATCGCTTTTTTTACCCCACATCTCAAAAACACGATACTTCCTGATCCTTATCTGATTTATAAAGGATTATACCGGATTAGCCAGGATAACGGTTAATCCGTATAAATTTTCAGGAGACAATCACCTGTTTGCGCCCTGGAGTGATTAACCACTCAGCTAGCTGGTTGCCGGGCTACTGGGAACGAAATTCAAAATGAATCTGATAGCGACCATATTAAGGATAGATATCAGGTGTAAAACGGTAAGTTTAACGTACTTTTAACCGGTCGGGATTTATCTATTTTTGTCCCGCACCTTAAAAACAAGATATTTGCAGACCCCTATTTACATTGTAGGGGTATATATCTTATTCGTTTAGAAAATGCTTAGAACAAACAAGTGCCTGTTATTATTGGTATTGGTATGCTTTATACAGAAGGCTCAGAGCCAGATCAATTCTCCTTTCTCCCGGTACGGGCTCGGAGTTGATTATGCCAGCCAGAATTCCCGCTACCTGGGTATTGGCGGAATGTCAGCAGCCTTCAGTGACCAACAGGCTCTGAATACCGGTAATCCGGCCAGTTATGGCGACCTCCATACACTGGGACCCGCCGGAGGTCTTGCGACCTTTGACTTGGGATTTGACATCAGCTCTCACAATCTAAAAAGCCTTGATCCGGCAGGTACCTATAAATCAAATTACTTCAGGCCTTCTTATTTCACACTCGGTATGCCTCTTGCCAAGAAAGGCTTCGGTTTGATTTTTGGTCTGAGATCTCTGACTGACATCAACTACAATATTAAAGAGCAGAACTCATTGCCGATAAATGGTTACCCCGATTCGGTCAGAAATTATAATAGCCTCTATCGGGGTGATGGCGGGCTGAATCAGGTGTTTATGGGCCTTGGTAAAAGGATCGGGCATTTGTCGCTGGGGGTCAACCTCGGTTATGATTTTGGTAAAAGAAACATCAGCACACAAACGGCTTTCGATTCCTCCTATTCGGCGGATCCGGCTGATGCCGTTACACAGGGATCTATTAAAAATGTAAGAATGGCAGTAGGCGGTTTTGTATGGGAAGGGGGCCTCCAATATGAGCTTCCCTTATCGAACAAAACAGACCCTGTCACAAAGATTAAGACGAGTTCAAGCCTGACCCTTGGAGCCACGATGTCTCTCAGTCAGGACCTTACCAGCAAAACCAATACGACCTTCTTTACCTACTACGCCAGTGATCCTGATAATCCCATCGGGCAGGATACTGTCGTAAGTTCCGGAGAAGTCAGGGGTAAAGTGACCCTGCCCCGGTCCTATAAAATAGGCCTGATGTATAACAACTACCAGGAAAATATAGACCGCTGGGGTGTAGGTGCAGAATACAACAGCACCAGTTGGGGCTCCGACTATAAAGAAGATGGTGTTAGTGAACCAGCTTACGCGAATAGCTACATGATTCGTGGCGGTGTTTATTTCCGGCCCTCACCGCTGAGAGGTAAAAGTATGTTCTCCAGAGCCCGGTACAGTGCTGGTTTTTACACAGGAAAAGATAAATTGGTGTTTGATGGCAAACAATATAAAATTCAAGCTGTAACTTTGGGCATGGATTTTATGATCCGGAATTTTGTCCGCACTTCCAGACAATATAGTCTGATCAATGCGGCACTTCAGTTCGGGCGCAGAGGCTCTGATGAGAATAATGTCTCTGAGAGTTTTATTAAATTCTCTATGGGATTTTCTCTTAGTGATTTCTGGTTTACCAAGAGAAGATACTAATAAGATCAAACAGATATGCCCACTTTCACGTCAAAATACTTACGTAAAAGCTGCTGCCTGCTCTTAGCAGGCAGTTTGCTTCTTGGCGGTTGTGAAAATGACATCAATGAGGTGAAAGCCCTGAATAATCATGGATATAACACCGAGGAAGCCACGGGTGTGACCAGCTATCTGAGTATCGGAGGGAAAGTGAAAGCCAAGCTGACAGCTCCGGTTATGATCAGTTCTGAGAAAGATACGACCAGTATGAGTTTCCCTAACTCGCTTTTTGTTGTTTTCTATGATGATTCCACCAGTCTCCCTTCCAGCTTTGTATCCGCAAAGTATGGCATCTACTATAAAAGACTCAATAAAGTCAAACTTAAGGACTCAGTTGTCGCTTATACCATCGCAGGAGATACATTGACGACCAGCGAGTTATGGTGGGATCAGAATACCGAAACTATTTATAGTGATAAACCCTCAGTGCTTAAACAAACGCATCCATATGGTTTGATTCCCGGTGATAACGGATTTCATGCCAAACAGGATTTCAGTGAATTTGTTTTCTTGAATGCCAATGACGCAATCTTGGAAGTTGAAAATTCTATCAGTTCCGGCAGTAACGACTCTTCTGCGCCACCTGTTACCGCTGGCACGGACACGACCACGGAGGCTCGGGACACCACAGCCCCGGCAAAAGAAAATACACCGAAGCCGGCTGACAGTGCCCATAAGCCCTAAAACGGCATTATTTGGCCCTAAATAGCTGACGGGCAAATATTTATCCGCATATAGCAAAAAAAAGGGCGGCTTGCTTTTCTGCTTCATTTGATTTACATAATTTAGCCTAATTAATTTTTTTACCTTAATTTCAACCCTATGAGTCAGTTAAGTGCACTTACGGGCATATTGATTACGCTTCTATTGATCCTGTTTTTTGCAGGAATGGAAGCCGCTTTCCTTACTGCAAACCGGTTGAATATCGAGCTGAAAAAAAAACAAGGCTCGAGTGAAGGGCTGTTATCTTCAAGATTTGCTGATAACCCCACGACTTTTATAGGTACCAGTATTTTTGGAGCATTGCTTTGTCTGGTAGTGTATGGGCTGTTCTTTAATGAATTCTTCAATCAGCTATTTTGGGCTAAAACCAGTTTTCATAATGAGAACCTGCAGATGGTCCTGAATACGATTATCTCTACCATCTTTGTGGTATTCTTTGGCCGGTTCCTTGCCAGGTTATTCTTCAATCGTAATGATAAGCTCTTTCATTCCCTTCTTTCCTTTTTCAGTATATTCTATAATCTGTTTAATAATATAATCAAGATCTTTCTCAGCTTTTCAGGCGGTATTCTCAAATACCTGTTCAATGTCCGCCTGAAACCGGAGAAGAAACCGTTTGGCCGTATGCAGGTGGAACATCTTTTCCAGCAGGCCAAAGATTCAGATGAAATGGTCAGCCAGGACCTCAATACCTATCTATTTGAAAATGCGCTGACCTTGCCCAATATCAAGATCCGCCAGTGCCTGGTACCCCGTACCGAGATCATCGGTGTTGAATTGCATACCAGCATTGAAGACCTGCGACAGTCCTTTATCAAGCACATCATGAGCAAGCTGGTCGTTTATGAAGGTTCTATTGATAATATCATCGGGTATGTTACGCAACAGGGACTATTTACAAGGCCCGGAAGTATCGAGCAGATCCTGCTTCCTACATTTACGGTTCCGGAAAGTATGAGTATTATTGATCTGCTTACCCGCTTCTCAAAAGAACGCAAGAGTCTGGCCTGGGTCGTAGATGAATTTGGGGGCACGGCGGGTATCATCACCGTAGAGAATATTTTATCTGAACTATTCGGAGAGATGCAGCATGAATCTGATAAAGAAGCCTTTGTGGAACAAAAAGTAGCCGAAAATGAATATGTCTTCTCCGGACGGCTGGAGCTTGAATATCTTAACGAAAAATACGACTTCGAATTTCCTGAAAATAATTCTGAAACATTATCGGGTTACATCATTAAGGAAAATAAAGACATTCCGAAACAAAAAGAAAGAATTATCGTGGATAATTATGAGTTCGACATTATCAGTGTGACAGATACCCGTATTGGCATGGTCAAGATGCGGATACTCAGATAAGTATATGATCAGCTCTGTAGCTGATGGCATAAAACCCAGAAAAGGGGGTAATTAAATGATCCGGTATCATTTAATTACCCCCTTTTTTATTGGTATTTTCGCCTCTGGCTCTTTTGAACAACTGCTCTGAAACCTATTAAAACAGGGTCTTTAATTTTCTGGTCAGCGCCTCCATGGTCAGGTTCTTGGCTACGATCTTACCAGAGCGGTCTACCAGCACGTTTTGCGGCAGTACAACTACCCCATACATTCTGCCGACCTTGGAATTCCAGAATCTCAGATCTGACACCTGCGGCCAGCTCAGCTTATCATCTCTGATTGCATCGGTCCATTCGGATTTCTCGCCAGGTTTATCCAGGGCTACACCTATGATTTCCAGACCCTGGTCTTTATACTGATTGTAGAGTTTAATCAATGTAGGGTTTTGCGCCCGGCAGGGGCCGCACCAACTCGCCCAGAAATTCACAAGCACATATTTACCTTTGAAATCAGAAAGGGCAATCGTCTTACCGTCCGGATCACTTTCGGTAAATTCAGGTGCCTGACTACCCACCGGCGTGAGCTTTGCAAACCCGATCAGGGTTTCCATCCTTCTGCCATCAGGAGACTGACGCAAGGATTGCGGCAGCAGATTAAAGAGTTTTTGCGTCTCGTCCGGTTGATCGATCAGCGCACCGGAAAACTGCTGCAATGCAAAAAAAGCGATGGGAGAACCGGGATCCTTTCTGATATAGTCTGCGTAGACCTCTTTTTTGAGCTGGGACTGCAGATCTTCTATTTGTTGTTGCGTATTGTCCAGAGCAGACTGATTACCTGCTTTCTCCTCTGCCGCTGCTTTCTTCAATAATGTGGCAGCCCTTGCTTCAAATGGTTTAGCTGCAGCTCTCAGTTTATCAAATTCTATATTAGATTTAGACCCACTAACACTCGCATTAGAAAAGGAGTCGACGCTTTTAACCTCCATATCAGCCGGATCTGCAAACAAGGTAATCATATCACGTCCCATAGAAGGCTTCACTTTTTCTTTCAGATCATAGCCAGCTCTAAGTTCAATGCGGGTCGGCTGATTGATTACCCCCTGAAATACGTATTTATTTCCACTCACATTTGTGCTGTCAATAACGTTATGACCACCGGAAGCGTAGGAGATATACACCTTTTCTACTTTGGGAGAGACTCCTCTTACCGTTCCCTGAATAGTAAAGTTGCTTTGGGCCAGTACACATAGTGGTGCTGCCACAAGCACTGCCAGGCCCATATTTTTTATCGCTTTCATTTAATTGTATTTTTAATTTAAGGTTCCTATTCCTAACAAAAGTAGACACTTATGTGAAAAACGGAAAATATATCCTGTATGACACACCTGCGTTAGTTAAAGTTTATCCCTATAATCATAAAATTTCACTTTAAACCAGTCACAAACACTTCAAAAACAAAGAATTCAGGCCCCTGAAAATATGTAGATTATATTCAATACCAAAGAATTCACTAAAAACCGCCGATTTTTAAGCAATATTGGCCGCTTCGTTGTAATTTGTAACCGGAATTAATAATATCAACAGACCGAACTTTGGATAGGATATCGCTTTGGGTTCGCTTTCGCTGCGATACTGCTTAAGCATATAAGCACTGTTCCGGAAGGTATTAATCTCCACCGAGTTTTAAAATTATCAGCTTTTTTTCGGATGAAACCCCAGTTACTTAAGATTTCCAGTAATCCTGCTTTCTCGTTCCAGGTCCGCCGCGACAGGGTACCCTATTTTTTTGACAAATGGCACTATCATCCGGAAGTAGAGTTGGTCTATATTGTCAAAGGCAGCGGCACCCAGTTTATCGGCAATGACATTGACAGGTTTGCACCGGGTGATATGATTATGGTCGGCGCCAACCTGCCCCATCTCTGGCGCTGTGACCAGCAGTATTATGAAGGAAAAGAAGCCCGGCTGGCGGAATCCTCTGTGCTTCACTTTGCGCCTCAGGCCCTGGGAGAGAAATTCTGGCAAATGCCCGAGAATAAAGCTTTCAACGAGCTATTAGAAAGGGCAAGACTGGGGATCATAATAGAAGGTGCTGCCCGGAAGGCCATCGCCCGGTATATGAAGCAACTGGAGGCAACCAGTGAGCATGGACGTACTGTTTTGCTGTTGCAAATATTGGAAGCAGCCAGTAATCTGGAAGATACCCGGACCATTTTGTCACCGACCTCGCATAAGGCAGATTTCCATGATAAATCTGAGTCGGAACGCATGAACCGGATCTATCAGTATATCTTTAATAATTTCCAGCAGAAAATCTCTCTGGAGGACATTGCAGGAGTGGCCCATATCAGCCCGCATTCATTCTGCAGGTTCTTTAAATCCAAGACCAAGAAAAGCTTTTCTACCTTTTTAACCGAGGTCAGGATCCATCATGCCTGTAAGCTGCTTGCGGAGACAGATCACCCCGTTTCAGATATATGTTACGAAAGCGGCTTTAATAATTTTTCCAATTTTAACCGACACTTTAAGCTGTTGAAAAACAAATCCCCTCTTCAGCATCGCCAGCAGTACCAGCAACCCAAAAAGGGGATCTAACGGTTTCAATCTATTACTATTAACAGCTCAGCTGAAAGTTCGTAAGCCGGACAAATTTCGCGGCGCGTTTTTGAATATCTTCTGGCGTGAGAGATTTCAGGCGCTCTGTACCCATTTTCTCGCAGCAGAAACTCGCTGTTACACTACCCATGATAACCGCTGTTTTCATATTCTCAAATGAGAGATCGCCTGTACTGGCCAGATAGCCGATAAAACCACCTGCAAAGGCGTCACCGGCGCCGGTTGGATCGAAAACTTCTTCTAGCGGCAACGCCGGTGCACAGAATATTTCTTCGCCATTGAACAGTAAAGCACCATGTTCGCCTTTTTTAACGATCAAAAACTTAGGGCCCATGGCTAGGATCTTGCGGGCTGCCTTTACCAAGGCAAATTCTCCGGAGAGCTGTCTGGCTTCACTATCATTTACCACCAGCACATCGACCATTTTCAAGACGTCCTCCAGGTCTTCCATAGCCGTCTCCATCCAGAAATTCATAGTGTCCAGTACAATCAGCTTAGGTCTTTTAGACAACTGATTGATAACAGAACGTTGAATAGCTGGGACCAGATTACCCAGTAACAGATAATCCGTCTCCAGATAGCTGTCCGGCAGCGTCGGATTAAAATCGGCCAGCACATTTAAGTCAGTGATCAAAGTCTCCCGGGTATTCATATCCAGGTGGTATTTACCACTCCAGAAAAAGGATTTTTTGTCTTTTACAATCTCTACGCCCTCGGTATTGACGCCTAGGCGGTTCAGATCCTGGAGTACCTCCTGCGGGAAGTCGCCACCCACAATTGACACCTGATTAATGGAATGCATGAAGTTTGTGGCGGCATAGGCGCAATAAGTTCCTGATCCCCCAATTGTTTTTTCTGTCTTGGCAAACGGCGTTTCGATTGCATCGAAAGCCATTGTTCCAATAATGGTTAAGGCCATGTAAGCTGCTTTTTGTTTAAAGATATCTTATACAACCCCGCAAACCTATTACATTTACATAATATTTCAAATGTTCGGTGATAATTTATGGTTTTCAAAGCGGGCGGAGGTTCATATAAACAGTGATTTCCTTTAAAATCCCTTTGATTTTCTTTGCATATAGGTTAACGTATAGTAGTCGGTTTATTATTCTTTTTAATGTAACTTAGAGCCATTATTCAAATTAAAAATGATACGTTGATGAAAAAGTATTGGGTAGCGTTATCGGCTGTCTGTCTGCTGGCTGTTGCCTGCGGTTCTAATAGTAATAGTGAAAAACCAGAAACCACCCCCCCGGCAGCTGAAAGTCATGAGTCTGCCGCAAATGATATCTCGAAAGATCCTAACTATCAGAAGGGCCTGAAATTAGTCGCACAAAACGATTGTCTTACCTGCCACAAGGTGAGCGGACAGTCCACCGGTCCTTCTTACGAAGAAGTCGCCAATAAGTACACCAATGACGAGACCACGATTAATATGCTGGCACAGAAAATCATCGACGGCGGCAGCGGCCATTGGGGAACTGTTCCCATGACAGCCCATCCAACCTTAAAACCCGAGGATGCCAAGCAAATGGTCAAATACGTTTTACTTCTGGGAAAAAAATAACAGGATCCGTGCAGCAGACAGATGAGTTCTATATGCGTCAGGCCCTTAGAGAAGCAGAAAAAGCCTTTGAGATGGGTGAAGTCCCGATTGGCGCTGTTTTGGTGATTGGGGACAGGATTGTTGCCCGTGCACACAATCAGGTAGAGCTCCTCAAAGACCCGACCGCCCATGCCGAAGTAATGGCCATCACAGCCGCCTGCGATTTTATGGGGGCCAAGTACCTTCCGGAAGCCACACTCTTTATCACCTTGGAGCCTTGCCTGATGTGCAGCGGGGCTCTGTATTGGAGCAAAATCGGGCGGGTCGTCTTTGGCGCAAGTGATCCTAAAAACGGTTATGGCCGTCAGGTGAACACTACGCCATTTCATCCGAAAACAAAAGTACAGAGTGGTCTGCTGGAAAAAGAAGCACTGGAACTGATGCAGTCATTTTTCAAGAACAGGCGCTGATTTATTAATATTTCATTCTCATTGAGGCTGAACGATCAACCATAATTTTCAGTACCTTTGTTAGGCTCCTGTAAGAAATCTGAAGTGATGCTTTCAGGACACATAACATTTCATTATTCAACATTTAAAATTAAATAGTATGGCTTTTACACTCCCACAGCTTCCATATGCATTTGATGCACTGGAACCACATATCGACGCTAAAACAATGGAAATTCACCATGGCAAACACCATCAGGCCTACGTGAACAATCTCAATAAAGCAATTGAAGGAACTGACAACGCAGATAAGAGTCTGGAAGAGTTGGTTAAAAACGCTGGCAGTTTTTCCCCTGCTGTTCGTAATAACGGTGGCGGGCATTGGAACCACTCCTTCTTCTGGACCATATTGTCGCCTAATGGCGGCCAGCCTTCCGGTGATCTGGCGGCAGCCATTGACAGCACTTTCGGCTCTCTGGACGGCTTAAAAGAAAAGTTTAACGCAGCAGGCGGAGCACGCTTCGGCAGCGGCTGGGCATGGCTGATCGTTAAAGACGGTAAACTGGAAGTAACCTCTACACCAAATCAGGATAATCCCCTGATGGATGTAGCAGAAACCAAAGGAACCCCAATCCTGGGCGTTGACGTCTGGGAACATGCTTATTACCTAAATTATCAGAACCGCCGGCCTGATTATCTGGCTGCCTTCTGGAATGTGGTAAATTGGGACAAAGTAGCAGAACTTTACAACGCAGCTAAATAAGGCATGCCTTGTAAAATTCAATAGCACAATACTAGGTGCAAAGCAGGAGTGTTTTGCACCTTTTTTTTCATCATAAAAAATCAATTTCTATGAAAAAACTCTTATGGGCAATCTTACCGCTGGCCATGATGGCTTCCTGTGGTAAAAGTAGTGAACGCAAGATCCTGGTTGTCGCCAACGGTGATATTTCCGTTGCGGGTCAGGACCTGAAAATCACCAACCCTTCTGATGGCGCCGTTGAAAAGCTGATTGATTTGAAAAACGCAGCGCAAACCAGCTACACGGTTAACAATGCCGGCAAGACCAGCACCGTGGATCTGCCTGCAGAAGACGGATTTTATATACTCAACCTGATGAAAGATACCGTGTTTGGCAGCCAGCTGATTGATGGACGGGATTATAACACCTCTGAAGACCTGGGTTTGGACAAACAAAAACAAATGATTGACAGCCTGAAACTGATATTACAGGGTCAGAATATCTCTGCGGCCAATAAGAATTACATGATTGTGCCCGGGCAATTGACTAAAATTACCAACGATTTAGTTCATGCCCGTGTGTTCGGCCCTTTCCACGCAATGGATGCCAACGTAGATGCACCAACTGATGGTAAGCCACCCGTACTATATAAATTCTATTCCTCGGATGAATTACAGACCCGCCTGCAAACAGTGGAAGAGTCTTATAATTCTACCGATTAACGTCTTTGGTATAGAGCCAGAAACTAAAAATTGCCGCTCAGTGTAACGATTAAACACCAGCGGCAATTTTCTATATAAAGAAGCCCATTATCAAGTGCTTCTCCGTATTTTCAATACATAATAATTATTTGCGATCTGCCTTGGGCTTTTTAAGGATAGCAAATACTTCAATCCCAAACCCCAGCAAAATAACGATAGGCGCAACCGTTATTCTTCTAAAGCTGTATACCTGTGTTTTATCAAACACACTGGCATCCGTACTACGACCACCGGACAGCAACATCATTCCCAGGGCAATCACTACTGCCCCGATGATCATCCACATGTAATTATCTTTGGTAAAATGCAATCCGCCGCTACTGCGCTGTGGTTCTTTATTATCCATAGTAATTAATTTGCCTGACAAATATGCTATTAAATTTTGAATTTAACGGTAATTTCCTGTTATTTCTCCCAAATCTTACGAAAAGACATCCAAACAATTCTCTTCCTAATACAGATCATCCAGCCTGGTCTTCAGGTATTTATTAACGCTCCGGTTTGTACTGAACCAGGATATCAGCACGGAAAACACAACCATACATCCGTAGAGCAGAAAATTCAATCCGGCATTCTCCAGACTTCGGATCTCAGGAAATCTTTCTTTGGCCCATCCTGTCAGCAATAGCATGATGAGAATGGCCACGGCTGCACTGATTAACCCATTAACAATGGCTCTTACATTCATAGGCCGGGCAATGAAGCTGCGGGTTGCCCCGACCATTTGCATAGTCTTGATCAAAAACCTGTTTGAATACATGGTCAGCTTAATGGTGTTATCGATACTCACAACAACAATGACCCCCAAAATAATGCTGATGGCCAGAAAAATGAGCCCCATCTTATTGACCTTGTCGTTCATGGAAGTGACAAGGGTTTCGGGATAGTTGAGTCCGGAGAGCTGCGTGCCAAATTTCTGCGTCAGTTCGCCGGCGATCTTTTTGAGGCTGTCTTCATTGACATAATCGGCCTTCGCATAGAAGTTAATGCTCTCCGGCAGCGGATTATAGTCCAGGATTTTATCCCAATCCTCATTATTATCTTTATTCCATATTTCCTTGGCTTTCTCTTTATCAATATATTGCACATCTTTGGCGTAGGGCTGGGCAGCGATATAGTTTTTGATCTGGGCGATGGTGTCTTTGCCCTTCACATTAAGGTAAGCAGAGACCTCTACCTGCTCTTTCAGGTTATTGCCCATGGTTTTGAGGTTAAGAAAAAACCAGCCCATAATTCCCATGATTAATAATACCAGGGATATCCCGACAATACTAAAGACGGAATTAGATTTTTTTTTGTGCTTGGGGACGCTTTGAATTTCTGACATATTGTCCTTAAAAGTATAACATTGAAGATAGAACCTATAAGGGCAAATTTAATGTTTAGATACTAAACACGTACATTTGCAAGCAATTATTTTAATTTGTTTAAAGGTTTGACCGTTGGAGCTATGTTCGCCGGCCATTCCGTCCGTTTAATTTACGCATCATATGGATTATAATTTCAGGGATATTGAGAAGAAGTGGCAACAGCACTGGACTGAAACAGAGGCATATAAAGTGCCCAATGACACCACTAAGCCTAAGTTTTATGTACTGGATATGTTCCCCTACCCCAGTGGTGCCGGACTGCACGTGGGGCACCCCTTAGGGTATATCGCCAGCGATATCTTTGCCCGGTATAAAAGACTTAAAGGCTATAACGTTCTGCATCCGATGGGTTATGACGCCTTCGGGCTCCCTGCAGAGCAATATGCCATTGAGCATGGCATCCACCCGGCAGACTCCACCCGGCAGAATATCGCCACATTTGAAAAACAGCTCAATAATATAGGATTTTGCTTTGACTGGTCCAGAAGGGTCAATACCAGCGATCCCGGCTATTATAAATGGACGCAGTGGATCTTCCTGCAGCTTTTTGATAGCTTTTATGACCGTCATCAGAAAAAAGCCAGAAAAATCACGCAATTACAATCCCTGTTTGAAAAAGAAGGAAACCAGGCGCACCCCTGCCCTGGAGACGATACGATTGTCTTTTCAGCAGATCAGTGGAATGCTTATGACAATAAAAAGCAGCAGGATATTTTAATGCAGTACCGCCTGGCCTATTGTGGTTACGGAGAAGTAAACTGGTGTGAAGCATTGGGAACGGTGCTCGCCAATGATGAAGTGGTGAATGGTGTGAGTGAACGGGGCGGTCATCCGGTGCAAAAGAAAACACTGAGACAATGGTATCTGCGCATTACCGAATATGCGGACCGTCTGTTGGAAGGGCTGGATACGGTCGAGTTCAGTGATGCCATGAAAGAGATGCAAACCAATTGGATTGGCAAAAGCACCGGGGCAGAAATCACTTTTAAAATTAGCAGTGAATCGGACGAAATTCCGTCATTTACCGCCTATACAACACGGCCCGATACAATCATGGGCGTTGATTTCTGTGTCTTAGCGCCAGAACTGGATTGGATACTGAGTATCGCCTCAGTAGAACAGAGGCCGGAAGTCGAAAAATATATCGCCTATGTAAAGAGCAGAAGCGAAAGAGAGCGAATGGCAGAAAAACGGATTACCGGATGTTTTACCGGAGCCTATGCCATTAATCCCTTTGATGAAAACAAAAAGATTCCGATCTATATTTCAGAGTACGTGCTGGCCGGATACGGAACCGGTGCCATTATGGCTGTCCCCTGTGGTGATGAAAGAGATTACAAGTTTGCAAAAAACTTTGAGATTCCCATCACCAATATCCTGGGGGATCATTTTGACGGCGAGTACGCCAACCCGACTAAAGATGCCATTTTACAAAACAGTGGCTTCCTGAACGGACTTCCTATGCGGGAAGCGATGGAAGTCGTTGTAACGAAGCTACAGGAAAAAGGAATCGGTAAAAGAAAGACCAACTACCGGATGCGCGACGCCGCCTTCAGCCGTCAGCGATACTGGGGAGAGCCGTTCCCGATCATATGGAAAGACGGTATTGCGATCCCTTTATCAGAACAAGAGTTACCTCTCTTATTGCCGCAGATAGATAAATACGGTCCCGGTCCCGGAGGTGCCGGTCCTCTGGCGACAATAGACAGTTGGACCAGCCGGGGGCTGGAGACCAATACCATGCCTGGTTACGCCGGCAGCTCCTGGTATTTTCTACGCTATATGGACCCCCACAATACAGAAGCCTTCTGCGACCCTGCAGTCAGCGCCTACTGGAACCAGGTAGATCTGTATATCGGCGGTACGGAACATGCCGTAGGGCACCTGCTCTATAGCCGCCTTTGGACAAAGATCCTGTATGATTTAGGCTTTGTTACTTTCCAGGAACCGTTTAAAAAGCTCCTGAACCAGGGCATGATCCAGGGAAGCTCCCGTTTTGTTTACCGCCGGCATGGCACCCAGGAATTTATTTCTGCGGGATTAATTGCGGGGCAGCAAGTAGACCGTATCCATGTAGATGTGAACATCGTAGACGGCGTGGAGCTGGATATGGAGGCTTTTAAACAATGGAAGAACGGAGAATTTGCACAGGCCGCTTTTATTCTGGAAGAGGGTAAATATATATGCGGGGTTGAAGTAGAAAAAATGTCCAAATCCAAGTTCAACACCGTGAATCCGGATACCCTCGTCGAAAAATTCGGCGCGGACACCTTCCGAATGTACGAAATGTTCCTGGGCCCGGTAGAGCAGTCTAAGCCCTGGGATACCAAAGGTATCGAAGGCGTACACCGCTTTTTGAAAAAACTCTGGCGCCTATTCTTTGACGAAGAAAAGGGTGCTGTCTGGACAGATCAGGAGCCAACCACAGCAGAGTTAAAAGTGCTGCACAAAACCATCCAGAAAGTACAGTCTGACACAGAACGTTACTCATTTAATACCGTAGTTTCTGCCTTCATGGTCTGCGTCAATGAGCTCACCGACCTTAAGTGCCATAAAAAGCAAATCCTGGCGCCCTTACTGATCATGCTGACACCTTATGCACCGCACATCGCAGCTGAACTCTGGCAGGCGATCGGTGGCACAGGCGAAATTTTGGATGCTTCCTTCCCGGCATTCAAACCGGAACTCATAAAAGAATCCTCCAAGAATTATCCCGTCAGCATTAACGGTAAAATGCGCACCAATATGGAATTTGCCCTGGATGCCGATAAAGAAGCCATACAGACTGCCGTACTGGAAAATGAAGTAGTCAAAAAATGGGTCGAGGACAAACCTGTTAAAAAGTTCATCTTCGTCCCAGGCAAAATGATCAATGTGGTCATATAAGAAAAAGCAATGCTCCTCAATATTGTGTAAGCCCGGTATGTTTTAACATTACATACCGGGCTTATTGCTGCTTTTTCGTGGCTGGCATATCAAGTACAACGTTTGCGTGATTTTTACTTCCGCTAGGCTGATGTCTTTGTTTTTATGCATCTTTGATGGTACAGATGAATACCCGCTGCTGATACACTGTTCATCGCCTAATAAGTAATCAACTATGCACACAAAACGACATTGGAAACCTTTCACCGCTACTTGTCTCGGATTAAGCCTCATGACGCTGGGCTTCAGTTTGAATCCCGGTCTGGCCGGGGCACAGTCTAAAACATTCACGGTGCCGGCTAATAAGGGCTATGTCCTCCCTTTTACCGCGGGGCGCCATCAGGGTGTTTCAGTTCCTGTCGGTTATCCTGAAACCATCCGGCCTGTTTCTAAATGGACAGACAAGACTAAATCAGTGGTATGGTACCTGTATCAGGAACCGGGAGACTATAATTTTAGCTTTGACGGACAAGTAGACAAGGGTATTGACCTCCCCTTTGAACTTAGCATTTCCGACGCGGATCCAGCCGGTCAATTTAACGAACAACATCAGCGAATCACCTTCAAAGGTAGCGGGAGCAGAGATACCTTTACTGTTGGAAGCATCGCTATAGCTGATACAGGCTACTACCGTTATGAGCTTAAACCGAAGGCCGATCCTAAAAATGCGATTACTTTACATTCCTTGTTCTTTACTGCCGAAAATGGAAAAGGCGAGGTACATCAGACCGATTACCAGTCCTCTCCTTCTGTGCACTTAAGTTTTAGTTCGACAGCGCCAACAACCAAATCATACGACTGGATCTATGGCGAGATCCTTGTACCCAAAGGAGGTGATCCGCTGGCTACTTATTATGAAAGCCTGGGCTTCTACCGGGGCTACATGGGCATCCAGACCAATAGTGATCAGGAACGCAGGGTGTTGTTTTCCGTTTGGGACAGCAAGGATGCCGAAAAGGATAAGAGCATTCAGCAATCTGATCTGGTAACCCTTGTCGCCAAAGGCCCCGGAACAGTTACAAATAATTTCGGGGGCGAAGGAACCGGGGGGCAGTGTTATAACCCCAATGCCAACTGGGAAACCGGCAAACCCGTCCATTTTCTGATGAATGTATTACCGGATAGCAATGGCTCTGTCGTAATTTCCGCCTGGTATCAGATCGACACTAAGCCGTGGGTCTATGTCGCCAGCTGGCGGGCCCCGAAAGAAAAGCGTTATTTTGACGGGTATTATTCCTTTATTGAGAATTATGGTTATACCAATGGTTGGATGCGGCGAATGGCCTATTATTATAATGCCTGGGGTAAACAAAGCGGTGGCGGAGACTGGGTATCTTTCAACAGAGTCCGGTTCTCACATACGGATGGCAAGCCAGGTCAACGTGTAGATTATGAACAAGGGGTATCTCCGGCATACCCAGACCGGTTCTATATGGCATCGGGCGGCTATACACCAACGAAGCTAACCGCCAATGAAATTCCACTGGGAAAGCAGATTCCCATCAAAGATCTGACATCCTTTAAAAAACAGGTGCAGGACGCGTTAAAGGAGGAAGTAAAACGACAATAGCCTTAGAGAATAATACCCTCAAGAATAGCACGGTATCCACCCCTTTTTTAGATACAATAGGGGTGTCGCCATTTTGACATAAACAACGCCCCTGTTGTTATCTTGTCAGCTCTATTCAATCCAGGGAGCTGCATTCGTCTACTCGCTTTTCAAATGCCGCAACAAATTGGATTTAGCGGCCTTATATACCTTGAGACTGATCGTCATAAAGGTGATCAGCATCAGTGTGCAAAATACCTCTATAAATACATCGGCACCGATCGTTGATTGGTAGGCAAAATTACGAAGCCATCTGCCAGCCAGCAAATAAGATACCGGTGTGGCTATTAAAATTGCCAGCAATACCAAGACGACAAACTCCTTACAGATTAAACGTACAAGACTACGGGCACTCGCCCCCAACACTTTTCTGATACCCATTTCTTTAATCCTTGTCTCCGTACTATAGGTCGCCAGACCGAACAGGCCCAGACAGGAAATAAAAATAGCGATAGAAGCAAAGGTGGTAAATAAAGCGCCGACCCGCATATCCGATTTATACAAATTCTCAAACTGCTTGTCTAAAAAATGATAACTGAAAGGAGCATCGCTGGTCTTATAAGGTGTATAGGCATCAGCCACTGCCGCAATAGCTGATTTCATCTGCCGGGCAGATGTTCTGACATAAAGTGTATTCCACGATTTGGGTTGCACATAGAACACAAGTGGCGAAACAGCTGACCTTAAATCCTGAAAATTAAAATCCTTCACGACACCGATAACCTTATATTTCTTTCCGGAGAATCCCACCTCTTGGCCCAGATAAGGAGCTTTAAGGCCCATTTGGCGTACGGCTGTTTGATTCAAAATAACTGCTAAACTGTCTGCTGGTGAACCTGTAAAGTTCCGGCCATGTGCCAGCGCCATTTTCATGGCCGGAATAAAAGAAGCATCAATGGCTACTGGGTAACTCAAAAAACTGCTATTAGGATCCTGGCCTTGTTTTTTTAGACTCGTGGAAGAAACATTCAGATTTGTCAGTTCTTCGGCACTACTCAATCCTATATTTTCAATACTGGTGTAATGCAACAGATCTGCCTTTATCGCTTCCAGATGAGGAATGGCCGTTTTGGGAAAGGTCACTGTAAATACATAGGCTCTGTCATAGCCAATATTTATGTTTCGAATGTAATCCAGCTGACGGCCCATGATCAGGGTTACGAATAGTAATACAGCTGCCATGAAAAACTGAAAAACCACTAGGCCCTTCCGGAATGTATTTGCACCTATATTTCTGCTGATTTTTCCTTTTAACGACTCGATGGGCTTGAAAGAAGACAGCAAAATGGCAGGATAAATACTGGCCACCAATAAGGTTGCTATTAAAACGACACCTAAAGTTTTCCATAGCTGCCAGTCGTTTAACGCACAGCTAAATGCTTTACCGGAAATAAAATTATATAGTGGCATGAGCGCAAATATCAAGCCTATCGCGATCACCATCGAAATGCCAAAAACCATCACCGTCTCCCCCATAAATTGAAAGAACAGCTGCCTTCTTTTAGCTCCGACAATCTTTTTTATACCCACTTCCTTAGCGCGAACTAAAGATCTGGCAGTAGACATATTCACATAGTTGATACAGGCAATCAGAAATAACATGAGCATAATCACCATGAAGACTTGTACCAAGCGGTAAGCGCTGTTATTTCCGTTCGGTTGAATCAGGTGGATATCGGTTAAGTGTTGCAGGCGAAACTCGAAACGCTTGTCTCCGATGTCTGTCCAGTTTTTGACAACAGCGGCCGCAACTTTATTGGCGTCTGTCTTATTTCGTAGCAAAAGAAAGGTCGACATACTAAAGTTCTGCCGGTCTTCATCCAGATTTTTCCCACTATGCCTGGCTGCATATCCGGCTGCGTAATAACTGATAGGTAAAAGCACATCAGCGCGGATCGTCGAATTTTCCGGAAAGTCAGCCAGTATACCGGTAATCGTCATCGGATGCCCGTCATAGTTCAGCACCTGCCCCAGGGGCGCTGTGTTTCCATATATTTTTTTTGCGGCAGATGCCGTCAGTACAATACTATAGGGATTTTGCCAGAGGCCATTTCTGTTACCTGCCAACAGCTTAAAACTGAAAACAGACAGAAAGCTATTATCAACAAATAGAGAAGATAGTTTAAAGTCTCGGGAAAGGCGTGCCCTGGTAAACCTGGCCTGACCATTATCGATAATCCGGGAAGCAGCTGCTACAGCTGGTATGGACGAAGTCACATCAAACACTTTGGGCGGGGTCATAGGGTAAACAACCTCTTGACCGGCATTTTCCTGCCCCATAAAATGTGTATTGACCCTGTAGATACGATCTGCATTTTGGAAGAACGCATCAAAGCTCGATTCATTTTGGACCCAAATCAGTAACATAATACCTGTCGCCAGTCCTATGCTAAGACCGGCAATATTAATAATACTATATAGTTTCCCCTTTTTTAGATTTCTCCAGGCTGATCTTAGATAATACTTCCACATATAATTAATAGGCTGCTATATTCCCGTCATTAAAAATATAAACACCAAAGGGCCACTATTAATATGCCAATACATAAATATGTAATTAACTGAATAATTATATATTATATTTTTATAACAACTGTTCGAGATCGAAACAACCTGTGTCCGCTTTTTGTACAGTTGTACCTCAGAGATTGCTTAGCCGCTACGGACTATTTTTCAATCAGGTAGCACCAGCGTTTTAATTTCCCTTCAAAGTCAAAGGGGGTAGTTCTTTTGGTAATATCCGTGATCTTCGTGGCCGGTATGTTTGCAGCGTCCAATACGAACCGTGTATAATTGGTACTAAAATAGAGCTGTCCACCGGCAGTAAGTGCATGTAACACATCGCTGATCAGCGTGACATGGTCCCTTTGGATGTCCAGTATATCTTTCATCTTTTTGGAATTACTGAAAGTAGGAGGATCCATCACTGCCAGATCAAAAGAATTTGGCGTGAGTGTCTTCAGGTATGCTTTCACGTCTGCCGGTATAAAACTGTATTTCCTTTTCGTAGACGGTGTCAGCAACCGGTTATACCTGAAATTCTCCTCCGCCCAATTGAGATAGGTATTAGATAAGTCTACGCTACAAACGCTGGCAGCCCCACCGTCAGCAGCATAGACTGAAAACGAGCCCGTATAGCAAAAAAGGTTCAGCACGTTTTTATCCCGGGCCACTTCCCGTACCATTTGCCTGGTAACTCTGTGATCAAGGAAAAGGCCTGTATCCAGATAATCTGTCAGGTTAATCCTAAAGCTCAATCCACCCTCTTCCACTGTAAAGAAATGTCCTTCACCGTCTACTTTTTCATACTGTGCGCCGGCAGTTCTATGACTCATTTTACTACGCTGCTTAAGATAGATCTTCGCAACGGGTATGCCTGTCACCTGACTGATCTTCTCGAAACAGGCATGTACTTTCTGTTCCGGCCACTCATCCTCCTGATTGGTATCCGTGTTTTTTTTAGCATAAATGCTTACATAGGCTTTTTCTCCATACAGATCAATACTGATAGGAAATTCAGTCAAATCCCGGTCATAAAGGCGATAACACTCGATCTGCTGCCTTCTGGCCAGCTTGCTGCGGTGTTTAAACACCTTGGTCAGCCGGTTACTAAACATTTGCATTGCTTCTTCCATACCCTACGCTTGAACGATTGATTGGACCTGCAAAGTACGCCGAATTATTGTGACTGATAACTGAAATTAAGCAGCCATTGTACCAACCAGGATAAAGGCCGTAAAATGCAAACCGGCTCTACGGCAATAAAGCTATAGAGCCAGTCAAAAAATCAGCGTCGATCCGGGACGCTGTACCCGTATTATTTCTTCACAAAAGACACGTTAAAGCCATTCACTATACCATAATAAATGCCAGCAGCAAGGCCGGTAACATCAATGTCGTTGTTGCCAGTTTCCAGCGCCTGGGTCAATACTTTTTTCCCGGATCCGTTATAAATGGTCAGAATACCTGATTTCAGTATGTATACATGGATATACTGAGTGGCAGGATTAGGATAAACAAAGATCCCTTGTGGATCATTTTTGTGGTCAACCGTGATCACTTTGCTATAGTTTACCGCTCCGCCCATGTCCACTAGTCTAAGCCGGTAGTAGGCCCTGGCGGCGGTTTGTGCGATACTTGCCCGGTACTGCTGTTCACTCCCTTTCGCAGCGATCCGGCTCACAGAACTAAATGTATTATTATTTAAACTCCTTTCCAACTCATAGTGATCAAAATTCGTTTCTACACCGCTGGCCCAATTGAAGCTGGCGGTGTTGCCGGTCAGGCGGCCTGTAAACCACTTCAGGTCTACAGATGTGGCATCTAAGGCTTCCAGATTTACATTGTCAACAGCCATAAAGTCGTTTACTATACTGGTAGTAATAACTACCTTATCGACTCCTTTAAAACCGGCATTGCCGGTAAGATCAAAATTGACGGCAACCGCATAACCGCCCTGTCCTTTAATAACCGTACTAAGTGCAACTTTTGTTGTCACCGCCAAGTTGTTTTTAAACCCCTGAACATATATGTCAAAGGGAACATCATAATCCGGCACGGATGGATACGCAGACAATGTGATCTTATTAAAGTCAAATAGACCGCCTCCGGTGCGGGTCAGATCTATCTCAGTCATAGGCGACCCGTCCAGCGTCCCCAGATACATGTAGACAGAATTGTAGCCTATCGATTCCGGATACGTCGAAGGATTATCCTGATCAAAACCATAATATACACCACCAGTGCTACTGGTCGAATAAATGGTAAAATCAAAGCCCGAATAGCTTGCGGATGTCTGGCTTGTGTTTGCAGCTTCGAAGTACGTACCAGGTGCTTGTGATTCAAAATCAATTGCGGTCTGCGCAAAACTGAAAGCGGTCATTGCCAGGGCAAGCAGGCACAAAAAAAACTGTTTGTAGAAATGTTTCATAAATAGTGTTTTGGAAGTCCTGAAAGAAGCAGCATCAAAGTTATTACTTTTGGGGAATCATCCGCACCGAAAATCCATAAACGGCATGACCTCTTCATTATTTTTTGGATGGATATCTATAATTCAGTGAAGTAGTCTTATTTTTGAATTTACGGCACCTCTATAAAAGGTTGCCTGGATGTTCCCAAGCGGAATCGTGTGCCGTTTAAAAATTAAAACAGAAAATATGACCTCTTTTAAAGAAATTGAAATAAATGGATTGCAAAACGGACAACTCGATCTTCTTGTCGGGCTGCTGGCGGAAGCAGGCTATTCAGGCTTCGAGGAATTGGAAAACGGGCAGACACTTAAAGCATTTATAGAATTGCCTGAGTTCGACGAGTCCTTGCTTAACAAGCTGCTTGCACCCTACAATATCAGCTATAAACAGCAGGATATTCAGCAACAGAATTGGAATGCGCTTTGGGAATCCAATTTTGAACCTGTTATCGTTGATGATTTTGTGGTTATCCGGGCGGACTTTCATGAGCAAAAATTCAATACGGAGCTGGAAATCCTCATTACGCCGAAAATGAGTTTCGGAACGGGGCACCATGCCACCACCTATATGATGGTATCTCAGATGCGGCTATTGGAATGGGCAGGGAAAAAAGTACTGGATTTCGGGACGGGAACAGGAATTCTTGCCATTCTGGCCAATAAACTAGGCGCCAGAGAAGTGGTTGCACTCGATAATGACGACTGGTCTATCGAAAATGCAACAGAAAACATCCTGCGGAATAACTGCCACCATATCACGGTCAAAAAAGCGCACACCGCAGCCACGGGAGATCAATATGAAATCATCCTCGCAAATATCAACAGAAATGTGATTATTGCCAATGGAGAAATCCTGGCAGACTCCTTGCGCCCAGATGCAGATTTGCTGGTCAGCGGGCTATTGAAGGAAGATGAGCAAGACATCAAAGCACTGTTTATCCAATTAGGTTTAACCTATCTCACTTCAGTATATAAGGCACAATGGACCACTATCCATTTTAGGAAAACCACATAGGTTCATTGGTTAGCAACCCCTTCGAAATTTATATCGCACAGATTTTAGCTTCCGGCCGGATTGCACACAGGTTGTTAAAATATCTTAAAAGGCTATTTTTTGTACTTTATAAATGTCAATTTTTCATCGACATTGTCTATAATTGGCAATAAGCTGTTATATTTGTGACTTATAATTTCTGACGAAAAGCTATTAATGCAAGAGATATTACTTTTACTGGTAGCCTATATGCTTGGCTCTATACCTACTTCTGTATGGGTGAGCAAACACTTTTTTGGTATTGATATCCGGGAATATGGTAGTGGAAATGCGGGCGCGACCAATACATTCAGGGTACTCGGCCCTAAATGGGGTACTATTGTCATGCTGGTGGATGTGTCGAAGGGCGCAGCGGCAGCTTTATTGGTTTTTACCCTGCAGAAGTATGCTTTACATGACAGCATGCAGCGGACCAATCTGATGATCGGATTGGGGCTTGCGGCAGTTGTGGGACATATCTTCCCGCTTTGGGCCGGATTTAAAGGCGGCAAGGGAGTCGCTACTTTATTTGGAATGATTCTCGCCATCCAACCTGCGGTTGCCGGGCTCTGCGTCGGTGTATTCATTCTGGTCTTATACCTGACGCGCTTTGTTTCATTGAGTTCTATATTATCGGGCGTCGCATTTGCCATTCTGATCCTTTTTATTTTTAACGACGATTCAACCTTTTACCGAATATTTTCCATTGCGGTAGCATTGATGCTGGTACTGACTCATCAGAAAAATATCAATCGCATTCTAAAAGGCACAGAAAGTAAGGTCCCGATCTTAAAATTCAGAGACCGTCGCAAAAATCGTCGCAGAGGCAATAAAAATCAGGAAGAAACCGAAAATTCCTAATACCCGGACCAGCCTGCTTCGTATTTCTGTGGTCCAACTACGGCATAGACTTTATATAAAAACATAACAATCAGTATTTCACCCTTCGATCCCCCTACCGATGGAATCAGCAGATTTTGTGGAGGAAAAATAATGGTTGGCAACCAAACAAGCATTCTTTTTGGTACGGATATTGATTTTAACAAATAAGTCGCAATACCCTTTAATAAGGTATCCCGGCCAATTTAATTCACTTCTACTTTACTGTTAAATACTAGTACTATGTTACTCAAGAAACTGTCTCTTAGCGCTTTAGGACTTATTACACTTTTTGGCTGCACCCGCAATGCCATTTCCGGCCGCAGTCAACTCATGCTGACTTCAGAGAGCTCCCTACAGACGCAAGCACTCACCGAATACAAGGATTTTCTTTCTAAGAATAAAGTGGTTACCGCAGCAGTGGACAAAAAAGACTATGATGTGGTGCAGAAGGTTGGCAAAAGGATTGCCGCTGCTATCACAAAATATTACGCGCAAAAAGGCCTTTCCAATGAATTGAGCGGTTATAAATGGGAATTCAATCTGGTACAGTCCAAGGATGTGAATGCCTGGTGTATGCCCGGCGGTAAGGTTGTCGTATACACAGGCCTGTTGCCTGTCGCTCAAAATGAAGCAGGCCTGGCCATTGTAATGGGCCATGAAATCGCTCACGCTGTCCTGCACCATGGTCAGGAGCGGGTCAGCCAACAGCAGGCAGCTGCTATCGGCGGAAATATTGTGGGTAGTGTGTTGTCCAAGGGTTCTAACAAAATAGCTTCCAACGTATTCAATACAGTGTACGCGCCAACAGCGCAAATGGGCGTAATTTTGCCCAATTCCAGGAAACAGGAGTCAGAAGCAGACCATTACGGGTTGATTTTTGCAGCGATGGCAGGTTATAATCCGCAGGAAGCGATCACTTTTTGGCAGCGAATGGAAAAAATGGGAGGTGCAGACAACACACCGACCCTACTACGCAGTCATCCCACAAATGCCACCAGAATCGCCGATATTAAAAGATTAATGCCTGAGGCAGAACGCTATTATAAAGCGCGTTAATTTTTGATATTAACGCTAAATAACACGTTAAAAAAGTTAAAACATTGTTCAACTTTGCCTGGACGGCTGGTTCATATCGATTTTTTACCTTAAATAGTGTAATTTTGCATGTATTTGTTTTTTTAACCTTAAACCACAATTAAGGAATGTCCCATCTAGATTTGTACGAGCAATTTCAATTAACTAACGAAAAGAACATACTTATACAAGGCTTACCTTCTTCTATAGAAAAACAATTTGCAAAGGTTTCTTTCAGTAAAAATGTAACCCCTTTATTAAGGAATAAGAAAATTGATTTTGCGCTGGTTTTCGCAATTAACCATCAGCAGCTTTGTTGTATATTAAAAGATGTGTTTCCGGCCCTGCATGGGAACAGTAAAGTTTGGATCGCCTATCCAAAATCTTCCAGTAAGATTGTAAGTGATTTGAACCGGGTTGATTGCTGGGAGATTCTGAGCAATAACAGTTACGAAAAATCGACCGAAGAAATCGTATTAGATAATGTCTGGGGAGCAGTTAAATTTAATAAAGTACAGGCAGAGGAACCCGCTGAATCTGCACCTATCGCCACCAAAACACCCCGTGCCAAAGGCTTTGATAAAAAGTTATCCATTATCCCGGCAGAACTGGACGCACTTTTTGTGAAACACAATAAGGCTAAAGAGTTTTTTAGCTCTCTGCCTTCTGCTAATCAAAAAGAATTTGTCACCTGGATTGAAGGAGCAAAACGCAGCGATACCAAACAAAAGCGCCTGGCTTCTACCCTGGAAAAACTGCTGGCAGGTAAGAAAAACCCTATAGAGAAATAGGTGCTGACCAGCCAGATCTGGTACATTGAATATTAAAGAAAAATCGCCGGGCAATAATACTTGTCCGGCGATTTTTCTTTCCATGCAGCCCTGCATGAGCCATCACCTATTTCTTTTTTACGGCTTTTGCTTTAGTTTTTGAAGCAGTATTTTTACCGGACGGAGCCACAGCTTTCTTTTTGGCAGCAGGGACCCCAACAGTTTTTTTCCTGACAGGTGTCGCTTTTAATTCTTCTTCCAGAAATTTAGCCGTAAAACTTTCCTTGCAGTGAATCATTTCTTCCGGGGTACCCTCAAATAAAATCTCGCCGCCCCCTTTTCCTCCTTCAGGGCCTAAATCGACGACATGATCGGCTACTTTGATTACATCCAGGTTATGCTCAATAATCAGCACAGTATTACCTCTGTCAGCCAGTTTATCCATCACATGCATTAGCTGGCGAATATCACTAAAATGCAACCCGGTTGTTGGTTCATCCAGTATGTAAAAAGTCTTACCTGTATCTTTTTTGGCCAGCTCTGTGGCCAGCTTTACACGTTGCGCCTCTCCTCCGCTAAGCGTTACGGCAGACTGTCCAAGGCTGATATAACCTAACCCAACGTCTTGCAAGGTTTTTACCTTTCTATATAAGGAAGGAACCGCCTGAAAAAATTCCACAGCTTCATCTACTGTCATATTCAGGACATCACTGATGGACTTGCCTTTGTAGCGAATCTCAAGGGTTTCCCGATTATAGCGTTTACCTCCACATTTTTCACAAGGCACATACACATCTGGTAGAAAATTCATTTCTATAACACGCATTCCCCCTCCTTCACAAACATCACATCTGCCCCCTCTGACATTAAAAGAGAACCGCCCCGGTGCATAGCCCCGGATCTTGGCTTCAGGTACCGCAGCAAATAACTGTCGGATATCTGTAAAAAAACCGCAATAGGTAGCCGGGTTGCTTCTGGGCGTTCTGCCAATAGGCGACTGGTCAATTTCTATCACCTTATCAATATTTTCCAGCCCCTTGACTGATTTATAAGGAAGAGGCGTCATTTTAGAGTGATAACAATGTTTAGACAAAATAGGATATAATGTCTCATTGATTAAGGTTGATTTACCACTACCGCTGACACCTGTCACAACGATGAGCTTGCCCAGGGGTAATTTCAAATGGACGTTTTTAAGGTTATTGCCACTGGCACCTTTGATCTCAATCCATTTGCCATTACCGGGTCTGCGCATTTCTGGTATTTCGATGGCTTTTTCTCCGTTTAAAAAGCGGGCTGTTTCCGTATGAGCTTTAAGCGCCTCGGAGGGCGTTCCGGAAAACACGATCTCGCCACCGTGGAGACCGGCTCTTGGGCCTATATCCACCAGATAATCAGATGCCAGCATAATATCTTTATCATGTTCTACAACCAGTACACTATTGCCTATATCCCGCAAATGCTGCAATGCCGTAATCAAACGATGATTGTCCCTTTGATGAAGTCCGATAGAAGGCTCATCCAATACATAGGTAATCCCCTGCAATTGAGAGCCAATCTGAGTGGCCAGCCGGATGCGCTGGCTTTCCCCACCGCTTAAACTCCGGCTCGGCCTGTTAAGTGTTAGATAAGTAAGCCCTACATCGAGCAAAAACTGTAGTCTTTCTCTGATTTCCTTTAATATGTCTTTAGCAATAACATTTTGTTTCTTGGAGAGTCGGCTTTCCAGCCCTGTAAACCAGCCGGCAAGCTCCTCGAGATCCATATCACCTAATTGGGCAATATTGTGTTTATCGATCCAGAACCAGAGGCTTTCCTTCCTTAACCGCTGTCCTTCGCACATATTACAAGGACGCAGTTCCATAAAACCGGATACCCAATCCCGGAGATGATCAGAACTACCAGAGGCGGAGAACCATCTTTTTAGCATAGGAACCATTCCTTCGTAACTTCCTGTATACACCTGAGGAATGCTGTCGTCCTGCCCGTCTATTTCAAAAGTTTTTTGTGCGTCACCATCCCCAAACAGCAGTAAATCCAGCTCCTTTTTCGAAAGGCTTTCCAAAGGCTTATCCAATGGGATCTTATGTTTTTTACTAAATTGCACAACCTGTTGATAAACGCTTGCACTCCGCTCCTCTCCCAATGGAGCAAGGCCACCTTTCTTTATACTTAACTTTTTATCCGGCAACATCAATTCTTCGCTAACGGCATAAATCTCTCCCAGCCCCCTGCATTGCGGGCAAGCGCCATAGGGGGAATTAAAAGAAAAAGAATTGGGCGAAGGCTCCTCATAACTGATCCCCGTGTCCGCACAAACCAATTGTCTGGAATACTGGGCAAGCGTTTCATTATCACCCACCAGGACGAAAACCAGGTCTTTTCCCAGTTTAAGAGCCTGCTGAATACTGGAAGACAGTCTGGGTTGCATATCTTCGGTTATCTTCATCCGGTCAATGACGATCTCTACATCATGAATCTTATAACGGTCCAACTGCATTTGCGGCTTCAGATCCTGGATCTCACCATCTACCCGTACTTTGACAAAGCCTTTCTTGCGGATCTCTTCGAAGAGTTCCCGGTAATGTCCTTTTCTACCCCTGACAACAGGTGCCAGAATCACCGCTTTTTGGCCTTTTTGCCTGAGATAGATATCCGATACGATCTCTTCTTCGCTGAACTTGACCATTTTCTTCCCCGTGTTATAACTATAGGCTTCCGCCACACGGGCAAAAAACAAACGTAAAAAATCATAGACCTCTGTAACCGTACCGACGGTCGATCTCGGGTTCTTGTTAGTGGTCTTCTGTTCAATTGAAATGACTGGGCTGAGCCCCGTGATCTTATCCACATCAGGCCTTTCCATATCTCCCATAAACTGCCTGGCATAGGCACTAAAGCTCTCCATGTACCTTCTTTGACCTTCATTATAGATGGTATCAAAGGCCAATGACGACTTCCCGCTGCCAGACACACCCGTAAACACGACCATCCTGTTTTTAGGAATATGGATATCAATATCTTTCAGGTTATGTTCTCTGGCACCAAATACATCCAGCGTTTCTATCGTTTGCTGAAGAGCCGAGGCGCCAATCGTATTATTTAGTTTTACCGGCGCAGAAGTCCGGGAGTTTCTCTTGGTCATAGTATCACCAAAATTAATGGAAATTTCTTCAATTGATACTAAAATATTTATAAGATTAAAAAAAGTTTATCGTTATCCCAAAAAAGAAGGCCTGATCTATAAAGATCAAACCTTCCAGTCAACGGTATTATACATCAATATTGGGAACAGGTCTTATTGACCTTCCTGTTCTCTTTTATTGTCTTTATGTTTTCCTATGCCGTATCCGGCGCCTCCACCGATCGCGGCGCCGATTACAGCGCCCAATCCACGGTTTTTCTTGGAAATAATAGCTCCGAGTACAGCACCGGATCCGGCGCCTATGACAGCCCCCTTAGCAGCACTGCTGAATTTCTTCTTTTGGGTGGTTCTCGCTTCTGTATTCGATGTCTGTGTCGGGTCGGCAGCTACTTCCGTATTACCTGCAGTTGCCCCTGCACTGTTATCATCTATATAGTCGCCGCCCGTATTGTCGTCGTTCACAGATTTGATAGCACCGCCTTCATCCTCACTGCCAGTGTAGGCGTCATTGTCGCCACCTGAGGTGAAAGCCTGGTTTGCGCCATTGTCAGTTACCCCATTTCCGTCAGGCGCTTCCCCGTTTAGGGCAGCGACTGAATCTGCGGCTTTTTGTGCATTAAAAGCGGCCAGGCCAGCTGTATCTGAAGGAGCGATCTGTGAATCTGAAGCGCCACTGTTCTTACAAGATCCAAACAGGATAGCCGCACTAAGTAGCACTGCCATCCATAAAATCCAGCGAAACTTAGTGGCGGCAGCCCACTTTGATCTGTCAGTGGTAACCACGGAAAGCCTGTTCATTTGCCGGTTGTGTATAGGAGATTCTCGATCGATTGAATTTACATTTTGTTTCATAACGAATAAATTGTTTGCTTACCAGCGAAAATTCAAAAAGCATACCAAGCAGGATCATTAAACAGGGCAAAACACAGGCCCATCCAGTAGGGCATTATCCAATATACTACTAACCAATGAATTACATGATTTGCCAGCCCTATCTCCTTTGTTAAAATCAGCCGGTGAATTAATAAAACATTAAGCCTCTGTGTAGGGTTTGACCTCCGTTTCAAACTTTTTATCGATGTATTTGGAATGCATAATACGCAGGATGCCCATATAATCCATTTTAAACTCTATCAGGTCGCCCGTTTTAATGCCTTTTTTGTTGCTGCCCAGATCGATTACTGTCATATCCGAACTGGAACCGACAATATGCATGTCGGCCTCTACCGGCTTAAAATGTTCAGCCTCAATATCCAGCAGGCCAACATCAACAATCGCCCGGTGTGCACTTCCTGAAGCACTTTGTTGATCGAACTGTAATACATCACCAGTCAGATTATGCCCCAGTTCACCCATAGGAACCATGGGCTTCTCATTTACCTCAATAACTTCTGCGTACAATTTGAATACATCATTGTGCATCTGGTCGAAAGTGGTGTTATGATAAACGTCAGTTCCTAAATACAGCGTTTCCCCCACTCTGAAGTGATTAACACCAGCCGGCAACAGGCCATTTTCAATTAAAGGGATCGTGACTGAAGCGCCTCCCGATACATAAGGTATTTTCCTGTTGAACTTCGTTTCTATAAGCTGTTTATAAATACAAAGCTGAATAAGTTTATCATGATTAGGCAATACGCCATACATACAAGTAAGATTTGTACCAATTCCAATGACCTCGATGCCCGGCAATTTAAATATATCACTGTAAAAATCAACCAGGTGCTCCCGCATAACGCCTTCCCTGAGTTCTCCCAGTTCAATCATGATCACCACCTTATGTATCTTACCCATTTTAACCGCAGCATCTGAAAGCAGGCGGATAGTTTGCAGTTCTGTATTAAAGCTAATATCCGCAAATTCTACCACACCTTGAATAGACCTTTTGGCAGGCGGCTTGATGAATACTGTTTCGATAGAAGGCTTAATCGCCTTGATTGCCTTTAGGTTGGTCACTCTGGAGTCACAGATCTGCGTCACTCCCAGGTCTATGACAGCTTCCAGATATTTCTTGTTACCACAAAGCAGTTTACTGACAACAGCCCATTCTATATTTTTACTTCTAAACAATGCATCCAGCTTTCCGTAATTCTCCCGAAGTTTCTTCTTATTGAGTGTTATAAAAGCCATGGATTATTTTTTAATTAAACGCATTTCTAAATATTTATTGCCAAAGCCAAACTTCTCATATAGTTTCCTGGCAGGGTTTTGCGGCTCTACGTGCAAGGCGATATCACCTTCAACCACATCTACCATTTTTTGCATCAATTGCCCTCCCAGGCCTTGCCCCCTATGTTGTTTATGGGTGGCAAGATAAACCAGAATATTTTCGGGGATATATTCTCCCATTCCCGTTTTATTGATGACTGCAGCCGAAAGCAACCTGCCCTCCTCCAAAACTTCAATCAGGTATCCACCAGGTGTATCACTGGAATTTGCATATAGAACGGCTTTTTCAATGGCAGATTTCTCATCGCCATATTCTTCCAGATGTTCAAATAAGAATGATGTTAACTTAGTCAGCTCCTCCGATGACAATTGCTCATCGGGCGTAATTATACGTGTATCTTTCATGATAATGTCGGTAGCCAGACGCCACCACTTGTTAATCCACTCATCCAAAATAAAAGCAAGATGTGCAATGCTTTTTCTCTCTCGCGTAAGTGCTGGGTAAAAATAAAGAAGAGTGTTGCTAAAAAAAATGATAAACCGAAGCCCAGCCTGATAGCTTATCTGTTGATGATTGACGCATATTCCCATCTTTATTTGGGAAAACTGCTCCGCAAAGTTACGAAAATAATATTTAATGGCATTTGATCCGCCAAAAGCTGCAGCAATTCAGCGTTTTAAACAAAATCGATATTATAATAAATTTTGTCGCGTTGCTTCAATAATCAATTCGGCCGTATTTTTTACACCAAACTTCTGAAGCATATTTTTGCGATGTGTATCAACCGTTAAATTACTCAAAAACAATTCTTCAGCGATCTGAATGCTTGTCTTCCCCTCAGCGATCATCTTTAATATCTGTTTCTCCCTTTTGGTAATAGATGTAACGCCTAATAAGTCTCGTCTGGATGGCTGTGCAATAATCTCCTGCACCTCTTTCGAATAAATGAGCCGGCCATCCATCGCAGCGCGGACGGCCTCTATAATTTCCTGCACGGAAGCATTCTTTAATAAATACCCCTTCGCACCATTTTGAATAGACTGCATGATCATACTTCTTTCCGTATGATTACTAAGAATAAGAATAGCAACATCGGGCCATTTCAATTTAATATTCTTACAGAGTTCCAGGCCGTTGGTCTCCGGAAGGCTTATATCCAACAAAATGACATCTACAGCTTTGTCCGCAATATGCTGCATCAGTCCGTTCGATGAATCAAAAGTACCTGTCACGACAAAACCAGGCTCTTTATCCAGCATATTTTTGAGCCCTTCCACTACGATAGGATGATCTTCGACAATTGCAATATAAATATCAGTTTGTTTCATATATTTCTATTTCTATATTGACAGTCGTACCTTCTCCCGGGCTGGAAATTATTTCCATTCTACCTTTAAGAAAGTCGACCCTGCTTTTAAGGTTATGTAATCCAATTCCTTTGACTTTTTGTAACTGGCCGGTGTCAAAACCGCGGCCATTATCTTCAACCGTAATCAGAAAGTTCTTCTCATTCTGACTGCATTGCAAAACTATTTGTGTGGCCTCTCCATGCTTGATTGCATTGGACAATAATTCCTGAATGATGCGGTAGATATTCAGTTGCATTGACACACTTAAATGATTTTTAATACCAAAATATTGGAAATTTATCTGCGTTTGTGGGCCATCATAAAACGCCACAAGGTCTTTGAGTGCCTGGTTGAGACCAAATTTTAACAGCGTCTCCGGAATCATATTGCGGGCGATACGCCTTAGCTCAGAAACAGCGTTATCCAACTGGTGCATGGTCTTTATAAGTTCCGGATCTTTTGACCTTTCCCGGGTATCATCGACCCAACCCGATAGATTTAATTTGACACCGGCCAGTATCCCGCCCAACCCATCATGCAGATCTCTTGCCATACGCACTCTCTCTTTTTCTTCTCCCTCCAGCATCGCCTCGGTAACCTGTATTTGTCGCTGCTGTTCCAGCACGCGTAACTGGCCTTTATGATCTTTTTCCTTTAGCTTATTTTGATGCCTGTAATAAAAGATTGCCAGTAAAATCAGCAATCCCAGGAAACCACATATAACCAGCAACAGCCTGCTGGTATATTTGGCTTTCTGCTGATCCAACTCCCTTTGACTATTCTCCCCCTGTAAGGCCAGGATTTTCTTTTCTTTTTCTGAAGTCCTGAACTTTATTTCCAATGCGTTGATCTTTCCCTGGATGTCCTCCTGGTGTAAACTGTCCTGCAGGGAAGAATAACGCTGCATCCAACCGTAGGCCGCCCTATAATCACCAAGCCTTTCATAGGTCTTGGCCATTTCATAGTAGCAAAGAACGCGATTACCCGCGCGCGACACAACCGGACTATGCATAATGGCATCCAGTACATTTCTGGCATGACGATAGTTACCTTGATCGGTATAAGTCTTGTACTGCTGAAATCGGATGGAATATGTATTATATACCGCATTTAACTCTTTACTAAGCGCAAGGCCTTTATTGAGTGCTTCAATAGAAGCATCGTGCTCTTTTTCCATCCTGTAATACATCCCTAAATACTCATAATAATCTAAAAAATTATCAGACTTCGGATAAGGAGCGATAATGCTGTAAACGGTATCCAGCATTGACTTGGCTATTTTGGTCTGTCCCATAAACAGCTTATTTCTGCTGCTGCGCAGATAACAATAGGCAGATATCGAATTAAGATAATAAGGCCCTTTGCGGATAGACTGTAATCCAAGGGAAAAATATGTATCCGCTTTGACGTAATTATTGGTGTTAGAGAATGCGAGCGCAACATTGACGTATAAAAGTCCCAATTCATCATTTCTGCCTGAAGCCTCCGCCATCGGGATGGCCTTATTCAACATCAGATCCAGATACCTTTCTTTATGATCCTTCATCTGTTCCAAAACACAGAAATTGTTCCATGCCTGAGCCCGGAAATAATAACTATCCGGTGATTTTATCTCGGATAGAAGACTGACAGCGCGCATATACAGTTTTTGTGTTGAATCCACATTGCGTTCAAAGAGTATTCCTCCCTGAAAATAAGGATAGACCGCATTGAGGAAACTGTTATTATGCATCAATCTTTTAGCGGACTGCAGGTAATGGATGGCCTTCATCGTATCCTTAGCTGACCAGTAGTCAGATAACCTTAGATTGGCCATCGCCTTTATACTGTCTGTCGTTTCTTTTTGCGGCTGCTTTATAATCGCCTCTATACTGTCTAAATAACGGCTTTCATTCAGATCTACAAATTGCGCAGTTCCCCAACAGGTCAGGGATAGAAAAATCAATAAGAGATTTACTTTGAGGCGCATGGAGAAATGAATATAACAGCAATTTAAACATATATCCGCAATCTACCTATCCTTGGCGTATCATCCCTGGAAACTACCAGATTTTCGGTAGCGGCATTTACTTGTCAATTGGTATTGCCGGTTATTCGTATGGCAGCTACCTTCATACCTGTTTTTAGAAATGTTTAGGTGATGCTTCAGCAAGTGCAGGGTACAATGTGTAAATAGGGCGGTTTTTTCTGTTATTGGTTTCTATTGATTACCCGGAGCTTCCTGATACATCCATAGAAATAAAGCGTCGCAACCAGTTCAGCTTCCTGCTGATTGCAGAGATAGAGAAGCCGCCCAAACTTTAATATAAACATGGATGCAGGACATCGCTAGCGCGGCCCCTATAATGTTTTTAATATAACAATGCCGTGCGCCGGAATCTGAAAGGCCGCCAAATCCGCTAGTCGTCCCAGATCTTTATGCTGCCATAAATCCCGCACTTTTTGGTTACCGGTAAGATCTATTTTTTCAGCTACCAATCTGTAGGTGGTGGATGTATCCGACCGGTTCATAATCGCTATAGCTTTATGTTTCCCGGATTTGCCAAGCGCTTTTACCCAGATGTCAATATTGCCGTTTTCTTTGTTGACAACCCTTCTGCCCTGTCGATAGCCGGGATCCTGATCAATAGCGATCAATTCTTTGTTGGTCAGAATTTCCTTTGACTGATCACTTAAATGTGTCAGGTCACAACTGATCAGCAGCGGCGATGTCAGCATACACCACATTGAAAAATGCGTTTTATCCTCTTCATAGCTCATGCCACGGCCCACCTGCAGCATATCCATATCATTATAATGACCGGGGCTTACATATTTATATAAATCGGCGTTTTGGTCAATTATCTCTAGGATCTTCGGAAAATTATTGCGGATATCTGTTGACATCCGCCAACTGTCCGCGGCCTTAATGGCCCATGTACCCGGGAATTCCCAGCGACAAAGGTTAAATACAACGTCCGGCTTGATCTGACGGATCGTATCAATAATATGCAGATAAGTGGCACTGTCATCGAGCTTCAATACTTTCCCCCCGCACCAGTCTACCTTGATAAAATCGAAACCCCAATCTTTAAAAAACTGCCAGCCGTCCTGTTTTACATGACCATATAATCCGACACCGATTCCTTTCTTATCATTATTCCAGATGGAGCCGCAGGTATTGCAACCTCCATCAGAATATATACCAGCCTTCATACCCAGGCCATGAATATAATCCGCCATCCCCTTCATGCCTGAAGGGAATTTAATACTGTCATATAATAATCTGCCATCTGCTGCGCGGCCTTCAAAATAGCCATCGTCGATATTCACGTAATTGTAACCCGCGTCATAGAGACCGGATGCTTTCAAGGCGTCCGCCTGTGCCCGGATTCCGGTCTCGCTGATCCGGACATCATATTGATACCAGCTGCTCCACCCCATTACAGGTGGTTTTGCCTGTTGGCCCCTGGCCTTTACAAAAAATAATAATCCAAAAAGTATACAAAGTGACAGCCCTGTTCTTCTCATATTAATGCGCTTTAATTTTACAATAGATCAAGAAATTTCCGGTTGTATCCTGCCTGGCAACCGGAACCTATTATAACGAAAATAAGGGTTTTCTGCTATTTATCTTCGTGTATAATCGCTCTATATAAACAAAAAAGAAGGGATTGACGGCCAAATCAGATAAACGAAAGGAGCTTTATCGCAGCAGTAAGCGCGGACAAGTTAAAAATTACCTGTCCAGTGTATGGTATACAAGCAGCCCCTTCCAGGAAGGCAATAAAAAACAGCTACAGGCAGTAAAGCAAAAGGAGTTAAGCCTTAAACAATGATTTTATCTTATCGCAGAAACCAGAGGCAATCATTTGTTCTGCCTGGATAATCATGTTACTAAAAGCTCTGTCATTGCTGATGCCATGACCAATGATTACAGGCTTGTCAATACCCAAGATGGGGGTACCACCATAATTCTCATAATGGAAGCGACTGAGAAACGCATCGTTTTCCAGTTGTCTTTCCGCAGCGATCTCATAAATGGATTCTGCCATTTTAAGCACAATATTACCGGTAAAACCGTCACAGACAATTACATCTGCCTGTTCCTTAAACAAGTCACGGCTCTCAATATTGCCGACAAAGTTAATCTGTTCGTTCTCCTTAAGTAAGGGATAAGTCGCCTGGCAAAGCAGGTTACCTTTTTCCGCTTCTTCACCCACATTTAGCAAAGCGACGCGGGGTTTTGCCATTTGCAGGACACCTTTGGCGTATTCACTGCCTAAAATGGCAAATTGATTCAATTGTTCCGGTTTACAATCTGCATTCAATCCTACATCCAGTAATAGTCCGTTCTCTCCATTTAATTTAGGTACCAGCGTAGGAATAGTGGGTCTTAATACACCTTCAATGGTTTTAATGGTATACATTGCTCCGACAAGCATTGCACCTGTATTACCTGCACTGATAAAGGCATGGATCTTGCCCGTTGAGAGTAAATGAAAACCGATGCCGATGGAGGAATCTGGCTTTTCTTTCAGGGCTTTTGTAGGATGTTCATTATAACCAATGGTCTGCGGCGCATGAACGACCTTGATACGCGGATCGGCGGCAATACCACAACTATCCAATAGCGGCTGGATTTCTGCTTCGTTACCGATACAATAGATCAGACATGTTTTTGAATCATCGTTAAGATACAGCGCAATGCCTTTTACAGCTTCAGAGGGGGCATAATCACCACCCATCATATCTATTCCAATGTTGATGTCAGACACGTTTAAGGTTTTTGTTGAATTGGAAATAACTTAGATGTCGAAAACATGCATAGTTATTAAGCGACGACGCAGGCTTCAATAGTCCCAGTAATTCCCTGTGCGTCTACTGAGTATGAGACCGGTGCGCCTGCTTCTTGCGAAATTACAAAATTGCCTATATTGACCAAATATTTCCCCTTACAACCCACTTGTTAATAAAAACAACAAGGGAATGTAAGGGGTTATAATATCATTGCTCGTAGCCGGACAATTTCCAATAAGATCAAAAACCACATTTGGGCAATCCATTGACCAAATATGACCTGTAAGCCTGTGTCGGAAATCTCGGTTCACCCGAAAAGTGCCGGCTGTAGAACCCGGTAAGTGTAATACGTTGCTTTCGCAGGCTGTATGACTCTAGGCTTTCAAAGGTGCTTTTTCAGCAACGAGTTTGCCTTTGTAATACAGTTTCCCTTCGCTGACGTGTGCGCGATGACGTACATGCGTTTCGCCGGTAGTGGCGTCTTTGCTTAAAGTCACTTCTTCTGCAACATAATGTGTTCTTCTTTTCGCACTGCGTTGTTGAGAGTGTCTGCGTTTAGGATTTGGCATGACTATTCTGTTTTTTTAAATTGTGATCGTTTTATTATTGTTAAGGAAACTGAAGTTTAATTCAATTCATTCTCCTCAAATCCCTTCAGTTTATCCAGATCTTTCCAAACGTTGGAAGCCCCGTTATTCATGGTTCTTGCTTTCATTTGATCAAGTTTTTGCAATACTTCCGGATTACATTTGGAGGTGTCCTCGGCATTTTCGCCGCAGAACCGCTGGGTCGGAATGCTCAGGTTCACAAATTCGTAAATCCAATCGGCCAGATGTAAGTGGCTCTCCTGATATCCTATATAAAAAATATCGGGATCTTCTTCCTGCTCGTTCATCTGTTCGGGCTCCTCTACCATTTTCACCACCACGTCAAACTCATCCCACAACTCTTTGGTAATGGTATTGGCGCATCTGTCACACTGAACATCTACGGTCCCGGAAATATCAAACTTTAATAAGATCAGCGATGTTGTTTTTTCAAGCTTTACTTTCACCTCCGCATGACAATTTTCAAAGTCTTGCGGCCCGTAATGCTCAAAAAAAGTGTCATCCACCTTGTATTCGAATTCATGAACTCCCGGCTTCAGGCCCACAAAGGCAATTTCGTATGCTCGTCGGTAATTCATTCTCTCAAATTTAGGCGCACAAAGGTAAAAATTTATATCTGAATAGACAAATTAGTTTTTGGCGGAACAGCTGTTACATTTCGCCTGCGCAGAAGATATCTGGGCCATCATTCACCCGTAAGCACGCTTAGCAACGGCCAACAACGCCCCCTCACCACCCCGGCAAGGAGCGTTCGTAAGACAAATAATTGATTATTAACTATTTATCATCTAACAAACCAAAAGAACACGGATGTTACTACAATACATCGCGCTTTTCAACCACTTTGCCGGGTGTATGCGCTGCGGCCAGTAAGATGGCTCCGCCAAACAGACCAATGTCCTTTACCAGCATCATTGGATCACCGGTTTTGTTGAGGGCGCCCGGTATCTGAATGCTCAGCAAGATCACTAGTAAATAAAGTGCCAATAGCCATGCGGCCAGCCGGACCTGAATATTAAGCACGAAAGAGATAGCAGCCAGAAGCTGCGCAACACCGGTAAAATATACCCAAAAAGTCGCGGGCGGAAAGGGCACCATCGGCGCCATGGTACTGCCTGCCATCAAATGATTGATGCCAAAATAGGCGAAAGGTACCGCTATAAGAATCTGGGCGATTCTAAGTAATACTGCTTTGGACATACCTGAAACGTTTTATATGAATATATCTTGCTCACAGGAACCACCCTGCCGGGACCGGATCCCATGGGGCATTGTCTTTAACAACAGTAAGGTACGAAGATTTCTGCGTTTCAGGGAATTATATTTTTTTAAGACTCTCCTTCAGGGTAGACCCGTCTCAGGTGTAAGCTGCGCGTTGTGGAAACAATTAGCGGAAATTTCTCTACCTGAACATAGCTCGAATCCAACCCAAAACCCTTTTCCTCCCCAAGAGAGATCTTCTTCAAGAAGAAATAATATTTCATGATCAGCTTCTCAAAGAAAGGCAGTTCATTATCATTGGACAGGAACTTTTCAAGCACAACAAACTGAAAATCACCACTGATATTATTACGCTCCAGGCTCTCATACCGGCTGGTAATATTCACCTCTTTATTGGCATACAACTCTTCCACTACTCTTTTCATCATCAGCTGGATCTTCTGTTCTACCCTGAAACCGAGCCGGAATTCCACACGAATGATATCATTGGGAATGATATGTTCTACAACAAATTCAGTTGTATAAGGATCATCAACAAT
The DNA here is from genome assembly GCF_020042345.1 of Arachidicoccus terrestris. Taxonomy (NCBI): domain Bacteria; kingdom Pseudomonadati; phylum Bacteroidota; class Chitinophagia; order Chitinophagales; family Chitinophagaceae; genus Arachidicoccus; species Arachidicoccus terrestris. The sequence goes on from NZ_CP083387.1 coordinate 1,398,863, forward strand.
ATCTACATGCACGAACCAATAAATATCTGCCCGCTTGGGTTTGCGGTTCAAAATGGAATAAATAATCTTATGCTCGATTTCCTTGGGGTTGTTAGCACTGGTCATATAGACCAGATGCGTAGAATACATCGGAATTGATTTATCATTGCTGAGCTCCTGGATCATAGGGACATAATGCTCCAGCCGGACAAATTCCACGTACCTGTTTTTGATTTTACGGCTGCGAAACCAGACGTACATGACCCCAAAGAGAATTCCTCCCACAATAATAGCCACATAGCCTCCATGAGGAAATTTGTTCAGATTGGCTCCCAGGAAAGAAAGTTCAATGACCAGGTAAACTAATAAATACACCACCACCCAAATTCTTTTCACCCGCTTGCCGATCAGATAATTAGCGAATAAAATTGAAGTACTGATCATGCACAGTGTAATGGCCAGACCATAAGCCGCTTCCATCTTGGAGGATTCCTGAAAATGCAGGACAATCGCCAGACAGCCAATCCAGAGTAAAGTATTGATTCCAGGTATATATACCTGACCTTTTTCCTCAGAAGGGTATTTGATCTTCATTTTAGGCCAGAGGTTAAGACGGAGGGCCTCAGAGATCAATGTAAAAGATCCGGAAATAAGCGCCTGGGAAGCAATCACAGCTGCCGCCGTGGCAATCAGAATCCCTATCAGTCTAAAGTTGTCGGGCATAACGGCAAAAAACGGATTTCGGCCCAGATCCAGCGTGCCATTCTTATATTGTGCAAGCAACCAGGCTCCCTGTCCTAAATAATTCAGTATCAAACAAATCTTTACAAAAACCCAGGTAACATAAATATTCTTTCTGCCACAATGCCCCAGATCCGAATAAAGCGCCTCCGCCCCTGTCGTACAAAGGAAAACCGCTCCCAGCAACCAGAAACCACCTGGATAATCAATCAGTAGCCGGATGGCATAATAGGGATTGAAGGCTTTCAATACACCTAAGTTATCCATCAGGTGGCTGCCACCCAGGATCGCCATCATTATAAACCAGATCAGCATGATCGGGCCAAATAATTTTCCAATATTATAAGTACCGAATTGCTGCATAAAAAAGAGCACACAGATAATAGACATGACGATCAACACGATGGCCTCTCTGGTGATTCCGGCAAATGCAGGTATCAGCTCCAGCCCTTCAATAGCAGATGTCACCGTTACAGGGGGTGTAATAATACCGTCAGCCAATAAGGCAGCGCCGCCAATCATCGCCGGTACTACTAACCATTTTTTTTGTCTTCTGACCAGGGCGTATAAACTAAAAATGCCGCCTTCACCTCTGTTATCAGCTCGTAAAGTCAGCACTACGTATTTGATGGTTGTCTGCAGGGTCAGTGTCCAGATGATACACGATATACCTCCTATAATGAGTTCAGGAAATCTACCAGAAGGTATTAAATCATGGTTCAGAATGGCCTTCAATACATACAATGGAGAAGTTCCGATATCTCCATAGATGATGCCCAATGCTATCACAAGGCCCGCCAGGGAAACCTTGTTGATATTGTTTTTACTCATGTGGATGTACCTTGATGAATAATTTTATGTTGCAGGCAGGTTATGCCACCCGTTAAACGGCAAAAATACAAAACCGTTTTCAATTATCTGGTTTTATCCTGCTTACGAGTGTTTGTTTAATGACAGATAATTTCCTGCCTTTCAACGGGAGAGTTGGATGTCATAAGCTATATTTGCCCTGAAATTATTATTGTAACTGTGGTTAGCCTCTTTAAAGAAAAAACCACAATCGGGGTGTTTCGCCTGATTCTCCTGAGTGTGGTGGTTCATATTCGATTTTTTATTCATTCTCCGGTAGTGACACCGCTGCCGGATAACCTGCTGTTGGGGCCACTGCTGAAAGAAATGATGGACCTTCCGACACTGTTGCTGGCGACGATCTATCACGCTTTAGTTGTTATTCAGGGACTCCGCCTTAATTATATCCTCGGCAATCACAAGCTTTTTGCACATACCAACTTCACGGTGGCCATGTGTTATATTCTTTTTACCGGCTTGCTGCCGGAATGGTGTATGATCACAGGTGCACTGATTATCAATATTCTGATTATATGGCTGGTTCATTTACTATGCCAGTTGTATCATAGCGTAAAGCCAGGGGCAGTTATATTCAATATCGGGCTGATCGCGGGAATAGCAGTGCTATTATATCCACCTGCCTATTTGACCCTTTTGATCATGTTGATCGGTATTCTGATCATCCGGCCTTTCCGGTTTACCCAGGTCTTTACCTATCTGATCGGAGCTATGCTGCCGCTCTATTTTCTGGGTTCCTATTTATATCTGCATGGAGCAATAACTCAACTTCATTTATACCTGCCTAAACTCAGCTGGCATCAGCCTCCATTGCGGGAGAAAGGCACACTGATCGGTAGTTTTGCACTCATTGTCATTTGCCTGGTGGGCGGTTTTTCCTACATGCAAGCCGGAATGCACAAACTACTTATCCTGGCCCGTAAATGCTGGATCATTTTATTCTTAATGTTACTTTGTTTTATACCTGCCATTTTTACGGTACAAAATACCAGTTGGGCAGTCGCTCTTCTGTTGATGCCCGCTTCCGCGGCTATTGCAGGTAATCTATTTTATTATAACCAACAAAAGGTACTCCTTTCGGTTTTATTCTGGCTGTTTATATTTTCCGCCTGGTTCTATAGTTTTAACGGCTGGCAACTTTTACAGGCTAAATAATTTTTTACTTCCAGACACCTTCCTGTACTCGGTAAATCCCCTTAAAACGTTTAACTTTGCACCCGAGTTGAGCGCAGCAGGTCAATAATTGTAAAAAAAGCGCTCTATTTACTTTTAAACATAAATATTCTACGATGAAATTTGGAGTAGTAGTATTCCCCGGATCCAACTGTGATCATGATATGCAACATGCTTTGCAGAATGACTTAAATAAGGAAGTCAGAATGCTTTGGCATAAGGATAAATCTCTGGACGGGTTTACTACGGAAGACTGCATTGTTCTACCCGGCGGTTTTTCATTTGGCGACTACCTGCGTTGCGGTGCTATCGCCCGCTTCAGTCCAATGATGCAAAGCGTCATTGATTTTGCAGGTAAGGGCGGAAAAGTACTGGGGGTATGTAATGGATTTCAGATCCTGTGCGAAAGTCACTTGCTACCCGGCGTCCTGACCATGAACGCCCATCGTCAGTTTGTTTGTAAAAATAACTATCTTAAGGCACCGGGCGGTGAGCCTTTATTGATTCCGGTAGCGCATGGGGATGGACGTTTCCAGGCCGATGAGAAAACCCTGGATGACCTCGAAGCTAACAACCAGGTTCTTTTCTATTATTGTGATGACAAAGGCAATGTTGTAGACGACGCCAATCCAAACGGCGCCATCAGAAATATTGCCGGCATCCGGAATAAAGAAGGGAATGTGTTTGGCATGATGCCCCACCCTGAGAGAGCCGTATCGGCCACACTGGGAAATGTGGATGGCAAGAAGGTTTTTGAGATGCTGGGATTATTATAGCCCGGCACCCGCAGGCAAAGAGGCGCAAAAAAAAGTTAAAACATAGACCCGCCTTCCACTCGGCCGGGTCTATGTTTTTTCGTCAGGGCAATGCGTTAAAACGCTCCTCAGCTTCGACAAGATCCGGTTTAAGTTTCGCAGGTTTATGGAAGGAAAACTATTCATAGTCAAGGCTGCCCGCTACATGATAAGATAATCAGTGGCGGGCAGTGTTTCTGAAGGGTTATGCAGAAATCGCCTGAAATTTGAAAAAGCTCCCTCCGCATTTAAAAAATATGGGGATCTCTTAACCCATCCGTTAAACAACTATGAGTGAAATTGGTCTATATTTGGTCTGCTTAAGCATACTAAATGAGCAAGACAATGTAATTTAAAACGAAACAATGATGAAAAAATTAACAGCAACACTGGTATTGGCTTTTATCGCAGTTCTTTCTTTTGCCCAACAATCTCCTGTTAAATGGAGCTCTTCTGCAGAAAAAGTGGATGGTGGCCAATATAAAGTGACGATTACTGCCACGTTTGCGGAACCTTGGCATATCTATTCTCAGAATACACCGGATGGCGGTCCCGTACCGACTAGTTTTACCTTTGCCAAGAATCCACTGGTGTCACTGGTTGGTAAGACAAAGGAAGTCGGTAAGATGCAAACCGTCCATGATAAGAACTTTGGCGTCGACGTAAAATACTACTCTAATAAAGTGAGTTTTACGCAGCTTGTCAAAGTAAAAGGAAACGTTAAAACAAACTTGTCCGGTGAAGTGGAATTTATGGTTTGTAACGATCATGAATGTCTGCCACCCAGCAGTTCTAAGTTCTCAGTAGCACTGAAATAGCCAGGTTTAGTGTAGTATACCATTTTAGTATACTGGTATAATCTAATTTTAAGGTTTGTCCGACAGGTTTACGGACAAACCTTTTTACTTTTGTATCCTGTCAGAAGACAGCTATCTTCAATACATTATAGACTTATGCGTAAATTCATTTTGCTTCTTTCCTTTTTCATCGCCGCAATCATAGGCTGTAAGGCGCAGCCAACAGACAGTCGGGATGATACCGCTGTTCATTTTACAGCCGATATCCAGCGGATCAGTGATACAATTGCCGTATTAAGCATAAAGGCAACAATTGCTTCGGGCAATATGCTGATGAGTACCCGGAAATTTTCTGAGGAAGATGCCTTTATTTCGACGCTGGAATTAGACAGCTCGCTGAAAGCCTACCAATTGCCTGCAGATACGGTTACTGAAAAGGGGAAAATACAATCTTTGGACGCGCCGGATCTGGGCGGCACCTTACATTACTATACGGATAGTGTCAGTTTTGAGTTACCGCTTCATATTAAATCTTCTGAAGAGGCAACGGTGCGGGGAGCGTTTACCTGGCTGGCTAAGAACGGGGATAACTTTCCCAGTGGCGAGTATAAGTTTGTCGTGCCTCTCAAAAAAGGCAGTGCGGCTCAAGCTGTCAGTAAGGGAAATGCCAGCAGTATCGCCGGGCCCGCAAACGATATTGATACAAACAATTCTCTGCTTAAAATCTTCTGGCTGGGCCTCATTGCCGGTTTGATTGCGGTATTTACGCCATGCGTATTCCCGCTGATCCCAGTGACTGTAAGCTTCTTTCTTAAACGTAGTCAAAGTAAGCGTGAAGGTATCCGCAACGCCGTTATCTATTCCATTTCCATTATTTTGATCTATACCGTTCCGACCTTTGTGCTGACCAAAATATTCGGAGATGATATCATGTATACGATAGCCACCAGCGCTATTGCGAATCTGCTGTTCTTTGTCATCTTTATCATATTTGCCATCTCTTTCTTCGGTGGCTTTGAACTGACGCTACCCAGTAGCTGGGCAACCAAGGCAGATCAGAAAGCCAGCGGCGGCGGATTGATCGGTATCTTCTTTATGGCCCTTACCTTAGTGATCGTGTCATTTTCCTGTACGGGTCCTTTTGTAGGCAGTCTTCTGGCCCAGGTCAGTTCAGCGAACTCGGCGCATGCGGGATCAGCAGCCGTATTTGGTATGTTAGGGTTGAGTGCAGGGCTCGCCATACCTTTCTCCCTGTTTGCTTTCTTCCCGTCTCTGCTCCATGTATTGCCGAAGAGTGGCGGCTGGCTCAATAGCGTAAAAGTCGTATTTGGCTTTATAGAACTGGCACTGGCCATGAAATTCCTTTCCATGGTAGATCAGATATACGGCTGGCACTTATTGGACAGAGAAATCTTTCTGGCGATCTGGATTGTACTGACCTTACTTGCGGGCTTTTACCTGTTAGGGAAGCTTAAATTCTCCCATGACAGTGACCTGAAATTTATCAGTATTCCGCGCTTGTTTTTTGCAATTATTTTTTTGACGTTCGGTGTGTATCTGATTCCCGGTATGTGGGGCGCACCGCTTAAGTCTATGAGCGGGCTTTTACCGCCTGTTACGACGCAGGATTTTGACCTGAATGCGCTACAATATAAACTGGATGGAATTGCCAGCTCTTCTGGTGGTGGTAGCAATACCGCCGATTTTGCCGCAAAGGCAGATCCTCCCAAGCTCTATATAGACAAATTACATGTCCCTTATGGATTAACAGCGTATTACGATCTGGACGAAGGTTTAAAAGCCGCCAAAGCCTTAAATAAACCTGTTATGCTGGACTTTACGGGCCATTCCTGTACTAATTGCCGGAAAATGGAACAGGAGGTATGGGGTGATCCGGAGGTGCTTAAAAGAATTAAAAATGACTTTGTATTGGTGAGTTTATATGTAGATGAGAATTCTACACTTCCTGTGGAGCAGCAGTATACCGCTAAAAACGGTAAATATATATCCACTGTCGGCGACAAGAACAAAGATTATGAGATCTCAACCTTTGGCGTATTGGTTCAACCGCTCTATATGTTCCTGGATGTAAATGGCCAGCCACTAAGCATGGAACATTATGGCTATGATTCCGATATTGACAAGTTTGTTAAACATCTCGACGATATGAAAGCTGCCTTTGAAGCGAGAAAGCAATAATCCAACGTCACGGCAGATATAGTCTTCTTAAAAAGAAACTAGAAAGCCAAAGGCCGGATGTATTCGATACATCCGGCCTTTGGCTTTTCGTTCAGTATTGGTACCAGACTAATTTTCAAAAGAGCTATAGTAGTATGGCGTCTTTGCTTCGAATTCGGCACTGCAGGTATCTACCATTTTGTAAACACGGGTAATACCCGCCGCCTTACGCTTTTCATACACTTGATCTTCCGTACAATCACCATGAACAATCTTGGCGATCTGTGCGTCTCCAAAACCATGTTTCTTGGCATCTTTCAACAGATCCAGCGGTAAGTTATCAATGGAATATTTAGCAACCTCTTTTTCAATGTTACACAGTAATTGAATCTGATAAATGAACCAACGGTCGATCTGTGTAGCCTGTACAATGGTTTTTACTGTAACGCCCAGCATTAAGGCATCTTTAATTCTGAAAATGCGGTCCCATTTTGGCACCTTAATATATTCTACCAGTTCTTCAGCCTTCATCTGGTTTTTACCATAGTAGCCCAAACCGAGTGCATCATTTTCGAGGCTCTGGCAGGCCTTTTGAATCGCCTCAGTAAAGCTCCGGCCGATGGCCATTACCTCACCTACGCTTTTCATCTGCAGCCCCAACGTATCGTCAGCACCTTTGAACTTATCAAAGTTCCAGCGGGGAATTTTTACGATCACGTAGTCCAGTGCCGGTTCAAAATAAGCGGAAGTAGTCTTGGTGATCTGATTTTTCAATTCATCCAGAGTATAACCCAGTGCCAGTTTAGCTGCAATTTTAGCGATTGGATAGCCGGTTGCTTTTGATGCCAGTGCAGAAGAGCGGCTTACACGCGGATTAATCTCAATGGCAATGATCTCTTCTGTTTCCGGGTTAAGGGAGAACTGGATATTACATCCGCCTGCGAAGTTGCCTAAATCGCGCATGATTCTGATAGCGGTGTTTCGCATCAGTTGGAAGGCCGTATCACTCAGTGTCATGGCCGGAGCTACAGTCACACTATCTCCGGTATGGATACCCATCGGGTCGAAGTTTTCTACGGTACAGATAATAGCTACATTATCTGCGCTGTCACGCAGCAGTTCCAGTTCAAACTCTTTCCACCCTAACACGGCTTTCTCCACCAATACTTCATGGATCGGAGAGGCTTCCAGCCCACGGTTCAGGGCTTCATCCAGGTCATCTTTTGTATGGACAAATCCGCCACCGGTGCCTCCCAGTGTAAAAGAAGGACGAATCACCAATGGAAAGCCGATTTCCTGTGCAAACTCTTTTCCTTCCAGGAAGCTGTTGGCCGTTTTCGCCGGTGCCACCTGAATGCCCATTTCAATCATCCATTTACGGAAAAGCTCTCTGTCTTCCGCCTTATCAATGGCATTGATATCAACACCGATAAGTCTGACCCCATATTTTTCCCAGATACCCAGGTCGGCAACTTCCTTACAGAGATTGAGTGCTGTCTGCCCACCCATGGTCGGTAATACCGCATCAATGTCATTTTCCTGGAGGATCTTTTCGACACTTTCTACTTCCAGCGGCAACAGATATACCTTATCAGCCATCATGGGGTCAGTCATAATGGTCGCCGGATTACTGTTGATCAGCGTCACTTTAATTCCTTCTTCACTGATACTGCGCGCAGCCTGGCTGCCGGAATAATCGAACTCACAGGCCTGACCGATAACAATAGGTCCAGAACCAATAATGAGCACCGATTTGATTGAATTGTCTTTTGGCATCTTTTTAAAAATATAAATTGCGCAAAACTACAAGATTATGGCCAAACTAAAAAGACAATTTACAGATTATGCACCTACCCGACCTATAAAAAGTTGGTGCTTAGCTGAATGTCATCGAAAATTAAAACGAATTAGAGCATCAAGCTGGTAATCAGATAATCCAGCGTAAGAATAATCACACAGTTAAGTGTCACGGAACGTGTAGAAGTACGGCTCAGCTCGACCGTGCCGCCTCTAAAATAATATCCCAAATAAAAGGCAACACTTGAGATAACAAAAGCATAAGTGAAAGTCTTAACCCCTGCCACTGCGACTTCATAGGGATTAAATTCAGTGGTTAATCCTGTCAGGTAATAAGCAGTTGGAATATTAGCAGAAAAGAGTGCGACCAGATATCCCCCAAACATGCTTAGAGTCAATGAGAAGATAATCAGACAGGGGATCGTTAGCATAGCCGCCAGTATTCTGGGGAAAAGCATATAATTAAGCGTTTGCACCCCCATAATTTCCATGGCATCCAGTTGTTCATATAGCCGCATGTACCCGACCTCAGAAGTGATCTTAAACCCCACCACACCGGCCAGTATACAACAGATCCCGGTCGGCGCAATCTCCAGCATCATCGAATCACGTACAACCGTAGCAATTACCGAACGCGGAACAATGGGATTAGTCAACATATACGCTACCTGAAGGGTCATTACCATCCCCAAAAAGATAGAAATAATACAAATCACTGGTAAAGCCTCTAGTCCGATAAACTTGCATTGATCAAAAAATTGTTTCCTGAACATCCGGAAATTGTCGGGAACAGTGAACATGTTTTTCAACATAACCATGTACCGGCCCAATTCGGTTAGTATTTCGGCAATTTTTTTCAGGATGCTTGCTTTTTAAGTAGCTAAACTATTGTATTTCAATGATTATTCCAAATCCCCGCAGATTTTAAATTCCGTTCCCTCCAGGTGATCATCCAGGCGGAGCTGGCAGGCCAGTCGGCTGGTATCATCTGCATCCGGCAGGGTGTCCAGCATGTCCATTTCCGCATCGTTTTTCTCCGGCAGTTGGTCCTGACCTTTGCTAAACTTAACATGGCAGGTGGCGCAAAGCGCCATACCGCCACAGGTAGCCATAATATTATATTCAAAGGCCTTCAACGTCTCCATAAGACTGAGCCCCATATCATCGGGCGCTTCCAGCTCCTGTTTTGAACCATCGCGGTCTTCTACTGTAAATTTTACCATACTCATAGTGCTGCAAAGATAATTGCTTCACTGAATATCTGAACAAGGCCCACCGGTTTAACGCAATAAATCTTCTATTGTATTATGGACCCAAAGAGAGGCGGGTTATTAACAGTGAAAGCTCTTCCCTGATCTGGAAGAGCTTTCACTGTTAATATTATTATTTGTTTATCAGTTTTTTAAAATTCATGTACGCCATTGACTGTGGTATACTTAAAACTCAGGTGTTTATCGGGGAACACATGCTTGAAAGCACTCTGCATCATAATCGCGCCTTCGTGGAAGCCACACAGGATTAGCTTTAATTTGCCAGGATAGGTATTGATATCTCCGATGGCATAGATACCTAATACATTTGTGGAATAATCTGTCGTGTCAACTTTAATCTGCGCCTTCTCAATTTCCAGTTCCCAATCCGCAATGGGTCCCAGTTTAGGGCTCAGACCAAATAAAGGAATCAGGTAATCAGCCTTAATGGTTTGTTCATTTTTATCAGCATCTTCATAGAAGACTGCCTTTAATGATCCGTTACCATCAATTTTCTTGAGATTAGCCTTTAAAATCAAATCGATCTTACCTTCCTTAGCCAAGTTAAACACCTTCTCTGCTGAATCGGGCGCGCCACGGAAAGTCTCCCCGCGATGCACCAGGGTCACTCTTTTAGAGATATTCGATAAGTAGATCGTCCAGTCAAGTGCGGAGTCTCCGCCACCTGCCAGGACAATTTCTTTATCCCTGAATAACTCAGGATTTTTCACCATATAGGCAACGCCTTTGCCGTGCTCAAATTCTTCCAGACGCTCAATCGCCGGTTTGCGTGGTTCAAAGCAGCCCAAACCACCAGCAATAACAATCACCTTACAAGCTATAGTCGTCCCTTCATTGGTTCCTACAATAAAGGACTGATCTTCTTGTCGTTCAATAGTTTCAACACGTTCCCCCAAGGTCATGGTCGGATGAAAAGGGGCAATCTGTTCCATCAGATTATCCACCAATTCCTGTGCGTTGACTGAAGGAAATCCTGGAATATCATATATAGGTTTATGGGGATAGATTTCTGATAATTGGCCTCCAACCTGCGGAAGCGCATCAACTAAATGACAGCGCATTTTCAGAAGTCCGGCTTCAAAAACGGAGAAAAGTCCGACCGGGCCAGCGCCAACTATACATATATCAGTGGTTATCATATCTTAAAATTAAGAACTCTATTGAAATTTGGTGCAAAATTAATCCATCTGCCTAAGTAATAAAAGGTTTTGAGGAAACATTTTGATTATTGACACTATAATGACAAAAAACGCTCCACATTGTCATATATGTTATGCCGGTTCTGTCATTATTGCGGTTTTAGCACTTCGGCAAATAATTTGAACTGGCTTAGGCTAATCGTCAAGAAAATAGTGAAATCATGAGTATAAATGGTAAAAAGCATCATGAAAATGATGATCAATTTCAGAATGATCAGGAACATACCACTGATAATCAATCAACTGAAGAAAATAATGCCAACACTGAAGCCGTTACAGACGGGACAGCACAACAAACACAGGCTGCAGGTGAGGCGGAGCAATTAGCCGACGCTTTGGCAGAACAAAAAGACAAATATATCCGCCTGATGGCGGAGTTTGAAAATTATAAAAGAAGAACAGCCAAGGAACGTATTGAATTGATACAGACTGCCGGTAAAGACATTATTGTCAGCCTGTTAGATGTGCTGGATGATTGCGACCGCGCCGAAAAACAAATGGGCCAGGATACAGATATCAACCATGTAAAAGAAGGCAGTCTGCTTGTTTTTAACAAATTCAGAAAAACGCTGGAAGCCAAGGGCGTTAAATCCATGGACAGCCAGGGAAAAGAATTTGATGTGGAGACCCAGGAAGCCATTGCCGAAGTGCCAGGGACACCTGAGCAAAGCGGCAAAGTCATCGATGTTATTCAAAAAGGCTATTTATTAAATGATAAACTGATTCGTTTCGCGAAAGTGGTGGTTGGGAAATAACCCCGCTGATACAGAGCTGAACCGGTAATTTTTATTGCCCAAACACACTGAACAGGTAAAAGATGAAAAGAGATTATTATGAGATTCTGAGTGTCACCAAGACGGCCAGCGGTGATGAAATCAAAAAGGCCTATCGCAAGGTAGCCATGCAGTTTCATCCCGACCGTAACCCTGGTGACAAAGAAGCGGAGGAGAAGTTTAAAGAAGCAGCCGAAGCTTATGAAGTGCTGAGCGATGCCGATAAAAGAGCCAAGTATGACCGTTACGGGCATCAAGCCTTTGGCCCCGGCATGAATGGCGGTAATCCGTTTGGCGGCGGCGGCATGGATATGAATGATATCTTCAGCCAATTCGGGGATATCTTCGGAGGCGGTGGTTTTTCTGATTTCTTTGGCGGTGGCGGCTCAAGAAGCAGTCAGGGGCGCGGTTCCAAGGGTAGCAACCTCCGAGTAAAGATTCGCCTCAATTATGAGGAGATGGCTGCCGGTGTCACCAAAAATATTAAAATCAAAAAATATGTTACCTGTTCCCATTGCCATGGCAATGGTGCAAAGGACAGTAGCAGTATTGAAACCTGTAAGACCTGTCACGGCAGTGGCCAGGTAAGAAAAGTTCAGTCTACTTTCCTGGGCCAGATGCAGACGGTGGTAGTTTGTCCGACTTGTCAGGGCCAGGGTTCTACGATCACTGCGAAGTGCGGCCATTGTAAAGGTGATGGCAGGGTATACGATGAAGAAACAGTCGCTATCAATATTCCGGCTGGTGTTTACGAAGGCCTTCAGCTCAGCATGAGTGGCAAAGGCAATGCCGGCCTTAGAGGTGGCCCGGCAGGAGACCTGTTGATTGCGATTGAAGAAGAAGCCCATAAAGAGCTCCACCGGGACGGGATCAATGTTGGCTATGATTTATTTATTTCCTTCCCCGAAGCCGTATTTGGCGCGCAGGTGGAAGTACCGACAATTGGCGGCCGCGCGAAAATCAAGATTCCTGCCGGCACACAAAGCGGCAAAATATTCCGCCTCAAAGGCAAGGGGTTCCCGGATATCAATGGATATAACAAGGGGGATCAATTGATTAATGTCAATGTATGGACACCACAGACTTTATCCGGTGAAGAAAAGGCAGCACTTGAAGCGATAAAAGACTCAGAGAACTTTAAGCCCCAGCCCAATAAAAATGAGAAAAGTTTCTTTGATAAGATCAAAGAAGTCTTCTCTTGATTTTAAACTGACCAACATACCTCCTCTGTGGAAAGGCTTGTTTACGTATATTACATCAAAAGGGTTATAGCACCGGTGCTATAACCCTTTTGATGTAATATAACTTTTTTTTATTCTTATTGCCTATGCCACTTGTGAAGCCTTGATATCTTCTTCACTGGCCAGATCCAGTTCAATTTTAAGATTGTCAATAATGAATTCCTGTCGCTGGGGGGTATTCTTACCCATGAAATAATCCAGCAGGCTGAATATATGCGCCCCCTGATCCAATAGCACAGGCTGTACACGCATATCCTCACCAATGAAACGGCCGAATTCCTCAGGAGATATCTCACCAAGGCCTTTGAACCTGGTAATTTCCGGCTTATTCCCTAATTTCTTGATGGCAGCCTGCTTTTCCGTTTCGTCATAACAATAAATGGTCTCCTTTTTATTACGGACCCTGAACAGCGGTGTCTCCAGGATGTAGACGTGCTTTTGTTTGACCAGATCAGGAAAGAACTGCAGAAAAAACGTCATCAGGAGCAACCGGATATGCATCCCATCCACATCTGCATCTGTCGCGATAACGATATTCTTATAACGAAGACCATCCAGCCCGTCTTCAATATTAAGCGCGTGCTGTAATAAGTTGAACTCCTCATTTTCATAAACGACTTTCTTGGATAGTCCGAAGCAATTCAATGGTTTACCGCGCAGGCTGAAGACCGCCTGTGTATCCACATTCCGGCTTTTGGTTATGCTTCCGCTCGCACTGTCTCCCTCGGTAATAAAAATGGTGGTTTGCTGTTGTTTTTCCAGCACATCCTCTTTATTCTTTCCACTGGGCTCTTCATTATAATGGATCTTGCAATCCCTAAGCTTTTTGTTGTGCAGATTGGCCTTTTTAGCCCGCTCATTGGCCAGCTTTTTGATACCGGAAAGCTCCTTGCGTTCCCTTTCGCTTTGTTCAATCCTTTTTTTCAGGATATCGGCCACCGTTGGATTCTTATGCAGGTAGTTATCCAGTTCTCTGGACATGAACTCCAGCACGAAACTCTTCATACTCTGGCCTCCTTCGACGACATACTGAGATCCCAGCTTCGTCTTGGTCTGGCTTTCAAACACGGGTTCCTGTACCCGCACGGCCAGCGCGGCAACGATACTCTGCCGGATATCGGAAGCATCATAATCTTTTTTATAGAAATCGCGAACGGTCTTGACAAATGCTTCTCTGAATGCCTGCTGATGCGTACCGCCCTGAGTGGTATACTGGCCATTGACGAAGGAGTAGAGATCTTCTCCGTAGTCATTCCCATGAGAAAAAGCGACTTCAATGTCGTAACCTTTCAGAGAGACGATCGGATAGCGAAGTTCATCCTCATTCGCTTTTCTTTTGAGCAAGTCTACCAAGCCGTTTTTGCTGACATATTTCTTCCCGTTAAAATAAATGGTCAGTCCGGCATTCAGGTAGCAATAATTCCAGAGCAGATCATCCAGATAATCCGGCTTAAAATGAAAGTTCTTAAAAACAGTCTCATCCGGAACAAAATGGACAAAAGTACCGTTTGGCTCACTGGTCTTGGTTTCCTTGGACTCATTCAGCAGTACCCCTTTTTCGAAGTCCGCACTGCGCATTTTGCCTTCCCGGTAACTTTCAATCTTAAAATAATTGCTTAATGCATTAACCGCCTTGATACCCACCCCATTCAGACCGACACTTTTCTGGAAAGCCTTACTGTCATATTTCGCCCCGGTGTTAATCTTGCTGGCCACGTCGACCAGTTTGCCCAACGGCACACCTCTGCCATAATCTCTGGCAGATACGCTTCTATCTTCAATAGTGATTTCAATCTTGGTACCGAAGCCCATCATATGCTCATCGATACAGTTATCCAGTACTTCTTTTACCAGTACATAGATACCGTCATCAGGAGCGTTGCCGTCTCCCAATTTGCCGATATACATACCTGGCCTCAAACGGATATGCTCCCGCCAGTCGAGACTCCGGATACTTCCTTCGTCATAATTTGATGCTGTCATATTCCTAACTTATTTAGTCCAAATTTCGTCAAATATAATCAATTTCTGCGCAAATACTATAAATATCTGCCTGTATACACATTGCCGGTCAAATGTAAGGGATTCAGGTAAACAAATAATCGCAGGTGAACAAATTGAAGATAATCTACTGCAATCGGTCAAAAATTTCCTTGGAAAAAACTAATCTCTTGTTGTATTTTTGCGCTCGAATTTAAACAAGCCTCCTTAGCTCAGTTGGCAGAGCAACTGTTTCGTGAACTACCTGACAACTATTGAGTTATCCGGCTTCGGGTTTCATCGGCTCATCTGCCTTGTGGCAGTTTTGTATGAGCCTCCGCCCGTGTTATTCGGAGAGTCCCGCCCCGATTATTCTATTCCCTTCCATAAGGATATTGATAGCCGCGTTGATATCCCTGTCCAGTTTATGTCCATTCTTACAAGTCCATTGTCTTTCAGATAGCTTCATCCCTTGGTTAATATCTCCGCAGACATGACAGGTTTTACTGGAGGGAAAGAAGCGTCCGACCCTGACAATCTGCTTATTATTCCATTCGGCCTTCTGCTCAAGAAGCCTGAGGAGCATCCCCCAAGCAGCATCTGCAATACGCCTCGCCAGAGCATGATTTCTCAACAATCCGGCTACAATAAGATCTTCCACACAAATCACATCATACGATTTGATTATCAACGTTGAAAGTTTGTGTGAAAAGTCCCGTCTTGAGTTCGCGATTTTTTTATGTATTGCCACTACCTTCAACCTTTGCCTTTCCCAACTCATAGAGCCGCATTGCTTTCGAGAAAGATGTCTTTGGGCATGGGCAAGTTCCCTCGCATATTTTTCTGTCGGGCTATTATTTTCAAATTTTTCACCTGTCGAAGCGATAACAAGGTTTTTTATTCCCATGTCCAGGCCAACTTTTTTACCGGTAGATTTTAAAGGTTCATGCCCCTTTTCACAAACAATAGATACAAAAAAATCTCCCGTTGTTGTTCTTGTAACAATACAACGCTTTATTTCACCTTTAATATCGCGGTGTTTTATCAGCCTGATCCCTTCTTTGAATTTAGGGATAAACAATAGATTTCCATCTACATAAACGCGTTGGGGAACGATAAAGCTATTTTTCTTCTTTCTGGATTTATGCCGCGGTGCGCCGGCACGCCCTTCTTCATGATTCTCATCAGCGATCCTTAAAACGCGTAAGGCCGCATGGAGTGATTGACTATTGACCTCATTGAAAAAATAAAAAGCATCTTCTTTTTTTAATAGCGTCAATTCCCGGCATTGAGCATAAAAACCGTCACAAATGTCCGTTTGAAGCCGTTGCTCTTTCATCCGGTCTAAAAACATATTATAAACAAGACGCACACAGCCCAAGTGCCTGTTCAGCAGGGCAATGTCCTGTTTTGAAGGATTCAATTTAAACTTGTATGTAATAATAATTTTTTTCATCTGTCCAAAAGCGTTGGCTTATAGCATTTTTTAGCCTATCATAATAAAATAGCAATACAAAACAAATATAAGTATATAATTTAGTATTCAATACTAAATAAATAATCCAATCATCTATTTAACTTTTCAATAACCATCTTGGACTTGTATATGACGAAAGAAAAACTCAATAATGAAAGCCAAATTGCACACGCGCATTGATCCTGAAAATAGCACTACCTTAGGAAGGATCTGGAGATCTATTATAGCACCATGAAAAATTTACTTGGAAATAACTAATCTCTTGTTGTATTTTTGCGCTCGAATTTAAACAAGCCTCCTTAGCTCAGTTGGTAGAGCGCTTCATTCGTAATGAATAGGTCGTAGGTTCAAGTCCTATAGGAGGCTCTGGCTATATAAAAAAACTCCCGGTAAGACTTATGCTTATCGGGAGTTTTAATGTAAGAAAATCTATCTCAGTGTGCGTTTTTTCAAGCTTTGCCGGATTGCACGCAACACTATTTATGCCTCGCATTTCTTTATAATCCAAAACGCCAGCCAGCCTTAAAGGCCACCCAGCCGTTCCCCCCGCTGGGGTCCCCGCTTTTCTTGCCGATCAGTTCATAATCGATCTGCGCTTCAATAGGGCCCAGCTTTCCGCCCACACCAAAAGAACCTGTGAATCTGGATCCGCTGGTCAGGTCATTTTTCACCTTGGCGCTTCCGACATCTGCATGTAAAAACAACAGATTCAGGGGCAAAAAGTTCTGGCGAAGCCCAAACCGGACCGGTACATAAGACATTCTGCCGGGCCTTGGGCTGGCAGATTTATCCTGGCCAAAAGAACTGTAACCTATCGTTCCGGTCGCGTAAGTCTTATTAAATAATTTGATACCCCCGCCAAGTTCACCACCGATACCATACTTATAGCTTTGCATAATACCGTTGTTACCCGGATTCTCATAGGCCAGATGCCCAAAGAGAAAAAAGAGTTTCTGTGCCCTGGCTGTCTGCACGCTTAAGCCAACTGACATTACGAGTGCCAATACAGCGCCAAACAAGGCTTTCTTGGAAAAGGAAAAGGATTGTCGCATAATTTTTATTTTTAGAAGCGTGTTTAAATTTGATAAGGGATTGTAACATTAGTTGTTACATATCCAAAGTTACATGATATTTTGTAGTGAAACGCCTATTTTTTAAGTTATTCTATTCAAATGCAAATATCCTGCCCTTATAGTAGCATCGATACTGCCCTGAAAAGAAAAACAGGAAAAGAAGACAGACCGTCAACTTTTCCTGTTTTAAAGCTTCTATAAATGATTTCTGTTACCTTTCGGATAGCAGCAACTATTTTTTCTTAGCTTCTTTATCCGCTGCTGCTTCTTCCTGACGCAACTGACGTGTCATAACGATTGAAGCGATAGGAATACGTTTGGAGTTCATGATTTCCAGATCAGGTTCATTTACGTCTTCCACACGGATGTTCTCGTTTAAGGCCAGGTTAGTAATATCCAGACTGATAAACTCTTTCAGATCTTTTGGATAACACTTAACCTTCAGAGATTTCAGTTTAGTCACCAGTTTACCACCGGCTTTAACACCTTCTGCGTTACCTTCCATTTTAACGGGGATGGTAGCGATCAGTTTCTTACCTTCCACCAGTTCCAGCAAGTCAATGTGGATTAGCTTGTCAGTAACTCTGTCAAATTGCAGGTCTTTGATGATGGTCGTATATTTTTTACCATCGATTTCTACTTCAGCTTTCTGAAACTCACTAGTGTAGACCAGGGCTTTGAAATCTTTAGCAGAAGCATGGAAATTAATTTCCTTTTCACCGCCATAAATTACACCTGGCACGTTCTCCTGAGAGCGAATTTGGCGGGTGGCACTTTTTCCGCTTTCGGTCCTCAGTTGTCCTTTGATTGTAATTGTTTTCATGTTTTATATTTAATGAATAAAAAACTATTTTTTGATAAGCTCCTAGGATCTCTGACCATGTGTCCGCTCTCTTTCTCTTAGCTGAGAGTGAAAGAACAGGCTCGAGATACTTTTATTCTCGTGTGCGTTTTTGATCGCAATAGCGAATAAATCTGCGACAGAGAGTACTTTGATCTTATCAGACTGCGCCTTTAATGGTATGGTATCGCAAACCACCAATTCATCCAAAACACTGTTTTCAATGGTTTGGTAGGCGTTGCCGCTCAATATCGGATGTGTACATAAAGCGCGAACACTTCTGGCGCCTTTTTCCATAAGCAGCCCTGCTGCTTTGGTCAAAGTTCCGGCTGTATCACAGATATCATCCACCAGGACAATATCTTTATCTACTACATCCCCTATTACCACCATACTGGCTATTTCATTGGCCCTTTTTCTGTGCTTGTCACAGATCACCATTTCTGCATTGAAATAGTTGGCCACTTCCCTGACTCTATTGGTACTACCCACATCAGGGGCCGCAAAGGTAAGGTTTTTTAGTTTCAATTGCTCAATATAAGGAATAAATATGGCGGAACTGTCCAAATGGTCCACCGGAATATCGAAAAACCCTTGAATCTGAGCAGCATGGAGATCCATGGTGATCACCCTGTCCGCACCGGCAGCCTCCAAAAGCGTCGCCACCAGCTTGGCACCGATCGCCACACGAGGACGATCCTTACGATCCTGGCGGGCAAAGCCATAATAAGGTATTACGGCCACAATTCTGCTGGCGCTGGCCCTTTTAGCCGCATCAATCATGAGTAACAGCTCCATCAGGTTATCAGTGGGAGCAAAAGTACTTTGCACCAGAAAAACATAGTCTCCACGGATGCTTTCCAGGAAAACCGGTTGAATTTCACCGTCGCTGAACTTTTGAACATTGATTTTACCAAGGGGAGCCCCGAAGCGTTGGGCGATTTTCTCTGCCAGCGCCTGAGAGCCGGTTCCAGAAAAAATCTTGACAGATGGATTCATAACTAAATAGTAATATTAGGTGCGAAAATATAAAACTTCACCAAAACGGCAATTTATTTTACCGGCTTCCCCGCCAGGATTAGCTGGTTTTTCCACATTTTAAGGTGCAAAACTTCATATCATTTTGCTTCGCCTCTACACCTTTTTCAGTTTTTACACCCAAGTCCCTTCATTCCATCATCAAACTTTATATTTGCCTGCCTGCGCCCGGATTAACTTTTTTAAACAGAAGCATCTCGATGAAACTTTCGCGCTACATAATACCGATGTCACCAACTGTATATAATACCTGTTGGGCAATTTCCTGTGATCGTCCTCATGCAATTTTCGCTATTCACTGCTGACAGGCCTGACTGAGCATTACTAAATACCGTCCTTTCTCAGTGCTGGCTGTGCTTTCCCTATTCATTTTCAGCCAACTGAACGGTAGATTATAGACGGCACACAACATATCATATCATTTCATCTTAATTATCAATCAGGTAATTAGCTCAATCAAAATTGTCAAAGCAAACCCCGACACTTCCTTGAAGCGCTAAAGTCCTGCAATAAAGTAAATTATGAACAACGTACCTATAAAAAACTGGGCAGAAGATGACCGGCCAAGGGAAAAGCTCATTGCCAAGGGAGCCGCGTCCCTCAGCAATGCAGAACTGCTGGCTATTTTGATCATTACCGGCAGTACCAAAGGTTCCGCCCTGGATATTGCCCAGGAATTGCTGGCCATTTGTGACAACAAGCTGAATTTGCTATCCCGGCTCTCCGTGCACGAAATACTGGAATACAAAATACCGGGCCTGGGCCAGGCCAAAGCCGTTGCTATCCTGGCGGCCTTATCGCTATCTGCGCGTAAAGAGCAGGAAGATAAATCCAGGCAGCAGATAACCTGCTCCAAGGATATGGCAGATTTCCTTATGCCTCATATGGCTCATTTACAACACGAAATCTTTATGGTCATCTATATGAATAGCGCTAATCATATCATCAAACATAAAATCATCAGTTCCGGCGGATTAACAGGTACTACCGTAGATGTACGGGTCATTCTGAAAATGGCTTTACAATATAATGCGGTTGCCTTTATCATCTCCCACAATCACCCCAGCGGTTCGCTCAATCCCAGTGAACAGGACCTGGCAATCACCAGGGCGATACACAGCGCCGCCAAGACAATGGATATTACCATGCTCGATCATATTATAATCTCTGATCATGGATTTTTCAGTTTTCTGGATAATGAATTCATGAAATAGATGTCCCAAAAAGACATTTTTTCAGTCTATACAATTCTTAATCAATACTAAATGTATAAATGCATTATATTTTTACTGATTATCAACCAATTATATTGTGAAAAATTTAATAGATCCCGATGACGGGAAAGTTCCCGGACGACAAAACCGACCGGATAAGTTTAGAATTTATCTTTAAAATTCGCTTTGTACGTTCAACTTTTGTTTATTATTGCAAAATTGTACCGTCATATTAGAGAAGATTTCGTATTAAAATAGTATATAATCTAAATAGAATAATGGCAAAAAACTTATTAATAGTAGAGTCGCCGGCCAAGGCCAAAACCATAGAAAAATTCCTGGGCAAGGACTTTGAAGTGGTGAGCAGCTATGGCCATATACGTGACCTTGCAAAAGGTGACAATGGTATTGATATTGAAGAAGGATTTAAACCAACTTATATAGTTCCCGATGAAAAATTAAAGGTTGTTAGTGCCCTCAAGCAGAAGGCGCAGAAGGCAGACGAAGTCTGGCTGGCATCGGATGAGGACCGGGAAGGAGAAAGTATCAGCTGGCATCTGGCTGAAGTACTGAAGCTGAATCCACATACCACTAAAAGGATCATCTTTCACGAAATCACCAAACCTGCTATTCAGCGGGCGATTCAAACACCCCGCACCATTGACCTGAATCTGGTCAATGCGCAGCAGGCCAGACGTGTACTGGACCGGTTAGTGGGTTTTGAACTCAGTCCGGTTCTATGGCGCAAGATCGGCATGACAGGCGGGCTCAGTGCGGGCAGGGTACAGAGTGTCGCGGTTCGCCTGATTGTGGAAAGAGAAAGAGAGATCAATGGATTTACGCCGGTCAGCAGCTTTAAGATAGATGGTTTTTTCCAGGCGGATGATCATAGTGGCAAAACCGTTAGCTTTAAAGCCGAAGGGCCTAATAAACTACCGGACAGCAATACAGCTGAGCAATTCTTAAATAGCTGCAAAGGGGCTACTTATAAGGTAGCAGATATACAGGTAAAACCTGCTAAGAGAACCCCTTCTGCCCCCTTTACGACCTCAACCCTGCAACAGGAAGCCAGTCGTAAGCTGGGCTTTGGCGTTAGTAAAACCATGCAGATCGCGCAACGACTGTATGAAAATGGACATATTACCTATATGCGTACTGACAGTATCAATTTAAGTGATACTGCCATGGGTGAGATCAGTCAGGAAATTAAAAATGCCTACGGCAATGAGTATTATCAACCCCGTAAGTTCAAAAATAAAAATGACAGTGCTCAGGAAGCTCATGAGGCGATTCGTCCGACCTATATCAGTCACCATACAGTAGAAGGCTACGATGAGAGAAGGTTATACGACCTCATCTGGAAACGCACCATCGCATCCCAGATGAGTGATGCTGCCTTTGAGAAAACTATCGCCAAGATTGATATATCGACAAATAAGGAGCAGTTAACAGCTTCCGGTGAAGTATTACAATTCGATGGTTTTTTAAAGGTTTACCTGGAAGGCAAAGATGAAGAGGAGGAAGAAGAACAGGAAGGCATGTTGCCGCCACTGGCTGTGGGTCAGCAGCTGACTTTCAAAGAAATGATCGCAACTGAGAAATTCACCCGTCCGGCCCCACGCTATACTGAAGCCTCTTTGGTGAAGAAACTGGAAGAGCTGGGCATTGGCAGACCGTCTACCTATGCGCCAACGATCACAACAATCATGAAGCGCAATTATGTAGAGAAAAGAGAAAAGGAAGGGACGGAAAGGATCATTCATATGATACGTCTGGATGACAAGCAACAGATCGCCAAAAAAGAGAAAAAAGAAATCACCGGTGCGGATAAAGGCAAGCTCGTACCTACAGATCTGGGTATGGTGGTAACCGACTTCTTGACCATGCATTTTAAAAATGTAATGGACTACAACTTTACTGCCCGCGTGGAAGCCGAGTTTGATGAAATAGCCGACGGTAAATTGGTCTGGAACAAAATGATCCATGCATTCTATGGCCCCTTCCACCTGAGCATTGAAGAGACCATGGAAAATGCTGGACGTGCCACCGGAGAAAGAGAACTGGGCATTGATCCTGCTTCAGGCAAGAAAGTCTATGCCCGCATGGGTAAATTTGGACCTATGGTACAGATCGGCGAACAGGAAGACGCTGAGGAGCGCCGCTTTGCCTCCCTTCGGAAAGATCAGAGTATTGAAACCATTACTTTCGAAGAAGCCATGGATCTGTTTAAGCTTCCAATCACGCTAGGTGAATATAAAGATGCTGAAGTATCCGCATCCGTGGGAAGATTTGGTCCTTATGTAAAATGGGGAGAGACCTATGTCTCTTTACCCAAAGGCAGTGACCCTTTGGAAACGACCATGGAGCAGGCCATTGAACTGATTGAAGAAAAGATCAAAGCAGATGCACCTATCGCCTTTTATCAGGACAAGCCAGTGACCAAGGGCAAAGGCCGTTTTGGTCCCTTTATTAAATGGGAAGATTATTTTATCAACGTGCCCAAAGCCTATGATTTTGACAACCTGAGCCAGTCCGACATTGACGAGCTGGTGGCCAAAAAAATAGAGAAGGAAGCCAATCGGTATATTCATAACTGGCCGGCAGAGAAAATCGCCATTGAGAATGGACGCTGGGGGCCTTTTATCCGCTTTGGCAAGGCTTCTATCAAACTGGGGAAGCGGCCCGACGGCGAAAGGTTTACGGCAGAAGACTTAAAGGATGTCACCCTGGAAGACGTCAAAAAAATGATCGAGAAAGAAGTACCGGGCGCGTTTACCAAGAAAGCCAAGAAGGCAGCACCTAAAAAGGCCGCCAAAAAAGCAGCTCCTAAAAAAACAGCTAAGAAGGCGGCTCCTAAGAAAGCGGCGGCCAAAAAGGCAGCCAGGAAATAAACAGCCTGGTCAAAGGGGCAAATGTACAATAACCATGGTCGGCTTTTTAAGGAGTCGACCATGGTTTTTATTAAGGTGGCAATACCTACCGTACTGTACAACTAAAGTATTTCTGGTCCCTGAAAAAAGTAAAATACATAATGGAAAGGATCATCAGCCCACCGGCACCTCCTACGACATATTTAATCAGCCATCCGGTATCCTCAAACTGAAAAAATAAAAAGCAGCACAGAAGACAGAGCAAATAATACCAGTCTGGAATAAACGGCCGTATGATCAGCTTAGTAGATTGTGCATTAATATGGATTGTATTGGTAGCATACCAACCTTCCAGGCGCATTTTCACTTCGCTCGTCCCTTCCGGAAGGGTTATTTGCTGTGCTTTGAGGCCGGCGAGCATATAGACATGTCCCCCGATTTCGATCTTCATTTTCGCTATGGGTAATATCCCCTTGCGTATCAGCTGTATTTGAGCCATCGCTTGATTTACATTTTTGTATCGCTAAAATTAAAGGATTTGCAACCAAAACCAACACAAATTAGTATTTGGTGTATTATCTTTGCATTTACTAAAAGGAAATGGTGTCTTCCTACTCAACCGCCTGTCTTTGCACACAGGCTGATGGCGCCTACAAATAAAAACGCATAAAGCGTACATTGGCCTGACAGGCCTCATATTTATTATTTGTAGGAAAGCATGAAAAAAATCATTACATCTTTCGAACATATTTCGATTCTCAGGCATCTTTTAAAATGGACGTTGATCACGATCCCAGTGTCCTTATTTGCCGGTTCAACTGTCGCCCTGTTTTTATGGATGCTTGAGCAGGTGACTGTTATAAGATGGCAACATCCCTGGCTATTATTTTTATTACCCTTGTCAGGTATCCTTATCTATTTGTCGTATTACTACTCCGGAAAAAACGCAGAAGCGGGCAATAATCTTATTGTGGATGAGATCCATAAGCCTGGTGGCGGTGTACCGTTCAGAATGGCACCTCTCGTATTACTCACCACCGTCGCCACCCACCTGTTTGGGGGGTCGGCAGGCCGGGAAGGAACGGCTGTGCAGATTGGCGGAAGTATTTCCAGCCTGATCGGTAAAAAACTACAACTAGACAAGGCGGATACCAAGATCCTGCTCATGACAGGTGTAGCGGCCGGCTTTGGCGCCGTGTTTGGCACACCGCTGACAGGTGCCATTTTTGCCTTAGAAGTAATTACAGTCGGGAAGATCAATCATAAGGCCCTGCTCCCCTGTTTCATGGCCAGTATACTGGCTGACATCGTCTGTAAGGAATGGGGAATACATCATACACAGTATGCCATCGCTTTTAAAAATATGCTTACCGGTGCAGACGGCATGTTCCATATGAATTGGCGATTACTGGCCAGTGTTATATTAGGGGGTGTATTGTTCGGACTTGCCAGCTATTTGTTTTCCGAGCTGTCCCATACCATTAAAAATTACAGTCAGCGATGGATTTCCAAAAAATGGCTGATCCCATTTATTGGGGGCGTTGTTATCATCGGGCTGACATACCTGTTGGGGACTGACAGCTATTTAGGCCTGGGTGTGGATAATCCCGACCCCAGGGCCGTCAGTATCTTATCCTGCTTTAAAGAAGGAGGTGCCTCTTATCTAAGCTGGTTCTGGAAACTGCTTTTTACAGCCATTACGCTTAGCATGGGTTTCAAAGGCGGTGAGGTAACACCCTTATTTTTCATCGGCGCAGCATTGGGCAATGCCATTGGTATGCTGACAGGAGCACCGGTAGACCTGATGGCAGGCCTGGGCTTTATTGCCGTGTTTGCGGGGGCCACCAACACGCCTATTGCCTGTACTTTAATGGGAGTAGAACTATTCGGCAGTGAGAACCTGATCTATTTTGCTATTGCCTGCTTCACCGCCTATTATTTCAGTGGCCATACTGGCATTTATTCTGCACAAAGACTGGGCTATTCAAAGCTCAATGCAGAACCTGCAACAGACAATGAATTAACTTTACAGAAGATCAGAAAGGCAAAACTGGAGAGAAAAAACAAAAGCGCTAACAGATAAGCCCGGATTTCCCTGAAATAAAGGAAAGTGCATTCAAGCCATACAGTTGCTCTTCATGCACTTTTCATGATCAGATCGGTCCGTTGATGTCCTATAATTTAAAGGCAACCGTCATGCTGTAATTAACCGGTCTTTGCGGATTGACAGACCAGTATCCTATGTAATATTGTTTATCCAGCAGATTGTTCCCGTTCAGCGACACTCTTACATGCCTGCCATTATAATACAAAGTCGCATTCACAAGTGTATAGGATGGCAATTCAAAAACACCGGTAGCACTGTTGTCCACTACTTTATAGACACCTGCATAATTGCCGCCGATTCCGAAGCCGAAGTTCCTGAGCGCACCCTGCTGAAAAGTATAGGTTCCCCAGAAGTTCGCCAGATCCTGCGGTCCCTGACCACCCGGCGCCCGCCCTTTTTCTGTGTAAAAATCTGTCTTATTGGCTGACGTATTCTCAATTTTATTATGAGAATAACCAGCGATCAGGCTCAGACCAGCAGCAGGCTCCGCCTCGAGATCCAGATCAAAACCGCGGCTATGAACTTTCCCACGCTGATCCGCATCGTTTATATTGCCGGCAAGCGGCGTAACCCTGTCTTCTACTTTGATATCATAATAAGAGGCGGTAAAAGCCAGTTTATTTTGAATGATATTGGTTTTAATACCAGCTTCCCACTGGTTGGCGTGCTCCGGTTTAAAGGTCTTCAAACGTGGATTACTGCCATCGACGTCATATACAGTCCGAGGCGCCACATTCATAAATGAATTTTGATAATTCGCAAACAGGGATACCTGATCCAGCACAGGTTGATAGACCAGACCAAATTTCGGGCTCAATGCAAACTGATCAAAATCATCTTCTTTATTTCCTTTTTCTCCCTTATTGTCAAAATAGTCTGCCCTGAGACTCAACATAGCAGATAAGTTGGGTGTAAAATTAATTACGTCAGATACGTAAGCGGCATATGTCTGTTTACTGGTATTGCTGAGTGAATTGCCTTTGCCCGCCAACAGACTATCTATAGAAGCCTTTGTTAAGTAGACAGGATGACTGTCATCTACCTGGAACACTTCCCCCTGAGGCGTCACAAACCGGACGATGCCATATCCGGATCCGTTATTGACAATCTGCTGCGAAAAATAATCCAGTCCGATCAACAGCCGGTTGCGGACCGATCCGATCTTAAAGTCGGCATTAAAATTCTGCTGAATATCAAATACGCGGTTACTTTGATTCTCTTTGGTAATATCCTGTTCAAAATGATCACTGCCCTGTTCATTGCCAAAGATATATCCATAATAACCGTCTGCCCATGATACACTTCTGGAGATCGCCGTCTGAGAAGACCAGACGCCGGATATCTTATAATTCATTTGTGCCTGAATATTGAACCTTGGATTTTTAATGGTCAGGTCATTGGAGGTAAAGGATAGTTCGGGATTCAGGTTCAGGGAGGCGATGTCTTTAAAAGTCAGTGGATCAACCCGGTTGGTATGGAAAAACACCGGCGCGGCGGCACGTTCTTCGTGATAAATCTCCGCCATAAAATCAAAAGTCAAACGGTCACTGGCCCTGTAAGTAAAGGAAGGGGCCAGGAAGAAGGACTTTTTAAACCCGGCATCCTGAAAGCTGTTCTCCGTATGATAATCAGCCACCATCCGGAAAGCCATACTATCATTCAGCGGTGTATTATAATCTGCCGTAATCTGGCTCAGTCCGAAACTGCCGCCTGTATAACTGAGTGTACCTCCTTTTTCAAAATAAGGCTTCTTGGTTATCACATTGATTACGCCGCCGTAGCCGACAAAGTTCGCACCGTAAAGGGTGCCGGAAGGCCCTTTCAATACCTGAATCTCTTCAATATTAGCCGGATCCAGATCTCCTGCCGTGAACCCCGGAAGGCCGTTGTATAAAGAAGGCTGCGCTTCAAATCCCCTTAAGGCAAAATATGTGGCCCCGTCTCCTGCCCGGCCGGTAGACGCCCAGGTTCTGGAAATGCCGGGCACATTACGCATCGCGTCATCAAAATTGGTAATTCCCTGCTGGATCATCAAATCAGCGCCTACACTGCTGTATACCTGAGGATTCTCCAGATTTTTAAGCGGCATCTTGGCAACACCGTAGGTTACCTTATTGCCCAATAGGATTTGCCTGGCCTGTACGGTCACATCTGCCAATTGAGCATACGTCAGGTTAATGACAAAATCTTCTTTAATATGGGCGCCTGCGCTGAGATAAACTTCTTTGGTCTGCTCCCGGGTGCCTAATGCGGTTAAGCGTAATAAATAAGTTCCGGCGGTGGGCACATCAATATGGTAGTTGCCGTTTATATCACTGATATCGGCCCAGTTTTTTCCATCTATCCGGATATTCACCTGACTGGCGGGCTTACCGTCTGTCGTAGTAATGTGACCACTGATAACGGCCTTTTGAGCCAGCACAATACCACTGCCGCAGCTCATGACAGTCAGCAGGCAAATAATTGATTGGAAGAGTTTCATAATTTTATTGAAATAGAAAATGATTGATTCTGATAATGGCGAAAAGCCTAAGTCCGTGGACCGAAAATAAGCGGTATCGCCAGATGTCCTGCAATTACACACACAATCGCGTTGCCGACCGGCGCATGCATAAATGCATTCCAAATTCCGGCGCAAAAATAATTCACATAGTCTCAACCCTTTTACGAGATGCGGAAAAAGATCAGATCTCCACGAATCATGCGGATCAGTTGGGGCAACCCTCTGATGAATTTTTTGTATCTTGTGTTGACAGTATTTTTAAAAGTAAGCAGCTGATAATGACACAGCAGAAGACAAAAAGAATCTGTCCAAATGGGCATAGCTATTACAAAACCAGTCATTGCCCCGTTTGTCCGGTCTGTGCGGCTGAGCGCAAACCGCCCGAAGATTTTTATGCCGCACTTGCAGCCCCCGCCAGGCGTGCACTATTATCCCATCAGATAAACGATCCGGAGACACTTTCCCAACTAAGCAGGAAAGAAGTGCAGGGCTGGCATGGGATAGGCGATAAGGCAATAGCCCTGCTCGACCAGGCTCTGACAGAAGCAGGCCTTTGCTTTCGATCTCAGTAGCAGAATGATTATTTAGCCTTCAAATCCAATTCCATATGGATATTGGCCCGTTTATAGGGAGAATGGATGCCTGTTACTTTGACAAAGCCCAGTTTATAGTATAGATTGATTGCAGGTGTCAAGCGTGTATTACTCTCCAGATAAAGCTTAGAAGCACCGGCCTCCTTCGCGGCTTTCACAATCGCCTTTCCGAGTAACCAACCGATATGCTTTCCCTGCGCCTCGGGGGAAACAGCCATTTTCGCCATTTCAAAATCATAATCGGTGTCCGTCATTTTAATGAGCGCACAGACCCCAACCGGCTTGCCGTTATACAAGGCTACCAATATTTTCCCACCTTTTTTCAATATCAGTTCCGGATTATCAAGGGCCTTATAATCAGCTTCCTCCATCTCAAAATATTGGTTAATCCATGCTTCGTTCAATGCCCGGAATACAGCCTTATATTTAGGAGTATAGGATATAATCTTCACATCCCGGCTCTCTCGTCTCTTTTTTTGCTCCTTCACACGCAAAAACAGAGACTTTTGCCCCAATAAGAACTCCCATTCGGCTATGGCTTCCCAAAGAGGATAGCTCGCCTCCTTTTCAATATTTTCAATAGCAGCGTCTACATCCTGATACTGCAGATGTATCTTTTGGGATAACTCCTTCCCTTTTGTTGTCAACCCAACAACATTTCTACGCTTATCTGTGGATTTAAGATTGCTCTTAACAAGGCCGGACCTGGCCATTTCTTTCACTATTTTCGTAACCGATGGCTGAGAATGGCCAATTTGCTGAGCGATCTCCGTTATCGTCATTGATGCATTATCAGAGAGCACAAAGAAAACAGGAAACCACTTAGGTGTCAGTTCTATATTGTATAATCCATATAGCAATGCTGAGTCATCGGTTATCTTAGAGGTCAGCAACCTGAGGCGGCTCCCGATAGCCATCTTACCTGTTTTTTCAAACAATTTCATTATTGTATATTTAATTATATAACTGGTTATGCAAATATAGATATTTTTCCCTGATCCCCGGATTTCTTTTTTCTATTTAAATTCACAACAACCTGATTCTATAAAAACTGTTGTGGGTAGGTATTTATTTTCAGCCACTTTGAGCAAGGAATAACAAAGAAAAATATGGCAATCTGCCCTTTTGCACTTAACTTAGAAGAGTCAACAGTCCATACTGGTGGCGCGGCCACTTGCCGGTGTATTGCTTTTATTGACAATATTTTAAGTCCTTAAGGCAAGCGAAAGAAAATGACGTAGCAGTGCATGGTGTCGACACCTGGCCTATTAAGACAGCTTTTAACCGATTCTTTATATGAGCAAGGGCACATTTTTAAAACGCGGTTTACCGGTCTCCATCTCTCTTAGTCCGACACTGGAAGCAGAGAACATGAAACCCAAAATCCCGCAGAGCAAAAAAAGACTGATCACCGTTTCTCTGATGGCCATTTCTGTAGCCATCCTGATCAGTTTTATTGCCAAATTCCTGATGTTTATTATTGGATTTATTACCCAGCTTTCTTTTTACGGCAAGGTAGCCATGACCACTGAAGCCAATCCTTCGCTCAATCACCTCGGCATCTGGGTTATTTTCATTCCGGCCATTGGCGGGCTTGTTGTGGGATTTATGGCACTGTATGGCTCCCAGGCCATCAGAGGGCATGGTATACCAGAGGCGATGGAACAGATCCTGACCAATAAGAGTAAGATCAAACCTACCATTGTATACCTAAAACCCATTTCTTCCGCAATAGCGATCGGTACAGGCGGCCCGTTCGGTGCAGAGGGCCCGATTATTGCCACGGGGGGCGCTTTGGGCTCTACCCTTGGCCAGATATTAAAGATATCCAACAATGAACGTAAAATCCTGCTCGCAGCCGGTGCCGCCGCTGGTATGGCAACGATATTTGGCAGTCCTGTTTCTTCTATTTTTCTGGCGATTGAATTACTCTTATTTGAATTTTCTCCCAGGTCTATCATTCCGGTAGCGCTGGCCTGTATAACCGGTGCCGCGGGGCATCATCTGTTTTTTGGTCAGGGACCGGTATTCCCCATGGAAAGCCTGGTGTCCATGCCGGGTAATACCGCTCTTTTATGGTACAGCATCATGGGTGTCATTTTAGGGTTCGTGTCTATTTTGGCAACCAAATCCGTTTTCTGGATCGAGGATCTTTTTGCCAAGATACCCATTAGCTGGTTTTGGTACCCCGCTATCGGTGGTCTGATAGCAGGTGTCATCGGATATTTCGCGCCGCGGACACTGGGCGTAGGCTATTTCAATATTACGGACATTCTAACCGGTAGCCTGCCGATCACCTTATTATTATCGCTATCGATTCTAAAATTTCTCTCCTGGACCATTGCACTGGGAAGCGGTACATCCGGAGGTACACTAGCCCCCTTACTCACCATTGGCGGTGCCGCCGGACTCCTGTTTGGAATGGCGATCAGCTATTACTTCCCCAATAGCGGCATCAACCTGCCGCTGGCAGCACTCATCGGCATGTCAGCGCTATTTGCCGGCGCATCCAGAGCGTTGTTAACTTCTATCATATTTGCAATCGAAAGTACGGGGCAGTCCAATGCCCTGCTCCCCTTACTAGCAGCCTGCTCTGCCGCTTATTTCGTATCTTTCTTTTTTATGAAGTACACCATCATGACGGAAAAAATCGCCCGAAAAGGTGTCAAAATCCCCGAATCCTACGAACCGGATATTCTGGAAAAAATCCTGGTCGCCCAGGTAACCAAATCTAATACAATGGTCGTGCATGCCTCCGACAAGATCAATACCGTCAAAGACCTGATCCTGCGGGATAACCAACACCTCAATTATTTTATGGTCAGATCCGAAGACGGAGAATTTATTGGCTATCTCAGTGTAATGGATCTTTTTGGCAACCATTCAGACAACCAGGAAGTCGGCAGCCTGATCACTGAAAAAAATGAAGTATTTATCCAAGATTCAGATAACCTTCTGACCGCCTTAAAACTTTTACTAAAAAAGGATAAAGAAGCTATTCCTGTTAAGAATAGCAAAGGAAAATACATAGGATTATTAACGTATAAAGATATCCTGTCCGCCTATCAGATCAGCCAGGGTGAGTTTATTAAAACCACGCCTTCAATTTCCCTGAAACGTCGTGGACTCCGTATTCTGGCCAGAGGTAATCACTTTATACAGGAAAGAAAACAACGTCATCCATAGCCACCTGATCTGAGGGATGCCAATCCGGAAATTATTTTTCCGGTACTGTACACAAATGCGTAAATTCGTCTTTATAAAAGACTTTGACGCGAATTGAAACAAACAACAACTGAAAAAGAATTGGTCAGGTATAGCCTGAATGAGGAGCAGGAAAAGAGAGAAATTCTGCGCAGATACCGTGCCTTACTGCGGACGCTGAGACCTAAATTTAAGAAAGGTGACAAGGAAATCGTCCGCCAGGCTTTTTATATGGCTGCAGAAGCACATAAAACCATGCGGCGAAAAAGCGGCGAGCCCTACATCTTCCACCCCATTGCGGTAGCCATGATCTGTGTTGAAGAGATTGGGCTGGGTGTTCGCAGTACTATCTGCGCTCTGTTGCATGATACGGTAGAAGATACAGATATTACAATTGAGGATATTACCCGCGAATTTGGGAATGAGATCGCCCGCATTGTAGATGGGCTGACAAAAATATCTACTGTAGTAGACGCGTCTACAACGCAACAGACAGAGAACTTTAAAAAAATCTTACTCACGCTGACCGATGACCCAAGAGTGATTCTGATTAAACTTGCGGACCGGCTGCATAATATGCGTACGCTGGATTGGATGAAACAGGAAAAGCAGCTTAAAATTGCCAGCGAGACTGTTTGGGTGTATGCACCACTGGCGCACAGAATGGGCCTTTATAATATTAAGACTGAGCTGGAAGACCTCTCCATGAAGTATCTGGAAAAGGACAAGTATAAGGAGATTGCCCGTAAGCTGGCAGAAACAAGAAGAGAGCGGACAAGATTTATCAATGAATTTATCAAACCCATTAAGGATAAACTGGTTTCCGCTGGTTTTAAATTCGAGATCTATGGGCGTCCAAAGAGTATCCATTCCATCTGGAATAAGATGAAAAAGAAAGGAGTCGTCTTTGAAGAAGTCTATGACTTATTTGCCATCAGGGTTATACTGGACTCGGAGCCGGAAAAAGAGAAGGAGGAGTGCTGGAAAGTCTATTCCATTGTGACAGATGCCTACGCACCTGCCCCGGAAAGACTACGGGACTGGCTGAGTAACCCTAAAAGCAACGGTTATGAAGCGCTGCACACAACTGTAATGGGGCCAAAAGGGAAATGGGTTGAAGTCCAGATCCGGACTAAACGTATGAATGAGATCGCAGAAAAAGGCCTGGCAGCACACTGGAAATACAAGGAGGGTACCAGTACGGAAGACCGGTTTGATAAATGGTTTGGCCAGATCAGAGAGATGATCAGTTCCCAGGGGACAGATAGTATCGACTTTCTGGAAGACTTTAAAACCAGTTTCCTGGCCGAGGAAATATACGCCTACACGCCGAAGGGGGATGTCAAGATGCTTCCCAAAGGATCAACGGCACTTGATTTTGCCTTTAGTATCCACTCTGCTGTCGGACAAAAATGCATTGGAGCGAAGGTTAACCATAAACTGGTGCCGATCAGTCATATTCTGCGTAGCGGCGATCAGGTAGAGATTATTACCAGTAATAAACAAAAACCCAGTGAAGACTGGCTCAGTCTGGTGGTGACAGCCAAGGCCAAAAATAGAATAAAGGATGCTTTAAAAGAAGAGAAGAGAACCATCGGCGAGGATGGCAAATATACCCTCAAAAGGAAACTGGAAAACATGGGGGTACCGGTGTCCACTTACAATGTAGATGAACTGGTGAGCTTTTATGGGCTCAGTTCTCACCTGGATCTTTATTACGGCATCGCCATTAAGAAAATTGACCTGAAAGAACTCAAGACTTTCTCTGTTAACGGCGATAAACTTGAACCGCCTAAACTAGAGGTTAAAACTGAAAAACCCGTATATAATCCAGACAGCGCAAAAACCTTATCCAAAAAGGATTCTGAATTAATCATATTTGGAGAGACCAGTGATAAGATCATGTATACGCTGGCCAACTGTTGCCACCCCATTCCGGGAGACGATGTGTTTGGCTTCGTCAGCGTGGGTAAGGGACTGATCATTCACAGGACCAACTGCCCCAATGCGGCACAGTTGATGGCTAATCAGGGTCACCGGATTGTCAAGACCAAATGGGCTAAGAACAAGGAAATATCCTTTCTTACCGGCATTGAAATCATTGGTGTGGACGATGTGGGTGTCATCAATAAGATCACCAATGTCATTAGCGGCGAATTAAAAATTAATATCTCCGCCTTAAGTATTGAATCGAAAGAAGGCTTATTCAACGGTCGGCTGAAAATCTTCGTACATGATAAAGAAGAGCTTGATACGCTGGTGGAACACCTGAAGCTACTCGATGGCATACAAGGAGTAGAGCGTTTCGATACGGATGATCTGGTTTAGGTGCTGAAACAGGTATAAATTAACGACAAGAAGGGCAGCCGGGTCAAATCCTGCTGCCCTTCTTGTCATTATCTATGTTTTTGTGCATCAACACCGAGGCGTATCCGATATAAAAAACCGTATCGAACCCTGCATTTTCAAGAGATGAATTGCGAGATTCGATACGGTTAAAATACGTTTATGGACTTTATCTTCGGAATACTTCTGGTGAGTTATATTTACTCATCCCGGTGATATCTGATCGGAAAAGCAGGAAGGATGATGCAAAATCATAACCTATACGCCCCCTTCAGTTTTCCTTTTAGCAAATCAGACCTGAGCTTTTCTGAAGGTCAGATTATTTTGCCAGAAATTCTTTGATATTGTCTTTGTGTATGATTGCTTCTTTAAAAGTGTAAGCACCTGTTTTTGGGCTGCGTACAGTTTTAATCACTTTAGTCCAGTTCTTAGCATCTGCTGCTGCTTTCTGGTCTTTAGTTTTAATCGCGGTTTTAGCTGCTTTTGCCATGATTCGTTATTTATAAGATGGTCCTGCCGGTAAAAACCGGGGTGATTATTTAATTTCTTTGTGTACAGTTACTTTTTTCAAAATAGGATTATACTTCTTCAGCTCTAAACGCTCAGCAGTATTTTTCTTATTTTTCTGTGTAATGTAACGGCTGGTTCCTGGAAGTCCACTTGCTTTGTGTTCTGTGCATTCCAAAATTACCTGAACCCTGTTTCCTTTCTTTGCCATTGCTATAATGCTTTAATTGTTGTCGACTTTTGATTAGATTTTTACGCCGTCTGCTCTTAATTGTTTAACGACTGCATTCAGGCCATTTTTATTAATGGTACGGATTGCATCGGCAGACACTTTCAATGTAATCCAGCGATCTTCCTCAGCATAAAAGAAACGTTTCGTCTGTAAATTCGGTAAGAAACGACGCTTGGATTTAATGTTAGAGTGTGAAACATTGTTTCCCACCATTGGTTTTTTTCCTGTAACCTGACATACTCTTGCCATAACTGTATTTTTTATCGGACGGCAAAGGTATAACAACCCGTCCGTAATTCCAAATTGTTTTTATTTTACCTGATTACCAGACTACCATAAACATGGCTATCTGGTCAAGGGCTGCAAAGGTAATAAAAAAGCAGTGTGAATACACTGCTTTTTTTAAAGAATTATATAGAAGGAAGAAGCTTTTACGCCTCTCCTGCAACTACCATTTTTCCACCTCTTCTGAAGCCAGCTTATCTGAAGTCTCCGTAGCATTGACAACATCCTCACCCGAATTTGTAACTACCTCTGTATCAGATGACTGGGAATGAATAACTTCAGTCTCTATCGCGGAAGCATCCGGCTCAGTCTGGATTCCGGACGCCGGCTTAAGGGCCGGTGCGGTTTCGGTCACACTGGTAGCACTTTGCTCACTGTAATTATTTTGATTATCGTTCTTATAAGAGCCGGCAGCTGTCGCGGAGGCAGGGCGGATGTGCGCTTCATCTTGCTCCTCGCCTTCATGGCTAAAGCTATCAAAGTCATAATCAGGCATCAGTTCTGTCTTTACATGATCTACCGCTTCTCCAAGAGCTTTCAGAAATTTGTTAAAATCTTCTTTATAAAGAAAGATTTTGTGCCTGTCATAGCCATCTTCGTTAAATCTTTTACGACTTTCGGTAATCGTCAGAAAAAAATCATTCCCTCTGGTTTCCCGGACATCGAAAAAGTACGTTCTTCGCTTTCCTGCTTTAAGTCTTCTGCTGTAAACACTTGCCTGTTTCCGGTCGTTGTAATCGTAATCCAAAATTCAAGTTTTTTGTTGAGCAATTAACTGTTATCTAATTTAACCTTTACAAATATAATATTGTTTTCATTTTAGCAAAACATTTTGACTATTTTTTTTATACCGTTCATGTAAAATCTGGGTATTTTTAAAGATTATTCAATAAATCCGTCACTTTTTCTCTTTGAAGGATCAGATAACCCAACCGGTCGTTGCTGATCCCATCTCGTAGCTGGTAACTGAAAATCAGGTTATCTTCTATAACCTCCGTTTCAAAATAGCGAAACTGAATATTGGGATACTTACGGAGTGGCTCTCCGATCTCATACAAATGGGTAGACAATATAAATATAGAATGATCCACTTTGCGTAACCCTTCCACAACAGTGGTGGAACATTTCATAGCATCGACAATATTGGTCCCCTTAAACAACTCATCAATGAGTATCAGCCACTTAGAACCTTGCTTTATTTTTTCGACTATCGTTTTTACCCTTTGTACTTCATTAAAAAAGTAACTTTCGCCGTTTAACGTGTTATCTGTCACTTCAATATTACTGAGCAGGCCATCAAAAGTACTGACCCGCATAGAGACGGCCGGCACGCCCATTCCCAACGCTGCCAGATAGAGCCCGATCCCAACTGCCCGGATAAAAGTACTTTTACCGGCCATATTGGCACCGGTCAGAAACAGAAAATTCTTTCCCTGATCTAACTGCAGATCATACGCAACGGGAGCATCCAGTAAAGGATGATAAAGCCCTTTTGCCTCCATAACCGGCGCATCGCATTCCAGGATTTCAGGGAAAGCCAATTTGTGTTCCTTAACGGCCTTGGCCATACTGGCCCAGGCATCTATTTTTAAAAAAGACTCTTCCAAGGCCTTCATGCCAGTCTTTTCCGTGTATTGGTAAAGGGAATGACCATATTTGATCACCTCTCTGGCTGTCAACTTTCCTCCCTTTTCTATCCTGGCTCCCAATTTACCCATTTGTTTAAAAAAGGGTTTTTCAAGAATCTCTCCGGTTTTATCCATTATCTCTGAGAGCTCTCTGGAAGGGCAGTCAGGGGCATATATCTCATGCACC
Organism: Arachidicoccus terrestris; assembly: GCF_020042345.1. Classification (NCBI taxonomy): domain Bacteria; kingdom Pseudomonadati; phylum Bacteroidota; class Chitinophagia; order Chitinophagales; family Chitinophagaceae; genus Arachidicoccus; species Arachidicoccus terrestris. The sequence continues at coordinate 1,435,758 of NZ_CP083387.1, forward strand.
TTTTTCATGCCATAAACAAAACGGGCCAGATGTCCCATACTATAACGCAGTAATACGTAATCTGGCCGGCTCAGCCATTTAAAAAAGGTAACATCCACCATGGATGATGAGTTCGGAATATTCGTCATGGGAGAATAATAAAATTTATCCATCACCATCATCGTCCCATTAGAGACAGTCGGCGGCAATACTTTATCCCTCATATGATTGAGCAGTGCCTGCCGGTCCCGAATCTGTTCAATATCGCTCATCGGTTCCTTGATGAAAAAACGGAGCCAGTCTTTACCCCCAGAAGTAGTAGTAAAGTCCAGATAATGAAATAGCGATTGTTGTTCGTATCGGCTGATAATTCCCAGATCGTATAAGGTCTTGTCATCTACATGCATGCCTGCTCGCTTTTTAATGAATAGACAGTCGGCAATCATCATTATATCTGATAACAAGCAGATACCCTACTGTCAAGAAAATAGATTACCTATTGAAGCACAGGAAAAAGGCGATTTAAACGCCCACCCTAATAACAAATCAGGCGATCATTACCTGGTTACCGGTTAAAAGAAAGCCTTTCTCCCTTTATAGATTCATCAAAGCCCTGATTTCCATAAACTAAATGACCGTTTACAAAAGTTTTTTCGATGGTTACGGGCATATGCTCCTCTTCAAACGGCGACCAACCGCATTTGCTATAGAGACTATCCGGGGTTATCCTTACTGGTTGGTCCATATTCACTAACACCAAATCAGCATAGTACCCTTCTTTTACGTACCCTCTGTCCCGGATCTGAAAACAGCGAGCCACGGCATGGCTCATTTTTTCAACGACCTTTTCAATGGTAAGCCTGCCTTCCTTTACAAAGCGGAGCATTAATGGCAGACTGTGTTGCACGAGCGGCAGACCGGCGTGCGCATTTTCATAGGTTGCCATAGCAGAAGGCTCCAGTTCTCCTGAAGTATTACGGATATAGCCTTTCTCATTTAACTGATGCGGCGCATGGTCCGTTGCAATCACATCCAGGCGATCATCTAACAGCGCCCTCCACAGTGCATCACGATTAAATCCATCCTTAATTGCAGGATTGCATTTAATCAGGTATCCTTTAGCAGCATAGTCCGCTGCGGTAAATGTCAGATGGTGGACACAGACTTCGCAAGTAATGCGCTTTTCTTCCAGAGGCAGCATATTGGAGAACAGTTGCAGCTCTTTTTCTGTGGTGATATGCAATATATGAAGCCGGCTATTATGTTTCTGTGCCAGCTGAATAGCCTTATAACTACTTTCAAAACAGTTTTCCGCATTGCGGATTATCGGGTGATCAGCAGGTCCTAAAACCCCTTTTTCAGCTTTTAGCTTTTCGTAGTTCGCCCGGATAATACTTTCCTCTTCACAGTGAGTCGCAATAAGCACTTCACTGGTGCCGAATACATTGTCCAGTACAATCGGGTCATTAACCAGCAGGTTGCCGGTGGAAGAACCCATGAATATTTTTAGACCGCAAATTTCATTTTTTCGGTCATTCAGCTTCTTGATTTCCTCCAGATTATCATTAGAAGTCCCCAGGTAAAAAGAATAATTAGCCAGAGACACCTGCTTCGCCCGCTCGTATTTTTTCTCCAGCAAGTCCAGGGTAAAGGCAGGTGGCACGGTATTTGGCATTTCCATAAAACTGGTCACCCCTCCGGCCACCGCGGCCTTGGCTTCTGTGTAGATTTCGGCTTTATGTGTCAGTCCCGGCTCGCGGAAATGGACTTGATCATCGATGACACCTGGCAGGAGATATAGACCGGTTGCATCTATTTCCTGAACATTAAAATTAACCTGCAACGATGGAGCTATTTTTTCAATTCGTTGATTACGAATGAGTACATCACTGATAAATGTCTTACCTTCGCTTACAATTCGGGCATTTTTTATTAAATAGTCACTCATTAATATAGCATAAAAATTTTATATGAAAATAAGGTACGCACTTTTGCTGGGAACCTGTCTCGCCTTTACCGCGCTTAAAGTTAAGGCGCAAACCGATAACATCGAGTTAAGTGACAAACAAAATCTGTTAATCAAACGACTGGACATCAAATTAAGAGGTGATTCTGTCATGCAGTTCACGACGGTCAAGCCTGCAGACCGTAAGCGCATTACGGAACGGATGGAATTAATTGACTCTTTGGAGAAGGCCGGTGCCTTACAAGGCGTTCTTACTGATGTAGACCGCTATAACCTTAGGAGCCTCCTGATGAATAACCAGGACTGGACGCACTACTATACTGATTCCTTTGGTGTCAAAAAACCCATTTTCAATACCTTCTTCAAAACCCCTGCCCATTTATATGCCGTGGCTAAACCGGAATACAGCATTATTGTAGATCCACTACTCAATTTGCAATTCGGCCATTCCAGCGATGGAACCAGCCTATTTGTAAATTCCAGGGGTATCCGTGTTCGGGGTCAGGTAGACCAGCGGCTGGGTTACTATCTGTATTTTTCAGAAAATCAGGAAAGGGATCCGCTCTATGTAAGGCAATATACAGCTGCTCATTATTCATTGCCGGGCAAAGGTTATTATAAGCATTACAATAAAAATGGCTATGATTATTTCGATGTCCGCGGGGGCATTACTTTCCATGCTGGCAAAAACATTGATTTTCAATTAGGTTATGACCGCTTCTTTATCGGTGATGGCTATCGCAGCCTGTTTTTAAGTGACAATAGTGCTCCATTTTATTTCCTGAAATTTGGTGTGCAGGCCGGCAATATCAAGTATACCGCTGTCGGCGCACAAACCATTGCTTCTTTTATCCCGAATTCGGATTCAACGCGCCCCAGGAATTATATGATGTTCCATTATCTGACCTGGCAGGCAACAGACTGGTTAAAAGTAGGGCTGTATGAGAATACCATGTACAATTCCAAAATCAATGGCGGTTTACAGGTTAGCTACATCAACCCGGCGATATTCAACCGTTCCATGTCCCAAAATACAGGTAACAGTGCAAAATCCAGCATCGGGCTTGATTTTAAGGCTAATTTTGCCAAGCAGTTTGAAGTCTACGGCCAATGGCTGATCAATGAGTTCCATATTGATAAAGCGTTTAAATTCGGAGATGGCAACTGGGTCAATAAGTTTGGCTTCCAACTGGGCGGAAAATATGTTGACGCCTTTACAATTAAGAATCTGGATCTGCAACTGGAAGGCAATCTTGTCCGTCCTTTTACCTATATGGATAAGTGGGCACAAAACAATTTCCTGCATTATAACCAACCGCTCGCCCATCCATTGGGCGCCAACTTCAAAGAACTTGTGGCCATCGCCAATTACCAGCCGATCCCCCGTCTGAACATCGAACTGATGGCTATGACCTACAGAAAGGGCCTGGATACAGCAGCGGCTTATGTTACAACAATTGATCAACCCAATAACGGTGGCGATTTATTCAGAAACTATAACGACCACCGCCTCGCTGAAGATGGCTATTTCCCGGGTGACGGTGTTCGGGTAAACGGCCTTTTAGGCTCATTGACCGCATCCTATGAAATCCTGCAAAATCTGTATTTTGATGCGAATTTCACGTACCGCAGACATGATATTGAAACAATCCCTAAAAATCACATTAAAATGTTCATGTTTGGGCTAAGATGGAACATGGCCAGAAGAAGTTTTAACTTTTAAAACTGATTTTTTTGATATTTACAAGGTGCGCGGTTTTTCTGCGCACCTTTTTCGTATTAAATTTGCCTGCATGAAGACGTACCAACATCTTTTTTTCGATTTAGACCATACCATCTGGGATTTTGAGGCCAATGCAAAAGATGCCCTCAGGGAGAGTTATCTGTATCATGAATTAGCCCTTAGTGGCATTGAGCCCTATGAAAACTTTTACGAGAGGTATACGTATCATAATAAGCGACTCTGGGACCGTTATACCAAAGGGCTGATTATTCAAAGGGAACTAAAGTGGAAAAGAATGTTCCTGACCCTGCTGGATTTTAAAATTGCCGATGAACCGCTGGCCAGAAGTCTGAGCCAGGATTTTCTGGACCGGTTACCGATACGAAAAAAAGTCTTTCCCTATACTTTTGAAATTCTGGACTATCTGAAAAACAAAAATTACCAGCTGCACTTAATCACAAACGGCTTTAACCGGATACAGGAGCAGAAGTTGGTCCATGCGGGTCTTCAAGACTATTTTGAAGTCATGGTCACATCTGAGATCAGCGGATGCCTAAAACCTCATGCAGGTATTTTTGAATATGCCATGGAGGCTACTGGCGCTCAACCTGATAAAAGCATCATGATCGGGGACAATCTGGTAGCGGACATACAAGGGGCTGCGAACTTCGGAATTGATTCTGTCTTTACCAATCATATCGAAGATACGACAGCACACGTGGCCACTTATGAGGTCCGGCATTTGAGGGAGTTGGAAGATATCTTTTGATAGGAAAGAATTTGATCAATTGATAAGAGCTCTGTTTTACATTCCGGTTTAAAGCCCCTGATATCACTCCTGTGTACCGAAGTAAAATTTCCTCCTTTATTTAATCAGCTGGGTAAATTATTAATTTGGCGGAATCCCATGATTGTATATCACCTGCCAAATACAGGTATTATAATTGGCGGAATCTCATGATTCTATGCCACATTCCGCCAATTATAACATCAAACGAACGGATAAATTTATTGGAGGCATGAAACAAAAACAGGCGGATATTCATTCCATTGGATTTATTCAAAATGTTATCCGCAATGGATGACTTGTTTCAATAATCGGGCTTAGCTTTTTAAAGAGAAGTGTTTGGTAGCCGCCTTTCTGGCTGGAACCCAGGCAGCTAGTAAGGCTACGATGAAAACGGTCGCGCCTACCAAAAGGAAATCCAAGACATGCATTTTTACGGGGTAGTAATCTACCACAAAAGTACCGCCTTCCAATTTCAGTAAATGTAACTTATCCTGCAAAAGACAGATAACAAATGCAATAAACATCCCCATTAGCCCGCCAAGTCCACCTAATAGAAAGCCTTCTGTCAGGAAAATTTTCTGTATCACACTCTTTCGTGCACCCAGCGCCTCCAGAATGGCAATATCCTTTCTTTTCTCCAGCACCAACATGGTGAGTGCACCGACCATATTAAAAGCAGCAATCACCAGGATAATCGATAAGATAATATAGATGATCCATTTTTCCATTTGCATAACCGTAAATAAGCTCTGATTTTGCTGGAAGCGCGTTTCAACCTTATACAGGTTGCCTAATTGTTGTTGAATCTTCTTTTGTACCCTAAACAGGTCTGTTTCCGGTTTTACAGCAATGGCAATCTCCGTATAATAGTCAGCAGGTAATTCGACCATATAACGCAAAAAGTCCAGGTTAGTAAAGGCATATTTATTATCAAAACCTTCCTGAATCCTGAAAATACCCACCTCCTTGATCTCATAAGAATTCAAGGCGGCCTGTACACTCGTTTTATCGGTGCTGTTTCGGTTCGGAAGATAGACGATCAGGGGAACTGTTGAATTCGCATCCGCGCCGATACTACTGGCAATACCGCCGCCTAACACCATTTGGGGCGCCCGCTCCACTCCCAGGCCATAATGTCCGTTCTCCTCGATATGCCCCGCAATATTTACGACATGCTCATAATTGCTATCCACTCCTTTTAACATGACGGTCGCCTGATACGCACCATCATTATCCAGTAAAGCCTTCTCACCTATCACAAGGCTAAAGTCTTTAATCTCCCGGATCTTATGCAGCTTTTGTAGCTGGACGGAATCCAGCCTCATGTATTTACCCGTTCTGGCCATTACACGCAGATCGGGATAAAAATCGCCATACATGGATTTTACCAGTCCCTGGAAACCATTGAATACACTTAAAACAATAATAAGGGCTGCAGCGCCGACAGCAATAGCAATCACGCTGATCCAACTGATAATGTTGATCGCGTTGGTGGATTTCTTAGACTTAAAATATCGCCAGGCGAAAAGAAAATTCATGCGCTCAGGAGGTTATGTAGGCCATCATGGTACCAGTTTCTTAAAAAACGCCCGGGTGCCTCAAATATTATATTTAATCGTTATTTTTATCGGAATTACGGTTAATCTGTGCCAAAAGCTCTTCAATATGAAAGACTTGATCCAGGGTATCATCTAAGTAATAATGAATAACCGGAATTCTTCTTAATTGTTTACCCAATTTATGAGAAAGCTCTTTTTTGATCTCCCAGGCCTTTTGTTCAATACGTAATAATGCAGCTTGACTATCAGCAACCTGGAAAAAGCTGAGATAAATCCTGGCTTCCAATAGATCGGGTGTAACCTTCACATCCGCAATAGAGACCATACCGCCTCCTATCATATTGAGATCCAGATGCCTGAAAATGGCATTCATCTCCTCTTTAATGACACTGGCCACCTGTTTTTGTCTTTTCCCCTCTTGCATAATCTTTACAAGTTTATTGGCTGTAAAAATAGTTACTTTTGCACTCTACCACTGAGAAACAATGAAGAAATTTAAAAGAATATTCAGATATCTGGGCTATTATAAAGCAAAACTGACTGTCTACGGTGTATTAACTATACTGGGAACAGTCTTTGGTGTTTTTTCATTGGGTATGCTAGCCCCGTTTATTTCCCTGATCGTTTCTGATGGTAGTGACGGGACAGCTGGCCTTATCAAATCCAAAGCAGTTGGTCAAAATGTATCCGATATTTTAAATGAAATGATGATAGACCATGGCAAAGTCTATACTTTGGGAGCAGTCTGCGTACTGATTATTATCCTGACTTTTTTAAAGAATATTTGCATTTACGGCTCTAATATTATGTCGGCCCCGATCAGGAGTTCCATTATCCGGCATTTGCGTAGTGATCTTTACCAAAAAACACTGGTACTGCCCATCGGCTTTTTTACAGAACAAAAAAAAGGCGACATTCTTTCCCGGATGACCAATGATGTAGGCGAGGTAGACGCTTCTGTGGTCAGCACCTTGGAAGGCCTGATCAAAAATCCGCTGACCATTATCGGATATTTGATTGCGATGATTATCATTAGCCCCTTGCTTTCCATCGGTTTATTTATATTGCTGCCGCTGACAGCATTTTTAATCGGCAGAGTAAGTCGGTTACTTAAAAAGCAATCTAAGGTAATGTCCGAACAGATGAGCCTTGCATTATCTATAATAGACGAAACCCTCTCCGGTATGCGGGTAGTCAAGGCATTTTTAGCGGAAAAGTTACTGGGACAAAAATTTGAAGCCGTAAATGATTACATGTTTGTGGTACGTAATAAAATGGCCAGAAGAAGGGACCTCGCCTCGCCGATGACTGAAATTCTAGGTGTGATCGTGCTGGCAGCCATTCTTTTTTTTGGTGGCTTATTGGCTATCCGATATAAAACTTTGTCGGGGGGCGATTTATTAAGCTATATCGCCATGTTCGCCATCATCATCAATCCTGCCAAGACATTATCCACCGCTTTTTTTAATATGCAAAGAGGCGGCGCGGCATTGGACCGGATAGAGCAGCTACTCAATACACCAGTGGTCATTGAAGATAATGGCCAGCAAGAATTGGCATTTAACCATCAGATCGAGTTTCGAAATGTCAGCTTCAGCTATGGACAGGGTAATCCAATCCTTAAAAATATCAACCTGACCATCCCCAAAGGTAAGACAGTTGCTTTAGTGGGGAGTAGCGGTGCTGGGAAAAGCACCCTCGCGGACCTGGTTCCACGCTTCCATGACGTAACTTCGGGCGAACTTTTGATCGATGGGGTCAACATCAAGGATTATTCATTAAGTTCTCTCAGAAGCCATATTAGCATTGTTACCCAGGAGCCGATCCTATTCAATGACAGCATTGCCGGCAATATTGCACTCGGGAAAAATAGTGCAACCGAAGAGGAAATTGAACAGGCTGCCAAAATTGCCAATGCCTATCAGTTTATTGAGAAAAAAGAAGGTGGCTTTGAGGCCAATGTAGGCGATAGAGGCGGCAAGCTCAGTGGGGGAGAAAAACAGCGGCTGACCATTGCCCGGGCCGTTGTCAAAAATCCGCCGATTTTGATTCTGGATGAAGCCACTTCCTCACTGGACACTGAAAGTGAAAGACTGGTGCAGGATGCTATTAATAAAATGATGAGCAACCGAACTTCACTGGTAATTGCACATCGGCTCAGCACCATCCGCAATGCCGATGAAATCATCGTATTGCAAGGCGGGCAGATCGCAGAGCGGGGTAATCATGAAACATTGATGGCCATCCCTGAAGGCATTTACCAGAGATTGGTTCAGATTCAGGCAGTGAAATAGAATTATTGTTCTGATAAGATGACGGGACGCCCATTCATATAATTCATCGCTCATAAGCGGTAATTTGGCCGTAAATTTGCGTTTAGACTTTACACAGAAAAACTTTAATGAATACTCTATATGAATGATATTCAGAAATATTTTGAAAATAATACAGGTAGACTTATCCATAAATGGCACCATTATTTTGATATCTACGACCGGCACTTTTCAAAATACAGAGGTAAAGAAGTCGTTGTACTGGAAATCGGTGTATATCAGGGTGGAAGCCTTAAGATGTGGCAGGACTATTTCGGCCCTAAGGCAAAACTCTACGCGATCGATATAGACCCCAACTGTAAAAGTTTCGCGGATGAACAAACGACCATACTCATTGGCAGTCAGTCAGACCGTCAGTTTTTAAAAAAGGTAATAGCTGAACTCCCCCCAATTGACATCTTTATTGATGATGGTGGGCATACAATGAAACAACAGATTGTTTCTTTTGAAGAGATCTTTTCCCATGTAAAATCTGACGGTGTGTATTTATGCGAAGATCTGCATACATCTTATTGGCCCATATACGGAGGCGGTTACAAGAGAAAGAATTCCTTTATCGAATATAGTAAAAACTGGATCGATTTCATGAACGCTTTTCATAGCCAAAGTAGCCGGTTAAAAGTAACTGACTTCACCAGATCGGTCAAGGGAATTCATTATTATGATAGTATTGTGGTCGTGGAAAAAGCTCCTATCGACCCTCCGCAGGATTCAATGTCAGGCAATGCCTCCATTCCTACACCCGTTGCCATCCGGCCAAAGAACTTTTTCGAGAGAAACTTCAACAAGATCATGGGTAAATTGAACTTACCCTTTTACATCGATTAAAAGCATTCCAATTACTATAAAAAACCGAGTGGGCCGCTATTGATTTAGTGGCCCACTCGGTTTAACTTTCTAATTTCAAAAAATATCTGTTCATTACTTTGAGTTAAGAACGATCGATAGCTGTTCTGCCGGCCGGCAGCTTCTCACTGCTTGGCGAATCTGCATCCAACAGATCATTAAAACACTGCTGTAGGATCTGATCCTTCTTTTTAAGGAACTGGTCTGTTTTCCCATCGGGTAAATGTAAATCGTAGAACTGTCCGTCTGAAAGGGCCTTATCAAAGTTTGGATTAATTTTATCAAACTCTGATTCTTTAATATTCAATACTTTACAAATCGCATCCTTCTTATAAATGCCCTTAATTCTTACAACATTTGTATTACCGATTAACTGAATTACTTCATTGCCATCTTCATTAGCCGCCAGTTCTTCTTTTAATTTTTTAGTTTCTTTGGCGCTCATGGTGGTGATCCCGCCGCTACCTTCAAAGAAATAATGCGTACTGATAAACTTCTTGACATGGTTGCGTGTCTCCTTCGGCAGATAATACTGCACTTTCCAAAAATCTTTGCTACCACCTGCTTTTTTTATCGCCCTGTTTACTCCGCCAACACCTGCGTTATAAGCGGCGATAGTGAGCAACCAGTCATGATAACGATTATGCAGAGAAGTCAGTAATTTGGAAGCAGCTTCCGTACTTCTGGCCAGATCCGTACGGTAATCGTGCCCATTCTTAAGCAATCCGTACCGTACCGCCTCATCGGGCATCAATTGCCAATAACCTAACGCACCGGAACGCATTCTAAGATGTGCCTTCAGGCTACTTTCAATGACAGCCAGATATTTTAACTGTGTAGGCAGATGATTTTCTTCCAGAATCCTGTCCATGGTGGCGAACATGGACTTGGCAGAGGATTTCATACGGGTCAGGTCGGTATATTCACGACGAATATAACTATCCGCAAAATCTTCTACCTTGCTGTTCAAATCTACCTTAACATCAGAAAGATCAATTGTTGCGGGTTTGACCCCTTCAGTCGAAGGGTCTAAAATAACCGGTTTGGTCTTAGGTAATAAGCTAACGAACCCTTTAGGGCCTTTTGCTTTTAATTTCGTATCCTTACCCGGAGCAGGCAATAAATCACTGCTGTAGCTGCTAAATGACATTATTGACACAGCAAAGCCCCCCATCAACACAAGGCCGATACAGTACTTTATACCTGTCAAGGTCAAAAAATTCTCTTTAATCCGGGAAACTAAACTCCGCTTCATTCATTTTTTTTTCGTTACATAACCATCCCAGATGCAGTTTTTAGTTGCAATGGGTTTAACTTAGAAAAAACGCGTCTGCATTAATCCTGAACGGTATTATCTAAAATTGAAGATAATCCGGATGCAAAGAAGCCTGTTGATTGAGGATTATGTATATTAAAGTTCTTAATGTTTGCCTTCTGATTGCATCAATTGATCCGAAAGAGTTAGCAAAGATAACTCTTTAAGTTGATCTGACATCAGCTGTATACCAAAAGGCATGCCATCCTTTGTGTGGAAAAGTGGCAACGAAATCCCGGGAATGCCGACCAGATTGGCGAAAACTGTATAGATATCAGCCAGATACATCTCGGTGGCATCACCCTGCTTTTCCCCTAATTTAAAAGCCGAACAAGGAGCATTGGGGGAGATCAGCGCATCGTATTTGTTAAATATTTCTTTAGACTTTTCAGATAGTAATTGTCTAATTTGCTGAGCTTTAGCAAAGTAAGCATCAAAATAAAATGCACTAAGTACAAAAGTACCTAACATAATTCTTTTTTTCACTTCCTTTCCAAAGCCTTCGCTCCTATTCTTTTTATAAAATTCTGTTAAATCATCTACTTTTTGAGTTGTTTGATGGCCAAATTTGACTCCGTCATATCGGGATAGATTCGTAGATGCTTCTGCGGTAGTGAGTACATAATAGGTTGGGACAACATAATCAAGAAGCTCAAATTCAATGGGAGTAACAGTATGGCCTTCTGCTCTCAGTTTATCTATCAGATCCGAAACAGCGTTTTTAATTTCCGGATCCAGGCCCGGATGCTCAAGCGCCTGTTTAAAATAAGCCAGCTTATATCTTTTGTCTTCACGGCGCCCCGCCTTTAATAACTGACTGTAAGCCTCTACCGGCGACTGGCTAACCGTACTATCCATATCATCAGCCCCAGAGATAACCTCCAGCACTCTGGCGGCATCCGGTATATTAGTGGAAAAAATACCGATCTGGTCAAAAGTAGATGCATAAGCGATCAGTCCATACCGGGAAATCCGGCCATAAGAAGGTTTAAGGCCGATTACACCACAAAAATCCGCCGGTTGACGAACAGATCCGCCTGTATCGCTTCCCAGGCTAACCATACAAAGGCCGGCCTGAACAGACACAGCCGATCCTCCCGAAGAACCACCGGGTACCCTGTTATTATCGGCATCGTTGAGCACAGCTCCGTAAGCAGAATGTTCATTGCTGGATCCCATGGCAAATTCATCACAGTTCTGGCGACCAATGATAATGGCCCCTTCTTCCAATAGACGCTCGACCACGGTTGCATTATAAACAGCCTCATAGCCTTTCAGCATATTAGAACTGGCCGTCAGGCCATGCCCCCGGTAGCTGATAACATCTTTGAGCCCAACAATAACGCCGTGTAGTTTACCCATCGGGGCCCCGTCACGTCGCTGATGGTCCAACATTTTTGCCCGCTGAATGGCTTCTTCTTCAAATACTTCCAAGAATGCATTGAGATGCGTTTTCTCTGCTATGCGCAATAAAAAATGATTTACAGCCGCCTCGCAACTCGTGCGATGGTGCTGTAAATCATCTAAATAAGTTTCAATAGAGGTAAAACTAAACAGAACGGCAATTATTTATAGCTCCGCCATCAGGCAGTGCTTCCATGAAAATAACATTCCTGCGACCAATATGACAATAGTGGCAGCAGCTACAAATCCAAACACGCTTATTCAGCGGAAAACTGGTTCTACTTTTCTGTAACAGCTGTTTCTACCGGTTCAATTGTTTCTACCGATTTAGCAGCAGTTTTAGGTGTATCTTTTTCCTTCATGCCTTCTTCCAGCTCCTTGCGAACGCTGTCTTTGGCATCGTTAAATTCCCGGACACCTTTACCTAACCCACGCATGAACTCAGGAATCTTACGGCTGCCGAAAAGCACCAAGATAACTACTGCGATCAATAAAATTTCTGAAAAGCCAATATCTCCCATGATGATGTGATTTTATATATTATGTGAACAACAAAGATAGCTAATTTATTGAACTGGAAAACTCTGGTTCTATTTTTTTAACAGCCACCTTTTCACGCGATCTGCCCCATATGTTTTAAGAAGCTAACATGCGATATAAAGGCCTGATACATACGCTTATACTCGATATAAGTTACATTATATTCTTTGCATGCCTGCTTGACGATTTTATTAATGGCCGGATAGTGTACATGGGAAATCTTAGGAAACAGGTGATGCTCTACCTGAAAGTTAAGCCCTCCTACATACCAGGAAATAATCTTGCTATTGGTTGCAAAATTGGCCGTAGTCTTCAACTGGTGTACCGCCCATTCATCAGCCAGTTTACCGGTAGCTATATCCGGTACGGGAAACTCTGTATCCTCTACCGTGTGTGCCAGCTGAAATACAACGCTCAAGATCAAACCTGCGGTTAATGAGAAGATCAGATAGCCGATAATCCATTTTTCAAATCCCAACCGGATAATGGGAACCACAATAAACAAGGTATAATATACCGCTTTAAAACCCCAGAAAAGAATATGATCCGTGCTCTTCATTTTTTTCAACGGCATTGAACCGATTTTACCGGTGAAATATTTTTTATAATCACTAAGCAGGGTCCAGTAAATATGTAAAATAGAATAAAACATCCAAAAATACAGATGCTGAAACTTGTGCATTTTGTATTTTTTTTGCGTAGATGCCATCCTCAAAAACGGCTTGGCGTCAATATCATCATCCACTCCGTCGATATTGGTAAAGGCATGGTGAATGATATTATGCTTCATATTCCACATAAACTGGCTCGCCCCAACTATTTCTGCAGAATAAGCAGCTATTTTATTCACCGTTGGATACTTACTAAAACTCCCGTGACCACCATCATGCATCACATTGAATCCCACTCCGGAGATCAAAGCACCAATAGCTATACAAAGTAATATATCCAGCCATAGGCTTTCCGGTGTAAAAAACACGGTCTGAATATAGCAGTAGATCAAGGCGGCATATAAAATAACGGCCTTGCTGTATATGCGCATACCCCCTGTCACACTCTGATTGGTGGTAGCAAAATAATCGTTGATACGGTTTTTAAGTTCTACATGAAAAGAATTACCGCTTTTAGGGAATTTAGGAACTGCCATTTTAAAAAAGATCCGTTTAAGGTTGGTGTTAATGTTTAGAGGGTAAAACGATCAAAGCTGCTGATGCCCAGTGCACGGGTTTTAATATACCCCTCCCCAAACTCAGCCCCGATTCTTTTACCAAATAATCTGGCTCTTGCTTCTACCCCCTGGATAAACTGCGGCTTTGAGATATAGGTCTGTACTCCATCTCCGGCCACAACGTTAAATTGCGTGGTATAGCTGAGGATCGCTTCCTGTCTTTGATTGAATGTGTTTGTAATGTCAAATATAAAATCCGGTTCAATATAATCATCCTGAATATAATGATACAGATGTTTGGGCCTCCAGGCAGCCTGCTTTTCTCCGTTTTCTTCTGTTTCTATACGAATCAGGCCCGATAGAAAGGCGGCTTCCTTCACCAGCTGAGAACTACGCCCATGATCGGGGTGCCGGTCATGAGGTGCATTACAAATCAGTACTTCAGGTCGGTATTTACGGATAACCCTTATTACTTTCAGGGTATTTTCTTGCGTAATCTGAAAAAAACCATCTGCCATTGCCAGATTTTCACGGGCGGCGAGCTGCATAATCTTAGACGCAGCTTCTGCTTCCTGTTCTCTGGTCTCGGGCGTTCCCCTGGACCCCAATTCTCCTCGGGTAAGATCTATTACCGCTACTTTTTTCCCTTCCTTCACGGAGGCTATAATCGCCCCGCCACATCCTAATTCGACATCATCTGGATGAACGCCAACGGCTAGTATATCTACTTTCATCAATATTTGTTATTGCGGATACGCTCAAAAACAGTCAAAGTTAACGCATTTTGTCCAAAAGCTGCCTTAAAAATTAATAGCCATAGTAAGAGGCGGCTTGCTGCGCTAAAATCTCTATAGAGCGGTCATCGCGGGCTCCGTCATAAGATTGTTTCAAAGAGGAGCCGAAAATCCGGGCTACCCCCTGATAGACCACTGCCGAGAAATCACCCTTATATTCATCGATGATCTCGTAACAACTGTTACCGGTTTCCCGGTTGATCAATTTCATAAGAACTTTACCTTGATACACAGAGAGGTTACGTAACTTGCTCGAGAATTTTTCTTTGAGTTCCTTTTCGTGACTTTTGATAATCTTTTTCCGTTTATGCTTACTGGTAACCCCGACTAATTCCTGGTTGATCTGATTGATCACAGAACCGGCGGCCTTCGCATAAGGGTAAGTGACATAAACGGCATTTTTAAGCCGTCCCCATGCCTGGTAATATTTACGCCATTTGGCCGTCATCTGTGCGAACAGATAAAGAGGTTCCAGTTCACTGGTAGGTACCGGGATACCGGTTTCAGTAAAAGTTAATTCTACCCGGATAGAATCATAGGGTCCTATTTGTAACGATGAAGATAACTGTTGAGCAGCGACCTCCCTGCCGATAAGTAGGATACTTACCAGGATCACCGGGCTCATTATTTTGCTAACTGCTTTCATCCGCCTATAAAAGTAATAGAAATCTTCAATCTGCAAAAATAAACGCTAAAAAAATCCAGCGTTGCCTGGAATCGTTAAAATCCCTGCAAAGGAAACGTTATAATCTGTTACATTTGCGACATGTCTGTTGAAAAAATTATCGGCGATTGGAAAAAAGGCAGTTTCAAACCCATCTATTGGTTGGAGGGAGACGAGCCCTATTATATTGATCAGATCGTAAACTATGCGGAAAAGCGCCTGTTGACGGAGTCTGAGGCAGGATTCAACCTGACCATTTTTTATGGCCGGGATGCCTCCTGGTCTGATGTAGCCAATACCTGCAAAAGGTTCCCGATGTTTGCCGAAAGGCAAGTCGTGATTCTGAAAGAGGCGCAATACATGAAAGATATTGCCAAGCTGGAATCCTATTGCGAAAAGCCTCAGCCAGAAACCGTGCTGGTCATCAGCTATAAAGATAAAAAGCTGGACACCCGGACCAAATTTGGCAAGGCTATCAAAAAAAATGCGGAGATCGCCTCTTTCAAAAAAATCTACGATAATAAGCTTCCCGAATGGATCGGCAACCGGGTAAAACAGCTGGGTTATCAGACGACACCCAAAGCCGTCATGCTTCTTGCAGAACATATCGGAAATGACCTGTCCCGCATAGAAAATGAGTTGAACAAACTGGCTGTTAACCTTACAGATAACAAAACGATTACGGAGGATGAAATAGAAACTTATATCGGTATCAGCAAAGACTATAATGTCTTTGAGTTGCAAAGAGCAGTTGCCGGCAAAGATCTGCCCCGGGTGATCAGCATGATCCAATATTTTGACAAAAACCCGAAGGCAGCGCCGGTACAAGTAATCTTGCCTACGCTTTACAATTTTTTTTCAAAGACCTCCATGGTCTTCTATGCGGGTAATGGCGAAGCTGCTATAGCCTCTGCATTGGGAGTACATCCTTTTTTTGCCAAAGACTACATGGCGGCAGCCAGACTATATGGACATGCCGGAGTTGATAAAACCTTATTATTACTCCACGCTTATAATCTCAAGAGTATTGGCATTAATAACGGAGGGGCTTCTGAAAGCGATTTACTAAAAGAATTGATGGTAAAACTGATGTCCTAAAAAACATTCACCGTGCTTACACATCGGCTCTCTTCTCAACCTGACAATTATCACAAATGCCACATGGCACAGCAAGCTGCTGACCAAAATAAGCCGCCAGCATTTGGGCCCGGCATTTATCCTTTTGTTGTATATACCGGATTAACATATCGAGCCGCCATTCAAACCATTTTTTTCTTCTCTGGTATCGCTCATGATCAAACAACAGTGATCCGGCCGGAGCCCGGGCCGTTAAAAAATGGACCTGAGGTAGATTACGCGCGGGTAGATACTGTATATATCCGTCCTGATGCAGGTTATAAAGGATATGCCTGATACGTGCCTCATCCAGATATAAATCCCAGGCGATCTGGCGCTCTCTGATCGTAACCGATTCGATAAAAATATGCGCGTAGTGACGCATCAGGAAATCCAGCACCTCGCCGGCCTCAGGAAATCCTTCACTATAGATCTCGATTTGGGACCTGGAAGCAGTTATCTTTAATTTAGACGGCAGATATACCTGTTCCAGATAGGTGATCAGGCCCGATTGCTCCAGAGCCTTTAGAATACTATGCACCTGTAATGGATTCCATTGAAAACGCTCCGCAAAATCCTTTGTCCGGAAACTAAAAAAACGATCCTCTCCCAACCCGACCGGCAACTGCAGGTAGTCAGCGAGGTCTTGATAAAAATGTTGTATCGTCTCAAAAGAGGGATAAAAGAGCCCGGATAATTTCTCCAACATCTGAAGATCCCCTTCTGTATATAACAACAGGGCTGTTGAAGGGTTCCCGTCTCTGCCGGCCCGGCCGGCTTGCTGGTAATAAGACTCCAGATTATCGGTTGGTCCATAATGCACTACCCACCTGACATCGGGCTTATCAACCCCCATACCAAAGGCGCTGGTGCAAACCATAATGGGCAGTTTGTTTCCTAGCCAATCCTCTTGCCTTTGCTCGCGTTGCTCACCGGCTATGCCTGCGTGATAGAAGGTACTGGAATAACCGGCAGCATTCAGCTGAGCTGATAACGCTTCTACTGCTTTTCGGCTGCGCGCATAAATAAGAACACGCTCTTCTTTACAGCGGGATAACAATGTGTATAGCTTCTCCAGTTTATCTGCTTCGTTAACACAAAGTTCGATCCGGTAGCTAAGCCCAGGTCTGCTAAAACCCTGAATCAGGACTTCAGCTTGTTGTAACCGGAGTTTGTCGATAATGTCCTTTTGTACAAGAGGCGTGGCGCTAGCCGTCAGTGCCAGACAAGGAACATTTCTCAGCTCTTCCCGAAGCATCCCGATATTGAGGTAAGCGGGCCTGAAATCATATCCCCATTCCGCAATACAGTGCGCCTCATCTATTACAAGCAATTGCACCTTGAGGCGGCTCATACATTGCAGGAAGCTTACTGTGTCCAGACGCTCGGGCGATACATATAAAAAGCGATATTTATCCCCTTCCAACTCGTCATAGATACGTGCGATATCTGTGGCATTCAGGCCGCTGTGAAGGGCAATTGCAGCAATACCCCTTTGTTGCAGATGTTGCACCTGGTCTTGCATTAACGCGATCAATGGCGAAACAACCAGACAGAGACCAGAGCGCATCATAGCCGGCACCTGAAAGCAAAGGGATTTGCCGCCTCCTGTCGGCATCAGCGCTAATACATCCTTGTTCTCCAAGACGGCTTCAATGACGGATTGCTGAATGCCCCTGAGGCTGTCATAACCCCAATATCTGCTCAAAATATCATGAAGTTGCCGCTGTTCCATTGGCAGTAAAAATATCAACCTTTTTATAAACTTGGCAAATTAAAAAAAAATTAAGATCAGTTAGCAGAGCGTTAATCCATATCCAGTACACTTGCAGTCAATTAAATTCTATGTAAATTGCGTTAAATCTGAACATACATGATACTGCATATCAAAAATATGGTTTGTCCACGCTGCGTCCAGGCTGTCACCGATCTGGTTAACAAGATGGGCCTAAAAGATGTGCAGGTCGATTTGGGCATCTTGACGATATCTGATGGAGATAGCCCTCTAAAAGATAGAAAAAAGCGGGAACAATTAGCTGACCAACTTCGGGTACTGGGCTTTGAACTGATTGACTCCCAGAAAGGGCGCCTGATAGAACAGATCAAAAAAGAAGTAATTACACTGGCCAGAAAATCCGATGGCGAGAAACCCAGCCAAAACCTTTCCCAAATTATAGCCAATGCCTTACATTATGATTATAACCACCTGAGCGCGCTTTTTTCCGCTTCAGAAGGGCAGACAATCGAAAAATACTATATCGCTCAAAAGATAGAATTTGTAAAAGAATTATTGGTCTATGACGAACTTAGTTTAAGTCAGATCGCTTTTAACCTCGGATATAGCAGCACGGCCCACCTCAGCGCGCAATTCAAAAAAGTAACCGGTCTAACCCCTTCCCATTTCAAAAGCGTAAAAGATCAAAAAAGGAAGTTTCTTACAGATATTTAAAATATTGCACAAAAAGTCTATCGCCGTAAGTAGCTGCTCCTGAAAATCTATAACTTTTACAGATAAAGCTGTAATAGCTGGCCTTGAAATTCGTCGGAACTTTGTCTTCATAACACAATAAAACTATGAAGACCGTTCAACCCATAAGCGAAAAATTACAACATAGATCCTTTCCGGTACTGGGGCTTTCATGCGCCTCATGCGCCGCTAGTGTACAATCGATGCTTTCCAGTCAGGCAGGCGTTTCTGCCGTAGCCGTCAATTACGCCAATGCCACAGCAACCGTTGACTATGATCCGGCTGCTATCCGGGAAGAGGACATGCAATCAGTGATACGTAGCATTGGATATGATCTGGTGATTGAAAAGGAACAGGCCGCTGAAGTGGTCGAAAAATCAGAGCAGAACAGGTACAAGAAGTTAAAAATACACACCCTGTGGGCGGCAATACTGAGCATGCCACTTATGGTCATTTCTATGTGGGGCATGGATATCCCTTACGCCGGACTCCTTATGTGGATACTGGCGACGCCTGTCGTATTTGTTTTTGGTGGCCGGTTCTTTACAAGTGCCTACCGACAATTAATTCATGGAAAGGCAGGCATGGACACCTTAGTGGCATTGTCTACCGGCGTCGCTTATCTATACTCCCTGACAGTATTTATCTTTCCTGATTTCTGGGCATCTAAAGGACTGCCCGGTCATCTGTATTTTGAGTCTGCGGCTGTGGTGATTACCTTTATCCTGCTAGGTAAGCTATTGGAAATGCAAGCCAAGAGCCGCACTTCCGCAGACATCAAAAAGCTAATGGGTACACAGCCTACGACCGCTACGGTCATCAGAGACGGCAGAGCCGAACAAGTGTCTGTCAACGCCATTAAAATTGGTGACCACCTACTGGTAAAGCCTGGTGAAGCCATCGCGGTTGACGGCAATGTCCTTTCCGGAATGCCCCTAATCAATGAAAGCATGATTACGGGAGAACCGGTTGCTGTACAAAAAGAAAAAGACGCAATCGTCTATGCGGGTACACTCAACGAGCATACGTCTTTTGAAATGACTGCTACGCAAGTAGGCAGCGACACGGTATTGGCCTCTATCATCGAAATGGTAAAAAATGCGCAGGGTAGTAAAGCGCCTATTCAGAAACTCGTGGATAAGATCGCTGCACGTTTTGTTCTGGGTGTTTTAATCATCGCTGCCATTACCTTTTTATCCTGGTGGTGGCTGGGAGGTGCGGCAGAGATTTCCAGAGGTGTGGTGGCTGTTGTCACAGTGCTTGTTATTGCCTGTCCATGTGCACTGGGACTGGCAACACCTGCAGCCATCATGGTAGGCATTGGTAGAGGCGCCGCGATGGGCATACTTATCAAGGATGCTGCACATCTTCAGACCTTAGCTGGCGTAACAGACATTGTATTAGACAAAACCGGCACGCTTACTACCGGCAAGCCTGTTGTACAGGAAGCCGTCTGGCTGGAATATAATGACCAACTGGCAAATATATTACTGGCCATAGAACGCAGTTCACAGCACCCACTCGCAGATGCCGTCGCCGACTATGCTGCATCATTGCTTCCACATAAGGACACCGTAAACGGCCTGACGCACGCTACTTTTTTGCCTGGCTTAGGCCTGGAAGCGGCCGTTAATGATATCAATTATTATGTAGGAAATGCCCGGCTTTTGGAAGACAAAGGCATCGTCTTAAATGACCAAAGCCTGGATCACTTTCTACAGAGGCACCCCAACGACACCATTATCTACTTTGCAGATGGCGGCCATAAAAAACTGTTGGCCGGACTGGCGTTGGCAGACACCCTGAAACCGGAGGCGAAAACAACACTTGACAGGCTTCGGGATCAAGGGATAACCATACATATGCTCACAGGCGATAATTCAGCAACAGCCAGTCATATAGCTGCGCAAACGGGTATCACTTTTTTTGAAGCAAATCTGCTGCCGGCTGACAAGCTGACCTATATTGAACAACTGCAGCGAGCCGGTAAAGTTGTGGCCATGATCGGCGACGGCATCAATGATAGCGCAGCGCTCGCACAGGCAGATATCAGTATGGCAATGTCAAAAGGAAGTGCGGTAGCGATGGATGTCGCGGGCATGACACTGGTAGGCGACAGGCTGGATAAAATTGCTGACGGCATACAACTTTCCAGATTAACCAACAAAACAATAAAAGAAAACCTTTTCTGGGCCTTCTTTTATAACTTAATAGGGATTCCTGTCGCTGCCGGTATCCTTTATCCGTTCACAGGTTATATGCTAAACCCTATGATCGCGGGTGCAGCTATGGCGATGAGCAGTATTTGCGTGTTAGCCGCCAGTCTGCGGCTCCGGTATAGAAAGCTTCAGTAATTTATTTTTTTCATATTTAAATCTAATCAATGATGGCAACTTATCAATTTAAAACGAATATCCAATGTGAGGGGTGCATTGCTAAAGTCACTCCCTTCCTAAATCAGATCAAAGACCTGGAAAACTGGCAAGTAGATATCAAAAATCCAGAAAAAATCCTGACCATACAGGGGCCTGCAGAAGCAAATATTAACGTATTGGTAACTGAAAAGGTCAAAGAGGCAGGCTATCAGATAGAACCTGTCGTCTGATGCCCCTGACGCCTGTCTATTATAATTTAGCGCGGCTTTGCGGTAATCTTAATGAAACCGCAAAGCCGCTTTTTTTGAAACCTTATTACAAAGATAAATATTCAGACTACTAAACGAGTTTGGTAAATTTGTATAAAGAATATCAACATATGGCCCACGATCATTCAACGCATAGCCATGCACATCACCATCATACACTTACTGCTCAGAAGATCAATACAGCATTTCTGATTGGTATCGGCCTGAATACCGTATTTTTGATTGTTGAGTTCATTGTAGGCTTTATGCAGAACTCCTTATCCCTCATTAGTGATGCGGGTCATAATGCCACTGATGTATTCAGTCTGCTAGTATCCCTGTTTGCCTTTAAAATGATGCAGGCAAAGGCATCTAAACAGTATACATATGGTTATAAAAAGGGAACTATACTGGCGTCCTTACTCAATGCGGTATTGTTACTTGTAACGGTGTTTTTTATCTTTTACGAAGCAATTGGCAGAATCGGCCAACCTGTAGCCGTGCATGGAACTGTTATTTCTATCGTTGCGCTGATCGGTGTATTTATTAACGGGTTCTCTGCCTACCTGTTTTTTAAAGATCAAAAAAAAGATATCAATATCAAAGGTGCTTATCTACATATGGTGAGCGATGCCATTGTTTCCCTGGGTGTTGTTATTGGTGGTCTGTTAATGAATTATACGGGGTGGTACTGGCTGGATACGGGCATCAGTATAATCATAGGCATTGTTATTTTGAAGGCCACATGGGGCCTTTTTACGAAAAGTGTACGTTTGGCACTCGATGGCATGCCCGAAGATATTGATGTGGAAGAAGTCAAGAAAATAATATTAACATATCCTGGAATTGTGGGCGTACATCATATTCATATCTGGCCGCTTAGCAGTAACGAGAATGCCTTAACCGCACATCTGGTATTAGCCGGGACAGATATCACCCGTTACGAGACTATTAAACAGTCGCTTCGCCACGATCTGTTACATGCTAATATCCACCATATTACTTTCGAAATAGAAAGTACCGCCTGCAGCGAAATAACCTGTGCAGATAAGGGTCAGCAAAGCGACGGGTGTTCATAATGACAAAATAACTACCCGAAACAACCGTATTTGATTGGGTAACAGAACATCCGCCATGCGTAAACCAATAGGTATAGCATGACGGATGTTCTGTTATCCAATCTTGGAAAATATTCTCGGTCCTATATACTTTTCTAAATTTTCTTCTTGGGTACCTGATACTGACTTGTAAATGTATAACTTCCTGAGCCTAATTGTATCTTAAGAAATTCACCATCTTTGCCTTCCACTAAAAGGCTATCCATGTCGTTTAACGGCTTGCCATTCACCCTTACGGACGAAGGGTCATTGGTAGGAATGAAAACAGTCGAATGCGTATTCACCGGGATGTGAACAGTCATAGTCAGCCTATTGCCCGACATCTTCCATTCATTACTCAATATGCCAAAATAGGTATTCAGGCTGGCCTTTGCATCGGTAAAGTCGCCGCCAATATGTGGCTGAATTCTGCTATGCTTGTAAGCGACACCATCCTCGTAGGTATCCAGTCCAACCATTTTTCGATACATCCAATCTCCTATTGCACCATACGCATAATGATTAAAGGAGTTCATTCCGGGATTTTCAAAGGTACTGTCAGGCTTTATACCATCCCACCTTTCCCAAATAGTGGTCGCTCCCATCTTTACAGGATATAACCAAGACGGATAGGTCTTCTGGAGCAATAGCTGATAAGCAACATTACTATAGCCAAATCTGGTCAGCACCGAACAGATGTAAGGCGTTCCTAAAAATCCGGTAGTAATATGATTGTCATAACTTCGGATGTTTGCTACCAGTCTTTCCGCTGCCTGACTTCGGAGGCCTTCCGGTAACATATCAAAATTAAGTGCGAGCACATAAGCCGTTTGCGTACTGGACACAAGCCTGCCGGAAGGAGTTACATACTCGCGCATAAAGGCTTTTTTAATATCTTCCAGTAAGTGAGTATACATCGCCACATCATTCGCTTTCCCCAGAAGTTTTGCCGTATTGATCAGTAACTGGGTGGAGTGAGCATAGAAGCATTGAGCTATCAGATACTTATCAGTCACCGCCGCGCGGCCATCATTATCATCTGCCGGGTGATAGAAAAGCCAGTCTCCAAAATGAAAACCGGTATTCCACAGATTTTCTTTACTGACGCTTTTAATATAGTCCACCCAGGCTTTCATACTCGGATATTGCGTTTCCAATATTTGACGATCCCCATACGCCAGGTACATATTCCAGGGTATAATGGTAGCGACATCTGCCCAGCCGGCCGAACCACTGGAATTAGCACCTAAGACGTTAGGAACGACATGATCTACCCGCCCGTCTTTTTGCTGATCGGCAGCTACGTCTTTCATCCACTTATCGAAAAAGCTGTTGACATTGCGGATAAAGGACGCCGTTCTGGAGAAGACCTGTGCATCACCTGTCCAGCCAAGTCTTTCATCGCGTTGCGGACAATCAGTAGGCACATCCAGAAAGTTTCCCCTCAGGCCCCATTCTATATTATGCTGCAGCTGATTGATCAGGCTGTCAGAGCTACTAAAATGGCCCGTCACAGGCATAGCTGAATAAAGTGTTACCGCTGTAAAGTCCTCAGGATTCAATGGCCCATCTATTCCTTCCACACGGATATAGCGGAACCCATGCCAGGTAAAATGCGGTTCAAATGTCTCGGCACCGGTTCCGCTTAAAATATACTGATCTTCGGCTTTTGCTTTGCGCAGATTGGTCGTGTAAAAATTACCGTCTTTATCCAGCACTTCCGCATGAAAAACCTTCACCGTATCTCCCGCCTGGCCATGTAACCTGGCTACGACCCAACCTACCAGGTTCTGCCCGAAGTCCAGTACTTTTTCTCCCTTGGGTGTGGTGATTACTTTAATGGGTTTAAAAGTTTTATGCTTTTCAACGAGCTCATTCTGCGTTGTTATAAGATTCTTATATCCATACTGACCTATCCTAACCGGCGACCAGTCAGCATCATTATACCCTGGCTCCGTCCAGCCTTTCTTTGCCTGTCTAGCATCAATGGTCTCGCCGTTATAAATTTCTGCATAGCGAACTTTGCCTGTTGTTGACGTCCAGGAGTCATCGGAGATAACCGTTGCTTTGCTGCCGTCACTGTATGTTATTTCCAGCTGAAATAAAAGGCCGAGGGTTTTCCCATAAATATTATAATTATTTCCCCAGGCAATCGTTCCCCTGTACCAGCCATTTCCCAGCATCACTCCAATAGCATTACTTCCCTTTTTGACCAGATCCGTCACATCATACTGTTGATACTGCAACCTTTTATTGTAGCTTGTCCAACCCGGTGTAAGAAAGCCCTTCCCCACTCGCCTGCCATTGATAAATGCTTCATACAGTCCATGTGCAGTGATTAAAGCTGTTGCCCGCAGAATCTTTTTATCCAGACTAAAGTCCTTTCGCAGCAACGGGCTGGGTCTTAAAACCGTGTCCTCCTGGTATCCCGGTTCGATCCATTTGGCTTTCCATTCATTGCTTGAAAACAGCCCGGTGGTAAAATAAGCGGGCGCACTCCACTTAGAGCTATGACCCTGGTTGTCCCAGACACGGACCTGCCAATAATACTGCTGGCTGGCTTGCAATTTGTCCCCTCCATATGGTACATGTAAAGAACTGGGTGAACTTATCTTACCTGATCCCCAGACAAGGTTTTTCCCCTTTTGCAGATCTTGTGAAGTACCAGCCACCCGAATTTCGTAAGCCGTCTGTTCTACATTCCCGCCGTCTGAAACAGATGCCCATGTAAATCTGGGTTGTGGCACATCAATCCCCATCGGGTTTGTCTTATTTTCTACCCAGAGTTGACTTATTTGGATCTGCGCCTCAAGACGTAACCCAAAAAATAAGAATATGGCACAAAACCAGAGTGCCTTAGGCGTAAAAACACTAATTGAGCGATCGATAAACTTTGTTTGTTTCATAATGATGTCAGTTTAATTTATGCTGATTTGAAGTTAGGTAAAATATTTTATACGCATCAGAAACGGGCGCCACCACTCCGGCCTGACAGGCATACCGGGTAAAAATGCTATTGCCAGCCCTCATTTTGTTCAATATTATTTAATTGAATTTCATTGAGCGGAATAGGAAACAGCATTTTATAGTCCTGGATATCATATGAAGACGCAGGCAGCCATTTCTGATAAGATTTTTGCTCAGAACCGTTGGCCGTCATCGCCGCTTTTGCTTCTCCTGTTCTCAACAGCTGATACCATCGATGATTTTCAAAAGCATTCTCAACACGCTGTTCATGATAAACGGCTTTGCGGAAATCAGCCTGACTTAACCCTTTTTCCAAAGCCGGTAGCCCTGCTCTTTTGCGTACCAGATTTACATTCTCATAGGCTTGACCATTCGGACCCAACTGCTCGTTAATGGCTTCCGCCTTCCAAAGTAACACCTGAGCATATCGATATACATAAAAATCATTATCCTGTTTACCTGAAACAATGGGTTTAGAAGCATATTTATTAATAAAAGGAACAGAATCATGCTGTGCTTCTGCATAACCTTTATCTATATTCAACTTATCCACGAACCAGGCAATAGAGGCCGCCTTGCGTAAGTCACCTGCCTCATAGGCGCTGATCATGTTCCGGGTCGGGATATTGCGGCCGGCACCGCTGTTGGGGTCAAAAGAACCGATTGTCTTAAACCCGGAATATAAAGGGGCAAAAGTATAAAGATAGTTGCTGGCTTCGCCCTCAATGGCATTGCTATACTGGATCTCAAAAATGGATTCTACATTATTCTTACCGCTGGGTTGATACAAACCTGCATAAGAGGGCAACAGAGCATAACCCGATACCTTATCAAATGCGTCAATCGATAGCTGATATTGTTTTCTGGTCAGATATACCTCCCCAAGTAACGAATAGGCTGCCCCCCGGGTGGCTCTTCCCAAATCTGAGGATGGCCAGGATTGCGGAAGATCTTTAGCGGCCTCAGTAGCGTCCGCTATGATCTGCCGATAGACCGAATCCACAGAGACCTTGGTATTGTATGCCTTAGCGGGATCATCCAACTGCCTGAGGACCAGCGGAACACTTCCCCAAAGTCTTACCAAATGAAAGTAGAACAAACTTCTTAAGAAAACTGCCTGCCCATAAATTTCCGCCTTCTGGTCATCACTGGCATAGGTCACATCATCGATATGTGCAATGACACCATTACACTGAGCGATTGAATTGTAGATAGATGTCCAGATAGTTTCAAGATAATTATTGTCTGTTGTTACCTGAAAATAGTCTAGATTTTCAAGTTGCAGGGAGCCACGATCTTCATTATTATATTCAAAGGTGGTGTTATCGGAGCGCATCTCTGTCATTGCCCAGAGATTCCCGTCTGCATTATATAGGTTCTGCAGGCCAGCGTATCCACCGTTCAGAACTTCTTTCAGCTGTGTTACATTCTTAAAAAAAGTTGTAGAGGAAGCAAAGTCCTGTGGTTGCTGATCCAAAAATTTATTGCATCCGCAGGCAGTAATCGCTATATAAAATAAACCGATCAGATATTTATATTTCATAGTATTTCTTTTAATCAATGATAATTATGTCATTCTATACCGTCTACATCCTTCCGCATCAATAGCTGAGCTTAACACCCAATACGAATGTCCTGGGAACAGGATAATTCGTATAATCGACTCCCGGTGTCAAGGCAGTTCCATAGCCGTTTGCACCTGTGTAGTTTGAAACAGCTGGATTGCCGGGATAATTGGTAATAATGAATGCATTTTGAATACTGCCGTAAACCTGTACACTATTGAACAGCCCTTTGGCAAATCTTTCGGGTAAGTTATAGGACAATGATATGTTGCGGCACCAGAGATAAGAAGCCTTATAAATGGCCCATGAGTTAATATCCCTAAACATTACTCTTCCCAGGCTGGCACCTGCAGTGGTGGGCACTTTTCCGCTTCCGGGGTTATCTTCTGACCGCCAGCGATCAATCACATCTGTCGGAACATTAAAAATACCATCAATATTGTGCAATGAGGCGTAGTTTCCCTTATAACGGTCCGCTCCATAGGATCCCGAGAATACAAAGTTCAGGCTGAGCCTTTTGTAGGTCATATTATTGGAGAAACCATAATTAAATTTCGGATAAGGATTACCAATGATCGTAAAATCAGCAACTGGTGTTATCTCACCATCTCCATTCGCATCCAGCATCTTCAGATTTCCGGGAATCGCATCAGGAAAAGCAGGATTACCTGCTACGTCTTCGGCATTTCGATAAAGGCCTAACACTTTATAACCAAATAACATTCCGACCGGCAGGCCAATCCTGGTAATATTGGTCGGATGCCCTTCCATATTGCTGGCACTTTGTATCTCTGATTCATTCGGTCCCAGTTCAAGTGTTTTATTTCGGTTTAAAGTAAAATTAAAATTGGAAGTCCAGTTAAAATCCTTGGTAGCCATATTCACCGTATTCAAAGACAGTTCAAAACCTTTGTTCTGCACTTTTCCCACATTTGCAATGGTTGACGTAAAACCGGAAGAGTTCGGAATATTCAGATTTAAAAGCAGACTTTTTGTTCTGGACTGGTAAAAATCCGCAGTAAAGGTTATTTTATTGTTCAGTAGACCAATGTCCAACCCCAGGTTAACCTCAGCGGTCCTTTCCCAGGCCAGATCCTGATTGCTGATAGAACTAATCACGCGACCACTGGCCAGAGAGCCGCCAAAGACATAATTGCTGGAATTAAGCTGACTTAAATAAGTAAAATTACCAATCTGATCATTGCCTGTAATCCCATATGAGGCACGTATTTTAAATTGGTTTAATGCCGAGCTCCTGCTTCGCATCCAAGGCTCTCTGGCGATATCCCAGCCTAGCGCAAAGGACGGAAAAGTACCCCATCTGTTATTCTGTCCAAACCTTGAGGAACCATCTCTTCTGACGGTGGCTGTCAGCAGGTATTTATCCTGATAAGCATAATTGACCCTGCCAAGATAAGATGCAAGTGCCCAACTGCCGGCATAGGTACCTCCGGTGATCAAAGCAGCAGCGTTAAGTGTCTTAATCGCATCATCAGGGTATTCAGAGCCATTAAATGCCGCCGAGTTATCGCTTTGCTTCTGTTCGGAGAACACCCCCAGAACCGTAAGCGCATGCCCGCCTTCGAAGGTTTTCTTAAACGTGAGGCTATTTTCATTGGCCCAGTTAAGATAATGGCGTTCGCCATAAGAGCCTGATGGTATATGTGGAGGCGGGTTATTTGTGCTTCCCAGGATAGATGGGGTAAAGTTTTTCTGGTTTTGATAGTCAAGATCCACATTAAAGGTTGACTTAAAGGTCAGTGCAGGCAGGATCTCGTAATTAATATAGGTACTTGTTAAGAGATGCGTCTCCGTTTGTCGATGCACAGACTCTTTCAGTACCATAACAGGATTAGGTTGATTCCAGGTCCCGGCAGTCCCGATCATTGCATTATATGTTCCGTCTTCATTATAAATGGCAGGAATTGGATTCGCTACTTCCCATGCACCAAAAGCGTCACCTCTTTCATTCCCTCCTGTAACGCCATTATGCCCATAGGAATAAGTCGGAGATAAGTTTAATCCGACAGTGATTTTCTTACCGATCAGGCCCGTCATATTAAAACGCAGAAAAAACTTGCTGTAATCGGTAGCCAACACCACGCCTTGCTGATTCAAATATCCGCCCGATGCATATATCTTGAAATTTTTCGAGCCTCCACTCAGACTAAAGTTGATGTTGGTCATTGGCGCTACCCTGGTTATCGCGTCAAACCAATCAGTTCCTTTGCCTAGTGCTTCCGGATGCTGATAGATTTCGGGAATAGGCGTTTTCGTCCCATTCAGGACATCATTATCTTCTATAATCTCCTTTTGAAACAGTGCGAACTGGGAGGCATTCATCATACTCGGCACTTCTTTTCCCGGTATTTTCTGCCATCCGGTATAGGCATCCATATTAAACCTGAGCTTACCTGAAACACCTTGTTTGGTGGTAATAATTACGACACCATTCGCTCCCCTCGATCCATAGATAGCAGTTCCGGAAGCATCCTTCAGGACAGATATAGAAGCAATATCTCCGGGCGGGATATCGTTAAGTGGATTGGAAATCTGTACTCCGCCGGAGCTACCGGAGGGCAGAGGAAACCCGTCGACCACATATAGAGGCGTGCTGCCCGCTCCAATGGCACCGACACCCCTGATTTGTACTTCTGGCCCTCCTCCAGGAATTCCATTTGTAAAATTAACCTGAACCCCAGGAATCTGGCCGGCCAATGCCTCATTGGCCCCCACAATGGGCTGTTTGGTCACAGTCTCCATATCAACAACCCCAACCGACCCGGTAACATCTTGCTTGCGCTGTGAGCCGTACCCAACAACTACTACCTGATCCAATGCACCTTTGCCAGTAGCCGGTTGCAAGAAAATCTTTATGGGCGATGCAACAACCTCTGCTGCCGCCTGATCATAGCCAACACTGCTAATCAGTAATTGCGCACCAGGCATCGCTTTAATGGAAAACTGACCATTGCTGGCTGTAACGGTTCCTTGAGGAGAGCCTTTTATCCGTATTGTTGCGCCGGGCAGCGGGGTGCTATCTATGGCGGACAATACCGTTCCATGAGCGGTAATTTCTTGCTGTGAATAGCCCTGTAATACAGGAAGCAATAGCGTTACAGCGACGATACCGTTGCGTAGGTGTGGAAACCAACGTTTTTGCCTTTTCATCATGAGATATTATTTTGGAAGGTTAAATATTAAAAAATAAGGGTTCCCCCAGGTCTATCCGTTGCAATAGCCAGCTGAAGGCATGAAATGTCATCCTCCTAATAATCATTTTACAGAATGTATTTGCGCTTAGGGCTTGTCGTCAATATAAAATGACAAATGATCCAAGTTGTTAATCATTCATTTTTTATATTTAGGTTAATCAATAAAATATTCTGCTATTTAGGCGCTTCCTGACAATCTGCTCCACACAACCTAAATAACATTTGTATGCAATTTATCGCATTCCAATAAGTTAACTATCCCCTACTGTATTCAAACACCTACCCGGCTCCGGATTTCCATAACACTTCATTTTAATTGCGGCCCGGCTTCATCCGTCTATAAAAAACTACCCGACCAGACATCGAACACAGCGACCATCTTTCAATACATATAACTATTGTCGGCTGCATAAGCCGATCAGGCCATTGCGGCTCCCATTTTGTTCATAGCGTTTACGTATCTTTAAACTATTATAGAAAACATATGGACATGACGCTATCCGAGAACATCTATTCGTTCATTGAATTTGATGATTATGCAATAACTCCTAAGTATCTGCAATTATGTAATTCCATCATAAAGGCGGTTGAAGACGGTAAGATTACCAAAGAATATCTATTGCCCTCAATTAATAATTTTAGTTATGAGCTGGAGATAGGGCGCAATACGGTCGAAAAAGCCTACAAACACCTTAAAAAACGCGGATTCATAAAGTCGGTTCCAGGCAAAGGTTATTTTATCAGTGACTTACAAATGGAGAAGTCCATCCGGGTGTGTCTGATCTTCAATAAACTAAGTGTCCACAAAAAAATCATCTATGATGCCTTTACCAAAGCACTTGGTGTAAATGCCATGGTCGACTTCTATATATACAACAACGACTTCTCGTTATTCAAACGTCTGTTGTCCCGCAGAAAAGACAATTACTCTCACTTTGTTATTATTCCGCATTTTCTGGAAGGTGGCGAACACGCAAATGAGATCATCAATACAATTCCTAAAGAGAAATTAATTTTAATGAGCCACCTCGTTGAGGGCGTTGACGGTAGTTACGGCGCGGTCATCGAAGAGTTTGAAAAAGAAATCTATCATGCCCTCACCGATGCATTGCCCCGTCTTGAAAAATACAAATCTATCCATATCATCTTTCCTGAAAACACATATCATCCTGAAGCAATATTAGATGGCTTCGTCCGATTTTGTCGGGACAATCATTTTAACCATCATATCATCAGAAATATCGACATAGCCCCCATACAGCGCAGCACGGTTTATATCAGCCTTATGGAAGATGACTTGGTGGTGCTGGTCAAAAAAGTGCTTGAATCGGGCTATACGGTTGGTGCTGAGATCGGCATCATATCTTACAATGAAACCCCTATCAAGCAAATTATTCTTAATGGTATCACCACGATTTCCGCGGACTTTAAATTTATGGGAGAGGCGGCGGCCAAATATGTCAAAGAGGGTATCAGGGAGCATCTTGCTGTGCCTTTTTATCTGACTTTAAGGAACTCACTTTAGCGTGATCCTGGGTAAAAAATCCGGAAATCAAAAGGCGCCAAAAGGGCATAGACCTTGATGTCGGGGTTATAAAAAGGCACGGTCTGTATGCTAAATCGCCTGGTTGATGGAATTTATCAAAAATTACTTAACTTTAGGATAGTAACCGTTTTGACATAAACAGCGATCTGCCCGGCATGGTCATCATTTCGTTTTCAGACCGGGGCTGTCGTTCACAACTTTAACCTTTAAATGATTTGCAGATGAAAACGGACAGACTTTCTCCGGCAATGAACCAGGCGTTAAATCAACAATTGACCATTGAAGCAGAAGCGGCACAGACCTATCTTTCCTATGCCGCCTGGGCGGATGATCAGGGTTACGCCGGTATCAGCAATTTCTTATTCAGGCATGCACATGAGGAAAGAAATCATATGATGAAATTTCTTCGCTATATTTTGGACAGAGGTTCAAAAGTAACTATTCAGGCGGTGTCCGCCCCAGGGGCAGATCCCACAAGTATACAAGATTGCTTTAATAAAGTTTTTCAGCAGGAAGTAAGCAATTCTGAATCGATCCATAGAATCGTTAAGCAGAGCTTCGAAGAGCAGGACTGGGCTACCTGGAACTTTTTACAATGGTTTGTAAAAGAACAGGTAGAAGAAGAGACCCTTGCACTTAATCTGCTGGATAAGATAAAAATTGCCGGTGGCGAAGGGGCCGCAGATGAAGCACTACTGGAACTCAATGCCGAATTAGGCAAAATGCCGGATGAGGCGCATAATGCCAGCAGTGCTACGGAACAACATCCGTCATAGTCCCGGACGTACTGCGGCTAGATCATGTGTAAGGTCAGTTTCAGTGTTTAAAATATCCTGATACTTACCAATGGATATACTATTTCTTATTAATAACTGAAGTGTAGATGGCTAAACCGGATGACGACTTTACCTTTCTGGAATCTCTGGATGCAGAATATGATAACGAACCTGACCATCCGGGTTGGCGTCAGCGTGTCTATAATATCATCTTTAAATCCGATACACGGAAAGGCAAGGTATTTGACATCATTTTGGTGCTTTTTATTCTTACCAATATCGGCGTGTTGCTCCTGGAGTCCA
This sequence comes from Arachidicoccus terrestris, assembly GCF_020042345.1. NCBI lineage: Bacteria > Pseudomonadati > Bacteroidota > Chitinophagia > Chitinophagales > Chitinophagaceae > Arachidicoccus > Arachidicoccus terrestris. The sequence goes on from NZ_CP083387.1 coordinate 1,468,514, forward strand.
TCGAAACCTTCAGTGTCAGGTACGGCTCTTTATTTAAAATATTAGATAAAATATATCTGGTATTTTTTACCCTGGAAGTCTTACTCAGGATAATTTGCGTTAAATGGCCCGGGCGCTATATTTTTAGTTTTTATGGCTTAATAGACTTACTCTCGATCATCCCGTCTTATCTCGAATATTTCTTCCCTTCGACACATGTGCTGATGATGATCCGTGCCTTTAGACTACTCAGGGTATTCAGGATCTTTAAATTGGTTAAGTTTTTAAATGAGAGTAAGCGTTTACTCTTTGCTATGATCCGCTCTTTGAGAAAGATAGTCATCTTCCTGTTTTTTGTATTACTGCTGACCATCTTCTTAGGTGCAATCATGTACGTACTGGAGTCCGCCAAAAACCCACAGTTTTCAAGCATTCCACAAAGTATTTACTGGGCTATTGTAACAATTACTACGGTAGGGTATGGAGATGTCGCCCCGATTACACCGGCGGGCAAAATTGTATCTTCCCTTATTATGATCCTCGGCTATGCAATTATCGCCGTACCTACAGGAATTCTTTCCACCTCCATGATGCGGGAACAATGGAAGCGTTTACCGCAGTACGCGTTACTTCCCTGCCCCAAATGCGGCGAAAAAGGCCACGAAACGGATGCTGCTTTCTGTAAAAACTGTGGTGCCGCATTATACCCGGATACGGATAAAGGCCATAGCTCCGATCAGACGGGGACGGCTGTGAACGATGCCTCAACATTGTAACAAGAGCGTTTGAGCGATATACAGATACGACCGACGCGGCTTATTTACTGTTATCACGTATGGTTGCTCTCTTTCTTCCTTGTATCGATTGATCGATCGCCTTATTGATCACATCTTGTATCCTGCTTCTGGTTTTCAGTCTATAGATTTCGGTGCTGCGTACAGGATTTACGCGATTGGACAAAAAGATATACACTAAGTCGCGGTCTTCATCCACCCAGATGCAGGTACCTGTATAACCGGTATGTCCAAATGTATTGAGCGACGCGAGTCTGGAGGGGTATTCTTTAGATCTGTCCGGATCTGCCCTGTCAAAACCATATCCTCTTCTGCTTACTTTGGATTCATTCTTCGTAAAAGTAGTAACCGTCTGTGGCTGAAAATATCTTTGCCCACCATAATATCCCTTGTTTAATAACATCTGGTAATAAGCTGCCAGGTCAGTAGCACACGAGAACAATCCGGCGTGACCGGCAACACCTCCTTTAAGGGCCGCTCCTTCATCGTGTACATATCCAACCAGTAAAGTTTTACGGAAGGTCTTATCATCTTCTGTAGGGACGATTCTTCTGTCATCAAACTTATAATATGGCAAGTACCCGGTACTATGCATGCCCAGAGGTTTGTAAAAATTACGATCTGCATATACATCCAGTGTCGTGTCTGTAATCGATTCTACCACGGCCTGCATCACATACATGCTGATATCACTGTATACATACTTTCCTCTGGTAACAATGGGCGAATAAAGCATAGTAGGCCACATCAAATCCTTAAAAAAGTTTTTGCGGATAAAATAATGGTCAGCCACCTTAGTAGGAAACGCCCCGCTGGAATCACGGCGATAATCCCGGTCTGTAATCATCTTGGGGAAATTAATAAAGGGCACAAATCCGGCCTGATGCAACATTACTTCCCAGAGATGAATATTATTCATACCCGTCTTTCTGGCCCGGGCGATATAATGACCAATGGTAGAATCGAGCTTGAGTTTTCCTTTTTCAACCAGCTTCATTACCGAAGGAGTCGTTGCAGTTATCTTTGTCACTGAAGCCATATCAAAAATATCATTCAGCTGTTCGGGCACCTGTTTACTATAGGTATGATAGCCATATGCCTTGTGGAAAAACACTTTTCCATTTCTGGCAGCAAGCACTACCATTCCCGGAGTAGCTCTTTTTGAAATAGCCTCCCCCGCTATTTTATCGATCTCTTTTAAAGCAGTACCGGAGATCCCCAGCTCTTCAGGGAATGTGTATTTTAAGCGAATGGCACTGGTGAGACTGCCTTTACCAGCCGTCATATCTGGACCTAAGGTCTTTTTCAGCTTACCATGCACACCAATACCGCCAAAAACCATTTGCGCAGCCACGCCGGCTGATATGGATTCATTAGAAGGGATATAGAGCACCGGGCATTTAAGAGGATTCAGGCGCATTTTTAACGGATGACGGATCTGCCCCATGATCACCAAAATTGTCTGTTTGCGCTTAGCGACATCCTGAATATACCGCTGATTCCTGTAGTCACTCAACCCAGCTGAGGTTGTGGTTATAATGATCGTATTATAGGGTTGTAAATCATCTTCAAGATTAAACAGGTCAGAAGAATCCGCATAGACCTGGGCCGTTAAACTGGCAACAGGCGCATATAAACGGGCAATACTGTCAAAAAGTGTACTTTGATTACCTGCCAGATGAACGGTTGCTATGGATCGCTGTGATAAATCTTTTACGGGAAACAGGTCTGGGTAATGCCCTAACAATACGGCGGCATTTTCTACAGAACGCATAGCCGAATAGGCGCTCTTTGCACGGCGAGTCGTTTGTGCGTGGACATCCAGGATATACAATAGACCTATCAGCAGGCTGACGGCTGCGCATAATCGTTGTTTCATAAAAAAAGATGTTTGCTTAAAGATATACAATTTTCAGGAAGCATCTTACAAGGCAAATCGCTTATTTTACAAACAGATATTAGTTTCAGGTTACTCCAGAGGTAAACTCACAAAGAAGGCGGCTCTCCCTAAAGAAGGAAAGCCGCCCTATATTTTCTGTTATGTCTTTTAAAGACACCGCTTGTCTGTCTTGCAAATATTACCCTAAAGCAACACGCTTGAAAGATTGAACTTTCAGGTCGTTACCTAAGTATGCGGCAACAGTTTTGCTACCATCCTTTACAAATGGTTGCGCCAGTAACGTATTTTCTTTAAAGAATGCATTTAATTTACCTTCAGCGATCTTGCCGATCATTTCGTCGGGCTTGCCTTCCATTTTAGGATCAGCTTTCATGGTATCAATGATCACAGCTCTTTCCCGGTCAATTGTTTCCTGAGAAATGCTGTCAGAATCGATGGCCAGTGGGTTCAAAGCTGCAATTTGCATAGCGATATCTTTACCTGCTTCACCTGCTTCTTTATTGAAACCTACCAAAACACCGATGCGGTTGGCTCCATGAATATATGAAGCCACATAAGGGGCTTCTACAACTTCAAAGCTGGCAATACCGATTTTTTCACCGATAGCCGCTAATTTATCATTGATCAGATCAGCCACTTTTGCACTTCCAACAGTTGCATTGTTCAATGCATCAATCGAGTCAACATTATTTTCAACTGCGGCATTAGCAATAGATTCCGCGAAAGCCACGAAATCCGCATTTTTTGAAACAAAATCAGTTTCGCAAGAGATGTTAACGATATACCCTTTAGAGTTGTCACTATTTGTCTTTGCAATAACAACACCTTCTTTTGCTTCTCTGTCACTACGTTTTGCTGCAACTTTCTGGCCTTGTTTGCGTAACCAGTCAATTGCGGCTTCAAAATCACCGTTGGTTTCTGTCAATGCCTTACGACAATCCATCATACCAGCCCCGGTGGCCTGGCGTAATTTATTAATATCCTGCGCTGTAATAGCTGCCATGGTTAATTCCTCCAAATATTTTTTAATGATTAAAAAAACCTGCCTTCCAGGCTTAAATAAGAAGCCTGCAAAAGATATTTACAGGCTTCTCTATTGACTTAATTGAAAATAATTCTCTCTTCTATCAAGGAAGCAATTATCTTTTTCCACCAGCCTGAGGCTTGCGGGCGCCACCACCCTGAGGTGCACGGCGTTTAGGGCCACCTTCGCTCTGACGGCCACGACCACCAGCTGTGTTACCGCCTTCTGCTTCGGCTTCAGCCTGCAGTCTGGCAGCTTTTGCTTCATTTTCGTTGTCCACTTCTTCTTCATCTTCATCCTTTGCAGCCTGACGTTCAGCCAGACCTTCTGCAATAGCAGCAGTGATGTAGTTTGTGATAATAGCCACAGATTTAGTAGCATCATCATTAGAAGGAATTGAAAAGTCTACTTTATTGGGATCACAGTTCGTATCAACCATACCGAAAGTTGTAATACCCAGACGCTTTGCTTCAGCCAGCGCAATATGCTCATGTCCGATATCCACCAGGAACAAAGCAGCCGGAAGGCGGCTCATCTGAGCGATACCGCCCAGTACCTTTTCCATTTTATCTTTATCGCGTGCCAGTGTCAGCTTTTCTTTCTTAGTCAGGCTATCAGCGTTTGCATCGCTCAGCAATTTCTCAATGCTCTGCATTTTCTTAACGCTTTTGCGGACCGTGTTGAAATTAGTCAGCATACCGCCTAACCAACGTTCTGTTGCGTAAGGCATATTAACTCTCTTAGCGCAATCAGATACGATTTCCTTAGCTTGTTTTTTGGTAGCCACAAACATGATCTTTTTACCGCTTTTAGCGATCTGTTTCATAGCGGCTGCAGTCTCCTGCAGGTGGTCGACAGTTTTATTCAGGTCAATGATGTGAATGCCTTTTTTCTCTGCAAAAATGTAAGGTAACATTTTTGGATTCCACTTCTTCTTGAGATGGCCAAAGTGTACACCAGCCTCAAGCAGTTGTTGCTGTAGAGAAGTATTTGTTTCCATTTATTAAAAATTATAGTATGGTTAAAATGATATTTTCGGTAAGAAATATACCACTGTCCGCCACTTGAGCAGCGAACAGTGACAATATTTTCTGTATTAACGTTTGCTGAACTGGAAGCTGCGACGGGCTTTCTTGTGACCGAATTTCTTACGTTCAACACTTTTCGAATTACGTGTCAACAGACCGGCTGCCTTTAACAGGGGACGGTATTCAGGATCAATTTCGATCAGTGCACGTGCGATACCTAATTTAGCAGCTTCTGCCTGACCTTTCACACCACCACCAGTGGCATTCACTTTTACATCAAATTTATCGCTTCCCTCTACAGTTTTCAAAGGCACCTCTACCTGATTCTGTAAATAAGCTAAAGTGAAATATTCTTTATAGTCCTTGTCGTTAATGGTAATTTTTCCACTACCGCGGCTAATAAAAACGCGGGTAACGGCTTCCTTACGACGTCCTACGGCTATTTTTTGCTTTTCCATTGAGTATTAATTATTTACAAAAGATCACTTCTGTAAGATTGTTTAAGATTAATTAGAATTTCAGTTCTTTGGGCTGTTGAGCAGTGTGCGGATGCTGGTCCCCTGCATAAACAAACAATTTTTTAATCATTTTACGACCTAATTTGTTTTTAGGCAACATACCCTTGATGGCTCTTTCCAAAACAACTTCAGGACGACGCTTTAAAAGGTCTTTAGCCACTTCCTCTTTTTTACCTCCCGGATAACCAGAGAAGTTGATATAGGATTTCTGCTCTAACTTGTTACCACTAAAAGTAACTTTATCTGCATTGATGACGATAACATAGTCACCAGTGTCTACGTGTGGAGTATAAGACGCCTTATTCTTGCCGCGCAGAATGGCTGCAATTTTAGAGCTGATACGACCCACGGTTTGATTAGTACCATCCACAATATGCCATTGGCGTTGAACGGTAGCCGCATTCGCGTGCTTGGTTGTGAAATGTAGTTTACTCATTTTTAAATGTTTTATACAGCGCTATCCCGCCGTTTTTTATGAATTAGGGTGCAAAGTTGCGCTTAGTTTTTGGATATAACAAGAAATTCGGCCTTTTTTAGAAATGATACTTTCTCAAGTTACTGATTTTCAATAATTATTTTGACTCAATTTTAAAAATAGTCTTGAAAAACACCGTCTTACAACATTTTGGGGGAACGATTATCAGCTTTTATGCCACGAAGCGGTCTTGTACTGCCGATTAAACATGCATATAACGAGAAATGTCTATCCGGCTCAGCTCTTTAATATCGCCGGATGCCCATCCTGTAATATCCAGCTCTTCAATTGAGATACGGACCAATCTAAGGACAGGGGCACCTACCGCAGCACACATTTTGCGGACTTGTCTATTTTTACCTTCTCTCAGTGTCAATGAAAGCCAGGGAGCAGGTACGGTTTTTCTAAAGCGAATCGGCGGGTTTCTATCCGGAAGCTGCGGTTCTCCACCCATTATCTGTGCCTCCACAGCCCGACAGGTATGCACTTTACCGTTGATACCAATCTCAACACCTTTTTTAAGCTGAGAAACTGCCGCCTGACTGACAATACCCTCTACCTGCACATAATACGTTCTGTTGTGAGCGTTTCTGGGATGTAATAAGGCCTGGTTTAACTTTGGGTCATTGGTAAGTAATAACAATCCTTCACTATCATAATCCAAGCGACCCACCGGATAGACGTCTTTTGGAACGGAAAAATAGTCTTTTAGGGTTCTTTTCCCAACCTCAGGGGAAAACTGTGATAAAGTCTGAAAAGGCTTATATATAGCAAAATAGCGAAACCTGGACAAAACTTAGTTTTTATTAAATAAGAAGACAAAAGGCTTAATGGGGTCACTGATAATTTTGCGTACCAGGTAGCTCTTCTCCAGAATTCTGTAATGATTGAGATCGATGACCTCATGCGCCTGGCAGAACTGCTCGGTTCCTTCCACCCTATACAGAATCTCATGAATGGAGCGTACCTCCTGCTCGAAAGCAGCAGTATCGGTATCCGCATACCGGGACAATATGATCAAATCTCTGTTACTATACGCATTCATCGTATCTTAGTTCCGTTATTATTAATAAGACACATTAGCCTCATCTCACGGAAACAATTTATTTTTGTCTCCAGTCAGGCCACTCAGGCAAAATTATTAAAAAAATAAGTTTTTGGAAGAAACCAACGACATCATTTTATTTTCCGCACTGGATTGGGGCTTAGGTCATACCACAAGATCTATTCCGCTTTTAACGTTTTTTAACGAAAATGGCTACCAATTGCTGATTGCAGTGCAGCCAGCTACTGCCAGCGAAAAGATTCTGCAAAGACACTTTCCCGATGCTATATTCCTTCCTCTGAAAGGTTACTGCATTCGCTATGCCAAAAAAAGATCTTTTTTTGCGCTCAAAATATTTTTTCAGATTCCCAAAATTCTGGCAGCCATCAGGCGGGAACATCGTTTTGTCAAAGAAACCGTTCGGTCTTATCCCATCAAGATGATTCTTTCAGACAACCGGTATGGATTTTACCATAAATCCGTGCATTCAGTTTTTATGACCCATCAACTGCGAATTGCAGCGCCCTTTTCATGGCTGGAGGCGACTATACAACAGATCAACTATAACTATATTCAGCGCTTTGATGAACTCTGGATACCCGATCTTAAAGGCGAGCTTAATATCGGAGGAGCACTGTCTCATCCGGGAAAAATGCCACCCGGCGTTTCAGCTCACTACCTGGGTCCCCTCAGCAGATTATCCCTGTTAGACCGGGCCGACACCGACAAGAGCATGCCGGTTCACTCCTTGAAATACCTTTTTTTATTGTCAGGCCCCGAGCCACAACGCAGCATTCTGGAAAAACGACTGCTGGAAGCAGCTCACCGTCTGACAGGTAAAACGATTTTGATCCGGGGACTGCCGGCAGAAGCCAGTACCCCCGTCTACCAGACTTCTGAAATAAAAAGCGGGGCCAATGGGTTGACAGTGATTCCTTATGCTGATCCCGACACATTAAACAGATTATTGCAGAAAGCAGAATATGTCGTTTGTCGAGCCGGCTATTCTACGATTATGGATCTTTTAATCCTGGGTAAAAAAGGCATTTACATTCCCACTCCCGGGCAAACAGAACAACAGTACCTTGCTAAGCGGTTAATGCAGCAGCAATGGGGCTTCTGTTTTGAGCAGGAAGAAGCGGACTACATAAGTCTGTTAGAAAAAGCTGATACTTTTAATTACATTCTCCCTAAACTGGAAACAATGGATGTCCGGCAACATCTGACACACACAGCAAAACTGGGAAATCAGTTAAAAAGATCCAATCACCTGATCAGATGATTTTTAGGGTAGTCAAAAAACCAGAATGCCTTTTTCCCCTCTTTAAAACCGGACCAGCTTTCTATATCCGCTTTAACGGCATAAATACCACAGGTAGGGACAATATCCACCCGGACTTTAGTTAGTTTATTCACAAAATCAGTAAGTCCCGTATTATGAGAGAATAGAGCCACACATTGATAGCTATCCGGCAATGCATGTACGATCTCAAAGAAATTCTTGACGCTCGCCTGATATAATTTAGGTTCCTTTCTGATAGGTATCCCGGGATAAGCACCGGCAAAAAAAGCGCATGTTGCCACCGCCCGGTTCGCATCGCTGGTCACCAGGGCATCGATAGGCACTCCTTTTTTGAGGATCTCATCGGCCATAAAGGGCGCATCCCTTTTGCCCCTGTCATTCAGTGGCCTGTCAAAATCATCTTCCCAGGGATTCTGCCAGCTGCTTTTAGCATGACGGATTACGAGTAATTCTTTCATAGAAAGGGCTCCTTGTTTACTGCTAAACAAATATACATTTTGCATCTAAACCACCCAAATAGACATTCGGATAATTCTAATTTTTTCGTAGGTTTGATTGATGGAACAATCAACAACACTTGTCCGGCTGGCGTCGATGCTAGACAATGATTTTTATAAATTCACCATGCAATGCGCTGTGGTGAGTCTTTTTGCAGATGTAAAGGCAACCTATAAATTCATTAACCGTGGCGGGCATCGCTATCCGCCCGGATTTGGCCAGGCATTAAGAGCGTCTGTGGATGCGATGGCGGAGCTAAAACTGCAGCCTGATGAGAAAGAATACCTACATACAACCTGCCCTTATTTAAGTCCGGCCTATATTGACTTTCTTGCCGGGTACAAATATCATCCACAGGAGGTTCGCATCCATCAGGAAGGCGAAGAGCTGGAAGTAACTGTTGAAGGTTACTGGTTTAGAACCATATTATGGGAGGTTCCATTACTTTCACTAATCAGTGAACTTTTTTATATCCTGACCGGGCAAAAGCGGATAGCGGATGTGGACATTGAAAGACGTACGGCAAAAAAGATACATCTGTTCAATCAACTGGGTGTCACTGTTGCAGAGTTTGGCACCCGTAGAAGACACTCCTTTGAAGTTCACAGGCTGATTGCCTCTACCCTAAAAAAGCACCACGGTAACAGCTATATTGGCACGAGCAATGTCCACCTGGCCAGGATGACTGGTGTCAAGCCCATCGGCACCCATGCACATGAATGGTTTATGTTCCATGGCGCTTATTACGGCTTCAAGATGGCAGGAGGGCTCGGGCTGGAAAACTGGGCAACTGTTTTCCAGGGCGACCTTGGTGTCGCATTATCAGATACGTATACCACCGATATTTTCTTCCAGCAATTTAATAAGAAATTATCCAAGCTTTTTGACGGCGTGCGCCATGATTCAGGCGATCCCATTGAATTTGCAGAAAAAACAATTACGCACTATGAAAAACTGGGGATTAACCCACTCTATAAGTTTATCATCTTTTCAGATGGCCTAAACCCGGAAAAGGTCACCCATATTGCCCAGGCCACACGGGGAAGAATCGGAATATCTTTTGGCATTGGCACCAACCTGACCAATGATGTAGGCCTGGATCCCATGAATATTGTTATAAAGCTTTCATCCATTCAAGCGGGTAATGATAAGCCCATCCCCACCATTAAATTATCGGATGAAAAAGGGAAATACACAGGGGATCCGGAGATGATTGAACTGGCACAGAAAATACTGGGAATTCCGGTTGATCCAGCTTAACAACGATTTTTATTCCCTAAAATCACCTTCACGGTCAACAGACATGCATTTTAAGCACACATCGGGAAAATGTCATTACATTTGCCCCCATACACCTTAGATGACTATAACCATTAGCATTTAGATTATGATACAGGATAAAAATTTTTTAATGCGCCGCCTGAAAGAACTGGCAGCCATGCTCAATAAACAGATTGGCTCATTCCCTGACAATATACTGGGAATTACGCAGGCAGATATTGATCAGCAGATATATACAGCAACGGGATTGGCCGTAGAAGATTTCCTGGCATTTGATGAAAAGCAATTAGAGGATACAATTGCGAAATATGGAGAGCAAGGCGGGCCGTTAATGCTGGATTTTCTGGGTAATCTCTTTTATTATCAGTATCAGGTCACAGGCGACAACTTGTTTCTTACAAAAGCCAGAGATTTCTATGCTCGCTTTCAACAAGAAACCGGCACTTTCTCTATGGTGTATTTCCAAAGAATGCAGCAGCATTGATCTGCAGCAATATCCTTATGACTACCTCGACTGTAAAGTCAAGAGCCAATGATAAAACGGAGCAAACGCTTTACGCCAATATTGTTCCTGATGCATCCCTTCGGGATCCATTACAATCTGGCTGACAACAGTTTCGTTTTTATCCAGCACTAGCTTCATTTGCCGTAACCTTATGTCCAGGCTATCTCCTTCTTTATCTCCTCCATAAAAATAAAACCCCGACTGCCCTAAAAGTGGTAAAGCTTTTTTGGCAGCAGGATAAATGTCCGGTGCGATCCAAAATGAGGGAGAGAAAACACCTGCCTGGCCAAAAATTTGCGGGTATGTAATTGCCGTATAATAACTAATCAGCCCACCCATGGAACTGCCACAAATAGTGGTGAATCTGGCAGCCGGTTTTGTACGGTAATGAGCATCCACAAAAGGCTTTAGAACCTCTGCCAGAAAAGCAGCATAACGTTTTCCTTCTCCCCTACCAAATTGTTTGTTAGGATATGGATTATATTCCTGCATCCGTTCATTCCCGCCATTATCTATTGCCACGACAATGCATTGCTCATGATCGGGCAGACTATTAAGATATTCATCTACACCCCATTCACCTGAAAATGCGGTGGCCTCATCAAATACGTTTTGCCCATCCTGCATATATATAACAGGATAATGGGTTTGTGTATTTTGCTCATAGTTTTTGGGCAGATAAACCCAGATACGCCTTTTACGGTTAAGCTGAGGAATCAAAAATGTGCTATCTATGATTTTAACGTTACCGGCCGCAGTGCTTCTGACAGGCACCCTGGGGAAACGATCAGCCCATCCGGCGACTTTTATAGCAACTTTCAGAGGAGATCTTCCTGTTTGCTTTTCAAGATCCAATATTCTGTTGGAGATCGCACCGCCCATACTGTCGGTTTCCACTGTCTGCCAGTTACCACGAACAACTTTAAAAGCATGTTCACCCAACAGTAATTTAGTTTTTAGTACATAATGCCCCTTTCGGTCTTTGCTGAAGCAAAAAGCGGTATCGGCGGTATGCCAACCATTAAAATCCCCCGCCAAGAACAGACTGTCATTTGCGTCAGGTAATGAAGCATCAGGAAGCTCCAATTCAAAAATTACGGTCTGTCGGACTTGTTTAGCGGACATAAACGAAAATAAACTTAAAATAACTATCAGGTTAAAGATCGGTTTCATAAACCTACTGTATTACGGCTACTTCTTTTCCTCTGCTGACCCAGCTGCACCCCACCTGAACCCGCCTTGTTCCAGCCCCAAGAGGTCGATCAATCGGTGCACTACGGTCATCGCCACTTCGTCGATTGTTGCCGGTTTGCTGTAAAAAGAGGGCGTCAACGGACAGATAATGCCTCCAGCCATTGTGACCGTCTCCATATTACGGATATGAATCAGGTTATAAGGCGTTTCTCTAACACCCAATATAAGGTTTCGACGCTCCTTAAGCATAACATCTGCAGCTCTGCTGACCAGGTCATCGCTGATGCCACTTGCAATCCGGCCTAAGGTGCCCATACTACAGGGAACAATCAACATATCTGTATATTTTGCTGAACCCGAAGCAATGGGTGCATTAAAATCGTACTTGTCGTAGTAAGTAAGCGGGTAAGACGCATATTCTTTATTACTCAGCTCTGTCTCCCAAACGGTAGCCGCATTCTTACTCATTACGACAGCCATTTCTCTCCACTGGCTTTTTAATGCTAACAGTCTTTCAATAAGAAGCTTAGCGTAAATCGACCCGCTGGCCCCGGTTATAGCAAGGGCTATTTTCTTTTCCATCATAATTATTTGCAAGTTAGGCATCCTGGATGAATAATCAGCCATTTGGCGCCATCGACAGCCACGAATGCGCAGATCTCTATTTTTAATAAAATATGGTTTATCTGTCAAAAACTCGGCTTTAGATGTACCTTTGCATATAAGTAGAAATCAGCGTATGATTGTAATTGATAATATATTAGTCAGTGATGATGTACTTAGTGAACAGTTTGTCTGTGATCTAAGTAAATGTAAAGGAGGCTGTTGTGAAGATGGTGATGCCGGTGCACCGCTGATGGATGAAGAATTAAAGGAGCTCCAGAAAAACTTTGACGCCATCAAACCATATCTAACAACGGAAGGGCTGAAAGCGATTGAACAGCAGGGTAAATATATTTACGACAAAAGCTTCGGCTGGGTAACCCCAACAATTAATAATGCCATCTGTGCCTATGGCTACCGAGACACCAACGGTATTATAAAATGTGGTATCGAGCAGGCCTACAATGATGGTAAGCTGGATTGGAAAAAACCCGTCAGCTGCCACCTGTTTCCTATTAAAACAGAAAAAAGCAGGCTTGATAAGGATCTGGAGTTTGTCAATTATGTTCCCAGAGAGGACTTGTGTAGCGCAGCATGTAAATTGGGGAAAAAACTAAAAGTTCCGGTTTACCGGTTTTTAAAAGAGGCAATCATTCGCAAGTACGGCACCGACTTCTATCAAAGCCTGGAAGCTACTGCCGAGCATATGCATAAGGACTAAACTGTCTTCGCAGACTTATTGTAGAAATTATGCCTCGAAGAAATCACTAAACATGACTCCTGAAAGAAAAGAAAAATTATTACGTGTACTTAGTAAACGGCAGTTTGACCTGACCGTCGTCTTTGAAAATGTGCAAGATCCCCATAATATTGCAGCGGTCTTGCGGACATGTGAATCAGCGGGCATTCAGGAAGTACATATTTTAAATCACAGCATTCCGCCACATCCTAAATTTGGCGATGGTTTAGGTTACAGGAGCAGCAGCAGTGCCTGGAAATGGCTAACACTCCATTATCACGATGAGCTGCAAACCTGTGTTGATCACATCAAATCACAAGGGTTTTCATTAATGGCTACAGCGCTCAATGAAAGAGCCGTTGATTTGTACGAAGTAGATTTTACCCAAAAGCTGGCATTGGTATTCGGGAATGAAAAAAAAGGGGTGTCAGATGAACTACTGCAGCTTTGCGATGGCAACTTTCTAATTCCACAGGTAGGCATTATCCAGTCACTGAATATATCTGTAGCCTGTGCTGTTTGTCTGTATGAAGCATATAGACAGAAAAAAAACAAAGGGCATTATCAAACCCATGCCATAACAGACCCAAAAAGTAACGCATTGGCAGCTGAATGGGGAATAAATGAATAACGACCACAACCGTACTTCCCAACTTAAGTACTGTCAAAAATGACAAGTCAACTTTAACGCCCTCTTCGTCAGTTATATAGAAATCATCTACATCCCTTATTGTGGTTAAGCCAGCCGTGCAAACAGGTGTCATCAAGCTAAGGGTGATATGTGAAAGGTAAATTATATCCCCTGCTGGCCGCCATGGTAAAAAAGCAAAAATTACGACCGCTAACTATCGGTTTATAAGTGCAGCCCCATATACTATCATCCCGTCTTCATCTGTATTTGCCTGGGCCTGAAAGATGAATCAAAAATCCAATTTTAAAGACAGTGAACCATAAGGAGCAGCACCAAAATGAGGATGATGTACATTATCATCACTTTTAAAAATAGATTTCAAGGTCCTTTCCTGATAATAGGCCGTTCTGCCAGCGGCAAGGCCTGCTATGGCAGAAATCGACCAACCTTCCCCCAGATTAATTTCAGGTTGAAGTCCTGTATAAAAATACTGATGCGTAAACATTAGTTTCTTGTTGTTTTTAGTTTCCAATGCCATACTCCCGTTAAATGCAGCTACCATATCCAACTTAAACTGTTCACTAAACCTTTTGCCTGCTGAAGCCTCCAGCCCGTTGAACATGGAAACATTCACTTCATAATCACCATTAGTTTTCCATTTAACATATACACCGGGGAAAACCATGGGGTATCCAAGCAATGTATTAATTACCGGCCCCAGGCCCACATCCAAATTATTTTTTATGTGACGAACAAAAATCACACCGCCGTTAGCCATTAAATTATGGAATCCCACTTTTGAAAGATCCGTATGGCTTGTATAAACGCCAACGCCCAGAGTGGCAAGAATGGACCATTTTTCTGACATCGGCCGCAGATGATATAAAGATAAGTTAGCATTAACTATCTTATCAGGGCCAAAGACATCCGCTATTTTCCCGTTTGAGAATGTGGTATATTCTGCTGCGACTCCTAGCCCCCACACCTTCACCGGCTTCTGATTTTCATCCACTTCCACCGATAATGGGATCTTGGCATTCAATGAGAACACCTTTGCACTTCCTTTATCAGTCGTTTTAATATTGCTTCCATTTGTATACCGGGAAGACCCGATAAGTTCGGTTCTCAATTCAACCTGACCATATGTCTTAGCCAAAACCACACTTAACAAAGTAATTAGTGATAACCTCAATATCATATTCATTTTATTTTTTTTAAGATTTAATCCGATCCTTAAGAATTTGAAACAGCAAATATCTATTGCAAGTCCTGCCTTACTAACACAGATTTGACCAATAGCACATTGGTTTTGACCAGTGGCGCACGACCGATCCAATTATCCGTTATTTTTGCACTGTGACAATTGAACATTCTGGGAACCAAGCGCATTATTGAAAAAAACTCCATTATCAAATAATCCTACATGAAAAACTATTTTTTCAAAAGCTATAATGGTATTATCTTTCTGATCTGGACAATCATTATTTTCCTGGTCTTTTTAAATTTTATAAATAGGTATTCGTTTTTACCTTCCGTTGTTTTAACGGTCGTCATTTTCCTTCCGACCATCTTGATTAGCCATGTCCTAAGCAATCATTTATTAAAAATATTTATGCTTACTGACAGAATGCACATTTTCACGATATGGTTCCTGTCATTATCGCTTTTACTATCATTTATCTACGCGTTAATTGACCAGGGCTTCGATATATTATTAACAAACGGGGTGGTCGCATACCCCCGGACGATGTCAGCTAATTCTTTGCTACTGCAATTCATGAGCGCACTCCCTACTCCGCTTTTAATAAATCTCGGATTTTGCGGACTTCGTTTTTATTATGAACATACCAAACTGCAACAGGCTCATTTAAAAAGCCAATTACATTTTTTGCAAGAACAGATCAATCCACATTTTATGTTCAATGTGTTAAATAATATCCACATATTAATGCAAAAGGACCTGGAACTTGCTTCTGCTCAACTGGTCAAATACGCAGATATACTGCGCTATCAACTCTATAACGGCAAAAATGAATGGGTAGCTCTAAAGCAAGAAATCCAGTTTTTGAAAGATGTTATTGAAGTGGAAAAGATGAGGTGGGGGCATTCATTAAAAGTTCAAACCCGGTGGAAGATCATTGACGGTGAAAAAGTAATACCACCCTTGCTGCTAATCACATTCATAGAAAATGCATTCAAACACGTTTCCCGGTCCTTATCTGAAACGGGTTACATAAACATATTGGCAGAACAACAGGAAGGCCAGCTCTATCTAGAAGTAGTCAACTCAAAATCAATAAAACATCCTCAACAAAATAAAAATGCGGTCACTTCAGGCATCGGTTTAAAGAACATAAAAGAAAGACTGGCATTGCTTTATCCCAAAAAACACAATTTGAGCATCGATGAAACGAAAGAGCATTACCGGGTTCAGTTATATATCAATTTTTAATTTATGGAGAAAAAAACTATGACTAAAAGCAGCAATAATACGTTGAAGTGTCTGGTTGCTGACGACGAGAGCTTGGCCCGTGAAGGCATTATTTCCTACATAGAAAAGATTGGCTTTTTACAGGTCGTATCCGTCTGTTCTTCTGCCGTCGAGGTTGGGGAGGTACTTAAAAGAACTTCAATCGACTTGATGTTCCTGGACATCCAAATGCCCCATTTTTCCGGTATGGAACTTCTTGAGTCTCTTGATCATCCACCTTTAACCATTCTTACTACAGCACATTCAGAATATGCCTTAGAAGGTTATAGATTTCAGGTGGTGGACTACTTATTGAAACCCATCACTTTTAATCGCTTTTTCCAGGCTGCATTGAGAGCACAGGAACTATTTAGCCTGCGTAACAATAATGAAGAAGTGGACCCTTCCGTGTATATTCGTCAGGGCGATTCATTTGTCAAAATCTCGTGGCTCGACGTGCTCTTTGTTGAAAGTATGGAAAACTACCTGAAGCTATATTTAAAAGAACGAGTGCTGATCATCCATCAGACAATGACCTTTTTAGAAAATGCACTTCCGAAAGACTATTTTTTCAGAATACACAAATCATACTTAGTACATCTTTCTCATATTGATGTCATAAAAGGAAATTTTGTGTACATCCAGAATCATCCCATTCCGATTTCAAGGCAGAAAAAGGAAGCCTTTCTGAAAACCGTGGTCTATAAAAACCTGGTCAGCAAATAACATGTCAATATGCCCTTGTTTTGACATTAGAAAAACACACATGTTTTAACAATTTCTGAAAGCAGACTTTGTGCTACTTTATATAATCTTGATCACCCATTCCGGGACCTTGGTTATTTTAAAAAACTGAGCGAACCCTGAGCTAACGAACGTTTGCAGGAATCATCACCGATCCACTTCCGTATTAAAATTTTAAAATATTCAATAAAAAATATTTTTTTAATTAAAAATTGTAGGCTAATTTAGCTCCACATTTAACAAATAAGTGAATAATCGTACCCTAAATATTACCTCTTACATTTCCGTAGTGTCCTCCACTACCGGGACGATTATTATTACCCTGTAAAGGGTAAATCATTGTATATATCATCCACTGGGCCGTTAAGGCCGTTTTGTAGAAGCATCTATTTTTCTACGATATAAATCAATATCACTTTCATTTACGCTCATTAAACAATTAAACAATATCTATGTATGTCTTAAAATTCGGAGGCTCCTCCGTCGCAAATGCCGACAATATCAGAAAAGTAGCTGAGATCGTCCGGGCATCAGAGGCCAACCAAGTGGTCGTTGTCGTCTCTGCCCTCGGAGGAATGACCAATGAGCTCCTGGCGCTTGGAACCAGGGCTGCGGAAGGCGATGAAAATTATAAAGGGCACCTGGATGAATTGCAGGAACGCCACATCAATGTTGTAAAGGCTTTGTTACCCATTACCGGCCAGAGCGGCAGCCTCAGCCTGGTCATGCAGCATTTCAATGAACTTGAAGATATCGCAGAAAGTATATTCCGGCTCAGAGAGTTCTCTCCCGCAACAAAAGATCGCATCCTTGCTTTTGGCGAAACGCTCTCCAGCAAAATCATCGCTGCCTATTTTGCCTCCCTGAACCTTTCCTATCGGTGGCTCGACGCCAAAGGTGTAATACTAACAAATTCTAAGTTCAGCATGGCTAAGGTACATCTGGAACCGACCATGGACAATATCAGTAAGACCATCGCCGAGTTTAAAGAAAGAATTATTCTGGTGCCTGGTTTCATTGCCCGCAATAAAAAAGGTCAGACAACCACCCTCGGAAGAGGAGGGTCAGACTATACAGCCGCACTCTTTGCCGCCGCGCTGAAAGCTACACGTCTGGAGATCTGGACCGATGTATCTGGCATGATGAGTGCAGATCCCAGATGGGTGAAGGGAGCAAGAATTATTCCTCATATCTCTTTCAAGGAGGCTATGGAGTTATCTCATTTTGGAGCGAAAGTGATCTATCCACCCACTATTATCCCGGCCATGAATGCCGGTATACCCATACTTGTAAAAAACACTTTTGATCCTGATGCTGCCGGCACTTTAATCGATAATGAGCCGACCGTTCATGAGCTGGATCAGGATATCGTTACCGGCATATCCAGTATGACGGAAATCGCGCTACTCAGCATTGAGGGAAGTGGTATGGTCGGGGTTCCCGGCACATCAAAAACCCTGTTTGAAACGCTGGCAACAGCTCAAATCAATGTTATACTGATCACGCAGAGTTCTTCTGAACATTCTATCTGTGTGGCCGTCGATGTGGCAGATGTCGAACTCGCCAAGGAATCCCTCGATAACAGTTTTCAAAATGATATTCAATCAGGAAAAATAGAACCTATTAAAATTGAGCGCGGACTATCCATCGTAGCGCTTGTAGGGGATAAAATGAAAAGCCATCCGGGCATCAGCGGAAAAATGTTCTCCGTACTCGGCAGAAATGGCATTAATGTTCGCGCCATCGCTCAAGGTAGCTCAGAAAAGAACATTTCCGCAGTCATCTCATTCGACGACGTCAAAAAAGCAATCAATGTGCTGCATGAAGCGTTCTTTGAGAAAGTCTATAAACAATTAAACCTGTTTATTGTAGGCGTCGGCAATGTGGGATCCAGATTGCTTTCCCAATTGAAACAACAAAGAGAATATCTGCTTCACAACCTGAATATACAACTTAGAATAGCAGGCCTGGCCAATAGCCGCAAAATGGTCTTTTCTGATAATGGCGGTGTCTGTCTGGATAACTGGGAAAATGCTTTACAGCAGGGCAATAAGTTTGAGCTGGCAGCATTTATCAATACTGTTCTAGAGAAAAACGTGCGTAATGCCGTTGTGGTAGATGTTACAGCCAATGCTTCCATTGCCGGCACCTATAAAAGGTTTCTGGAAAAAAGTGTAGCCGTGGTGGCTTGCAATAAAATAGCCTGCTCTTCTTCTTATGACGACTACCAGCAGTTAAAGACACTCTCCAAGTCGTTTAATGCACCATTTTTCTTCGAGACAAATGTTGGTGCGGGACTTCCTGTGATCGGAACGCTAAACGATCTGTTAAGAAGTGGCGATGAGGTCCTAAAGATCCAGGCGGTACTTTCAGGGACACTCAATTATGTATTCAATAACTATGATACGACCACCAGCTTTGAACAAGTGGTCAGACAGGCGCAAAAGGACGGCTATACAGAGCCGGATCCGCGGTTAGACCTTGGCGGGACAGATGTGATGCGCAAAATTCTGATCCTGGCCCGGGAGGCTGGATTTGAGCTGAATATGGAGGACATTCAAAATACCCCGTTTCTTCCCGAGTCTTGCTTTGAAGGGAGTGTTGAAGATTTTTATGGTCAGCTGAAAGTCCATGAAGGCCATTTTAAGAAATTGTTTGAAGAGGCTTCTGCCAAGAATTGTAAACTGAAATATGTAGCTAATTTTGAGCCAGGCAACGCCAGCGTAGGATTACAGTCCGTATCTCCTGATTCTGACTTTTACCATCTTTATGGCAAAGACAATATTGTTCTTTTCTATACAAAAAGGTATCCGGACCAACCGCTTGTTATCAAAGGTGCGGGCGCCGGAGCAGAAGTAACGGCTAGTGGTGTTTTTGCGGATCTGATCAAAACCGTTTATTAATCATTTCCTTAATGGCTCATTAAATAAAAAAAAGAACAATGAAAGCATGTATTGCTTATGCGCCCGGAACTGTAGCCAACCTTGTATGTGGATTTGATATCCTCGGACTCTGCCTGGACTCTCCTGCGGACAAAATGGAAGTGAGACTTACGGATAAAGCGGAAATCATTATCCGCAGCGCCGACGGCTATCCACTACCAGAAGATCCGGCACTTAATACAGCCGGGGCTCCATTATTAGAAATGTTGCAGGACCTCGATCAAAAACTGGGCTTTGAAATTCTGATCCATAAAAGGATCAAACCAGGCAGCGGTATCGGGTCCAGTGCCGCCAGCGCAGCTGGCGCCGTAGTGGCGGCTAATTATTTGTTAGGCAACCCTTTTGACAAAGCACAATTAATTCAATATGCAATGGCAGGAGAAAAGGTAGCCAGTGGCGTCAAGCACGCAGATAATGTAGCGCCTTGCGTTTATGGTGGCATTACTCTGATACGTAGCATCGCGCCTTTGGATATTATTCCGCTGGCTGCACCTGATCTCTATGTCAGTGTAGTACATCCACAAATTGAAGTCAGAACGGCGGACGCCAGGGCAATATTACGCCAGCAGATCCCCTTGAAAAACGCGATCCGGCAGTGGGGAAATATAGCGGGGCTGGTCACCGGAATTCTTAAAAACGATGCGGCATTAATCGGCAGAAGTCTTGAGGATCACATTATAGAACCCATACGTAGCACTTTGATCCCCGGCTTTAAGGAATTGAAAGAAAGCTGTAAAGAAGCTGGCGCCTTGGGCGGCGGTATCTCAGGATCCGGGCCTTCCATTTTTATGCTGAGTACTTCCAGACATACTGCACAACAGGTAGAAGAGGTTATGCAAAAGACTTACATTGAACTTGGTATAGAATATCACAGTTATGTTTCTATGATCAACAAAGAAGGCGTCAGAATTGAACCCGTAAAAGGTTAATTTCCGGGACTCATTGACCCAATAACAGAACAATAATACAAAAATAAACAATGCAATATTATAGTTTACAACACCAAGCCCCAAATGTGTCTTTCAGGGAAGCTGTACTAAAAGGGCAGGCACCTGACAAAGGGCTCTATTTTCCAGAAGAGTTACCCAAATTGTCCAAGGACTTCGTCGAGAGCCTCTCGTCACTCAGCAAAGAAGAGATCGGCACTACCGTTATGCGACCCTATGTCGGGGAAGACATTCCAGAGCAGGATTTAAAAAAAATCGTTTCAGAGACCATTAATTTTGACTTTCCACTCGTAAAGATCAATGATCATATTTCGTCACTGGAATTATTCCATGGTCCGACCTATGCATTCAAAGATGTAGGGGCCCGATTCATGAGTCGTTGCCTGGGTTATTTCCAAAAAGAAGAAAATAAGAAAACAACCATTTTAGTAGCCACCTCAGGTGATACGGGAGGTGCTGTCGCCAACGGTTTTCTGGGTGTTGACGGCGTCGAAGTTATTATCCTGTATCCTTCGGGCAAAGTCAGCCCCATCCAAGAGCTACAGTTAACGACCTGTGGGCAGAATATTACAGCCCTGGAGATTGAAGGTAGTTTTGATGATTGCCAGGCGATTGTCAAACAAGCGTTCATGGATCAGGACCTAAATGACGCCTATAATCTAACCTCTGCCAATTCCATTAATGTTGGTCGCTGGCTTCCTCAGCAACTCTATTATTTTTTCGGATTGCAGCAATGGGACCAACGTCAACCACCCGTCATTTGCGTCCCCAGCGGTAATTTCGGTAATATCTGCGCCGGCATATTAGCCCATATCAGTGGGCTGCCTGTAGAACATTTCATGGCTGCCTGTAATGCAAACGATACGGTGCCCGTGTATATGCAAACCGGTAATTATCAACCGAAAGCTTCAACTCCAACCATTTCAAATGCCATGGATGTAGGCAACCCAAGCAACTTTGGTCGTATTCTGGAGATCTTTGGTGGAAAGGCCACTAAGCTAAAGGCCCAACTTAGTAGCGTATCTGTGACAGATGTCAGCACAAAAAGTACGATCAAACAAGTGTATGAGACCGCGGGTTATCTTCTGGATCCACATGGAGCAGTAGCCTATCGTGCACTTGAAGACTTTCAGGCAAGGCATCCGGATAAAAACGGATTTATATTGGAAACCGCTCATCCGGTTAAATTCCCGGATGTAATTGAATCTTTATTAGGAATTCAGATCCCTTTACCTGAAAATGCGGAACAGTTAAATGCCGGCAATAAAGTATCCATTCAACTTCCGGCAACATATGAAGCAGTCAAAAAATGGCTGTTAGGCAGATAAGAAACTACAGCCTGTGACCTATTAAAATGAGATATCAACCCGGCGAGCATCCCATTCTAATAGGTCACTTTTCATTCGTTCAGTCACCTGCCGGCCTATCCGTCATTGGTTAAGGTACTTTGTCCAGTACAATTGTAAATGCACCTCCCTCATCCATCTTTGTCTGAATCGACAAGTTGCCACCGGTTCTTTTGAGCTCTGCAAGATTATCAGACTCCCGTTACCTTCTCTGTGCTCTGCATTTACAGCGTCCATGTAATATTGAACCTGCCGGTCATTTGCCATTACATCATCATAATCAGTGGGCAATCTTTTTTGTTTATATACCTTCCCTTCTTTTGAGGCGATCTAATAGGAAGCATATGTACACAATCACAACCGATTCCTTTGAAAGGGTAAAATACTCACCAGTTATTCATCCAAAGGCAATAATGTTCTGCGTCTGTTCGCTAGTCTTTCAATGGCAGGTCACTGTCTACCTGCGCAGGTTTTAACGGAAGCCGGATTCCTAATGCAGTTGCCACCGCACGAATCTGCGTGAAACTCACAGTTTCTCCACTCAGGATCCTGATTTCAGTGGCCCTGGCTTCGGGGTTATTATTAATTAAATCCTCGATAGAACGCTGTTGCGCGGCCGTTACAAATAGAGATAGCGCCACTTCTTTTGTCTCTAAAAAAGAAATCAAATGACTTTCGATCGTGCTGACGACCATATTTCTGGCTTCTGCAATCTGCTCAATGCTCATCCCTTCCTTAAGCAGGGTCAACGACATTTTCTTGGAACTGCCTACAGGTGCCCTGCCTGACGGTTTTAACGCCTGCGCGGATTCCGACACATTGATCCGGTGAAGGCCGGTTACGCAGGAGAGCCAGTCAGCGATCTTACTGGATTTACTCATGGATTCTGTTAACTGTATAACCTGACCAATCTGAGCTATTTTTCTTTCCAGAGGCAGGATGAGACCAACAATCTTCTTTTGTACCGCGGCTGTTTTCTTAACGCTTTTCAATTTCCTGAGTTGCTCCTTCAGCGGTTCAATAACCTCTTTAGCCAGTGCATCTGTAAACCATCCACAGGCAGCCATGGTTCTTTGATGCAATTTATCAAAACTCTCTATGTCACCTGAATGCAATAACTGCGACAGCTCACCGTTAAACCGTTCTGAAGTGACGCGCTGCTTTTGAATCTGTTGATAGACCTCCTTCATCTTGTCGAGCAAGTCCTGATGGTCGGTGAATAGCTTCTGCTCGTTTTCGCCTATATAAGCCACAATCTGCCGTTCCAGCCGGTTCCAGTCAAATGCTTCCAGGATAAGTGTATAAATATATTCTCTTTGTAGTGTCAGCAACTGGCCGGAGAGCTCATCCTCACTTTTTGCCATCGCATAATATTCCATAACGGATTCATCGGTTTTAATCGCCGAAGACATAATTCTGCTCCGCAGTACCAGGCCATCCAGACTGCGAAGCCGGCTAAGGGCTACATAGACCTGACCAGGTGCAAAGGAAGCGCCCGCATCGACAACAGCTTTATCAAAGGTCAGTCCCTGACTTTTATGTACAGTGATTGCCCAGGCTAGCCGTATAGGTAACTGCCTGAAACTACCTACCTCCACTTCCTCAATCTGATCCTTTTGGCTGTCATATTCGTAACGTAAATTCTGCCAGATCTCCGGTTCCAGGGTCAGCAATCCTTTTTCATCCTTAAACTGGACCTTTATTTCCTGATTGATATCAATATCTGCAATAACGCCGATCTTGCCATTATAAAATCGGCGTTCTTCCCCTTTATCATTTTTAATAAACATGATCTGGGCACCGACCTTAAGCACAATTTCTTTTTCTGCCGGATAGGCCTTTTCAGGAAAGTCCCCTTCAACAATCGCCTTAAAACAGTATGCTTTTGCAGGCAATCCATTTAACGCTTTCTGGTTGATCCGGTCTGCTATGGCATTATGTGAAGTCAATGTAATATACCCTTCATCCTCGCGGGGTTCAAACTCCGGATGATAGTAGCTGTTGAGCTCACTTAGTTCCTGCTGGCTCACCCGACTATTACGCACCTGATTGAGCAAGTGGATGAATGCCTGATTGCTCTGACGGTAAATTTTCTTAAGTTCCAGAAATATAGGAAGTTCTTCTCTTAGCGCATGTGCTTCAAAGAAAAAAGGACTTTCATAAAATTGTTTAAGCACAGCGATATCCTCATTACGGACCACTGGCGGCAACTGAAACAAGTCTCCGATAAACAACATTTGTACCCCACCGAACGGCCGCTGATTTCTGCGTACCCATTTAAGTACTTCACTGATGGCATCCAGTAAATCCGCTCTCACCATGGAAACCTCATCTATAATCAATAGCTCCAACTCTTCCATTATAGATCTTTTGGCGCTATTGAGTTTCAGTTTCTGGATCAACTGATGTCTGTTGTAAAGCACCTGGTGCTCATCAACACCCCAAACATGTTCCGCCGTAGGTGCAAAAATGCCAAAAGGCAGTTGAAAAAAAGAATGGATCGTTACACCGCCGGCATTAATGGCCGCTACACCTGTAGGGGCGAGTACCACCATCTTTTTAGGGCAATGCTGTTTAATATAGTGTAAAAAAGTGGTCTTCCCTGTACCAGCCTTTCCGGTTAAAAAAAGTGGACTACGGGTGAAATTCACAAATGAGATGGCCTGCTGAAAGGCTCTGTTATTGCTGTCATGCTCCATAGGCCTGCAAATTAACGAAATCTGCCTGTCTTCGCAAGATTGTTGTCACCCGTAATCTTCACCCAAGGCAGACAATTGTAGGTCGCCGTTCTCATAGGGATAAGGCAAAACCATTCGTTTTTCTTGCGGCATTTGTCAGCCATTTGTCATATTCAATAAAGTTGCCGGCAAGTTGCTCCAAGATTTAATCTTTTCCTGACCTTTTAGCACACTTGAGAAGGCCCTCTTTAACAGTAATTGACTAATTTTGCACACAATTATTCAATTTGACATGGCAAAGCGTGGCATCATATTAATGAATCTGGGTTCTCCGGATTCTACCAGTGTTCCGGATCTAAAAAAATACCTGACCCAGTTTTTGATGGATGAAAAAGTAATAGATAAACCCTGGCTTGTCCGCACGGTGCTGGTTAAGGGATTAATCGTTCCTTTCAGGTCTCCTAAATCTGCTGAAGCCTATAAAAAAATCTGGTGGCCGGAGGGCTCTCCGCTGATCGTCCTTACAGAACGCCTGTGCACTTCTCTAAAAGAAAAGATCACTGATCCTATGTCCATTTCAATGCGATATGGCAACCCTTATCCCAAAGCGGCTTACGAAGCGCTTTTGAAGGAGAATCCCGACCTTGAAGAAGTCGTACTGGTCCCTCTGTACCCTCATTATGCCATGAGTAGTTTTGAAACGGCAGTGGACTATATGAAACAGGCTCACCAGCAACTGGGCTACCGTTTTGTGCTTAAAACCATTCAGCCTTTTTATAACCATCCTTCCTATATCCATGCCCTGGCAGAAAGTATCCGCCCTTATCTGCAGGAAGATTTTGACCAGCTCTTATTCAGTTATCATGGCATCCCGGAGCGGCATGTCCTTAAATCAGATCCGACCGGTCATCACTGCATGCAGTCTGCTACCTGTTGTTTTAATAAATCTGAGGCGCATAAGACCTGTTACAGGCACCAGGTAACGATGACCAGCGAACTGGTCACGAAAAAATTAGGATTACCTAAAAGCAAATGGCAGCAAAGCTATCAATCCAGGCTCGGCCGGGACCCCTGGCTACAACCCAATACCCAGGTGCGCTTGCCCCAACTGCCGGGAGAAGGTGTCAAAAAACTGCTGGTGGTTTGCCCTTCTTTCGTGAGCGATTGCCTGGAGACCCTGGAAGAGATTGAGATCCGTGGTAAAGAAGATTTTATAAAAAGCGGAGGCGAATCATATAAGTATATTCCTTGTATGAATGTCCAGCCACTTTGGGTCGATGCGTTGTCGGAGATTATTCGGGAAGTCAAATAATTTATAGAACGTGCAGTAAAACCCATTCATCACGTAGTGTGGGTGGGATGTAAGGCACAAAAGTATTTGGCTGTTTTACAAAGTACATTTACCTTCGTTTTGTCAGTAAAAGACTTAAAAACCTCGTAAGGGACTTGCGAGTACACGTGTGGAGCGATAATAAGACTTCTAACCCATTTGGGCAGTAAGCAAGTCGCTGTGAAGCACGAAGCCCATTCATCGCTTTAGCGTGGGTCGGTAGTTCACTCCTAATTTTATGGTATGTATTATTATATCAAAGCGCTACATATCATTTTCATTGTAACTTGGTTTGCCGGTCTGTTTTACTTTCCCCGGCTGCTGATCTACAACGCGGAAATCCAGACAGAGCCCGATGCAAATATTAAATCGGCCATGACCCGGCAGTACCTACTTATGATGAAGCGGCTCTGGTATGGAATCACCGTGCCCTCGGCGATCATGACGCTGATTCTGGGGTCACTGACATTGCATTTTGGACACTGGGCGCCTCATTTATTTGACGGAACGGGCACATGGCTACTCATCAAACTCGGTTTTGTCATCCTGCTATATATCTATTTTTTCTCTCTGGGAAAGATCTTTAAACAGCAATCCAAGGGAATTTTCAAATACTCCGGTAATCAACTCAGGTTCTATAATGAGGTCGCAACTGTATTTTTATTCGCCATTGTCTTTCTGGCGACCGTCAAAAGTGCCGGCAGTCTGCTATATGGCCTGGGTGGCCTTATCCTGCTCATTCTGATCCTGGTTACAGCTATTAAGATCTACAAAAAAGTCCGGGAGAAAAAATCGGGGAAACAGCCATAAGCACATAGAAACCAAAAACCAGCTATATCACATCATCACCCAATATCCAATGATCTGGCACAAAGCGCCCACAATAAAGCCCAGGTTAATCTCAAAAAGACTGTGTTCGCTAAGCGCCATACGTGCTGTACAGACCGTCCCGGCTATTAGCGTAAAAAGCGCAATATCAAGGCCATAGTTGTTTTGATAGAGAATACAGGTTAGAATAATAGCTGCCAGTGCACCGCCTACCCCCATGGCATGCATACTGATTTTGACAAAATTGTTCAAAATCAACCCTGGGATAGTCGCTATGAAAATGCCAAAATAAAAGAATTTAAGGGCAGAAGCCTGATCGGTAAAATTCCGGCTCAGATACCACATCCACCAATAGAAAATCATCGTGGCAATATAAGGAATAATCCTTTCTTTCTGGTATCTTAAATGGATGCTTTTAGCAAAGCCTAACTTCCACAGCAGGAAAACCGTAAAAGCCGGAAAAAAAGCGGTTGTCATAAAGACTCCGATTTCCCGAAGCGTCAGATCGTGGCCCTGAAGCCCAATAAATTCATAGGGAAAACGCAATACCATCCACCCAAAGATATACGTCGGTATAAACAGTGGATGAAAAACATAAGATAATACCTTTGCCAATACTCTAACGACTACGGGCTGTCTTTGAATCACGTTCTCCGTCATAATTATAATTGAATTCTAAGCCTGGCTACAGGAATGTTGAGTTGTTCTCTGTATTTGGCCACAGTTCTGCGTGCAATATTATAGCCTTTTTCTTGTAATATCTCAGTTAATTTCTCATCACTGAAGGGCTTTTGCTTATCTTCCTCATCGATTACATCACTGAGTATCTTCTTCACCTCTCTGGTACTTACCTCCTCACCACTTTCGGTACTGAGCGATTCACTAAAAAAGAACTTCAGCCGATAGGTCCCAAATTCTGTCTGCACAAATTTGCTGTTCGCTACCCGGCTCACGGTAGAAATATCCAGATCGATCATTTCAGCAATATCTTTCAAAATCATTGGTTTCAGTGTCGTTTCATCCCCTGTCTTGAAAAATTCCTCCTGATATTCCATAATGGCGCCCATCGTACTAAGCAGTGTATGCTGGCGCTGCTTGATCATATCAATGAACCATTTAGCAGAATCGATCTTCTGCTTGATAAATAAAATAGCTTCTTTCTGCCTTTTGTCTTTTTTATTGCCTTTTTCATAGTCCCGCAACATATCCCGATATCCATCGCTGATACGCAGGTCTGGCGCATTTTTAGCATTCAGAGACAGTTCAAGCTCGCCGTTATTATTAAAAATAAAGAAGTCCGGAACGATATAGCTCATAGCCTTATTTACCTCTCCTACACCACCGCCCGGCTTAGGATTCAATCTGATGATAGCACCAATTGCGCCTTTGAGCTGTTCTTCCGTTATGGACAGACCACGCTGGATCTTGTCGTAATGCTTCTTGGTAAATTCATCAAAATACTTGGTAAGGATCTGAATGGCGACTTTTGTGTGTTCATCCGCTTCCGCCCCTGCCCGATTGAGTTGCAATAACAAGCATTCCTGCAAATCCCGGGCACAGATACCGGCCGGATCGAACTGCTGTATCTTCTGAATAATTGATTCTACCTGTTCCTCCGTGGCGTCAATATTCTGTCGGAAGGCCAGATCATTGACGATAGAAGCCAATTCCCGGCGAAGATATCCGTCATCGTCAATACTACCGATGATCTGCTCTGCAATGGTATATTCTTTATCGTCCAGAGACAACATCCCTAACTGTGACTTTAATGTCTCGTGTAGGCTGCTTTCCACCTTAAAAGGTATATTTTGCTTGTCTTCAGCCTCCTGATAACCGTCCGACCGGAGCTTATAGTCAGCGATCTCATCATCCCCCTCATTGACATACTCAGAAATATCTATATTCTCATATTCCTGCTCGCTTCCATCGGGTTCAAAATCATCATCAGTCTCCTGCTCATATTCATCTGCCGGAGTCTCTAACTCATCATGGACATCTTCTTCACCGCTCTCTTCGAGCGCCGGATTCTCTTCCAACTCCTCTTTGATTCTTTCTTCCAGATTAGCGGTCGGGATCTGCAACAACTTCATCAACTGAATCTGTTGTGGAGATAACTTTTGTAATAACTTTTGTTGTATTGTTTGACTTAACGCCATAACATAGTGTTTGCTTCAATAATTGAGTAGGTTTTTTCTCACAAACCTAAAATCAAAAGTACAATGATTTGCAGCTAAATTTCTAAATAAATTGTTTTATTTTAAAAAATGGCCTACTTTTTGCTATTGTCGGAAATTTTCCCTACTTTCATGAGCTGTCATAAAAAAATGCCCCTGGAAAGGAGCATTTTGGAAGCATTTAAACCCTAAATTTTCAATCATATTCAATAAATATTCTTGCCATAAGTATCCTTAAAATGTGATAATAGCAAGACCAGATCGATTTTGCGTATGTTCAATTGGAAAAGCTCCATACGAATGGACTCCACCTCTAGGAAGGTGTTATAATAAAAAATAGTAATACTTGAATTATTGGTTACATCGCGGCGATTATACTGCCAATCAATAATCTTATCCCAGGAAACTACTTTGTTTTGCACCAGCAACGCTTCAGGCGTAAATTCCATGGCGACACCGCCGCTGCGGAAAAAATTATAGTTTCCGAACAGATATCCGAAAGCGATACACATCAGTCCAAGAATCGCAATCAAGGCTGTATCGCTGGCGCTCAGCGATAGCAGCTGATTGGCTGCATACACTCCCAATAAATAGGTGCTTATTGTAACCCAGATAATATAGTCGTGTGTTCTCCTGGCGCCTATCCGCGTACTGAGATTATTGTCTCGAATAAAACTATCTATTTCCTGACCATTCTCGACAATTGTAGCTGTATGTTCTTTGGGGCGCTCCAGCAGAATGTTTTCTGTCAAGTGGATCTTTTCCAACACTTGCCAAAAAAGGCTTTTGTATCTGGAATGTTTTAACCTGGTGTAAATGATCTTATCTTTAAAAATATAGATCAGGAATAAAACCGCTGATACACCTAAGAGATAAAAATTCACGTGAATCTGCGCTTCATCAGTACCCACTAACGACAGTACCATCAATAAAAAGGCGCACAACACAAACACACTGGAGTATTCAACAAAGCGGATACTGTTTTTGACACTCATTTAAGAAAGTTTTAAAATTCAATAAGCATTGGCTCAGTTACGTGTTAAAAAAGTTTTCATAAATATAATATGAATACTCGTTCGGTTAATAACAAATTGTGCACAATGATCATATCAAACGTTTGCGTATCAAAAATAATTCACGACTTTGGCTTTATTTTAACATTTAACCTTCTTTTTAACGATGACTTCTGACTGCCTGGGAGCCTTATCAGTCCTCTATTCCATAGCGTTCTTTTAGAATTTGGGCATGATAGAGTGCATGACCAAAACTAATATATATCCAAGACCTGCAGGTACATTTGTGCCCCGTAACCAGACCTTCTGCGATTAATGCAGTCTTGTCAAAGGACCGGAAAAGAATATTATGATCACTGCGCAAGGCCAGGAACTCTTCCTGAAGATCACTAAAGGCCCTGTATTGAGCGCGTTGAAACCGCGCGAAGGCATCTTGATCCACTCCTGGCAAGTCCAGTATATACCCTCTGGCAATGGCGAGTGCCCGGTACGCAAATACCCTTTCCATATCGATGATATGCTGCAACACTTCTTTAACGTTCCATTTTCCAGCAGCGTAGCTGTAACCCGCGCTGTCTTCCGGAATATTCGCTATAAAATCTAAAAGGTATTCGCTGTGATTGGTAATTAGCTCGCCTACACTATTTCCCTTAGCAAGAGAGACATATGGTTCGAAAGCGGGCTTATACTCATTTAATGCAGGTCTAGGCATATAATTACATTTTTGGGCTAAGTTAAGTCAGTCTCATTAGATTGCAACGGCATTCGGGCGCGAATTGTCAGAATAAAATTACCTTTGTGCCGCCTAATTATTTAAATATAAAAGACGATCAATGATTAAATCCACCATTCAAATAGATGTTGAGTTAGACAAGGACCGCGTTCCGGAAAATATTTACTGGAGTACGACCGATAGAGAACAGCAGGCACAGAAAGCGAGAGCTATGCTACTGGCCTTCTGGGATGCAGCCGATAAGAGCGCACTGAGAATAGATTTATGGACTAAAGATATGATGGTCGATGAGATGGCGGATTTCTTCTACCAGACGTTAATGACCATGGGCGATACGCTGGGCAGGTCCATTAATGAAAAGGAACTGGTGGATGACATGAAGGGTTTTGCAAAAGATTTCTATCAGAAATTCCGCAAACTCCAACTGGAAAAAAACAAAATTGAAGGAAAACAATAACACTTTATACAATGAGCTTAGAACAAGAAATCATGACGCGCCTTAAAGAGGCCATGAAATCAAAGAATGAAGACGCCCTTCGCAGTTTGAGGGCGATCAAAGCAGAAATCATCAAGGCGAAGACAGAAACCGGTGCCGGTGGCATAATTACAGAAGACGGTGAAGTCAAACTTCTACAGAAAATGGCCAAACAACGCAAGGACTCGCTGGAGATTTTTGAACAGCAGGGACGAAGTGATCTGGCAGCCAAAGAAAAGGCGGAGCTGTCTGTTATTGAGCAATTCTTACCCGAACAGCTTTCGGCAGAAAAACTGCAAGAAATTATTGCTGACATCATTAGGGAAACCGGCGCTTCCAGCCCTGCAGATATGGGAAAGGTCATGGGTATTGCGACCAAAAAACTGGCTGGCAAGGCCGACGGCAAAGCCATTTCCACACAGGTAAAAGCCCTATTGAGTAAATGACCCTAGATCTGATCGCAGCGATACTGTTGGTTCTGGCAATCTTTAAAGGTTACCGGAAAGGGGTCATCGTGGCCGCATTTTCGTATGTAGCGCTCATTATCGGTATCGCAGCGGCCATGAAGCTCTCGGTGGTAGTAGCAGGTTACCTAACCAGTCAATCGATGCATGGCAAATGGCTATCCTTTTTGTCTTTCGTGATTGTATTGGTTGTAGTCATCGTTATCATCAAACTGGTTGCCCGCATGATCGAACAGTTGGCGGAAGCAGTCCTTATGGGGTGGCTAAACCGTATTTGTGGTATTATTTTATATGGCCTGGTTTATTTTACCCTCTATAGTGTTGTGTTATTTTATACGAGTAAAATGGGCCTTACAGGGCCCCAGACCATTGCAGGATCAGTAACTTATCCCTATTTCCATAATCTTGGTCCATGGGTTATTGATCATTTGGGCGCTGTGATTCCCTGGTTTAAGGACATGTTTAGCCATCTTTCTGATTTTTTTGCAGACATGGCCGCCAGAATTCCGGCTTCCTCCAGCTAATCTAAACGGTATCAGCCTAACAAGCAGGTTGATGTGCTAAAAAAAATAATAAATTCTCATTTGAATTATGTTTATTTGTAAGTAAGAAATACCTGTACAGATATTATAATATGAGTTACGAAGTAAAACAATTAGATAAATTTCAATATATTGATGAAGGCAAGGGAGAACCTCTTGTTTTATTTCACGGCCTGTTTGGTGCGCTGAGCAATTTTGAGGATCTGATCGAGCATTTTAAGCACACGCATCGTGTGATCGTCCCTCTATTGCCTCTCTTTGGATTAGACCTGCTCAGTACTACAGTGGGCGGGCTCCAAAAATATGTCAACCGGTTTTTTGAGAAACTGGACATAAGGGATATGCACCTCCTGGGGAATTCACTGGGTGGCCATGTTGCACTGGTACAGGTACTCAAACATCCGGAAAGGATTAAAACCCTGATCCTGACCGGCAGTTCCGGCCTTTTTGAAAACGGCATGGGAGACACCTACCCAAAAAGAGGAGACAGGGAATATATTCGTAAGAAAACCGAATTTACCTTTTATGACCCTAAAATGGCCACTGAGGAACTCGTCAGTGAAGTCTTTGAGATCACCAATAACCGTCTGAAGGTTATTAAGATCATTGCCCTGGCTAAAAGCGCCATTCGTAACAACCTGGGACAGGAATTAAATGGTGTCCAGCAACCCACCCTGCTTATCTGGGGGCAGAATGACCAGGTTACGCCACCATTTGTGGCAGAAGAGTTTCATAAATTGATCCCTAACTCCGAGTTGCATTTTATTGATAAATGTGGCCACGCCCCTATGATGGAAGTTCCAGGTGAATTCAATGTATTATTGGAAGCATTTTTGCAGAAACATAAATCCTAAGCACAATAGCCATGTTATGTGAACAAATCATAGCGCCCGATTTTCCGACACTGACTGCTGACAGTACAGTGGCGGATGCCATGATGGTTTTCAATGACCGCGGCTTAACATATGCTCCGTTGCTTAAAGGAGATGAGTTACTCGGACTGATATCACTGGAAGTATTGGAATCACTGGATGAGAGAATACTTCTTGAGGAAGTACCTCTCAGAACACTTTCAATTGGTGGCGGTCAACATATTTACGCAGCGCTTCGCACAATAACTGCCGCCGGAACCGATTTATTGCCCGTTTTAGATACTGAACAAAATTACATCGGCGTCATCACTGCAGGTGCATTACTTAGCGGACTGGCTGTCTTACTGGACACGGAGAAATCTGGCGGAGCAATTATCACGCTACAGATGAAGAGAGTAGATTACTCTCTTTCCGCTCTTACCCGCCTTATTGAGTCCGGTGACGCCAATATTACCCAACTCAATACCTATAACGACCAGGAGACCGAAAATCTGTGGATCAATATCCGGCTGGACCGTATGGAAGTGTCTGATATTATCAGCACCCTGCAGCGTTATGAGTATAATGTGGTACACTTTTGGGGGAATGAACTATATGAAAATGAGCTTCGCAGGAATTATGAAGCCTTAATGAACTATCTTAGCATATAATTTTAAGAATTATCTAATATTTTAATAATCAGTAATTAAACGTGCGTATTTTTTTTATATCGAAGAGAATGGCATAATTATAGCATATTTAGAACTTTAAAACCAAACAATAATGAAAAAGCTAAAAATCTCTGTATTTGCCCTTATCACAGGTGCAATCATGCTTACTTCCTGTAATGCTTATAAAAATGCAAATAAAAGCGAACGCGGCGCAGCCATCGGTGTAGCCGGTGGAGCAGTAGCAGGTGGCATAATCGGTAAAATTTCAGGTAACACTGCGCTGGGATCCATTATTGGAGCTGCAGTTGGCGGCGGTGCCGGTTACGTAATTGGTAAAAAGATGGATAAGCAAGCAGAAGATATTAAAGAGCAGATTCCGGACGCAAAGGTACAGCGTGTCGAAGAAGGAATTGTCGTAGAGTTTAATAGTAAGGTTCTTTTTGGATTTGACCAGTCAAGCCTGACAGACGCTTCCAGAAATACACTTAGTAACCTGATCACGATCCTGAACAAATACCCTGAAACGAACTTGGAAGTTCAGGGGCATACAGATAACACTGGTGCAGCGAACTATAATATGACTCTGTCCATAAAAAGGGCTACCGCAGTATCTGACTACCTGAAATCAAATGGCATCAACAGTTCCAGACTGACCGTAAAGGGCTTCGGTGAAACAGTACCTAAATACGATAACAATACAGAGGATGGGCGCGCCCAGAACCGTCGTGTTGAATTTCTGATTACCGCCAATGAGCAGATGAAGGCTGACGCAGCAAAAGAGGCGAAGCAGCAGGGAAAATAAGCACAATCGGCAACAAGCGACTAAAGCGATGCCCATAACATACAACGGGCGAAAAATAACCAGAAGGCCACTGATGTAATATTCAAGTTACACAGTGGCCTTCCGGTTTTCCGGAGATCACTATTTCCGATAGCCAAAGCAGCGACCGACGTAAAACAGCTTCCACGGACGCACCTATATTCGGCAGAGAACCAAAAAATTGCTTTTCAAAATACGAGTTCCGTTACTAAATGAAGCGTGGTAAATTGCAGTGGTCCATCTAAAGTGGATATGCGAACCAACACAGACACTGTCTATAATAGAAAACAGCAAAAGACCCGATCAATATCTATTTAATATTGTCGGGCCTTTCCATTGCTATTTATCAACACTCAATATATGACGCTGCGATTCTGTGCTGTTATGATAAGCGTCATGGCATTTCTTCTTTTATTATTTACCCCATGCGGTCCATCCACTTGTCCAGTCATTGCTAGCATCCAGTGCACCTACATAAGATGTCTTCACAAAGAAACTGTTGTCCAATCCGTTAACATCAAACTTTCCTTCAGTAGTCAATGCTTTAGAATCGGCTTTAGGCTTCAAGTCAGGTGCCGCGTTATTGAACGGGTCTGTCAGACCGGCGTCTTCTGCACCGCTTAACAACTGAGAAAGATTTGTGCCCAGTGTCAGTGTTGTCAAGGCTGCTGTGTTCAGTGTGGTTGAATCACTACCCAATACAAGGAAGGGTTTTGTTACCGCTTGGATCAAGCTGTTATAGAATCTGGCTGTACCGGCTTTATAATTCGCCTGAGTTACATCGTCTTCAATAATCAGACCGCCTTTCTGGCTGCCCAGAACAACAGAATTAGCTAACGTAACATTAGAGCCTCTTCTAAAACGCATCCCATAGCCAAAATCGGATGAAGTACCGCTGGCATTATTAGGGCCGATCGCAGTAAAGTTAGATAATACCGGTGTGGTCATCGGCTGGGTATTGAATGGAATCTTACCATTGGTATTATCTATTTCAAAGTTATTGGATAAATCACCACTGGTGCCCTTAGCGTCAGTAAATTTAGGGTCCTTAATAGACAGCCCAAACTGAATCTTGCCATGGTAACCGTCATCCATATCAAAATCATCATCGGCACAATCATAAGCAATCAGATACTTACAGTTTACGCTGCCGCCGAAGAACTCATATCCGTCATCCAGGCCACGGATAACTTGAATATGATCAATCGTTGTACCGCTACCCACAGCGTACAGCGAGAGACCGTTTACTTCATCCCCTGGATTGACAGCCTTCCCTGCATATTCAATACGAACATATTGTAAAACACCACTGTTATCGGCATCGTCTGTACCGCCGAAATCCTTGTGTGAATCATCTACTCCACCTTCCAGATTGGCATGATTATGATTGCCGGTAGCTTTACCAACCAGGACCAAGCCACCCAGATCGCCAGGTTTAGGACTCTCTTCGTTAGAGGTGAATACAATTGGCGCAGAAGCGGTGCCTTTGGCATTGATCTTAGCACCCTTGTATATGATTAAAACGCCTGCAGAATCACTGTTGGAAACGATCTTGGTGCCAGGTTCAATGGTCAGGGTTGCACCTGATTCTACATAAACATAGCCCCGGAGCCTGTAGACATTATCTTTGGTCCACGTTTGGTCTTTACTAATGGATCCCCGTATATCTGTCGTCTCAGATGGATCTACCGGGTTTACAACCCCTCCGTCATCTGACTTGCTGCAACTTGCTGCCATCATAATCAGGCCGCCGGCAAGTCCCATAAACTGAATTGTTCTTAATTTTTTCATGATTTTTAAGTTGAATTTTACTTTGGTTTTTACGTCTGTTTTTAGATTGAATTTTTGTGATTAATAATCTGTTTTAAGAAATGTATGGCATCTAAAATTGATATTTGATAGATAGATTAAGTGCTGTACCCGGTTTAAACTGGCGAGTGATTTTATCCGTAGAGGCGTCGTAGCCCGTTTTACGGCTATCCTGACTCACCCCGAACTTATAATACCAGTCAACTGATTGTGCCAACAAGTCTTTGGCTGATAGTTTCAGTTCCAGTTTTTTAGATTTCAGGAATTTATAACTCACCTGTGCGTCAATGACATCCCTTCCTTTTTCATAGATATTCATCTGCCCTTCACCCTGGCCTCTGAAGGCAAGGCGGGGGCCGGCTTTCTGATAAAGCAGGTTCACAGACATATCCCCTTCCGTATAGCTCAAACCTGCGCCAATCAAATAGGGCGACTGGCCCTGCATTAAGCTTTTGCCCTTTGTACCATTTAATTGAATATCTCCGTCAACATAGGTGGCATTTCCATATAAGGTCCACTTGCTCATGAATTCACTTCCCAGAAAATCCAGTTTCTTTCTGATCTCAAACTCTGCCCCGTATAACTGTGCTTCGTCTGCATTCTGATAGTTAAGAATTCCGTTCCCCTGATTGACCTGTTCGATAGGATCATTGAAATGTTTGTAGAATATACTGGCTGAGATGATCTCTCCTGTTGCAGGGAAAAACTCATACCGAAAATCCAGGTTGGTGATCTTACTTCGGGTCAGATTCGGGTTACCACGATAGATAAAATCCTTGCTATAATCATAGAGGCTATAATCTGCCAGCTCCCTGAACTCTGGTCTGTTTACGGATTGAGATCCGGCTAACCTGAAGTTCATTTCCGACCATGGCCGGAAAGTCAGGATGGCAGAAGGCAGGATATCAGTGTTATTCTTTTCGATGGATTTTCCGGAAGTCGGTATCAGTTTTTGATTATAACTGCTAATGGCAGCTCCCCATTTTAAGGTCCAGTGGTTCCACCATTTATTTTCTAACATGACAAATCCGTCAGTATTCCAGGCCTTTCCCTGATAATCTGTAGAGTTATTGCCAATAGTCGCTACTGTAACTTTATACTGCTCAATATTCTCATTGGTAAAGAGGTCAAAAGGGCTCGAAGGATCTGCGGGAATGGTAATACCATACGCATTTAGTGACGCATACCCCAGCGCTTCTACCGATACATCTTTTAACCGGTAATAAGTCGACATTCCGGCCTTTAATAATTGTTCCTGATCGCCCAATTTAAATCCATAGCTGTAATCCCAGTGACCGCCGAACTGCTGCTCCAGGTTACTGGAATAGACCCGGCCCGCATTCTGAATTTCCGGTGAGTTCTCATTGCTCAGCTTTCTTTCATAACCACCATCAGCGTTCTCATTCAGTGTAAGAATCGTCTCGTCCGGGCTATAATGATAGGTTCTGGCATAGGACAAATTCCAATTGAGTACCTGATCAGATTTTAAGTCATGTACTCCTTGCAATACCGATTGCAAAAGACCGTTTCTAGATGCCTTACTGGAGCTGCTGATAAAAGGCTGTGGGTTTTCGTTAGAAAGATTGGCCCCTTCTCTAAGTACCACATCGCTGGTGAGCTGATTGTTATAAAGATTTTTGAGCATCAATCTGTTGTTCGCATTAAACGCATAGCTAAGGTTCAGTAAGGCATAATGGCCATATTTATAGCTGTAATCTGTTGCGTTGCTTCTGTATATCTGTCTCTTGTCAATAGAATAGTCGTTGATTAACCCTGTGGTGACTTCTCTGGAAGCGCTGTAACCCAGGGAATAAATATACCCGAACTTTTTATCCGACTTTGTGTACCGAGTGTCCCCACCTGTATACGAAATACTCATATCAGGTAGGCTGTTTGCAGCCCCTTTATAGCCGAAGTTATTAGAGAATTTTTCGGTAACGGCCATTTTAATTCCATCATCCTGATGGCTAAACCCGTTTTTATAGTAGTTATAGGAAGCCGGCAGAGCTCGTCGATTATCAAAATATCCTGTATAGTCGTATTTACCCGTAACCTTTGATTTTTTAAAGCTTTTAAACGTTGTATTTGTCTGATATCCCAGCGATAACGACAGTTCACTCACCCTTCTTGATGGGAATTCCTTGGTGGTTATATCAATCGCCCCTCCGGCAAAGTCAGGAGGCAGATCTGGTGTCATGGATTTATAAATCACCACTTGGTCGATGAGTGATGCGGGAATAATATTAAAGGCAAATGCTTTTTTGTCGGGCTCTGTGGAAGGCAATAGTGCACCATTCATTTTTGCCGTATTATAGCGTTCATTCAGTCCTCGGATAATGACGAACTTATCGTCTTGAACGGATGCGCCACTGACTCTTTTAAGCACATCACCCATATTTCTATCGGGCGATTTTTTAATTACGTCCTGAGAGATGCCATCAGAGATCGCAGAAGCAGCCTTTTGATTTGCATAGACCAAATCCACGCTACCGCTGCTACGTCTCACGGCAGAAACCGTTACATCTGCAAGATCTCCTGCCTTAGACTGGAGTTCAATTAAAAAAGGCTGGTCTTTTTGACGATTCGGATATAAAGTAAGAACAGTTTTTTGGTAGCCGATAGCTTCCACACTAACCTTGCAGCTTGAGTCCTTGGGACACATGAGCTGAAATATCCCATCTGATTCGCTGACTGCACCGGTGTGGCTGTTTAAAATTTTTATGGTTGCACCTGCAACAGGAACGCCTTTTTCATCCTGGACCTTCCCGTTTATTTGTATTTTGCT
Source organism: Arachidicoccus terrestris (assembly GCF_020042345.1). Lineage (NCBI taxonomy): Bacteria > Pseudomonadati > Bacteroidota > Chitinophagia > Chitinophagales > Chitinophagaceae > Arachidicoccus > Arachidicoccus terrestris. Next base: position 1,507,653 of record NZ_CP083387.1, read on the forward strand.
GTCGTCAACAGGCTTTGCCTGGGCCAGCTGTAAGCCACTTAAGATCAGTAAGGTGATCAGGTAACTTAAGGATAAAGAAAATTTAATTTTCAAGAAATCTATGCTTTAGTGATCTAATTATTTACGGGCCAAAAGTAGAAGTGCCGTGTTAAGCCAAGGTTATCTCAGGATTAATTCCGTGTTACCATCCATCTCTGTCAGCAAAACAAAAAAAACGATACAATGAGCGGGTTTCCCAAAAAAATAGGCAACTTTGCAGAGTATGAAGCAATTGTGGATTTTTCTAATATGCATTTGCTGTACTTTGACTGTTTTGGGCCAACATCAAAATACAGATAGCACTCCCACCAAAAAAACTACAGGCACCCGATCTGGTGCCGGAGATACTGGGCGGGCGGGCCAAGCTGTGCCAGCAAAAAAACAATCATCCACAAATACGCAAACAAAAGATACAGGCAAAGCCGCAAAAGCAAGCACTGCTAAACCAGTCGCCGATACAGGAGTCAAGCAGTCCCGAAAGCGTACATTAGCGAACACACCGGACAGTTCGAAATCTGGTTCGGCAACAATTGCTGCCTCTGATAGCGGAAATGCCAACAACCGTCCCGAGGCTCTGACAGCACAGCAACTTGAAGCGCAACACAAAGCCAGCGAACAGCGTCAATTAAAGGAGCGTAAAGATTCTATATATAATACGCATAAAAGGCAGGTTTTATCAGGGCTGACATCCGCAGCACTGACCAGAGACAATCGACGTCCTGATTACAGCATATTCTTTCCTGATTATTTCTATGACAATAGTCGTGATGCCGGCAATAACAATGGTGCACTTGTCAGTTTTCATGCATACCGGAATCGCGATCTGCTCTTTTATGCTTTTTTTGGAATTACGTTGTTACTGGCCCTGATTAAAATGATATTTCCGCGTTATTTTAATCAGATCTTCTGGTTTTTTCTACATCCTAATGATAGAAAAAATAATGCATCGGAACAGATCAGTGGTCAGAATCTGCTTCCCTCCCTGTTATTAAACCTGTTTTTCGTATTAACGGGAGGGCTATTCCTAGCCCAGATAGCCCGGCCCAATATACCCGGCACGAACTTTTGGACAACCTGGGCGCTTTTTTCTCTTTTATTAGCGGGTGTCTATCTTGTTAAATTTTTGGTCATTTTACTTTCCGGATGGGTATTTGGCGCACCTACTGCAGCAACTATTTATAATCAGGTCGTCTTTTCTATCAATAAAATCATCGGCCTCGTGCTGCTCCCTGCCACATTGTTAATCAGTTACGGAACAGATAGTACCCTCGGACATGTCTTTTCCACTGTAGTGGTTATAATAGTTATACTTCTAATATATCGCTATATAGCCTCTTTTCTTCTAATTAAAGGCAAACTCAAGGTGAGCGCATTCCACTTTATTTTGTACCTTTGCGCGGTTGAAATAGTACCTTTGCTACTTGTTTACAAAGTATTATTGACCAATATGGGACGGTTCATGTAACCTGTACCTATTCATTATTCTATCGACATTATAATAATTTATGGTAAAAAGTGAAGGTAAGAGCTTGATTCCGGCAACGGTAAATACTAGGATACTCATTACCCAACCCAAACCAAGTAGTGAGAAATCACCTTATTACGACCTAGCCAAAAAGCACAATGCCGAATTAGTATTTCATCCATTTATACGACTGGAAGGACTTTCTGCGAAAGAATTCAGAAAACAGAAAATAGATATCACTAAATATAGTGCCGTTATTTTTACCAGTAGAAATGCCATCGATCATTTTTTCCGCATGTGTGAAGAAATGAAAGTCTCTGTAAGTCAGGATACCAAATATTTTTGTGTAGCAGAGGCCATCGCGCTTTACCTTCAGAAATTTATTCTGTATAGAAAAAGAAAGGTATTTTTTGGGGCCGATGGTACCAACAAGAGCATTTTCGATGTGATCAACAAACATAAGGAAAATGAAAGTTTTTTGTATGTCTGTAGTGAAAACCAGCAAGACAGCGACATCGTTAACTGGTTGAAAGCCAATAACTGTAGCTTTGAACTCGGCTTTATGTACCGCACAGTATCTAATGATATCAAAAGTGTTATGAATAATCAACGCTATGACATAATCTGTTTTTTCACACCTAGCGGTATCCGCTGCCTGCTGGATTCCTATCCTGATTTTGGTAAATCAGACACAGTTGTAGGCACTTTCGGAAGTGGCACCTTCCGGGCCTGTGGTCAGGAGGGCTTAAAAGCGACCATCGTTGCACCGTCAGAGAAAAGCCCCAACATGGCTGTTGCTCTGGATAATTATCTGGCCTCCCGGGAAAAAACTGCAGGAAAAAAAGCAAAATAAAACAGGACTATTTCTGTTTTTCATACGCTATTTAAAGCCACTCTATTTGTAAGGGGTGGCTTTGTTTTATGTTTCACCTAATACCTTATTAAAAATCAGTAATTTTTTTGAATAACATCAAAAAAGCACTACATTTGTAACAAATGTTAGTTAGTTTTAAATATTTGATACTATATGCACACAACTCAAGTAAGTGATTTAGCGCTGGAAATCCGGCAAATGGCTGCTGACTTCGCCGCCAGGCATATTAAACCATATGTAATGGAATGGGATGAGGCGCAGAAGTTTCCGGTGGAATTGTTTCAAAAGTTAGGCGAATTAGGGATGATGGGGGTATTGGTACCGGAGCAATACGGGGGGGCCGGACTGGGCTACCATGAGTATAAAGTTGTCATTGAAGAAATCGCCAAAGTCTGCGGCAGTATCGGACTGAGTGTAGCTGCACATAATTCCTTATGTACCAATCATATATTGACCTTCGGAAGTGAGGCTCAAAAAAATAAATACCTGCCGGCGCTGGCGTCGGGGGAACATATTGGCGCCTGGGCACTGACAGAACCCAATACCGGCAGTGATGCAGGCAATATGAAATGTGTTGCCACCAGACAGGGTGATAACTGGGTCATTAATGGTTCAAAATGCTGGATTACCCATGGCATTACCGGTAATACCGTCGTATTGTTGGCCAGAACCGGTCCCGCCCATACGAGAGACAATTGTACTGCATTTATTATAGAGCGGGGTATGGAAGGATTCAAGGCAGGCAAAAAAGAGAATAAATTAGGGATGCGTGCCAGTGAGACCGCTGAAATCATTTTCGATAATTGTGTAATTTCTGATGCACAGAGAATGGGAGAAGTGGGAGAAGGATTTAAACAGGCAATGACCATCCTGGATGGCGGTAGGATCTCCATAGCGGCCTTATCACTTGGCATTGCTAAGGGTGCTTTTGAAGCTGCTCTACAATATAGCCAGGAACGCAAACAGTTTGATAAACCCATCAGTTCGTTTCAGGGCATCAGTTTTAAGCTGGCCGATATGGCCACTGAAATCGATGCTGCAGATTTATTGATTCAACGCGCCTGCCAGCTAAAGGAAGATCATGCGCAACTTACGAAAGAATCTGCCATGGCGAAATACTATGCCAGTGAAGTAGCAGTAAGGACGGCCACAGAGGCGGTGCAAATTTTTGGTGGATACGGCTATACAAAGGATTTTCCTGTGGAAAAATTTTATCGGGATGCCAAACTCTGCACTATCGGAGAAGGCACATCAGAAATCCAGAAAATTGTGATCGCCCGGGAGCTTCTAAGATAGTGTAACTGTCTGGCAAAGTTTGTCAATGCTGCCAGGAATATACTCAGGGAAGGTCTGGAAATATTGCCTGGCTGTGGTGCGCAGACGGACATTAAACAAAAAACAGGCGGAGGCACCCCCACCCGGAGCGTCTGTGAAGCCTGAAGCGAAGGCTATGCAAAAGTAAAAACCTAATACATAGCCGAACAGCAACAAGATAGTTATTGTGCGATAAGCGCACCATCAAGCAACGCAAGACAATTTCATATACCCGGAGGAGAGATGCGCATTGAAACCGGATCATTTATCAGGCATCTTTCCCTTATTTTGAGCGATTGTAGCTGTATCAAAAGACCGCTGTTGCCCTAACAACAGCGGTCTTTTGATATTCAATAAAATTGATATCAGGATTGTATATAATTATCTGATCACCGCACTGGTCATTTTATTAGCCGTTCTCTTTTCACTGTATTGCTTGGCGGCAGCCACGAAATGGACAAAGAGCGGGGCAGGATTTAGAACGGTACTTTTTAATTCGGGATGATATTGTACACCAATGAAGAAAGGGTGCGTCGGAACCTCCACGATCTCTACCAGACCTGTCTCGGGATTGAAACCGGTAGCCGGCATTCCCTTGTCAATAAATTGCTGCAGGTATTCATTATTAAACTCATACCGGTGACGATGCCTTTCCGAGATATTCACCTTTCCGTAAATTTTATGTGCCAATGACCCATCTTTGATCTCACAAGGATAGGCGCCGAGGCGCATAGTCCCGCCCATTAATTTTACCTTTTTCTGTTCTTCCATCATACTGATGACCGGATGCGTGGCATCTTCCTTCATTTCTGTAGAATGAGCTCCTTTCAGGCCAATTACATTGCGGGCAAATTCTATAACGGCCATCTGCATACCCAGGCAAATTCCAAAGAAAGGAATGCCGTGCTCTCTGGCATATTGAATGGCCATAATCTTACCTTCAATTCCTCTTTCTCCAAATCCTGGCGCTACCAGCATCCCGTCAAAGGATTCCAGTTTCTCTGCGACATTATCTTTAGTAATAAATTCGCTGTGAACATTGATGATCTGTACTTTCACCTCACAAGCCGCACCTGCATGAATAAAGCTCTCCAAAATCGATTTATAGGCATCCTGCAGTTCAATATACTTTCCGATCAGACCGATCGTGATTTTACTTTTTGGGTATTTCAATTTATCGAGGAAGACTTTCCATTGTTCTAGTTGTGGTTCTTTAATATCGGAGATCTGAAATTTTTTCAGACAGATCAAGTCCAGTTTCTCTCGAAGCATTTCCAGCGGCACTTCATAAATAGAAGAAGCATCCATCGCTTCTATTACGGCATCCTGTTTTACATTACAGAAAAGAGCTATTTTTCTCTTCAGTTCATTGGTGAGTGGTTCTTCAGTCCTGCAGACAATGATATCGGGATGCACCCCATTTTCACTCATGGTCTTAACAGAATGTTGTGTAGGTTTGGTCTTAAGTTCTTTTGCCGCCTTCAGATAAGGGATCAGCGTCAGGTGTACAACGCAAACATCTTCTTCGGGCAATTCCCATTGGATCTGGCGAATAGCTTCTACAAACGGCAGGCTTTCGATATCCCCTATTGTACCGCCGATTTCAGTGATAACCACGTCATAGTTACCGTCCCCGCCCAGCAATAGCATACGGCGCTTAATCTCATCGGTAATGTGAGGAATAACCTGGACAGTCTTACCCAGGTATGCTCCCTCCCGCTCTCTGTTGATCACCGTCTGATAGATCCTTCCCGTGGTAACGTTGTTCGCCTGGGAAGTATGAATATTCAGGAACCTTTCATAATGTCCCAAATCCAGGTCGGTCTCCGCACCATCTTCTGTTACATAACACTCTCCATGCTCATAAGGGTTCATGGTTCCGGGGTCGATATTGATATAAGGGTCAAATTTCTGGATTGTGACCTTCAACCCTCTTGCCTGTAACAGCTTCGCCAGCGAAGCTGCTATAATGCCCTTTCCTAAACTACTGGTCACACCACCGGTTACAAATACATACTTTGCCATAATTATATTGTATATGAATTCAACTTTTATACAAAAAAAATAATCATCCGATCATTGATTACTACAAAAAAACGGATGACGAACGTGACCTGATTAATAAATGATTTTGGAAAAGGGATTTTGACTCATTTTCCTAGGGAGGTCATGCAAAGATATTTGAATTTTCCGGGATTTAGGCACGTGCCTGCCTTTAATTTTTAGAGCGAGCCCGCATTTGTGCCTGTCTGGCAAAAGCAATCTTCATAAGAAGATGAATTTCAGGCAAATATTGGCCCGATAAAATATATAAGAAAAACCACCTCCAGAGATAGACTCATAAGAGGTGGTCACCTTCAACGAACAAAAATCGCAAAATGTACTATTACATATAGAGTGGGAATCCGACATTATTTTTCACGGACAAACTTCACGACAGTAGAAGTACTGTCAGCCGTCTTGTCACCAAACTGAACATCACCTTTTACACCACTGGTAACAATCAGAGAGTCCTTTGTCAGGCTCACGTCTCCTTTGACGTTAAAGTCCTCTGCTTCACCTAAGTCTAATTTTGCATCGATAGAAGTTTTATCTTTTTCGGTGTTCAAGACATAGGTACCCAGTAATGCTTTGTTTTCTTCACCATAGGTTCCCTTGATGGAATCAGCTGTTTCGGTGCCTTCAAATAAAGTAATCTTCAGAGACTTTACCAGCGCATCCTTATCCGTATTGGTCTCATCAATTGCTTCCCCATCAATAAAGCCGGTCATTACATATGATACACCCGCCCAGTCTCCCCGGATCTCTGTTGATGGATCTGGAGGTGGAGGAGTAGGGTTATCATCTTTGGAACATGCCACAATAAGCATGGTAGCCGCTGCAGCGGTTAACAAGATCTTTTTCATCGGTTTTAAAATTTTAAAATAATTTATGAATACACTCTGAACGTCCTGTTAACCCATATCGCTACACCTGGCATTAAAAATCACCGGATATTATTTTCTATCATATGATAAATAATGTTCTTGCTATTTACTTTCCGACCAAAGCCTTGCCCTTCTGAGTCGGTCTGTAGCCTGCAATAGTTTATCTCTCAGTTTTGGAAAATCATTTTTATGCTTCTCTAAATAAGCATTCACGGCGTTTACGGCATTAGCGCTGTTATAATTTGCGAAGATGGCACTCAAAAACCCTTTAGGGAAAAAAATCGTACCGGTATTTTGTATTTCTTCCAGGAGCTTTAATGAAGCCTTCAAATACTTTTCACTTCCAGGCTGGCGTAATGGATGATGTAAATAGGTTAGCCCGGAAAGTACTGCCCTTTCATTACTACGCCCCTTTAGATCACTTATCTCATTAAGGAACCGTTCTCTTAACGCAGGATCACTGCTGGCGGCCTGCATAACAACCTTAAAGGTCGCCCGTTTATCTTCATTGCTGATCCTACCAAGTGCGCTATCTAATAAAACCTTATTGCTATCCATTCTGAGGGCGAGTTGCAGGGCCAGATCACTATAATCATCTTCATAAAGTCTGACACCGGCAGGAGGTTTCATATCCAGCCATATTTTTTTCAGGCGAAGTAAGGCCTCCCTACTTTGAAATACACTGCTATAACTCTGAAAATACAATTTTCTGATGTTTGTAGCATTACTTTTACTCAGGTCCGACCAGAGCGTTTCTTCCAAGCTTGGGGCTAATTTCTGCCTTATATCCCGGGGTATAAAATCCCAATAGATTGTTTTGATATATCCTAACAACAAGCGGGTATTCAGTTCATCTTTTTCACTATGGGCCGCTTTCAGAAAGCACTGCAGCAACCGTTCCGGACGCTGCCCTTTGCCGGCAAGCATCTGTTCATATAAATTGATATAGGCACTAGCTCTTTGAAGTGGAGAACCAATCAGGTACAAATGCGTAGCCATTATGGAATCTGCCGGGAATAGGCCATAGCCCATTCCGTTAGAGTTGAATAAGATAAACAAGGGTGTTCTTTGTCCGATGGCTGCCTTTATCTCCATAGCACTACTGCTATTACGCACACCAATCACTTTTATTCCTTTCTCATAAAAAAGTGTGATGTCAAAAATCTGAGGCCAGACAGCTGACCGGCCTTTGTTGTATTCGAGAGTTGTATCTCTTCCGGCGACCTCTTCCGGATGCTGACTGAGCGTAAGCTTTGATATCCGGCCTCCTTTTGTCTCCATCCGGTAGTCAAACACAGGCCGGCCGGCCCTTTCTACCCAGACTTTATTCCATTTGACAAGGTCCACCGGTGTCTCTTTATCAATCAGCGCAATCAGCTCCGGCCAACCCGCATTTCCATAGGCATACATTTTCAGATACTGCCGAACGCCTTTTTTAAAAGCGGCAGGCCCGGCAAGCAACTCTAACTGGCGCATCATAATAGGCGCCTTATGGTAAATAATATTACCGTATAACATGCCTGCATGCTGTAAATTTTCCAGTTTTTGCCGGATCGGTGTAGCTCCGGCCGACCGATCTTCATCAAAAGCCGCCGGATAGTGATCTAATAAAAACTTATGATTGAAAGCCGCCACTTTACCTGCTGGTCTCATACATTTATCAGCCATAAAGTTAGCAAAGACCTCTTTCATCCAGACATCGTTAAACCAACGCATCGTCACCAGATCGCCAAACCACATATGAGCCAGTTCATGGGCCAGTAGATTTGAGCGGTTGTTGACCTGACTGGCGGTAGCCACCGGATCCAAAAACAGGCTGGAGGACTGGTATAAGATACTGCCAGGATGCTCCATTCCTCCAAACTGAAAATTCGGGATAGCGGCCATACCGAGATTATGGAAAGGATATGGCAGGCCCGTCCAGTCTTCATAAAACCGAACGGCTTTATTAGATAAACGATACACCTCTTGAAGACTGGCCTTTATCTTAGCGGGATCTGTTTCTCGGTAAAGCAACTTGGCAACCAAAGTGTCCACTTTTCCTTTTGCCAGTTTAAACTTACCCGCAGTGAAAGCAAACAGATAAGTGCTTAACGTGTCGGAAGGCTCAAAATGTAATGTTTTCCTGCTGCCCTTTACCAAACTGTCCTGTAGATGCCCATTGGCGATCGCCTGCCAGCTGGTATCGACCTGCAGGGTAAGATCAAACACGGCCTTTAAATCAGGCTGATCAAAACATGGAAACGCGGTACGGGCCCGGTCAGGAACAAATAATGTGTACATATAATCATCCCTTCTGTTCAAAGCTTCTTCTCCTGGCTGAAACTCAAATGAGATAGTGTTGGTGCCTTTCTGTAGCTGACCGGCATCAATAATAATATGTTCTTTCTGATAATTGGGGACAGCCTGCTGCCCGTTAATCACCATTTTCTGGAGGGAAGCCGTCCCGTTTTGCCTGAAATCTATCTGTAAAGGCACTTTCAGGCTATCTTGGTAATCAAATTGTATGGCTGACGTAGCCTGAATAGGCTCCTCTCTGTCAACAGGGATGTTGTAACTAATCTTATATTGCAAATGGCTGATCACCCGTTTTCGATACGTCGCCAGCTTTTGAGACACCCCCTGCTCCAGTTCAATTTCTTTTACTTCAGCGTTACTATGGCAGCCTGCTAAGCTATAGCCGAGTATAAGCATTACACTAGCAAAGAGAAGAAATTTAAATCTGGCGACATTCATGTTGAGGCATATTATAATTTAAAAGATTTATCTCAGAAAATACAGTGTTCTTGATAGGCGGTTACTCACAGAGGCCTTTTATAGCTATCCTTTTTTGACATGCAGTAGAAATTTATCCTGGAATATGTCTTCATCAAAGATATCTTCCAGCCTGTAAATGTGTGGCCGGAGCCCGCTTTCAGAAATCTCCTGGGCCAGATCCCCTCCTTTAAGGCAAATCAGACCATTCGGCAGTTCCTGCTCCTTAGCTTTCCTGATGAGCGGCTTGCTCCACTGCCAAAGATTCTTCAGCGAAGTAACGGCTCTGGAGACGACAAAATCAAACTGGCGGTCTTTGATATTTTCGGCTCTTGTATGTTCTATTGTAATATTTTTCAGTCCTATTTGCTGGCTGATCTCTCTAACGACGGTCAACTTCTTGTTAATAGAATCTACCATGTGAAAGGATACTTCAGGAAAGAAAATGGCCAGTGGAATTCCTGGAAATCCGCCGCCGCAGCCTATGTCAATGATTTTAGTGCCTGCTTTGAACTCTATAACCGCAGCAATACTGAGCGAATGAAGGATATGACGGATGTACAGGCTGTCGATGTCTTTTCTGGAAATTACATTGATCTTTTCATTCCACTGGGGGTATAATTTACCCAAGGCTTCAAACTGAAGGGCCTGTTCCGCTGTAAAGCCAGAAAAATATTGCTGAAGTACTTCTACCATAAATAAACGTTTAATGAGATGGTCGGGTGATTTTGTTATTTTTAATACTATCAGCAAAAGCCTTCAGGCTGTTATAATTAAAATCGCTGATCGGTCGGCCTTCCTTGGTGGGCGCCTCATCAATGGTCGTATGTAAAAACACTTTATAGCCGATATGTGCATTCAGCGCAAACTCCATATCAGAGGGATTATTGCCGACCATGATAGATTTCTGAAGATTAATTTGCGGATAGTCCTCCATAGCAGCTATTGCCATTCCGGGATTAGGTTTTCTTAACGGGTCACTGTCATAAAGTTCCTTGGCGTAATAAAAGTGATCAACCCTTCCGCCGGCAGGTGTAATTTGTTCCAGTAAATACCTGTGAATATCTGCCAGCCCTTGCTCCGTGAGCAGACCTCTGCCGATACAGCGTTGATTGGTACAGATCACGATCTTTCCAAATTGCTTTGCAAACTGCGCCATAGCTTCTTTTACCCCTTCATATAACCTGAATTCTGAAATACTCAGGGTATATCCACCGACATGGTCTTCATTAATCACACCATCTCTATCCAAAAACAGCGTCCAGCTAGCATCAATGGTATCGACTTGCTCTGAATGTCCCGCTATTTCTTTTTTATTTTCTGCTATATCCATTTTTTAACTAAATCCCTTATAAATCTGCTTCGTAATGATCTGTTTTATGCACATTATCTACCCTGGCCAAATATATTTTCTTCTACCAACTGGCAGATAATGTGTCCGATAAGAATATGGGACTCCTGAATCCGGGGTGTGTCCGTTGCCGGTACATTAAAGAGAATATCACTTAAGGCTTTGATGGCACCACCGCTTTCCCCTGTGAGACCAATTGTCACCACTTCTGCCGCCCGAGCCGATTCAAAAGCCTTTATGATGTTACGGGAGTTGCCTGATGTACTCAGCCCTATCAGTATATCTCCCGGATATGTAAGTCCCTCAATCAACCGGGAATAAATATCATCAAAATGATAATCATTAGCCACAGCGGTCAGATAGGAGGTATTACAGTGAAAAGCTTCAGCCGGCAACGCTTTACGGTTCAGATAGAAACGGCCCGAGAACTCGGCAGCCAGGTGCTGCGCATCAGCAGCACTACCGCCATTACCGCAAAACCAAACTTTCCTGCCTGCCTCAAATGCCCGTGTGATCATATCCACCGCCTCCTGGATTCTGGCTAAAAAAGCGTCGTCAGCCAATATCTGCTGCTTGACGGCAATGGACCTGCTGATACAATCCTGTATAATTGATTTCATGGTTTAACATTTTGGAATGGTACACTAAATGGACCAGCCCGGAGGGGCTTCATTTTACTTATTTTATCAACGACAGAATCGCCTCTGAGAACCTGGCCCAGCTATAACGCTTTTTTTCTTCTTTGAGGTGAGGCAAAAAATATGCCTCTCCCCTATTGTAAAGTTGTTCGATACCAGCTGCAACAGACTCGGGTGTCGGTTTTGTAACAACACCCACCTGATCATCCGGCACCAGATCAGGCAACCCACCGACATTAGTGACCAACATTGGCTTCTCAAAATGATACGCCAGTGGCGTCACCCCGCTTTGCGTTGCATCCCGGTATGGCTGTATGACAAAATCCACCGCACTCAGATACCACCGCACATCACTATCCGCAATAAATCCAGTCCGCATAATGAGTTGGTCCTCGATACCGAGTTCCCTGATCAGCTTTTCATATTCCTCTCTGCCGCCGTAATATTCTCCTGCAACCAATAGCCTGGGGATAATCCTGCTGTTTTTGTCTTTCAGGCATTTCATGGCTTTTAACAAAATATCCAATCCTTTATACTTTCGGATAAAGCCAAAAAACAATATAATGGGTTCATCGGGCAAATGTAATTGCAGCCGGGCTTCTTGCTTGTTTGCGGGCTCCCCGAAATTATCAAATAAAGGATGCACCACTAATCTGGATGGTTTATCCGTAAATTGACGCAAATCCTTCTCTACTGAATCGCTCATAGTAATAAAGCCATCCACCGGTTTTATAAAATATCTGGTCAATAGCGTATCACCCGGCCTTTTTTCGTGTGGGATAACATTATCCGTGATACAGACAACTTTGGTGTGTCCATTCTTTTTAACTTGTCTTAGAATACTGCCCTGGCAGGCACCCATGTAAGGAATCCAATACCTGACGATGATCAAATCGGGTCTCAGCCGCTGAAGTGCTTTACCAACTTTGCGCCAATTGAGCGGATTAACTGAATTGATGACCACTTTTATATCCAGATCACGGGGTGCAGGTTCATCGCTATATTGAGAGGTACCGGGGAATAGAAATCCGGGATATTGCAAACTATAGGTATACATTTCTACTTGATGCCCTTCCACCATAAATTGTCTGGCCAAACGCTGATCAAAATTGGCCAGACCTCCCCTGAGCGGATATGCAGGACCCAGTATTACAATATGCATACACTAAATAGTTGAGCCTATTTAAAAAGCCTGAATATATCATTGCCAAATGCAAAGACCATAAGGGCCAATATGATGATCATGCCTACCGTCTGTGCATATTCCATAAACTTTTCACCCGGTTTGCGGCCCGTGATCATCTCATAGATACAGAATAAGGCATGCCCGCCATCGAGTGCCGGAATGGGCAGTAAGTTCATAATCGCCAGAATCATGGATAAAAAAGCCGTCAGCGACCAGAAAGCCTGCCAGTCCCAGGTAGCGGGAAACAGATTGGCAATACCCACCGGTCCGCTCATACCTTCGGAGAGATTCACCTTACCGCCGAACAGTATTTTCAGCTGTTTCACGTAGGAGCCGAGCATCCTGCATCCTTTCGCCACTCCGGCAGGCAGGGCTTCCAGGAAGGTATAATGGACAATAAAGGGAGGTTCAGCCCTGACATAGACCCCCATTGTCCCTTCCTCAGAGACATGAACACTTAAATTGGCTGTATCACCGCCCCGCAATACAGACACTTCCACCTGCTGGCCTTTCGCCGCTTTTGTCGGCTGTGTCACCTGATCCCAGAACTCTACAGGCTGTCCGTTGAAAGCAACGACCTTATCTCCTTTTTTAAGTCCGGCCATTTCTGCAGGCGAACCAGCTAACACAGAATCTAATGCGGGAACCTTTTTTCTAAAGTCATCAGCACCCAGAAAATGCAGATGTTTATTAATAATTGTAGAAGTCAGGTCTGCCGGCAAGGATACCTCAACCGGTTTTCCGTCTCTCAATACTTGAATGGTTTTTACGTCATCCAGTAATATCTTCAGTGGAATATCTTCAAAATGCGCCACTTTTTTGCCGTCCAAGGTCAGTATTTTATCACCACTGCGCAATCCTACAGACTGCGCCAATGAATCGGCTACGATTCCATACTGAAGGCTGTCCGTCGGGCGGTAAGCATCTCCCCATTTCCAGAGCATCATGGAATAAATAAAAAAGCCCAGCAGGATATTAACGATAATACCGGCCAGCATGATGATCAGGCGCTGCCAGGCAGGCTTGCTCCTGAATTCATACGGCTTGGCAGGCTCAGCCATCTGTGCCTTATCCATGCTTTCGTCGATCATTCCGGAGATCTTTACATACCCACCTAAGGGCACCCAGCCAATCCCATATTCCGTATCGCCGATTTTCTTTTTTACCAGAGAAAACCAGGGATCAAAGAACAGATAGAATTTTTCGACGCGGCACTTGAACCATCTGGCCGTTATATAATGACCAAATTCATGGAGGACCACTAAAATGGAAAGAGATAAAATAAGTTGGGCAGCTTTTATTCCGACAGTTGCCCAGTCTATAGCTAAAAGTGTCATGTAGATTGCGAAGTAATGATAAAATTAAGTTTTGATTACATATTAACCAATGTGGCTGCAAAATTACGGGCTTCCCCATCAGTTTCAAAGTAATCTTCCAGGGTAGGCCTTTCAATAAAACTGATTTTCGCCATAGTTTTTTCAATCACGTCAGTCATTTCCAAAAAGCCAATTCGGTTATGCAAAAAGGCATAAACCGCTAACTCATTGGCTGCGTTTACGATACAAGGTAAATTACCTCCCTTATTCAGGGCTTCTGAGGCCAGGGCCAGGTTCCGGAAAGTCTTCAGGTCTGGTTTCTCAAAATGTAAGGCGTCGGGCTTTAGGAAGTCATATCGGGGGAATTTTGACTGAATCCTATGTGGAAAACTCATTGCATACTGGATAGGCACCTTCATATTGGGCAGTCCCATCTGAGCTTTAATACTGCCGTCTTCGAATTCCACCATGGAGTGGATGATACTTTCCGGGTGAACAATGACATGGATCTGTTGAGGCGTCAGGTTGAACAACCATTTGGCTTCGATCATTTCCAGGCCCTTATTCATCAAAGTGGCAGAGTCTATGGAGATTTTCGCCCCCATCTGCCAATTAGGATGTTGCAGCGCATGCTCTCGCTTCACATTGACCAGGTAATTTGGCTTTCTGCCCAGAAACGGCCCTCCGCTGGCAGTCAGGATAATCCGGTCGATTTTATTGCGCCCTTCTCCTACAAGGCACTGAAATATAGCTGAATGTTCGCTGTCCACGGGGATGATGGGCACCCTGTTCTCGGCGGCCGTACGCATGACGATATCTCCTGCAACCACTAATGTCTCTTTATTGGCCAGCCCTACGGGCTTACCGATCTGAATGGCTTTTAGCGTGGGCTTTAATCCTGCAAAGCCTACAATACCGGCAATCATCAGGTCATAGGCGTCCATCCCAGCTACATCGGTCAATGCCTGTTCACCTGCAAAAACCTTGGTATTGGTCTGGATAAGGGCTGTCTGTACTGCGGAAAACTGGCTTTCATCTGCTATCACCACAATATTAGGATCGTATTTAAGCGCCTGCTCGATTAGCAGATCCGCATTGGTAGATGCAGTCAGTATCTCAGCTGAAAAGAGTTCAGGATTTTCATCAATGATTTCCAGGGTCTGCTTACCTATCGAACCGGTAGAGCCAAATATTGCAATACGTCTTTTTTGCATAATTTTCAGGGATGCAGGATTAATAATACCTCGTTTTTACGAATGGTTGTAAAGATATTGGTTTTAGGTCTAAATAGAAAATCGCCCCACTGGACTACCTCCGGCGATCAGTGACTTGCTCACTTGCAGGGATTTTTCCTAAAAATATTCCATAAAAACCAAGGTTTCTACATAAGTTAAATTAAAAACTCTTTTAATGCGTCAGCGATTTTCCGGTCATTACTGAGTCTGGGGAGTTTATTTTGCCCGCCCAGTTTACCGATGGAGCGCATATAATTAATAAAACCGTCCTTCTTGACGGGGGTTATTTTAAGTGGCTGGAGAATACCTCCAGCGATCAAATCGTCATAGTAAGTGTTTTTCTTTCTTAGATAATTATCAATTGTCAGGGCCAGCTGTTCTATATTTTCCGGCGCCGATTCAAATTCTATCAACCATTCATGATAACTCTTACCTTCTCCCTGGACCACCATTGGTGCTACGGTAAATTCTGTAATTTTAGCCCTACAGTTGCCCGCGGCGGCCTGCATCGCATAGTCTACTTCTTCCCCGATCACGTGCTCTCCGAAAGCAGAGATAAAGTGCTTGGTCCTGCCTGTCACAACGATCCGGTAGGGATCAAGACTGACAAAACGCACTGTGTCCCCGATATCATAGGCCCAAAGGCCCGCATTATTGCTGATGATCAGGGCATAATTCTGATCCAGTTCCACCTGCTCAAGAGACAACCTTTTGGCACCCGGCTTTCCGTACTCATCTGCCGGAATGAATTCAAAGAAAATTCCCGAATTAGTATTGAGTAACATACCTTTTTCCGTCTGCGTATCCTGAAAGGCAAAAAAGCCTTCTGAAGCAGGAAAAAGCTCAATGCTATCAATTTCCTTGCCAATGGATTCAAAGAGTTTCTGTTTATAAGGCTCAAAATTGACGCCTCCGTATACCAGTAATGAAAAGTTAGGGAAGATCTCTGAAACCTTCTTACCATGCTTTTCTATCAGCCGATCAAAATACATCTGAACCCAAGGAGGGATTCCACTGATCAGGGTCATGTCTTTGGCACTGGTCTCTTCTACGATTTTATCCAGTTTGGTCTCCCAGTCTTCAATACAATTGGTTTCATATTTGGGAAGCTGGTTGGTTCTTAAATAAGGCGGGACATGATGATTAACAATCCCGCTTAATCTGCCAGATGGCACGCCTCCGATTCTGTCCAGTTCAGGAGAGCCGCTCAGAAAAATCATTTTACCTGCTGTAAAATCAGCGTTTTTTGTCTGGGCTATATAGCATAGCAGCGCATTACGGGCTGTATTAATGTGGTTAGAGATCGATTCTTTGGAGATAGGGATGTATTTAGCGCCGCTGGTGGTGCCACTGGTTTTGGCAAAATACAAGGGCTTACCTTTCCAGAGAATATTTTGTTTTCCTTCCTTTACTTTTTCAACATAAGACTTCAATGCCTCATAATCACGAACCGGAATCTGATTTTTAAAATCTTCATAGGTTTTTATCGTTTCAAAGCCATGGTCCTTACCAAATACGGTGTGTTGAGCTGATTTTATCAGGTACTGGCGGATGCTTTTCTGATCCTCCACCGCGCTCGCCATCTCCTTTTTTATCTTATTATAGATAAAGCCCGCGAAAGGCCTTGCCAATAATGATTTTACGTGCATCTTTCTGTACAGTTCTTAAGGCTTCAAATGTAACTTAAATGCGAATGGAAGTCCCAGAAAAAATCGATAAATTCAACAAAAAGAAAATTTCTTTTCGAATATTTTTTTGAAATCCAACTTTTCCCATTACTTTTGCGCTCCTGAATGCCCAGGTGGCGAAATTGGTAGACGCACTGTGTTCAGGTCGCAGCGTTCGCAAGGATGTGCTGGTTCGAATCCAGTCCTGGGCACCATAAAGAATTAAAAACGACTATAAATCAATTATTTATAGTCGTTTTTAATTCTGGCTATATCAGTTCTCTGACCACGGAGCAAGGGATTAACACTTTTAACCATAGATTTTTGCCAACCTGAACAAAAAGAAATTAATTGTCTCTTACACCCCTTGCCGAAGATCTGAAAGATTTAATTTTTGCATTAAAGGCTTCAGCAGATGCATTGGTATTTCTATTATTAAAATAGTTGAGTATTGCCAGGTAATGCGTTTGTAGGGATCTTGATACAGTTCTGAAGGAATCTATTGCACAGTCTTCTACTTCATTATACCCCAATGCTAACCTTTTAAAGGCCTGTTCTTTGCTGGTGCATTTGCGGAATATGGAACTAAGTTTCTGTGAAGGATCATAAGCTTTTTTATGGCCGGATAACCTTCAAATATAAATCCGGCAGCTGGGCTTGTGAGGATGCCCACTTGTTCTGTGGCTTGAATAACAGATATCTGGCTCTTGCCAGCAGTTGTTTTGGCGTGTCTCCGTTGGCCAAAACTTCGGGTACATATGGCTTTTCTTGTTTTTTTGCCTCTTCTGTCAGCTTGTTTTCCAGGTCCAGCTCCTGCCACCGGCCACCGATATTTGATTCTGATCTCCTGTACCGCCTCACTTGCCAGCTGCTGTACATGAAAGCGGTCTACTACCAAATGTGCATGAGGGAAACATTCCGTTTTTCCAGATCGTAATCGATAAAATACTGATGCCTCACTTTAGGAAAAGCGGTACCTTTATCATAGGACTTTCTGTTCTGTTCAAAACCCGCAATCTACTAGTTTCTATAAAAATACCTGCGATTTCTACCCCTGCTGTTCCTCCAACAAAAATTCAGCTACTTCCCTGTTTTCAGAAGAAAATGAAATGCCGACGGCCAGTTTCTTTCTCAGATCGGCTACATAAGGTGAAAGGTAGCCCTTTTTCCTGATCTGCTGCAGGGCCTCAGAGGCAGAACCATCCAGTTTAAGCTCTATTACAAATATGTAAAGGTCCGTTTTAACCAGTACATCACACCTGCCTTTTGCACTATGCACTTCAGTATATACATCCACTCCAATCAGTTTGAAGGTAAGAAAGGTAATAATGGTAAATATGGACTCAGAATCGACCTTCCAGTGATCATAGGGGATGGTTGCAATCAGCGCGTTTAGCTGCCTTACTAATCCTGCTATGTTAGCTGCTTTTAGTGCCACCTGTATATCTTCTATCAGCGCAACTGAATCTACTGACGGCATTTCCCGGTACTCACTTAGTAATCCATCCAACAGACTAGCTTTTACCTCCTGGTTCGGATATCCCAATTCGTATACCTGGCCGCTGGCAGATATATTTTTAATCGTGAGATAACCCGTCTGAAAAAGCAGGGAGCCTGGGTTCGGATGATCTGGATTAAAAGTCGAAAGTGCCAAACTACCCATCCTGATCCCCTCAACATCATATATGTTATTTTTTTTCAATATATTTATTAGGAAGCTAGGGGTTCCCGTTGCAAACCAGTAATTACGGAAAACCGGGTCCTTCATAAACTTCAGTACAGAAAAAGGGTTATAGACGTGCGTTTGCATATTCCAGGTATAACCATTATACCATTCTTTGATCTGAGCCAGTATATCGGGCCTGTTTTTTTGCAATTCAGTGATTTCCGGGGCAAAACTCTTTTCCAGTTCTTTCTGTGTGATCCCTACAAGACCTCCATATTGAGTCGTCAACGTAATATTATCCAAGTTATTGAGGTCCGAGAAAATACTTACCTGACTGAACTGACTCACGCCGGTAATCAGCAAAAAACGTATATTTTCATCACTGGCTTTCAGAATAGAATAGAAACTTTTCATAATGGAGCGGTTAGTATCCATGAGCCCCGGCTCCTCCAGAAAATCAATGATCGGCTTGTCATATTCGTCTATCAAAATAACAACCTGGCCTTTTAGCGCAGCTTTTTCAATAAGATCCCTAAAACGATCTTTTATATTGTCCCCGGAAACTGAAAGGCCCAACTGTTTGGCATTTCTATCTAATCCCCGGTTTATTGACTCGGTAAGCCCGATTTCCTTATAAGGCAATTCCGAAAAATCAAAATGAATTACCGGATGAGACTGAGACCAGTTCCATTTGTCATGAATCCACAGTCCTTCAAAAAGTTCCTTTTTCCCGCTAAACAGCTGTTCAATGGTATCCACAAGCAGGCTCTTGCCAAAGCGTCTGGGCCGGCTGAGAAAATAGTATTTACCGGTTTCCACGAGCTGATGGATGATTTCGGTCTTATCAATATAAACATAGCCGCCCTGCCGGATTTCCCTGAAACTCTGCAGGCCGATGGGGTATTTGCGTTGCATAGGACAAAGATACGAACAATCCTTTGCTTCTATTGTTTTTCCAGCATATCTAAAGAACAAAAAGCCCAGGTCAAAGCAGCAAAAACAATCAAGGGTATACAATCGTCCAACTCCAGTAAGTAAACGGTCTTTTTTGACCTGTAACTCGACCGGATATGTAATTGTGATATAGGCTTTAGACAAACAGGGCGCGCCAAATTTTGCACGACAAGCGAATTATCGAGCGTAAAAAAGCACATCAAACAAAAATTGACATTCTCTTTCTCAAAAAAGGGATATCGATTATATACATTCAATTTACAGAGTCGCTGCCGCAAAATCAGGCAACTTTATCTTATATCTGAAAGCTCCATGGCCTAAATCATCTTTTTCCATCAGCAACTCATGCGAATCCTGACTAATCCAAAACGTTTCTGTGAACTTCATCCCTTTATAGCTGGCTTCCATAAATAACTTCCAACACCGCACTTTAGCGGCACTTCCATATACAGAAATGCTGTCTTCGCCGGTCACTTTGTAAACCAGCCTTTGCGGTGTTTCGATACCCGCATCATAAAAATTAATAGCAAATATTTTATGTTGATCCATGGGTAGCATTTCAAAGGTTTCCAAATCCAGATTCCAATTTAAATTGGGTTGATCAAATGCCAGAATAAGCCCCTTTTTCTGATTACCGGTAACCGAATCTGCCGCCTGGATGTGATCAGAATACCAGTTGTAAGCCACCACACCACGGTGGCTTTGTTGAGAATGGTATAATGGAAGGAAATCAGTGTAATTGTTGACAGATATAAAATGCTCAAAACGGGCAGAATCAGAAGACAGCCAGTTCTGTTTAGTTACAAAAACTTTGTGGTTGTCCCGCTTTGCAACAGACACCCTTCTTTGCCAGAGCCTCATATTGTGTTGCCTTTTAACCCCAGGTATCGTAGTATAAACCAAATACTGACGCAATCCAGGTTTCAGATACTGTGTGTTTAAAACAGAATTGTCAGGAAGATATACCGTATCTAATCCTTTATTGACGCCTAGAGGGGGTTCGGTATTTGAACCGTATACATTTGTTATTGGACTTAACAATAGTGCTGTAGCCCAGAACAAAAGGCATTTAAATGGCTTCATCGTGTCCAACTTTTATAACGTGGAAAGAAACCGTAAATTTATTCAATCTATGTAATCTGGGCAAGCCATTCATAACGCTATTCAGCTATTTATACTATTTTCAGTACGCCTAGAGTGCACACCATACGTGAACGTCAGATTGGCAATAAATAAGAACGTTCAGATAACGCAACCTAAAATAACTTATTGTACGGCGTCGTCCTTGCTGCAGGAACTTACGCAAAAAGTCAGGGCCGCAAAAATAAAAGCGATAGGTGCCAATTGTTTTTTCGTTATCTCACTGTTTGGGTTCTGCGGTTATATCATTAAATACAAAGCACTTGCGAATATAAACTGATTTTTCAACACACTCCCAAAGAGGTCGTGTATTTTCCTCTAATTCATCAATCTCCCAAAACCCTGATTTTAACAATTTCACCTCCATAAAGTCTGTTAACTTTGACCGGATTGAAAAAGTTAGTTTCCATATTCTTAATGGCGCTCTATGCCATGTCGGTCTCTGCATCTGTAGTGAGCATACGCTATTGCGGCCCTATGCAGGGAAAGGTCATTATTTCTGCCTTAGAAAGTAATGATTGTTGCTGCGCTGACAGCCATAATATGGAGATGTGGCAGGGCCTTGTAAAATCAGATATAGTTTTCAATCAGTCCAGCGATGCCAGTGCCGCTCTTATCGGCAAGACAGACACAGTGACGCCAAAGGCCTGCTGTGCTGAGATTGTTTTACAATCAAGGCTCGCTGCCAATCAGCTCATTAATGCAGAAACAATCAGTGCCCTGGGTAGGACGCCACAGTTATTGCCGGCAATTATTTTGCAGCATATAACTTACCGGCCGGTTTTATTAATGCTTCATAAACCGATTGCGGTCTCCGTTAAGCCACCGCCACCGGCGATCCCCCTCTACAAGTTATTTCAGAGATTTACCTTCTACGGATAGGAGACTTCAATAAAATCCACTTCATATAAGTCTGCCAGCCATGTCAACAGTGAACACTGTGATAGTATTATCACTATTAAAGTGGCTGTATAGATATTTGATGTAAGTTTCATCTTTCAGTGGGCTGCAAGGTGAATGTACCAGCTTCCGTATATGGAAGATTTAATAATTGAAAAAAGTCTCTATCATGAAAACACTATTAATTATATTTAGCTTTATACTTATCAGTACACAAATTAGCTTTGGTCAAAAAAAGCAAATCGTAACTGATACGGTTTCCGTTGACGGTGTTTGCGAACAATGCAAGGAAAGAATTGAAGATGCAGCCTTTATAAAGGGCGTAAAAAAGGCAGACTGGAACAAAACGACCAAAAAACTGCTCATTATATATGACCAGCATAAAACCACTCTTAAAGCAATTGAAACAAGTATCGCAAAGGCGGGGCACAATGCAGGAGAAATAAAAGCTTTACCGGCTGACTATAACAAACTACCCTCATGTTGCGCCTACAAAGACCCGCAGATTGTCCATTAAATTCCGGTTCTACATTAGACTATTTGTTTCCGGGGTATTTTTATTTGGCGTCTTTTTGGAGAACACAGCATCGGCGCAGACTGTTTTTCCAGCAACCGGCACTTCCCTATTGGAAGGAAAAGTAATAGATGCTAAGGATAAGAAACCCTTACAGGGAGCAAGTGTATCCTTTTTGAATGTGCATAAGGGAGTGATTTCTGATATCAATGGCCACTTCCAACTACCGGTAAAGAAAGGAGACCGTTATTTAAAGCTGGTAGCCAGGTATGTTGGATACCAGTCAGATACGCTCTCCCTCAAGCCAGACTTTAATCCAGACTCCACGAGTCTGTCTATTTTACTGTACCCTCAGGACCTGAAGACGGATGAGTCAGCCGTTACCGTTCGTTATGAAAGGAAAAGTACCGAGATCAGCCTTCTCGGCGCTATTAAACAAGAGAAAATTGGCGGCGCTGAACTCCTTCGGGCTGCCTGTTGTAATCTAAGCGAAAGTTTCGAGACGACACCCTCTGTGGATATTGGTTATACGGACGCAGTGAGTGGCTATCGTCAGATTGAAATGCTGGGCCTTGCAGGATCAAATACTTTCTATACACGGGAAAACGTCCCGGAAAACAGAGGGTTGGCTTCTGTTACCGGTTTAACATTCACCCCCGGGACATGGTTAGAAGGTATACAGTTAAGCAAGGGTACAGGGTCCGTTGTAAACGGCTACGAAGGAGTGGCGGGGCAGATCAATACGGAATGGCTAAAGCCATTTGAAAAAACAGCACCCCGGCTCCTGTTAAATGGCTATCAAAGTATCCAGGGGAGATCAGAAGGCAATCTCGTGTTTAATCATCACTTAAACGATGCAGTCAGTACGAACCTACTGCTGTACGGTCGGTCTGACTGGCATCGCAATGATGAGAACAAGGATGGATTTATGGATAATCCGGTCGGCAAACTGTTTGTAGGTTCCAACAGATGGTTTTATTTTAGTCCAAAAGGCTTCGAGGTTCAAGGGGGCGTAAAAGCCGTTTATATGGATGGCACTGGAGGTCAATTAAATTTTCAGTTCGACAAGAACCAGCCGGTAAACGATGACAGCTGGGGCTATCACAGTAAAATTAAAAGACTGGAAGGGTGGGCGAAAATCGGTAAGGTATATGTGGACAAGCCATATAAAAGTATGGGGCTTCAACTATCGGGTGTCACGCATGAGCAACGGAGTCTGTATGGCGACCGCATCTATAACGCGGATCAAAAGAGTTTCTATGCCAATTACATCTATCAGTCAATCATCTCCAATACCAATCATGTTATAAAGGCGGGTGTCAGTTTTCAGGCGGACAATTTTAAAGAGAATTTTGACAATTGGAAAATGCAGCGAAATGAAATTGCTCCCGGGGCCTTTATGGAATATACCTATAATTATCTGTCGAAATTAAATATCGTAGCAGGCCTCCGCGGGGACCATCACAACCTTTTCGGCAATTTTCTGACACCGCGGCTCCATATTAGGTATGCCCCTTTTGAGAGAACAGCGATACGGGCATCCATTGGCAGGGCGCAGAGAACAGCCAATTTTTTGTCAGAAAATACCGGGCTGATGGCTAGCAATCGTCAATTTATGCTAAATGGCATTTCTTTAACAGAGACTAAACAGGATGCCTACCCCCTCAAACCCGAAATTGCCTGGAATACCGGAATGAATATTACCCAGAAATTTACTTTGGGTTATAGAGAAGGTTCATTCACTGTCGACTACTATTATACGGATTTTCGAAATCAAATAGTAACCGATTTTGAATCTGCAGGTCTGGTCAACTTTTATAACTTGTCGGGAAAGTCATATTCTCATAGTCTGAATTTTCAGCTAGACTACGAATTAATCCATAAATTGAATCTCAGATGGGCCTACCGGTATCTGGATGTAAAATCCACTTATGGAGGTACGCTTAAAGAGCGCCCGCTTGTTGCAAAAGACCGGGCTTTTTTCAATGCCAATTACGAAACGCGCAACAAATGGAAATTCAACTACACCCTGCAATGGATCTCGGCAAAAAGATTACCGGTAAGTAACGTATATCCGGAAAAGCAATCGCCTTCATTCTTTCAGATGAATGCACAGCTCAACAAAAGTTTCATGTCTGATAAACTGGAATTATACGTAGGTGCCGAGAATCTTACCAATTATATGCAGAAGCCATTAATACTTTTAGCGTCGCATCCGGCAGACCCGGGATTCGACGCCTCACAAGTGTGGGGTCCGGTTATGGGAAGAAACCTGTACATCGGCTTTAGATGGAAACTATAGTGTCTACCGGTTGTCTGTAAAGATAAAAACAAGTATAGAAGGTAGCGATTTTGTCGCTACCTTCTTCTCTTATTACCGTATTATAACCACATCAGCAAACCTCCACTCTTCTTAAAAAGACAGGTAATATTGTTGTAATTAATCAATGGTCACTATTTAACTTTCGGGAGCCGGAGCCGAGCTTTTGTTTAAAAGCGGCCATATGCTGCTTTCGCCTTTAATATCTCCCCTTACCCCTTTATCCGGACCATAAAAATAAAGTGGCCAGCCTTTATAGGTCAATTGAGATTTGCCAAAAACCTGAATGATTTTGAAATCCTCTTTTTTCAAAGTAGAAGGCACACTGCCAATCCCGGTAAAAGAAGTGTCAATTGGCCATGCCGAATTATTACTGAAATCAGACTTGGTGTAAGTGTTAACACCATCTTTATCAGGCGCGTACGCATAAAGTGTATTTCCATTATCATCCGTTAAGTATTGGATGGAGTGATCATCTGTTTTATTGGCGAGCATAACAGAATAATCTGCCTTAGCCACAAACCAATTGCCACCGAATCCATCTCCATTTACTTCTCCTGCTTTTTTGTCTTCAGAATAATAATAAAGCGGCCAGCCTTTGTAAGTTGTCTGCATTGTCCCATCTGTCCGGGTAATCGTCCCAAAATCAGAAGCTTCCAACCCTGCTCCAATCTTGGGTGTTTTGATGTAGTAAACAGGCCAAAGGTCTGTACATCCAGCGTTGCATCCTGATTTTCCATTGGCATCTATTGAGAAAAAATAGAGTGTCTCCCCTGCGCCATCAGTAATAATCTTTCCAAAACTGGCATTTGCAATCAGTTTAATGCTATCTCCTGCATTACTGCCATTACCGTTGCCGTTGCCGTTACCATTACCATTTCCGTCACCGTATCCACCACCGTCGCCGCTGCTGTCTTTTGAACAGGCGATCGCAAAAAAGGCCATCCCCATAATGGCTGCTATCCAATAAAATATTTGCTTCGTTTTCATGATTCAAGTTTTATGATTTATAAAAATTAATACGCACTATTCTACTTCGCTTTTGTCTTTTTCCATCCAAAAGCCCTGGAAATATTAAACCCAAAGTATATATCACCATTTCCCCAGGTCCCGTTAGTTTCAGTCAGATAATAGGGGCCGATCATTCCCTGGGAGTTACTGAATACAAACTGGAAGACATGACCACCGGTTTCAATATCCAACCCGACACCAAAGGAGGGCTTTATATCACGCGAAGGCATTGGATCACCCGGCAGCAAATCATACTCCAGATCCAGACTCAGCCTTTTGGTCAGTTTCATTCTACCGGCAAGTCCAAGGAGAAAAACATCATTTTGATCCTCTGGTGTCGGCACAAGATTGTAATGCACCCAGGTAGGCACGACCTCCAGGGAAAGATTTCTATTAAATTTCCGGGCAATTAATAGCTGGGAAGTATACGCTGTCCTATATTTAGCGTTGAGATAGGGCTTGTCATCATATTTAATCGTCTGAACTGTCGCCCATTCATTTAGACTTACAGCTACAGGCATTTTATGTTCCCGCTGTTGGAGCAGCTTATATTTAAAGGAGGCGTCATAGGTCTTATCCAGCGAACTGCGGCCTATACCTATAGACAATCTGTCTGTCAGGCCGTAATCCAGGCCGAAACGGATTGTCGCATTATCCAAACCAAATAGCTGATATAACCCGCCATCAAGCTTTCCGAACCTGTGCATAATTATAAACTGCAGATTATTCCGGCCGGGCTGTTCAACCGTAGGAAGATTTACAATTTGCGTGGCTTTAAATATCGAGTTTACGTCATCCATCTCAGCAGCCTGCTTCCCAATTGAATCATTTAACTGATTGAGTAAATCGACTGAAGTACTATCCTGGGAAAAGACGCTGGAGGCGCCGGCCGCCAATACCAGCATTACAATTGCGATCCTCTTAAAAGTTATCATAAATAAAGGGTTATTTTTTTTGCATGAGCTTACAATCCACATTTACGGTCACCAAAATGTCGGGGGCTATATTGTTCTTAAGTACGGCTGGTATTTTAATTTTATAGTCAGCGAGTGATATTTTGAATTGGCAGTTGCCGTGAAGTACTTGATTTTTAAGTTCTAAATCCGCCATTGTATTGAGTGGCTTTGTAATGCCACGGATCGTCAGCTGGCCTGTAAGATGAACATGATTTAAGCCTTCTTTTACACCTTCTTTCATACTGCCCGTAAAAGTTGCTTTGGGAAACCTGTCAGATTCCATAACATCTTCATTAAAATGATCCTGCATGAGCTGCTTCTCGAAAAGAAATCCCTTTATTAATAAATTAAAGGCCAATTTATGACGCACCGGATCGATAATTGCCAGAACCTGATGGTTCTCCGCTTTAATATCCTCTACAGGAGATTTCGAAAAAAAACTGATCTGACCACCTCGGGTAAAATAGCTTTGCGCTTCCGACTTTACAGAAATTAAAGCCAACACCATGATCAGGAAAAAAAGGCGTTTCATATCACTCATTTTAAGGTTAAGAAAATCATCAGTTATTCTGGGCTCCTCTGTTAATCCAGTCCCTGATTTTATTGATATCACAATCGGACAACTTTGGCAAGTTAAACGGCATGGCAGGATATCCTGGTGCATGGGTGATAACCCCAATCAAGTTTCCGTTATCTGCCTGTGTTTTTACGGTCCCATAATCTTTCAAATTTATACCTGCCTGCGGAGCGGCGCCATCACCATGGCAGCTATAACAATTTTTAGCCAGTATAGGCTGAACATCTGCCTGATATGCCATATTTACCGTATCGCAAACTGTGTTATTTCCCGATTGCAGATCTGTCTCATTCGCCTTAGAGCACCCCTCCAAAAACAATACAGAGATGGTCACTACAGATAATACCAAGCATACATTGACAATAATGTTTTTCATATTTGTTTAGTTTACAGTTTACTTGATAATTTCAACGTCAGTTAAATTCACATCCATCAAAAAGCCGGCACATCTGCCCTTTACCCTTACCCGCTCTCCTATTTGCACTGCAGAATCTTTTGGAAAACGGAGCGCGCAATTAACACCGCCGCCCGTCAATTCGCTTCTTCCCATTTGAACCGCGACATGATCTCCGTCTACCATCTTCCCAGTAATTTGCCCCTCTACCTCCAAAATTTTGCCCAGGTAAAGTTTATTGGCACTATCCTCATTAGCCGCAAATGCCTGGTACAGCGCAGCTGCATGAACGTCTGCAGCCGCTCTCTCTGACTTCAGCAGAGGCCTTTGTTCATGGTACAGCCGCCAGAACCAAAAGATGGCGATTACCAGGCACAAAGAGCCGCCTACGAAAAAAAATACTTTTTTCATTTTCATTTTAAATCGATTATATTATTATAGGCTATTTCATGTCGCTGCCCATCAGATATATCAGTTAAAAGCTGCGTTTTATAGATATCTGCGCACCGAGACTACCAAGATTCAACTCTCCATAGCCGATACTGCTCATCGGCAATTTTACATAAGGCTCAATTTGAACAGAGGTTCGCTTAAAACTGCGTTCATACCCAATAGAAAGATTTGTCACCGTATATAGGCTTTTCCCTTTACCAGTTACCGTAACACTTCTTTGATACACCTGACCTTTATTGTCGTAATTATAGGAATAGGTTTCCTTCGCCATCAATAACCCGGAAACACCTGTGCTGACAAACGCCTTACTTTTCTTATTACGCATGACATCATATCGGACATTTACCGGCACATCCAGCATTTGACACTTTCCTTCTACGCTCGTTAAAGAAGGGATATTCAAGGTTTT
The DNA here is from genome assembly GCF_020042345.1 of Arachidicoccus terrestris. Lineage (NCBI taxonomy): Bacteria > Pseudomonadati > Bacteroidota > Chitinophagia > Chitinophagales > Chitinophagaceae > Arachidicoccus > Arachidicoccus terrestris. Next base: position 1,535,713 of record NZ_CP083387.1, read on the forward strand.
ACCACCAGGATGAAAATCACCGGGCGCCATTTTATATACCATGGACTCCAGCACAACACCTGAACCGACAGAAAACTTTGAATCGTTTATTCTGCGTTGAACAGTAATGCCCGTATTAAAACCAGCTGTCTTCCCAACTGTGCCGTTTACAGTTGTCAAGTTGGGTCCGACGATCAGGCCTAATTGCCATTTTCCTTGTCTTGATGCGGCAGCGTTATCGCGGGACGCATTGTAATTTCTGTCTGGAACCGATAAATCACCAGGTTGCGCCGCTTTTTGTGTAGCAAATGGATCATTGGCTGCCAAAAAATCTGCTTTGCTTAATCTCTTCGTTACCGAATCCCCGTTTCTGTTAACAGGGTTTATATTTGGTTCGGGGGCCGCGTCTTCATGTACCAAGAAGGGGTCAATCACACGAATGGATGCCTTATTAGTAGTAATCCGTTGTGGCACAATTTGAAAGGTTTTGTGGCGAATCATTATCATAGCCTTTGCCATAACCGAAGTACCGGCTTCTGAATTGTTCGCTGACGGGACAGCTAACTTTTCACCCTTAATTACCCCATTTTTTCCGGGAAACGCTGATTCAGTGAGCACTTTTTTATGCCTTGCCGGCGCCACTTCCCTTCCTATATAGTCACCACCAGTGGTTTCACCTTTGGTTACCAATACGCGATTATCGGTAGAACGACTTTCCCCCATTTCCTGCCAAATCCCTATAATTCCCAGGCAAAAAAGCACTATCGCTGCTGCGACAATTAACCAAAACCTGCGTTGCCTGAAAAAGGTAATCTTCTTCCAATTTGTTTCTTTACCCTCATTGTCTGTTCCTAAGCTACCTCCCTGCTGCGCCTTCTCCCTATTCTGTATAAATTCTTCCCAAGCTCCCTTTGGCGCAGAAGGTGGATTATACTGTCGGGCAGCGTCACGGAAGATTTTATCTAATTGTTCATCTGTCATATCTGGAAATTTCTTCTGCATGGCTCAATTCCAACATTTTTCGTAATTTTCCTCTCGCCTTTAATAAATTAGACTTAGAAGTACCGATAGAGATCTTCATCATCTTGGCGATATCTTCATGTGAGTACCCGTCTAACACAAAAAGTGAAAAAACATGCCGATAAGCTGGACTAAGATTTTGTATTAAAGCGACTAGTTCTTCATAGGCCATGCTTTCTATCGGATGGCGATCTTTAGATGGAAGATTCTCAGCTTCATTGTCTTGACTATCCCAGGAAATTTGCCTGGCCAGAGATTTCTTGTAATTAATACCTGTATGGATCATTATCTTTTTAAGCCAACCCATAAATGCAGGCAATATCTCAGCTTCATTTTCCGGAACATCAAAATTAATCAACCCTCTAAAGACCCGGACAAAGCCATCGTTCAGAATTTGAGTCGCGTCTTCTCTTGTAGAAGCATAGCGGATACAAATTGTAAAAACATAACCATAGTACTGCTCATACAATACCTTCTGCCAAGCAGGATCTCCCTGCTTGCATCCACTCAAAATGACCATTAGATTATTTTCCATCTTGAGAGGCAAGAATTTATTAATAGCTTTTTAGGTTAAAAATCATATTGCCATTAGTATAAACAGGGAATTAAAAAAAATGGTTGCCTGAAGATAAAAAAATTCTAAGAACGGCGGAGTTTACTTTTCTGAGACCGAAGCTTCGATGTATGCTTCCCTTATAAAATATTGATAAACAGCGGGGACCAAAACAATGAGCCTGCTCGCCCTAAATCGTCAAATTCTTTTCACCATCTTCATTAACGGAATCGGGCGTACGCGTATTGCGTACGAATGTGAATGCTCAATTTGGCAGCACGATCTTATCAACTATTAGAACACCATATGGCAATGCAGTCATCAAAACCCATTTTCATACACCATTCCTGGCATTGATGTCTCATGGAATGCACGTGAAAAAATATGACTATATTATTCTGCGAAAATCCTCAGAAATCTACAAAGGCTGGGAAAAATTCAAGCATACAAGGGGGAATTTTATGCAAAATTCTATAGTGGAAAAAGCTTCAGGTTGCTTGAGTCAGCAGACACGAGACCCATATATCCGGACCTACGCGGGATCTCGCCCGACTGCTTGCGACGGGTACCGGCCATTGCTGGATCATATTAATAATTACCACAGAACAAATAGCTTGCGATGCAGTTTAATCTACTATTATCCTATAACCAAATCAAGGGGTTCCGCACCGGCAGATTCCGGATCACTTCCTCTACTTCCGGGAAGTGATTTAACCTCTTCCAGACACCCAGCCATTGATTATTGCCATATCGTGCAGCACCAAAGATCAGTGAAGGTTGTGCCACAGGCCACTCATTCCAATACATCACATCTTGTTTAAATGGCCATTTTGACTTATCCTGTATATAAGGAAACATAAATTCGATTCCTTTTTTAATGGAGCGGCCATCAGGGGTTTGAAAACTCCATAAATCCATCTTCGGGGTGGATAATATCTGGCAGAGGGTTGTCATCGCATCCAGGTTGAACAAGGAATAGCCATAAGGTTTTGTCCTGGCCAGTTCCTTTGGAAAACTGCCATCCTGTGCCATTTGATCCGGAAGCAGAACCGTTTTATAACGGTTCCTGCAAAAATTCATCAACTTCGCGTCTCCGGTGAACTTTGCAAAACAGGCTACCTGCATAACCCAACAGGTGCCATGGTTATTGGCTGCATTCATTTCATCGATACCATATTGATGTGTCGTAAGCCAATGTAAGTAGGCATTAAACCAGTCTTTGATTTTCCGCAAAGCTTCTTGGTCCATTCCAGGCGCATGCTGCATAATGTATAATCCCTGTGCCACCTCCATTAACTGGATAGCATCAATGATCCCGATGCCGCGCCCGGTCGCTCTGCCCTTAATCGCCTGTGCATACAGCAGATTGGGGTTCATCATCGTAGCCGTATCTACAAACCATGCCCTACAATGCTCCATCGCTTTTTCAAGATATACTTTCTTATGCGTAATCCGCCATGCAGAGGCGAGGGTGCCGACAATGCGGCTGAAACGAATCATAGCCAACCGATGCGCCACAAAATTATCAGGGTTTGTCATGCCATCTTTTCTGATATAGGGACGGTCTACACTAACCGGATCCGGCCACCAATAGTCTCCTTCACTGAAAAAATCATGTTTCCCACCGGCGCTGCGTGGGCTTGTTGCGGCAGTAACTGTTACAGGTTCTTCCTTTAAGGCTTTTGCCGCCGCATGCATGACTTCCCCTCGCAGCATTTTTTCTGCCCGTTGATATACGACAGACTTTTCCAGCCTGTTTTGTGCACCGGCACATAAGCAATACATAATACAGAATATCCATAAAAGCAGACGCATAATTAAATTATTTATAAGGAAAGAAATCGTCACTACCTTCAAAATACTTCTTTTACAAGGTCAGGAAAGCAACCGGAAGCGTTTCTACTTTGGCACTGGCTACAGATCTGCCGCTATTCGTTTTAAGCTTTATGATCGCCCGCCCATTATACAGCTGCACTTTTCTGGACCCTGAAGACGTGCCTAAGTCATCTATCAACGTTCCATCTCCCGTTAATCCAAACCGGATCCAATTGGTTGCATCCAGACACTGAACATGATTTTTATCATACAACTTAGCTTCGATAGTTGCAATACCATTTTCTTCTGCAACCTTTTCAAGTTTTACCAAAGCGGGTTTACCCCATTTTTCCGTCTGATACTTGAATTGGATGGTATCACGCACAGCTGTATTCTCTTTCGTTGCAACGACGATCACATTGTAATTTCCTTTATGCAAAGGTATATTCCAGCGAAGCCCGGCAGCCGGAAAATCCTGGCTATTGCGCTTTTTACTGCCATAGGATTTACCGTTCACAAATAACTCAGCCTCATCACAATTAGAATACACCTTAATCATTTTTTCTTCTCCCTCCTTCCCCCAACGCACCGGCCAGGTGTGGCCATAAATATGTGCCATAGGTTTAGTAGCCCAGTAGGACTGGAATACATAATAAGATTCCTTTTTCGTCAGATCGCGTTCAACAACGCCCTTTTGGTTCATATATGGAACCGGATTATCCGGTCGGACCGGTGTGGAGAAATCCTTAAATACCCACTGCGCTGTCCCCGTCAGCCAAGGCATCGTCTCCTGCTCTTTTAAATGCCAGTCAAACAGATTACAAATATAGGTTTCACTCCAGTCTCCATCTTTGGAAGCCCTGGCGGCACCTCCGTATAACGAAGCGTCTCCGGCTCTTTCATCTGCCGTACCTGTCGCTTTAATATCTTTAAGTGCATTATCAGGGTTTTCAGAATGCCTCCTGGCATGGCTGTCACCTCCCCACTCTACATGTAAAAAATGATCGACTTTATCAAACTCCGATTTTGTCACGTCTTTATACTCCGTATAAATTCCTCTGTACCAGCCTGCCCAGATTGACGGTGAATAAACATCTACGATGTCCTTACAGAAGTCACAACGACGGATGGCTGTTTTACGCGACGGATCTAAAGAATGCGCCAGTACATTCAGCTCCTTCATATAGGCTCTGATTTTTTCTTTGTCAAATTCGGGAAAGTCGTTTGGCCAGTCGTTTTCATTGCCTAGCCCCCAGATCATTACTGCAGGATGATTAAAATGCTGCTCGATCATATTCGTCAACATTCGCTTTCCTTGTGCCTGATAGACCGAACCTCCCAGTCCGCCACGGCACCAGGGAATTTCTTCCCACACCAGAATCCCCAGGCTGTCGCAAAGATTTAAAATGATCCTTGACTGCTGATAATGCGCCAGGCGAATAAAATTCACGCCCATACCCTTCATCAGAATCATTTCCTTGCGCATCAATTCTTCAGTCATGGCTGGCCCCAGGCCTGCATAATCCTCATGACGATGGGTTCCCTTAAGTAATAACCGTTTGCCATTTAATATGAAAGGACCTTTTTTTACAAACTCAAAACTTCGAAATCCGACCGGAGAAACACTGGTATGCGATCCGGCTTCTGAGGAAATGGTTGCTTCCAGGCTGTATAATTCCGGTTTATCCGGGCTCCAGAGTTGTGGACTATTAATTTTAAGATCGGCCACTGCCTGGTCTCCGTCAAAATGATCCAGATGCTTTTGAAGGCGCTTCACAATCTTGCCGGAGGGCGCTTTTAGTGTCACCGATAAGTTCGCGGAATGAATCTTTTCAGGATTATTGAATCTCAATCTGATGCCGAGTTGACCAGCAGCCCTATCCTCATTCACTTTCGGGGCGGCAAAAACCTTGTCGATATACAATGCCGGTTCATATACCAGGTTTACATACCGGTATAATCCACCATAAAGATTAAAGTCGGATAAATCTGAGGGCATCATTTCCAGATCCCGGCTATTATCACACCTGACCGCTATCGGCACCTGGCTTTTAAAAGCCTTAAACAGACTATCATTGTTCTTAAATGCATTTACAGCGTCCGTGATATCTACTGTCCATTCATCATATCCGCCTACATGGCTGCCTACTTTGGTCGTGTATACATAAACTTCTGATTTCTGGCCCGCACCTTCAAAATGTAATAAAGTTCTGCCATGAGAATACGGATTCTTGACATCCAGCTTTGTTTTGTACCACATTGGACCTTCATAGTAATTGACATCGGGGTCAACCGCATCCCGTTCATTTGCGCTATGTGGTAATGTAACGGGAGTCCATAAAGGAACCGTTTCAGGATTGCCCTTCTTGGCTGGGCGGACTGCCTCCCAAATACCCCCAAGATCTTCTTTCAGAAACTGCCATCCCTCAGTCAACCGTATAGACTGCTGCGCAAACGAGAGTTGAGAGCCTAATATAAATGCAATAGCCAATAGATACCTCATATAATTATCGAATATTTAGAACAATAGTTTCGACTTAGCGGGCCCGTTATCAACAGTGCGAACCGTTTGGAAACGATTTCATTTTAACCGGCCCCAATTAAATAGTCGAAACACTAAACTAAAGGATAATTATCAATTGTTAGCTTTTTATTTCCGCAACCGTTTCCGTAAAACATGACCTCCCAAACATCGAAAAAAAATGAAAAAGGGTTGTCACAATGCGCTTACTTATTTAATATACAGCGAACTATAACAACCCTAAGCGTTTAAATACAGCCGTTACCTGTAAAAATCCGTCTTTCGGATGACATTTACTTTGTTGGTCAAGTGTTGCCCGTTTTTGGGGAAATCACAATTGGAAATCCGTTGTTATCATGCAACTTGTGATAGGTGATATAAGAAACCACCAAGAGTGCCATGAAGAGCAGAGGGGAAAATAAACTCGCGGTCCATCCATCTACCGCAGCATAAGCGATAAAAGCCGAGATAAAGTCAATTCCAAAAGCGACATAGGTCCATTCTTTAATTCTTTTGGAGACAGGAACAATTAATAGTATTCCGCCGATTATATGACCAATACTCACCTCCCAACGAAACCATTCCGGAAGCATAAGGTGACGCGTCCCCGCTTTAGCTATTTCGCTATTGATAAAAAATGCACCGGAAAGCTCGAATAATGCAATGATAAGCGTAGTGACCCAATACGTAATCTTAGTCGATTTTTTGTTGTTACGGACTACTGTTTCCATTGTGTTTAGTTTTATGTTAGAAAATGGAGATCTGTTACAATTAAATAACTGTTTTATTCTCTTGAAGGAGCTTATAAATATTTTGTATTTGCCTGGTATGTCTTATAACATGAAAGGCCGCAAAACTGAGCAACTCAAATCTTGTCAGATACCCTACACCGGGAAACTCCATAGCCTGGCATATAAGAGATAAATCCAACCCGCGTATATCGCCTAGCAATAATTGTTCTGTCTCAGTCAGGTCATTTCTCATTTCTGCTCTGGAAATAAACCTTTCGTCGGGCAGCAATTCGGGAGCGGATTTGCCCTTTGCTGTCATATCTTCCATTATTTGCTTTAATACCGGTATGTGTTGCTCCGGGTTTCTGTTTACCGGTATAACCTCCCCTTCAACAATCTGATGGATAAATTGCATAGATTTATTGATGTGATTTCCTGTTTCTGCCGCTGTCCAGCTCCCTGCAAATGGAGCGACATTGAAAGCCGATTCCTTAAATGCGTACATTGACTCAACAAAGGATTTTATAGCCTCCTGTAACAAGGATTCCAACGCTGTTCTTTTTTCTTCATTTATTGCTTCCATGACTTCGAGTTTAAAATGGCACAATCCGGTCTGATTAATTTTCTATGACAAAAATAGAAGGAATATTCAGTTAATTGCAGGTATAAATACGGCAAAATATGGGGCAATTTACGCCAGAGATGAAATTCGCCCGTAAAATCAGCCTCAGTTGATGGATATTAGAGAAAAGAATAGTGGGCATGCTGCTCATCGCAACGATAGTGCTGTGGCTGAAAACCGCCCGAACAGCACGCCTCAACTCAGCCATTAGCCTAAAGAATGAATAAAGGAACAGGGGCCAATCCTGGACATATTATATCCGGACTGACCCCATTCACCCTTTATCTAAAATCCAAAACTTTAGTCTTTATTCAAGATCCAGCATCACTACACTATGTGCCGGCAGCGTCACCGTTAGCACCTGACTACCTGCCGCGCCGGATAATTTGGCGCCCTTAAACTCAGTTATCTTAACATTATCAGGCTGTTCAAATGTATTGACCGTTGTAACGGCTTTGGCATTCAACAGCAGGCCAGCTACTTTCGTATATTGAGTATGTGCCAGGTCAACGGTTACCGTTTCCGAGGTTTCAGCATTCAGGTTGACCAGGCTGGCATGCAATTTTCCGGCATCATCGATAGAAGCGGAGGCATTGACTGCATCAATTGTCGCATTACCTACAGTATAAGCCGGGCTAATCAGGTGTAAAGGCACTAAACGCCCTCCCTGATGCTTTTTGTACATCTCAAAAACATAATAAGTCGGTGTAAGGATCATCTGATCGCCTTTGGTCAAAATGAGCGATTGTAAAACATTCACCGTCTGGGCAAGGTTCGCCATTCTCACACGATCTGCGTGATTATTAAAGATATTCAATGTGGATGCCGCAATGAGTGCATCTCTCATACTATTTTGCTGATAAAGAAAAGCAGGATTCGTCCCCGGTTCTGCATCGGTCCATACCCCCCATTCGTCTACCACAAGCGCCACTTTCTTATCCGGATCATACTTGTCCATGATAGCAGAATGCTTGGTCACCAGTTCTTCCATATGAAGACAGTTCTTCATCGTATTAAAATATTCCGCTTCATCAAAATTCGTAGCCGATCCTTTCTTCCCCCAGTGTCCGGTTGGAATGGTATAATAATGCAAACTTAGCCCCCACATCATATTCAGCGGGATGCCTTTCATCAGCACTTCTGTCCAGTGGTAATCATCGGAGTTCGCGCCGCTGGCAATTCTTTTCAAGGGAGCATTTTGATAACTCTTCGCAAATGTAGCGTATCGCCTGAATTCATTGACGTAGTATTCAGGTTTCATGCTACCGCCACAGCCCCAGCTTTCGTTGCCAATCCCAAAAAACTGAACGCCATAGGGCTTGTCTATCCCATCTTCCTTTCGCAATTTAGTCATGGGGCTCTCGCCGTCAAAGTTCAGGTATTCAACCCAGTTCGACATCTCCTGGACAGTACCACTGCCCATATTGCCAGAGATATAAGGCTGCGTGTGCAGCAGATGGCAAAGCTGCATAAACTCGTTGGTGCCAAAACTATTGTCTTCCGTCACCCCGCCCCAATTCGTATTGACCATTTTAGGCCTTTTTGCGGGATCGCCGATGCCATTCATCCAGTGGTATTCATCCGCAAAGCAGCCACCCGGCCACCGCAGGTTAGGAATCTGTATTTTCCGGAGCGCTTCCACAACGTCCATTCGGATTCGACCCTCCTTTTTCACTTTGGCATCCTTAGGCACCCAGATACCTCCATAAATACCCCGGCCAAGGTGTTCGGAAAACATTCCATAAATATTCGGATTGATCTCGGTTTTGGCTTTGGAGGCATCCAGGCTAATGACAGCCTTTTGTGCGGATGCCGCCAGTATGCCGCAAAGCAATAAAACTGTCAGCAATTGTTTTTTCATGTTAATCAATATTTAATAATAAGCGAATAAATACAACAGTTTAAACCAGATGGCTATGTGTCAGCGTCCGCTGCTTTCACCGGCATCATTACAGCACTTACCTTTTGTCCTTCCTTGTTACTTTTAAATTTCGGCTTATATACAAAATTCAAAAAGGTATTAAAACCTTCTTCATACTTCTCTTTATCCAGTGTATAGAAATAAGCTCCTTTTTTTGAATTCAGCTTATCTCTTTCTTTTAGCCTGACAAGCAGGCCCAGGGATTGAACCTTCTTGAAGAAATTGCCGGGATCAAATTTCGTATCATAGAGCTTTTCATATAAGATCTGCAACTGCGGAATGGTAAATTTATCCGGTAACAACTCAAAGAGAAGCGGATGCAGGGCGGCTTTATAACGCAGCCTTTCTTTGGCCATCTCCACCATCGCATTATGATCAAAAATGAGTTTAGGAACTTTTTCGGCAGGCACCCATCTGGCCTGAAAATCTGCACTCATCTGACTCTGATAGCGCTTAATATCTATCAGGGCAAAATATGCCATCACCGCTGTCCGGGCACCAGGGTCTCTGGAAGGGTCACTAAAAAGATGCAACTGCTCCATATAGATTCCCTCCAGGCCAGTCAGTTCATGGAGAACACGGGTAGCAGCATCTTCTCCGCTTTCCGTCTCCGCTACAAAACCTCCCATCAAGCTGAGCCGCCCTTTACACGGCTCAAACCCTCTTTTAATGACCAATAGCTTCAGACCTTCCTCATCGAATCCAAATATGATACAGTCCACTGCCAGAAGGAGCTTTTTGCCACTGTATTTTCTTTTTTTCTTTTCCTTTTCCAAAATCCCGTTTTAAAAATAAGCTGACTCAAATTGCATATCCAACCTGATTCCTATTACCAGAATTTGGCATATAGTGCAGCAAACAACATCAGGATTACTACAATAAGTACCAGTACGCTGGGTTCCACTTTATACATCTTACGATCTATAACGAAGGCTTTTTCATTGACCTTCGGACTAAACAGGCTGCAGATCACCATCAGTACTACTGTAAACCCAAAGGCCAGTCCCATACAGATAAGGAACGGAATTTCGTAACCGCCATGTCCATTCGGATACGCCGTATAAAACCAGGTATTATTTCCGAAAAGTTGTGGCGCAAATTCGTTGAAGAATACGCAAAGCACAAATCCGCCGACGATGCCCACAATGGAAGCCAGTCCGTTTGTCCGCTTCCAGAACATACCCAGTAGAAACACGGCCAGTACGCCCGGGCTGATAAATCCGGTATACTTTTGGATAAATGTAAATCCGCCGGCACCACCAATCCCAAGAATATCATCCCAGGTAAAGAACAGTCCGATGGCCATAGATACTACCACAGCGATACGTCCAATCCATACCATCTTCTTGTCGGAAGCCTCCTTATGAAAATAGTTCTTATAGATATCCAAGGTATAGATGGTAGAAATGCTATTAGCTTTCCCGGCGAGTGAGGCGATGATCGCGGCAGAGAGTGCGGCGATAGATAGGCCTTTCAGCCCGTTAGGCAAAAAGCCTAATACCGCTGAATAAGCATGATCTTTATGCCCGCCTAATTCAGGTAGAAACCCTTTCTGATACAACACATAAGCCGCAATTCCAGGCAACATTACTACAATAGGGGTAAACATTTTCAGGATACCGGCGAACATCAGGCCCGTGCGGGCTGTCTTCAGATCGGCTCCCAGAGCTCTCTGGGTAATATATTGATTGGTACCAAAATATTCCAGATTTACGATCCACTGACCGGCGATATACATCAGAATTCCCGGCACGATCAGATACTGGTCAATATAATGCTGTGAAGACGTCGCTGTCGGTTTATCATAAATCAGGTGAAAATGCTGTGGTGCCGCGTCCATCATAGCCTGGAATCCGGCAAAGATATCTTTGCCAAGGCCGAACTTTTCGCTGACCACCTGTAAAGCAAAATAAGTAGTTGCCAAACCACCGATGAGCAGCATCGCGACCTGTATCGCGTCTGTATATCCAATGACCTTCATACCTCCCAGGGCAATCAATACCGAGCAGATGGCAAAGATCACCATAATCATATGCAGTGACGCTCCTCCGACAAGCGTATTGACAGCCAGTGCCCCTAAATACAGAATAGAAGTAATATTGACGAACACATAGAGCAATAACCAGAAAATAGCCATAATCAATGCAACAGTCCCGTTAAACCGCCGTTTTAGAAACTGTGGCATTGTAAATATCTTGTTCTTGAGATAGATCGGTAAGAACCAGACGGCGATAATGATAAGCCCCAGAGCGCCTACCCATTCGTATACGCCTACGGCAATCCCCACAAAAAATCCATCTCCACTCATACCGATAAACTGCTCAGCTGAGATATTAGAAGCAATAATGGAGGCTCCGATAGCCCACCAGGTCAGAGACCCCTCCGCCAGAAAATAATCATGGCTGCTCAGGTCCTTATTCTTCCTTTTGCGGTAGATCCAAATTCCATAAAAGGTAATCAGTAAAAAATAGGCAACGATAATGATATAATCAATATGGATAAGTCCACTTTTCATGTGTCGAATTTAGTGTGGGATGACTTCCCGGTGAATGAAATAATTATTGATAATACGCTTGGGCGAACTTAAGTTCTCTTTTGAGTTGCCGAAGTGTTGTGTCCTGATCAATGATAACGCTCTCTATACCCGCCATCTCCGCAAAATCTTCAATCTGCTCTACGGAAAGATTCTGACTATAGCTGGTATGATGGGCGCCACCTGCCAGAATCCATGCTGCGCAGGACGTCTGAAAATCAGGTAAAGGCTTCCACATTACACGTGCGACCGGCAACTTTGGCAAGGCTTCTGTAATTTCCACACCCTCAACCGCGTTGATAACCATCCGGAAGCGGCCACCCATGTCTACAAGACTGGATGCCACCGCAGGCCCGCCACCACCGTTAAAAACCAGGCGTACCGGATCAGATTTTCCACCGATGCCCAAAGGATGAATTTCACAGCTGGCACGGCCGACCGCAAGTGAAGCGTCTACTTCCAGCATATGTGAGCCCATCACCTTTGCATCTTTTGGATCTAAATGATAGGTATAATCTTCCATAAAGGCATTTGCTCCCGGCAGGCCGTGCCCCATCACTTTCATAGCGCGTACAAGTGCCGCAGTTTTCCAGTCCCCTTCACCTGCAAATCCATAACCATCTGCCATCAGCCGCTGTACAGCAATGCCGGGCAACTGATTCACACCATGCAAATCCTCAAAGGTGTCCGTAAAACCTTTAAACCCTCCGGCCTGCAAAAAGCTTCGAAGCCCCAGTTCGATCTTCGCCGCGTCTCTGAGGGCCGCCCTTTGTGTACCTTCTTTTCTAAGTACGTCCATCAGGTCATAACTGTCTTCATATTCCTGGATTAAAACATCTACTTCTTTATCGGATATCTCACTGATTACAGTGGCCAGATCTCCGATTCCGTAGGTATTCACTGAAAATCCGAGTTTAGCTTCCGCCGCCACCTTGTCCCCTTCCGTTACGGCAACAAAGCGCATATTATCGCCAAAACGGGCAAATTTAGCTCCCTGCCAATCCGCCCAGCCAGCTGCGACCCTGGCCCAGTCGCCAATCTGCTTTTGAACCGCAGACGCTGCCCAATGGCCTACAACCACCTTTCTGTTGATGCCTAAACGTGTAACAATAAAGCCAAATTCTCTATCGCCATGTGCACTTTGGTTCAGATTCATAAAATCCATATCCATTGTTGCCCATGGAATATCCTGGTTAAACTGAGTATGCAAATGCAACAGCGGCTTATGCAAAATATTCAGTCCGCGGATCCACATTTTTGCCGGAGAAAACGTATGCATCCAGGCAATCAGACCTATGACATTATCATCGTGATTGGCTTTTTGAACCAGGCTGTAAATCTCGTCGGTTGTCTTTACCGTTGGCTGCCAGACGATCTTTGCCGGAATATCCCCTGCACTATCCAATGCCCGTGCAATTTCCTGGCTATGGCTGGCAACTTCTCTTAGCGTCTCTTCACCATATAAATGTTGGCTGCCGGTCACCAGCCAGATCTCCCGGTTTTTAAAGTCGATCATATAAATTTTATTTAATATAAGATGATTATTGTTAATCTGTTTCTATAATCCTATTGTCCGTAATACGCGCCGTCTCCGTGTTTACGCTCATAATGTTTTCTTATCAGCGCATCTTTTAGCCTGGGCGCTTCGCTATTGATCTGTAGCGTAAACAAAGCCATTTTAGCCACCTGTTCTAATACGCCACTATTATATACTGCCTTATCTGCGGTTTTACCCCAGGTGAAAGGTGCATGATTACCAACCAGCACCATTTCCATCTCCTCATAGCTTAGACCACGTTCTTTAAAACAATCCATAATCTGGAAACCCGTCTGATATTCGTAATCACCTCGGATCATCTCATCAGACATGGGAGGGGCGCAGGGAATATCCATCGTATTATGATCAGCGTGTGTGGTGCCAAAAATGGGAATGTCTATTCCCGACTGCGCCCATGAAGTGGCATAAGTAGAGTGCGTATGTACAACGCTTCCGATATTTTCCCAGTGCTGATAAAGCACTCCATGGGTTTTGGTATCAGAAGAAGGCCTTAAATCTCCTTCTACGACTTTACCATCATAGTCTACAATGACCATCTTATCAGGCGTTAGCTGTTCATATGGTACGCCACTCGGCTTAATGGCAAACACAGCTTCACTTCGATCCACGACGCTTACATTTCCAAAAGTAAACAAAACCAGACCTAATGCAGGTAACTGCATGTTGGCCTGGTATGCTTCTTGTTTAATGGATGAATATTTTTTCATATTATTTGTTTAATTTCAGAACATATTTTAATGAGCAGCGGTCCGGTTGTTTGCCTCCGCTTCGATCCAGCCTCCAAGGCGCTTATATTGTTCATATCTTGTATTATACAGTGCATGCCGCTGATCATCCGGCACATAATGTTTATCAAACCCTTGTCCCATCGTCTTCATAGCAATCTGTACATTTGAGAATATACCGGCTGCTGTCGCGGCAAACATAGCCGCTCCAGTCGCACAGGTCTGTTCTGAGCAATGTACTTTGATGGGCATACCAATAACATCAGCCATCGTCTGCATAATAAAAGAAGATTTTTGAGCAACGCCTCCCATAGCGATCAATCCTTTTACAGCGATACCTTCAGCAACGAACCTTTCCACGATCGCTCTGGCACCGAAACAAGTAGCTTCCACCAGTGCCCGGAATATTTCCGGCGCGTCCGTGCCCAACTGTAATCCGCTGATCGCGCCATCCAATGCCTGGTTGGCATCCGGTGTCCTGCGTCCATTCAGCCAATCTATGGCCAGCACGCTGTTTTCCGTTACCGGCCGCTTACCGGCCTCTTCAGAGAGCTGCACCAAAAGATTTTTTTCCATCTGTTCCAGTTGCTCACCCGACAGCCCCATGTTTCTGGCCGGCCATAATAATATATTCTTAAACCATGCATATACATCGCCAAAGGCGCTTTGTCCAGCTTCCAGCCCTATCATGCCTGGCACAACGGAACCAGGAACCTGGCCGCAGATACCTTTGACCAGAATATCTTTCATTTCCTCTTCCGGAACGACCATAATATCACAGGTGGAGGTCCCGATGATTTTACTGAGCATATAGGGCTCTATCTCGGCGCCCACCGCGCCCATATGACAATCAAAAGCACCGATGCCGACAACAACATCAGTTGAAAGACCCAGTTTTTCCGCCCATGCTGCGCTCAAAGTGCCTGCAGCCTCAGCAGCAGTATATGTCCTGTCAAACAGCCGGTCCCTGAATCCGTCCAATAGAGGATCAATCTCCGCAAAGAAACTATTCGGCGGCAGTCCCCCGAACTCAGGGGCAAAAAGAGATTTATGCCCTGCAGCACATACACTTCTTTTCATTAACTTCAAATCATCGCCGCCCGTGAGCAAAAACGGAATCCAGTCGCAGTGTTCGACCCAGCTATAGACGTGTGGCCGAATGTGTTCATCAATACGTAGAACATGGAGTAATTTGGCCCAAAACCATTCTGTGCTGTAAATTCCGCCTACAAATTGCAAGTAATTAATTTCTTTCGTTGCAGCCACTTCATTGATACGAGCCGTCTCCTGAATAGCTGTGTGATCTTTCCAAAGAATAAACATCGCATTCGGATCTTCTTCAAAACCAGGCTTCAGCGCCAAAGGCCTTCCTGTCTGATCGACCGCAACCGGCGTGGAGCCCGTCGTGTCCACAGAAATACCTTTGACAAACCTTCCTGCCTCCGGTCCTGCCAACTCCAAAATTTCTTTAATTGTTGCCGTCAGTCCTTCAATATAATCAAGCGGATGCTGCCTGAACTGCTGTTTTTTGGCATCACAGTATTTTCCTGCAGCCCATCTGGGATAATAATAAACACTCGATGCCAATTCCTTCCCATCCGCCGTATCTATCAGCACAGCCCTAACAGAATCCGTTCCGTAATCAAGACCTATTACATAATTGTAATTCATACAAATATAATTATGGATAAATTTTTTTAATTGTAAATTTAACTTTTATTCTTAACCCACAAAAAATATCTTCTCATTTTTTCTCGGCCATCCCGTTTAACTAATTGAGAATCAATAATAGAAACTTAACCAATAGCAGGACTTGATTGTTGCAACTCTCTTAAACTCTCAATATACTCGGTGGGAGCCTGTCCCATTACCGATTTAAAGACACGATTAAAATTAGTAATGCTATTGAAGCCTGAGCTATAAGCGACACTGGATATACTCTCAAAGGATCCGGAGGAAAATTGTTTTCTGGCTTCTCCAATCCTCACCTCATTTAAAAACTGGACAAATGTGTGCCGGGTATGCTTCTTAAAAAAACGACAAAAGGCCTGTGGCGTCATATAAGCCTGACCTGCCACATCTTCCAGCGTAATCGGTTTATCGTAATTATGTAATATATAATTGTAGATATGACTGACACGGATACCGTCGGTCTCCGTATTCAGCATTCTTGGTCCCTGCTGAGAAAGAATCTTATAACCGGACAAGCCGGAAAGCTTTTGAAGCAACTGTATAAATAAAATTGTAGACTGGGCCGCGTCTTCGGTGGTGAACAGTTTATCCAAAAGCGCAGAAACTTCAGACGCGTTAGCAGCCGGCACCTGTATGCCGTTTTGCGCATAAGCAATAAAACTACGCAGGTGTTTAAATTCAGGTATACCCAACAGTGTCTGACATATAACGTCCGGATCAAAAAACACATCCAGTGAACAAATAATTCTTTCAGAACCTTCCTCAAAATAAGCAGCGGGACTTTTAAACAAATGCGGTTGCCCGCCTCCGATAATAAAAATATCCCCTTGCTGAAAGCTATGCATATTGTGATCTGCCATCAGTGTTCCCTCTCCATGCTGCACCCAGGTTAGCTGCATTTCCTTGTGTCTGTGCAGATAGGGATAAAAGTGAGGTAAAATATCCATTCTTGTGACAATGGTTTTATCATGACGGACAGGTATTGTAAACTGGAGTACTTTCATGACTGCTGATATTTAAATGGGAAAAACAGATGCCAACAGGAATAAAGATTTGATAATGCCAAGTTAACATTTTCTCGCTTTATAGCACGGAAATTACCATAAAAAATCAATTTATGCATATTCTCGGTTAAAATACGGTTATAATTCCGTATGGGGAATGACTTCAACATTCTTATCTGCTGAATAACGAGCCGGCGGCGGCGGTTAAAATCTGTCTAGTAAATAACAAAAAGCGGGAAGATCACTTCACAGCACGCAGGTAATTTTACAGCCGATATTCCTTACCTTGTAGAGGATGTTATTTCACTAACTAAATGTATAATACTATGGCAATTGAATGGAAGGGAGTGTTCCCGGCAGTTACAACAAAATTTACCGATAATGACGAGTTGGATCTGACATTATTTGAAAAAAATCTTCAGGCGCAGATCGAAGCAGGCGTCGCAGGAATCATCATAGGAGGGTCTTTAGGAGAATCAAGTACCATTACAACCGAGGAACTGGGCCAGCTGGTGGCAAGTGGTTTAAAAACAGCCGCAGGTAAAGTACCGGTCATTGTCAATATCGCTACAGGTTCCACCAGAGAGGCGACATCGATAGCAAAACAAATTAAAGCATGGGGGGCGGATGGCATTATGTTATTGCCACCTATGCGTTATAAATCCACGCCGGAAGAAACCGTTTTATTTTTCAGAACCGTCGCTGCGGCGACAGACCTGCCTGTACTGCTCTATAATAACCCTGTAGATTATAAAACTGAGATCACAATAGATATGTTTGAGGCACTAAAAGACATCCCGACCATACAGGCTGTAAAAGAATCTACCCGTGACGTCAGTAATGTCATCCGCATGCGTAACAATTTTGGAGATCGATTTAAAATACTCTGTGGCGTGGATACGCTCACTTTTGAGGAGCTATCTTCGGGAGCGGATGGTCTGGTGGCAGGCCTGGTATGTGCTTTCCCCAGAGAAACTGTCGCCATTTACAACTTTATTAAAAACAATCAGCATCAACAGGCCCTGGAGATATACAGATGGTTTATGCCTTTATTGGAATTTGATATCACACCACAGCTGGTACAGTATATCAAATTAGCGGAAGTGTATACGGGTCTTGGCAACGAAACTGTTCGCGCACCCCGCATATCTTTAAAAGGGGACAAAAGAGCGGCAGCAATCGCGACTATCGAAACGGCATTAAAAACACGTCCCGAAGCATTGGTTGAAAAGGGGCTTGCACTGATGACAGCAGAAGGGGTTTCTGTATAGAACAGTTGCCATATAACCTTACGATTGAACACCTTTTATTTCTAAATAACTATTACTATGCAACACGATATTAACAGCACGACCATTCAGGCGCAGGAAGTTATGGATCGTGCACAACAGGCATTTCTCAGTTTCCGACACGCATCAGGCAGGAAACGGGCTGAACTGCTGGAAAAAATTGCTGACGGACTGGAAGCGGAACGTTCCGCATTAGTGAGGACTGCGCAAGAAGAGTCACATCTGCCAGATACCAGGTTAAATGGTGAACTGAGTCGTACGATCGGGCAATTAAAGCTCTTCGCTAACCTGGTTCGCGAAGGGAGTTGGGTACAGGCCAGTATTGATCCGGCACTTCCCGACAGAAAACCGCTTCCCAGAACAGATATCCGTAAAATGTTGCGCCCCAAGGGCCCTGTGGTTGTCTTTGGTGCCAGCAACTTTCCCTTCGCGTTTTCGACATTGGGAGGAGACACTGCCAGTGCACTGGCTGCCGGCTGTACAGTAGTGATCAAAGCACATCCCGCACATCCGGCCACATCTAAAGCCGCGTTTAGGACGGCTTGCAAGGCGATACAAGACTTGGGATTTCCCGCAGATATCCTGCAGCACGTCGATCAGCCCGATATCCGGACCGGCATTGAACTGGTGAAAGCAAAAGCTACCGCGGCCGTTGGATTTACAGGCTCATTTCAGGCGGGGTACGCCCTAATGCAGGCCGCAGCAGAACGAGCGGTGCCTATTGAAGTGTATGCTGAAATGAGTAGCACTAACCCCGTTGTGATCCTACCTGAACTTTTAAACAGCGCTGCTGAGGCTACTGCCAAAAAGCTGGCAGCTTCCATTTCACTGGGCGTGGGCCAGTTCTGTACCAATCCCGGTCTCATTTTTATTACCAAAAATCCGCAACTCGAAACATTCCTGAAAGTGCTTAAATCAGCCATGGAGACCACCGCCGCAGCTCCCATGCTGCACGAAGGCGTCCTGGCCGGTTACCACAACAACCTACAGGTTGTTCTTTCCCAAGCAGGCGTAGACACGCTGGTAGAAGGGAAGCATGTGGATGGGACTATCGCCGTCACCCCCTCTCTTGCAACAGTAACCGCCGACAGTTTCCTGCACAACAGTAGTCTTAAAACGGAGGTATTTGGACCGTTCTCACTAGTGATCATAGCCGAAAACCAAGCAGAGCTCCTCGCAGCCTTACAGAGCATCGACGGGCAACTGACGGCCAGTATCTTCGGCACACAGCAGGACCTGGCCAACAAAACAATCGTTACACCTATACTGGACAGTTTGACGGCCATTGCCGGCAGAATTATATTCAATGAAGTTCCTACTGGTGTAGAAGTCTGCCATGCCATGGTGCATGGAGGCCCTTTTCCTTCAACATCCAATGGCAGCTACACTTCAGTAGGATCATCGGCTATTTTACGTTGGGCAAGGCCGGTTTGTTATCAAAATTTCCCCGACAGTCTTTTACCTGAAGAACTGCAAAATGCCAACCCGTTAGGTATCTGGCGGCAGATAGATGGTGACTGGTCAAAAAATCAACGCTAATTCATTCAAACGTTATGCATAAAACATTCTTTTGTATTGATGCACATACATGTGGCAATCCGGTTCGCCTGGTCGCCGGTGGCGGTCCCCTTTTAGAGGGGGCCACCATGCGTGAGAAAAGATTATTTTTTCTCAAGCACTATGACTGGATTCGCAAAGGCCTGATGTTCGAACCCAGAGGACATGATATGATGAGTGGCAGCATCTTATATGCTCCCTCAACTGATGCCTATGATATCGGTGTTCTCTTTATTGAGACCAGTGGCTGCCTGCCCATGTGTGGCCATGGCACTATTGGTACAGTTACAGCAGCATTGGAAGCCGGTTTGGTCACCCCGGCGACTCCCGGTACACTTCGCCTGGAGACGCCTGCAGGATTGGTCACGGCCACTTATCAGGAAAAGGCCGGCAAAATAAAATCCGTTAAGTTAATCAATGTCCCCTCCTATCTGGCTGCCAGGGACCTCCAGGTGCAACACCCGGAGCTAGGCCTGTTGCATTTTGACGTAGCATTCGGCGGGAACTTCTATGCCATTGTAGACCCTCAGCCAAACTTCAGTGGGATGCAAGACTATACCGCGCTTGATCTGATCCGGTGGTCCAGGCAAATGCGCGAAGTCGTTGCAGCAGGCCAGCCGTTCATACATCCTGACGATCCCGCCATCTATGGAGTGCATCATATCATGTGGACAGGCACTCCTTTGAACCCGACCTCTACTGCACGGAATGCGGTTTTCTATGGCGAAAAAGCTATTGATCGCAGCCCATGTGGAACAGGAACCTCTGCCCGTATGGCACAACTCTATACGCAGGGCAAATTAAAACCAGGAGATCAGTTCGTCCATGAAAGTATCATAGGATCTTCGTTTACAGGCACCATAGAAGACACCTGTAAGGTCGGAAAGTTTGATGCCATCATTCCCGGTATTGAAGGATGGGCCCGCGTATTTGGCCATAACAACATCACGATTGATACGGAGGATGATCCGCTGGCACTCGGTTTCTCTGTTATTTAGACATCCATCTCAACAGCATTTACCTACGTCATTTAATCTTATCTCTCATGAAACACAAAAAAGACATCGCTCTATTATCCGCTCTGATGATATGGGGTTATATCTGTTCTGCCCAGACATATATTCCCATTAAAAATGATACACGTTTTAAGATCAGGCCTGCGGCTAAAATTGAGGCCTACGGGTTTCCGCTAACAGCTATCCAACTCACAGAAGGATCGCCATTTGCACATGCCCAGAAACTTGACGAAGCTTATCTGTTAAAGCTGGAACCTAACCGACTGCTTAACAGGTTTTATAAAAATGCCCACCTGCCCGAAAAAGACTCGGTATATGGTGGCTGGGAGCGTGAGGGTCTTTCCGGACATACATTGGGTCATTATCTTTCTGCCATTAGCCTGATGTACGCTACCACCGGCAAGACAGCATTTAAAAACAGGGCAACATATATAGTAGGAGAACTGGCTCGTTGCCAGGCGGCCCGTGGAACCGGCTATGTAGGCGCCATTCCTAAGGAAGACAGCATTTTTGGCAGGGTCGCCAGGGGAGACATTGAAAGCGGAGGGTTTGACCTGAACGGTGGCTGGTCGCCCTGGTATACCGTTCATAAAGTGATGGCCGGCCTGGTGGATGCTTATCTTTACACGGGCAACAAACAAGCCCTGGAGGTAGTCGTAAAAATGGCTGATTGGGCAGACAAGCTATTAGGCAATCTCAGCAAAGAGCAGATGCAAAAAATGCTCGTCTGTGAATACGGAGCAATGAATGATGTCCTGGTGACGATATACGCCATTACGGGTAATAAAAAATATCTGAATCTGGCAGATCGCTTCTTCGATGATTTTGTCATGTTGCCTTTATCAGAACGAATGGATGCCTTGGAAAACAAGCATGCCAACACTAATATTCCCAAAGCAGTAGGGTCTGCATCCGAATACTTTTGGGTAGCCGGTGCCAGAGACAGTACTATTGCGCAATATGCCTGGCGCACCATCATCGGACACCACACCTATGCAAATGGTGGCAATGGCAGCTATGAATATTTTGGGCAGGAAGACCACTTAAGTGACCGGTTAAGCGATGACAACACAGAAACCTGTGCGTCCTATAATATGTTGAAGCTCACACGCAAATTATTCTCACTTCACCCATCTGCTACTTTGGGTGACTACTATGAAAGAACGCTGACAGATCATATCCTGGCCTCGCAACAACCTCAAACGGGTATGTTTACCTACTTCGTGCCATTACGTATGGGTGGCAGCAAAAGTTTCAGTGATGCATTCAACACCTTTACATGCTGCGTGGGTACCGGTATGGAAAATCACGCTAAATACGGAGAAAGTATCTTCTTTGAGTCACCCGACAGTAAAACACTTTATGTGAACCTGTTTATTCCGGCTACCTTAAACTGGCGGGAGCAAGATACAAAAATCCAGTTAGCTTCATCCATCCTTACAACAGATACCATTACCATCAATATCCAAAACCAGGCTGCTAAAAACTTCGCTGTCAAATTACGCAAGCCTGCCTGGTCTGCAAATTACAGTGTGTTCGTGAATGGGGAAAAAATGAAAAGTCAACCAGATTTGAATGGATTTGTCACCATAGAAAAAAACTGGAAAAACGGCGATAGAATTCAATACGTATTGAACCGGGAGATCCATGCCGATCCAATGATAGATAATAAAAACCGTGTCGCCATTTTCTATGGCCCCGTCTTACTTGCAGGGCTACTGGGAGACAGTATGCCCGATCCGGTAATGGGCATTCCTGTCTTGCTCACGTCTGATCACAACGCCTCTAATTGGATACAAACGGTAGACAAAGAAAATATGATTTTCAAGACAGCCGGAGTTGGCAAACCCTTCGACGTAACCTTAAAACCATTCTATGCCGTCTATAAACAACATTATATGGTTTATTGGGATTTATTCACCAAAGAAGACTGGAAACAACGGGAGGCGTCCTATAAAGCCGAGCTGGAAAGACAAAAACAAATCGAAGCCAGAACAGTTGATGTGTTCAGAATTGGAGAAATGCAACCTGAACGGGATCATGCACTCAAAGCTTCTAAAAACTCCTATGTCAGTGAGGCCTTCGGCAAACATGGCAGAGAAGCCAGAGGCGGAGGCTTCTTTGAATTCAATATGAAAGTTGATCCAAATGCCACAGATAGCCTGCTGGTTACCTATATCGGTGCTGACAAAAACCGAAAATTTGACATTGTAGTGGAAGGCAAGGTTATCGCAACAGAACATTTAACCGGCGGGCAGACGGATAAATTCTATGACAAGACCTATGCAATCCCCAGGGACTTAATCAAAGGCAAAAACAGGATCCGGGTCCGTTTTAATGCGAATTACCGGTCTACCGCCGGCCGTGCATTTAATATCCGTATCATCAGATAATAACAATAATCCAAATTATTCAACCGACAGTTCATGAGCGCAAATAAGGTGATAATAATCGGAGGAGGTATCTCTGGTTTATCTTCCGCACGCTATCTGGCCAAAGCCGGATGGCAGGTCACTGTGCTGGAGAAAGGCGATTTTACCGACGGCTGTTCCTATGGTAATGCAGGTTTCGTCTGCCCAAGTCATTATGTTCAGTTAGCGACTCCCGGTATTGCCAGGCAAGGACTTAAATGGATGTTTAAAAATACCAGCCCGTTTTATATACAGCCAAGGTTAGACCCTCATTTACTCCGGTGGGGAATTCATTTTCTGAAAAGAGCCAAACAACGTTATGTTGACATCAATGGTGCCCCGCTCAGAGATATTGGCTTGCTCAGCCAGCAAGAATATGAAAATGTCTGGATCAGGGAAATCAACTTTGATTATCAGCATAATGGTATGCTGGAAGTTTTTCAGACGCCGAAGGCACGTAAAGAATGTGAATACATTGCTAAAATGGGCCAGAATCTGGGACTGGACATCGAATTAGTAGATAAAGCCGGGCTGGAAATGCTGGAACCTGATGTCCGGTGGAATGCACTGGGTGCCGTAAATTACAAGTGTGACGGACATCTAAATCCGGCCAAACTCATGCAAGGTCTCTATAAACAGCTGGAAAAAGAAGGCGTACAGTTAATCGCGCATGCCGAGGTAACCGGTTTTAAAAAAGAAGGCAAACTAATTAGTGAAGTTCACGTGGGAGAACAGACATACCCGGCTGACAGTGTGGTACTCGCAGCAGGATCCTGGAGTGAACAACTGGCCCGTGAGCTGCATATAAACCTTCCTGTGGTGGGTGGCAGAGGGTACTCCTTTTTGGCACCTATAACTGCCGGCGATGGTCAACATATGAAGCGGCCAGGCCTGCTGGTAGAAGGGCGGGCTGCATTTACCCCATTGGGAGATCAGGTCCGTTTCGGAGGCACCCTGGAGATCAGAAAACTCGACGCACCATTGGCACTCAACCGGGTCCGCGGTATTATTCATGCAGTCCACCAATTCTTTCCCGATTATCAACTGGATTTTGAGGAGATCCGCCCCAGGATATGGTCCGGGTTCAGGCCCGTATCTGTAGACGGAATGCCTTATCTGGGCAAATCCCCTGCACTGGACAACCTGGTCATCGCAGCCGGCCATGCGCAGTTAGGCATCAGTCTCGGTGCCGCTACCGGGTTACTGGTCAGCGAACTGGTCCGCGGGGTCGATACTACCATAAATATTTCTACCTTTGGGGTCAATCGATTTAATAACTAAACCAGGAAATTATGTTTAACAAAGACATCTATACCCAACGCAGAAAACAGCTAGCGGCCAAAGTAGGTTCCGGCGTCATTTTGCTGATGGGCAATGATGAAGCAGGCATGAACTTTAAAAATAATTGGTATCCTTTCCGGCAGGACAGCAGTTTTTTATACTATGTGGGTATTGATTTGGCCGAACTGGCTGTCGTGATAGATTTGGCGACAGGTGATACGACACTTTTTGGCAATGAGCTAACCATTGACGATATCGTATGGACAGGCCCCTTACCTTCCTTGCAGGAACTTGCCGCTAAAACAGGTATAGATAAGGTCCGACCTTATAATGAACTGGAAATCGTGCTTAAGGCAGCAGGCGACAAAGTTCATTTTTTACCGGCATACCGTCCCGAGCATTCTATTAAACTGCAGGCCTGGTTGAACATT
Organism: Arachidicoccus terrestris; assembly: GCF_020042345.1. NCBI lineage: Bacteria > Pseudomonadati > Bacteroidota > Chitinophagia > Chitinophagales > Chitinophagaceae > Arachidicoccus > Arachidicoccus terrestris. The sequence goes on from NZ_CP083387.1 coordinate 1,560,372, forward strand.
GCTCCTGCACAGAGTATTTCAGCAGCTTCTGAAACACTTATCAAGGCAGTCGTCTCCATGCGTTCCTATAAAGGGCCGGAAGAAATCGCAGAAATGGAGAAAGCTGTAGATATTTCCAACGATATGCATAGCTATTTCATGCGTGCCTTAGCGCCGGGGAAAAATGAAATGGAGATTGCTGGCCAATTACGGGCACTGGCCATTGCAGGCGGGGGTGACCTCTCCTATCCCATTATCCTTACCAGCCGCGGAGAGACCTTACATATTCATGCACGCAATGTCGAGCTTCCAAGTGGTGCCATGGCCCTATGTGATGCCGGCGCAGAAACAGCCATGCATTACGCGGGCGACCTCACCAGGACAGCACCCGTGAATGGTGTTTTTTCCGGTGTTCAAAAGGATATGTATCAACTGATATTAGATATACAGCTGGCTACTATTGATGCCTGCAAGCCAGGCGTGCCTTTCAGCGAGGTGCACCGACTGAGCGGAGAGTTGTTACTAGAAGGCCTGAAATCATTTAGTATCATTAAAGGCGATGTAAAAGAAGCCTTGGCGCTGGATGCGCATACCCTGTTTTTCCAATGTGGACTGGGACATATGATTGGACTGGACGTACATGACATGGAAAACCTCGGAGAGCAATATGTCGGCTATACCCCCGAGACGCCTAAGAACATGAGTTTTGGCTGGAAATCACTCAGACTGGGCAGAGCACTTGAGCCGGGATTTACCATTACTGTAGAACCAGGCATATATTTTATCCCAACGCTGATCGACCTGTGGAAAACGGAACATAAGCTGGCTGATTTTATCAACTACAACGAACTGGATAAATTCAGAGATTTTGGTGGTATTCGTATTGAGGACAACCTGGTCATTACACAAGACCATTACCGTATCCTGGGTACCAGAATGGCACCCAAGACAGTCGCGGACATGGAATCAATTCAAAAACAGGGGCTTATTAAATAACACCCTTCAATTCCTCAAAAACTTAAAAGCCGGGCCAGTCATTTGCCCGGCTTTCTCATTGTATGTCATCTGCCATTTTATTCTCCCTCTGGTTAAAATCAGCAAAACAAAGGTTAAGAACCGGTTAGCCGTGTAAAAGAAAAAGATTAACTTTATGCTATATTAATTGTATTTATTACAATATAAGCAGATAAGGAGAGGTAGCGCAAGATTTTTTCAGGCATCGAGCAAAAGAATTGATTACACAACAGTTATCTACCAGATACAACTATCTATCAACAAAGGTTTAAAACATTTTCATTGCACATAAAAATAGAATGACAATGCCCAACAGAATGTCCACAAAAAAATACCTCGCCTGTATGACAGGGCTGGCCATTTTACAGGCTCTCCTGTTTTCAGTGAAAGTCACTGCAAGTCCAAATCAACAGGAAAACAATATTACAGGTACTTCAACTCACGATACAGCAGGGCTCACCAACCGATATTTCGCGCAAATAATAACGCCGCCGCCGGATAGCCTACACCTCGACCCATTCTATAAACAATACTGCAACGCGGTCGGGATCCCCATAGTAGGATCAGAAAAAGTACCCCCGACGGCATTATTAACGGCCAGAGATATCGTTACATATATGCTGTCCGGCAGAAGTGATATCCGGGCGGAGCTTGTAAAAGAAAAAGGTCGCGTACTTGTTATGGCCGAAACGGAAATGGAGACAGACCTCCCGGAGCGCAGGGACTGGAAGAAGCCTGCCTTTAATGACCAGAGATTGACACCGAAAGAACGTGAAAATTATTATAAACCCGGCGGCATAGCCTCTATGACGGATAGAGGATACTGGAATCAACGCGCCAGAGGTATGGGTGGCCTTATTACCTCCTGTGCAGAAGAAAACCTTTTAGGCTACGCTGGAACGCGTTACTACGGAGAGAACATCACTGTACACGAATTCAGTCACAATATGATGGGGGCAATTGAAAAAATAGACCCTTCGCTTTATAACCGTATTTTAGCAGCATACGCCTCTGCCAAAGAAAAAGGCATGTATAAAGATCAATATGCGATCAACACAGCGGACGAGTACTGGGCTGAAGGAACGCAGTGGTGGTTCTGGTCTAATTTTCCTTTCCGGGATAGCATACGCAATATAACAATATGGTCTCCGGCGTCTCTTAAACAATATGATCCTACGCTTTATCAGATATTATCGGAGGTCTATATCGGGCACCATAATCCGGCAGATGTATACTATAAAACGCATTATACACCAGCCGCCAACAGTACGCATTAATACGATTAATACACGTAAATTCACACTTATTTTTGTATTCTATACCTTACACCTGTTTAACAAGACAAAAATGAAAACTAAAATGAAAGGAATGGCCGGAAGAACCTGCACATGGCTGAAATTAGGGTTATTTACCGGTATACTGCCTATGGTCTCTTCGGGATTTGGGCAAGACTATCCCTATAAACCAGTCCCTTTCACGCAAGTACAGCTGACGGATCACTTCTGGAAACCTAAGATTGAGGTAAATGCCAAAATCACAATTCCATATATATTACGTATGTGTAAGGAGCATGGCCGTATCGACAACTTTCTAAAAGCGGCAGGCAAAATGCCTGCGGGTGAGGATATGACCACCTACCCATTTGATGACACGGATATCTACAAACTAATCGAAGGAGCCTCCTATAGTTTACAGACCACACCAAATCCAATACTAGACAGGCAGCTGGATACCTTGATTCAAATGATCGGCGAGGCGCAGGAGCCTGATGGCTATCTATATACATTTAGAACCGCCAAGGTCAAACATCCGCAGAAGTGGATCGGAGAAAAGCGCTGGGAAAAAGCAGAGATTCTTAGTCATGAGCTATATAATTCCGGACACCTATTTGAAGCGGCAGTTGCTCATTACCAGGCCACCGGTAAAAAAACGCTCCTGAAAATCGCCATTAAAAATGCCGATCTTCTCGTCAACGATTTTGGCTGGGGCAAAACCGAAAAATATCCAGGTCACCCTGTAGTAGAGATGGGACTAGCAAAGCTATATAGGTCAACCGGCCAGAAAAAGTACCTCGATCTCGCCAAGTTCTTTCTGGACGTCCGAGGTCCCCAAAAAGGGAACCCCGGTGATGCGTATAATCAATCAAATATCAAACTGGTCAATCAAAGAGAAGCGGAGGGACACGCCGTAAGAGCTGCCTATCTTTATTCAGGAATCGCTGACGTGGCAGCGCTCACCAAAGGCAGTGCCTACTTAACCGCCATTGATGCGATCTGGAATGACATAATCAAACACAAACTTTATATTACCGGCGGCATCGGCGCTACGGGCAACGGTGAAGCATTTGGACCTGCCTATGACTTACCCAATATGAGTGCCTATGCAGAAACCTGTGCCGCTATTGCCAATGTATATTTTAATGAAAGGATGTTTTTGTTACACGGTGATGCACGCTATATTGACGTACTGGAAAAAACCCTATATAATGGCTTGTTGTCAGGTGTGTCCCTGGATGGCACACATTTCTTCTATCCGAACCCATTAGCTTCCCTTGGTCAGCATGCCCGCAGTGCCTGGTTTGACTGTGCCTGCTGTATCACCAATATCTCCAGATTCATGCCTTCTATGCCGGAATACATTTATGCGCAGGACAACAATGCAATTTTTGTCAATCTGTTTGCAGCAAATAAAGCCAGCTTTGAACTTACCGAAGGTAAAGTTCAGTTAGAGCAGATAACCAATTACCCATGGGACGGGCAAATCGCTATTCACGTCAATGCCGCTGCCGCGCATAATTTCGCATTACATATCCGCATACCCGGGTGGGCAAAAGGCGAGGCCTTACCCGGCGACCTATATCACTTCCTGGACATCAACCCTCATCCGGTAGATATCTCCGTTAACGGTAAATCTGCCGGCTATAAGATGATCGATGGCTATGCGGTGATCAAACGCAGCTGGCAAAAAGGAGATAAAATCAGTTTCGCACTTCCGATGCCGGTTAAAAAAATACTGGCAGACCCTGCGGTCAAAGCAGATGATAACCGTTTTGCATTTCAACGGGGCCCTATCGTGTATTGCATTGAAGGAGCAGACAGAAAAGACAGTAGCGTAATGCACCTGATGGTGGATACGTCCGCACAAATAAAAGTCAAGTATATCGCTGATAAACTGGGTGGTATTGAACAACTGGAAGCTCCTGCAGTCCTACTCAAACGCAAAAGCGAAACCCATTCCACTGACGCTATTGAAACCATTCCAACGGAAGTCACAGCCATTCCCTATTACAGTTGGAATAACCGCGGAGCAGACGAAATGGAAGTCTGGATCCCTTATAACAACCAGGCCGGCACACCGCTTCCGGCCCCCTCCATTGCCTCTGAAAGCAAGGTTAGCGGGTCCCAGGTCTCTAAACTCATGTTGCGGGCCGTAAACAATCAGGTAATACCACAAGACTCAAAAGACCAGAGTACAGGTAATTTACATTGGTGGCCCAAGAAAAATCAGCCGGAATGGATACAATATGACTTTAAAACATCCTATACCATATCCAGTTCAACGGTTTACTTCTTTGACGACGGCCCTTTTGGAGGATGCAGAGTTCCGGCCTCATGGCAGCTGCTTTATAAGAAAGGCGACAGATGGATCCCTGTTGAAAACACAACCAGCTACGGTACCCGAAAAGACACCTTTAATGAAGTATCTTTCACGCCTGTAACCACAACAGGTCTAAGACTACAATTGCAGCTTCCAAAAGACAACTCTTCAGGAGTTCTCGAATGGTCGGTTAAATAACGCTCAATCAACTCAATACTTCGTTTTACATCCAACCGGTCGGTTTTTATCAGGAATAAGCAATCCTTTTAAAAACCGACTCTTTTTTGTAACTATCTGAATACACGCATATTGTTAATTTGACGTTTAAAACAGGTTAAAATCCGGCCATCATGGAGCAATATATGTAAAAACAGAGCACAATGTAAATTTTAACTTCACTATCTGATTGATGCGATAATTACATGCGACCGGTTATAGCTGTTTGTCTCAAAGGGCAAACAAATTTTTTACTCGGATTTTAACTTGTAAATAATACAATTTAAAATCGGGAAAGGCAGCCATTGTACAGCCGCCAGTCAGAAAGTAAAAGAACAAAACGGTTAACGGGCAAAACTAGAAGTAAAGAATTTACCGAATTGATAAAACCGCAAAAGAACCGATTCACCGCGTAGGTTTATTTAAACGAACTCCAGATGAAAAAAAGAATCTTTACGCTAATAGGGTTATTAGTAATTATTACCGAAAGGTGTCAGGAGCCCAGAAAGTAATTTCCGGACATTGAATATAATTGGTCAAATCCCATCCTATCTATCTTAATCCAGATGCAGAAAATCAAACATTCAACCACTAAAAACAAAAAAATGAAGACAGAAATTCCAAAGGGAACACTGGGAGGCAGCTTGCTGTTAACGCTGCTCCTGCTGTTCTGCCAATTACTTCCCGTGGCGGCTCAGAAAACGCGTAGTTTATCAGGCACAGTTCGCTCACTTGAAACAGGTGAACCCCTGCCCGGCGTATCAGTCACCCTACAAAATTCAACTACAGGCACCACTTCGGACCAGAACGGCCATTATGAGCTTCAGGCTAATGCAACAGACACGCTGATCTTTCATTTTGTCGGCTATATCAGTCAGCATGTCGTCGCAGATCATAATCCGCTGAACATTTCCCTACAAAATGCCTCCAACATACTGGGAGACGTGGTAGTGGTCGGATACGGGACAGAGAAAAAAGAAGTTGTAACTGGTGCCATCGGTACCGTTAAGTCCAAAGACTTTGTCAAAGGTGCCGTAAAAGATGCGGCCCAATTAATTACAGGTAAAGTAGCGGGCCTGAGCGTTTCCTCCTCCACCGGAGACCCGACGGCAGGTACGGAAATCATGTTACGCGGCATTCCGACATTAATGTCTTCCACTTCTCCACTGATCCTTATTAATGGTATTCCCGGCGACCTGAAAACAGTTTCTCCCGAAGACATTGCTTCTGTAGATGTATTGAAAGACGGCTCTGCTGCCGCCATTTACGGCACACGTGCGACTAATGGCGTTATACTAATAACGACAAAGCAGTATAATAAGAACCAGGCAAAATTGCAATATGATGGCTACATCAGTATACAAACCATTGCCAAAAGACCGGAATTCCTTGATGCATCTGACTACCGCCGTCTGATAAAAGAAGGGGTCGCGTACACAGATTATGGAACCTCTACAGACTGGTTCGATGAGATCTCCCGGACACCGGTCAGCCATACCCATAATATTCTACTGCAGGGAGGTAATGCGCAAACCAATTACACTGCTAATATCAATTACCGTAACTGGCAAGGACTACTCAAACGTTCCGACAATACCGACTTTAGAGGCAACTTTGACATTCACCATGCGATGTTCAATGATAAAGTAAAAATTCACTTGAACGCCATAATGTCAAAAAGAAAGTACTGGGCTGGCGGAGATGGCTATAGTTTCAACACCTATATTTACCGACAGGCACTGATTCGTAATCCTACGGATAGCGTTCGTCATACTGACGGCAGCTATGTTACCAGAGATGGTTATTTTTATGATAACCCGGTGGCCCTGCTGGAGGGCGTAGACGGAGAAAATACAGAAAAGGAAATACGCCTGAATGGGAGTATCACTTATCAGCCTATCAAGGCATTATCTTTTAAATTACTGGCATCTGACAACAGCTGGATGCAGTCCAGAGGGTATGCAACCAAGAGTTACTATCCTTCCAATGAAGCTAACGGGTGGGGTAACGCTTATGCCTCAAGAGGCCAGTCCAATACTGAGGACCATCTTATAGAGTTTACCGCTAATTATGATAAGGCTTTCGGTGCCCACCACCTTAATGTTCTCGGAGGTTACAGCTATCAGGATGCCATGGCAGAAGGTTTCTGGGAAAACAACTGGTATTTTCCCACCGACAGCTATGGGTATAATAACATAGGCGCAGGTGACGCGTTGTCTGAAGGCAGTGCCGGCATGGGCAGCAGCAAGACAGAAAATAAACTCATTGGCTTCTTCGGCAGGGTAAATTACAATTACGCTGAGAAGTACCTGTTTATGGCCTCCCTACGCAGAGAAGGTTCTTCCAAATTCGGAAAAAATTACCGCTGGGGTATGTTTCCGGCGATATCTGCCGGCTGGCGGATCAGTCAGGAGGCTTTTCTAAGGAACAATAAAATAATCAACGATCTGAAACTTCGTGTTGGTTTTGGAATAACAGGTACGGCACCAACCGATGATTATGATGCCTTAACCACGTTAAACTATGGAGACCGCTTTCTATATAATGGCAATTGGGTGCAAGGCCTGTCTCCTACCAGAAACCCAAATCCGAATCTAAGATGGGAGCAAAAAGAAGAGTATAATGTCGGTATTGATTTTGAGCTATTCAATCATTTTGTTTCCGGCAGCATTGATGCTTATCGTAGAAATACGAAAGACATGTTATATGATTACCCAGTACCTGTGCCTCCATACCTGTATAACACAATCCTGGCTAATGTGGGACAAATGCGCAATGAAGGAGTAGAAGTGCTCCTAAATTTTAATCCGGTGACAACTAAAGATTTCTCCTGGAATTCCGGCCTTACCTTCTCTACTAATAAAAATACATTAGTTTCCATTAATAACAGTGAATTTAACCTTACCCAGGACTTCTTCACCGCAGGATACACTGGTGAGCCTATCCAGACATATACGCACCGGGTTGAAGTTGGCCAGCCTATCGGCAATTTCTACGGCTGGCAGTCAGTCGGAATTGATGAAAATGGTGTATGGCAAGTGCTGAATAAAGATGGTGAAACTATTTCTATCAAAGAAGCAAACGAGGATGACAAGCGAATTCTAGGCAATGGTTTACCTAAATATTACTTCTCATGGAACAACTCAGTCAGATATAAGCAATTTGATCTCAGTATTAATATGCATGGCGCCTTTGACTATAAAGTGCTCAACTTTCTGCGTCTCTTTTACGAAAACCCACGTAACGCACAATATAATATGCTCAAATCCGCTTTTGAAAAGGTGTATAACAAAGCCCAACTTGATTACGACCTATCCTATGTAAGCTATTATCTGGAAAATGGCGACTACTGGAAAATAGACAATATCACCCTGGGATATACCCTTGCCTTGAAAAAGAACAAAACATTCCAATCGGCAAGACTGTATGCATCCGGGCTTAACTTGGTTACGATCACAGGTTATAAAGGTATCGATCCTGAGGTAAACCGCAGCGGACTTGCTCCGGGCAATGATGATAGAGACAAATACCCCACGACCAGGACTTTTACACTGGGCGTTAACCTTACCTTCTAAACACAAAATCTTTAAAAATGAAAACATTAAAATATCTGTATAAAGGGTTGCTGGCGGTGTCTGTTCTCTCAGCGACAGCCGGATGTACCAAATTAGATGTCAACGACTATTCTGAAATCATCAGTGATAATTTTAATCCGACAGAAAGCGATATCGCCTCGATTATTGCGCCGGTTTATATTAGTTTCCGGCCGATGTGGGCAGCCTGGTATGGCAATTTTGATTTGCAGGAAGAGAGTGCAGACGCCATTGTAACCCCGGTTCGCCCAAACGGGTGGTATGACGGAGGCACTTATATCAGGATGCATCAGCATCTGTGGACGCCTACCGAAGGTCAGCCGGAAACTTTATGGTATAATTGCTTTAACGGTATCAATGCCGCCAACCGGGTACTAAGTCAAATAGCATCAGGAGACCTTCCCGTCAGTGAAGGTAAGGAAGCAATTATTGCTGAGATGAAAGTCGCCAGAGACTTCTGTTACTATCAATTATTGGATAATTTCGGAAATGTCCCGATCGTTACAGACTTTACCAGTGATGAACTGCCAAAACAAAACACTCGTAAAGAACTTTACGATTTTCTGATAGCTGAGCTAACCGAAAATATTCCTTTACTTAGTGATGAAGTCAGTTCAAAGACCTACGGCCGTTTTAACCAATGGGCAGGTTATACCCTGCTCGCCAAAATCTACCTGAATGCGGGGGTTTATACCGGAACCGCACAATGGCAAAAGTGTATTGAAACGTGTGATAAGGTTATCGCCAGCGATAAATACATACTCGAACCGGATTATAAATCCAATTTTGTTACCGAAAATGAGAACTCTCGGGAAATCATCTTTGCGGTACCATATGACGAGACAAAAGCGACAGGGTTTATCATTCATATGAAGACGCTGAAGCCCGCAGATCAGAAAGTGTATAACCTCCAGGCCCAGCCCTGGGGCGGCAGCTGTGCCGTTCCCCAGTTTATACACACCTATGACCCGGATGACAGCCGCCTGGAAAAATCCTGGATCATGGGGCCTCAGATCACACCCGAAGGCGAGGTGGCCATCGACTATATTGATTCTCTGATTAATATTGACCAGGCGGGAGGCAATCCTTTTAATTACGGGTTTCCGATAGGAAAATATGAGATCAAAATGGGTGCTAAAGGATCGCTGAGTAATGATTTTCCGATTTTCAGATATGCAGATATACTGCTCATGAAAGCTGAGAGCCTGTTGCGCACCGGGAAAGAAGAAGAAGCCGCGGCGCTGGTAACACAGGTCAGAGCAAGAGACTTCAAATCAAATCCTGGCAAAGCGAAGGTAACTGGTGTCGATTTACAAAAAGGCAGTGTCTATAATTACGGGTATGTCAAAAATGGGAAGATTACTACCGATGAGGGAGGCGCCGATATTAAATATGGCCGGTTCTACGATGAGCTGGGATGGGAATTCGCGGCAGAAGCACACAGAAGACAAGATATGATCCGTTTTGGTGTGTATTCAACCAAAATGTGGTTCCAACATAAACCAGTTGGCGCTTACAGACAACTATTCAGCATTCCGGAAAGCGTCCTTAATTCAAACTCCAATCTCAAACAGAACCCCGGATATTAAATAACAAAGTCAGTCTGATATAGTCGCTAAAAAAACGCCGGGCGGTATTCCTACATACCCGCCCAGCGTTTTAATTGGAAAGAAATACATAATGCAGCCCAACCAACAGCCCTCCCCTACCTTTTGATAGACAAAGCATAGGTCGTCTCTTCATGGTAATGCTCACCTGGTCTGAGAATTGTATTCGGGAACTTAGGTTCATTAGGGCTGTCGGGAAAATGCTGCGTTTCAAGTGCCAGACCATCATACTTAATCACGGCGTGTCCTCTTGCGGTAATACTGCCATCCAGGAAATTGCCAGAATAGAACTGCAATCCCGGTTGAGTTGTATATACGTCCAATTGCCTTCCCGATATACTATCGAACAATGTCGCGACGGGCTCCTTAGCGCCATGAGTCGTATCCAATGCCCAATTATGATCATATCCGCCCGGCACCTGAGAGATTCTGGCGCCTATAGCTGTTGCCGTATTAAAATCAAAGGGAGTCCCCACTACAGACACAGGCATACCGGTCGGGATCTGGTCCTCTACCGGAGAATAACCGGGCGCATGAATGGTGAGCTGCTCGTCCAGGATAGTTCTGGCGAGATCACCGGAAAGATTAAAATAACTATGGTTGGTCAGGTTCACAGGTGTTGCCTTATCTGTTGTTGCGTCGTAAATGATATGCAATTGATTATCATCAGTAAGTTCGTATTTTACCGTAACCTGGAGGTTGCCAGGATATCCTTCTTCCCCGTCTTTAGAGGTATAATGCAAAATCAATGTAGTTTTGTTACTATCTGGCACTTCAACCTGCCAGAGGACCTTATCAAAACCTTTGATGCCCCCATGCAAATGATTATTACCATCATTAACGGCTAATTGATAATTTTTGCCATCCAGCGCAAATTTACCTTTAGCAATACGATTGGCATATCTGCCGATCAATGCCCCAAAATAAGGAGGGTGTGCCAGATAGCCACTCAGGCTGTCAAAACCGATAATAATCTCACTGGTATCTGCATTTCGATCGGGAAAACGCCATGAGGTAATAGTGCCACCGTAGTTGGAGATAGCCATTCTTGTGCCATGTCCATTGTTTAAATGGTATAAATATACAGGATTACCTTCGTAGCTGCCCCAGTCTGACACTGTGATAGCTACCTTACTACTATCTGATGTGTTATTTCCTTTCTGACTAGCAGTTCCGCAGGAAATCAAACCCATGGCCAAGGCTATAGAACATAAGCCGAAATACCGTTTTTTATTCATCGTATATTCATTTTTGAGTTAAGATAGAATAAAAGTACAAATTATATTTGTATATATGACAATTTATATAGGCCGACTTAAACAGAAATGAAGGTCAGCAATTTTTCTGAATTATACTGGACAAAAGAATATTTTTTATGGCGGAATCCGTCTTTGTAACCAACAAATCAAATCAAATTAAGCTGAACTTTAACATTTAACGTTGGGGAAATAATTAAGAATTGTATAGAATATAATATCTTTACGTATAATAACCCTTTATTATTTATCGATTGAAACTGAAATCGAAATTCAAACTGTTTTTTTTATGACGCAATACAAAGGACAAGAACATTACCTGGTGGCCGTTGATTGTATTATTTTCGGCTTCGATGGAGAACACCTTAACCTGCTTTTAATTAAAAGAGGGTTCGAGCCCAAAAAAGGTAAATGGTCGCTGATGGGCGGATTTGTTGAACCCCAGGAAAACCTGGATGGCGCTGCAAAAAGAATACTGCATCAGCTGACTGGGTTGAAAGGCGTTTATCTGGAACAACTTAAGGCTTTTGGACAACCCAAAAGAGACCCGGAAGAAAGAACAATCAGTATTTCTTACTTTGCCCTGATCGATATCAATCAGTATAAAGAAAAAATAAGCGATACATATTCTGCGGCCTGGTTCCCACTTAAAAAGCACCCCAAACTCATATTCGATCATGACAGGATGATTGATCTGGCTAAAAAGCGGCTGCGTTATAAGGCGTCCCTACATCCAATTTTATTTGAACTCTTACCGGAGAAATTTACCATGCCCCAACTGCAGAATCTGTATGAGGATGTATATGATACCGTGTTTGATAAAAGGAACTTTAGCAGAAAAGTGCTTTCTACTTCCCTTTTGATAAAGCTGAAAGAGAAAGATATGTCAGCCTCTAAAAAAGGCGCATACTACTATAAGCTAAACAAAAAACAATACATAGAAAACTTCCATTCTTTCCTGAAGTTTATTCCAAACCCTGATCATCTTTTATAGGTTAACTGATGAGGATAACTTTTACAACCTGGAGAAGGAGGACTTTAAAACTCCCCCTTCTCCATTATGACAACGTCTCCAGACCGCTATGTTCAGCCCATAAAATACTGACCAATTAAGGATGCTTCGCTAAAAAAGCCTTTACAATGGGGTAGTACGCATCTGCGGCTTCCATATTTACATTATGGGCAGCGCCAGCCATAATATGTAACTCTTTTTGATTTTGGTTTAGCCCCGTAAGCGCTTCATAAATAAGATTGGCGTGGCCCGGCCCTACTACATAATCTTCTGCGCCGCCAATTACAGCCACCGGAACATGGATCTCAGCCAACCGCCCTGTTAACTGAATACGATTATATGCCGGTGTGTTTCTGAATACCTGATTTACATGTGTACCTTTTTCAGTGACACTATCATAACTAGCCATATCATAATGTGCCCTTGCGTAGAACGCGCTGTCTTTTCCCAATTGGACTGCTTTATTGTGCGCGACGCTATCGTACCAGTAAGCATTAAAGCCCAGCTTCTTGGGAAACTTAAATTTCAGAAGTTCAACATCTTTAAAAAACCGGTCAAAATCGCTATTTGCAATGCGCTTTAACTCCAGGGCAATCTGGCGAAGAGTGTCAGCAGTGGCAGAAGTTGTATCTTCCATGGCATTCAGTTCTGATGCTACAAGCGCCATTTCATGGTCAATCAGCACTTTATTTTCATATGGGCCATCCACTTTACCACTCACACAGATAAAGGAGCGGATCTTATCCTGATGGGCCAACAGATATAAAAAACCATAAGTGCCTCCCCAGGAACCACCCAGTAAATGAATAGATTGATCGGGATACTGATGATGTAATGTATCAATCACCGCATCAAGATCGGCCACAAATTGCGCCATAGTAATAAGACTGTCGTTTTTCTCTCTAGGCGATTTACCGCAACCCCGTTGGTCCAGATAAGCCATCAGGTATTGCTCCTCCATAGGATCTTTATAAAACTCCCTGTCAAAGCCCGACGTTCCACCCGGTCCGCCATGAAGCATTACAATAATAGGTCCGTTTGCATTCCCCGACAGGCGCATATACAGGCTATTGTCTTTTACAGGGATATAGACTTCTTTATCAATCAATTTAGGAGCAATGCGCTTGCAAGAAATGCCGAAGCTTAATAGAAGAACAAGGGGAAACAGCACATAGGTCAGGGAGTAACATTTGAACTTAATCATAACTATAAAACCGTTAGGTGTCAGGTAAATCCACATTCAGGCATCAGGTCAATGAAATATATTAAAACAGCCGCAATACATCTTTCTTTGGTCAAATCCACCCTCATTACTTCACAACTCTGTTTTGGAACCGCTACAATCATCTTCAGCACGGGAAAAACGCTTGAATACTTTTTTAAAAAGAATGTATTCAATACCAACCAAATAAACCTTTACCCGGAATTGCCAATGGAAATCTGAAGGTAAAGGTTTATTTTTGGAAAAACAACGGATTATGGAACAAATCCTTTCTATTAATGAACATCCCTACTGGGATACCTATCCTGAACAAAAGGAGGCATTGGTAGCCCGAATGAACGAGTTACTGGCAGCAGGCAATATATACCAGGATGGTGATATTCTGGAGCTTGACCTTTTAGGTATTCCTGTCAAATTACGCACACACGTTCAAATTGCTGAAAGCAGGGTGTCTGGGGACGCCTATCATATGCTGGACCTGGAATTGATTGAATCCTAAAGAGCGAAATTTAGAGATAAACAGCGACAAACTGAGCCAGGGGCGCCATTCTGGCTTTATTTAAATACAGGGTGTCTCCATGTTGTGTATAGTTATCAGCTTTCTCCAGGAGCTTTAAAAAAGATGTTTCTAAAGACAGGTCCGGGCAAGCCATCATGGTAGATATTAATTTAGAAAAACGGATACGGTTACCTGGTAACAACTCAAAGTGACCACCAAAACCATTGCAACCGGCAAAACCCCTGACAGTGCTGTCCGCAGACTTTAAAATCATGTGGGGCTCTTTATTTCCCTTAAACTGTACAGGCTGCCCATTGATTTGGGTGAGCTTCCAATATTTCTCCTCAATTTTATGTTCATCCATTTTTCTGAATTTAGACAAATTAGAAGCAGCGCCCTCAATAGGCTGACCATTTTGATCTAATTGATCCAATCCGTTTTCAATAACCTGATAAGTAAATCCGGTGTCAGCTAATAAATTCATTGAAATTTTAGAACCTGTTGCATCCCACTGGAATGTCCCGGTCTTAATAACTGTTGAATCACTTTTACCTTCATATTCATATCTAAGTATATATGTATCGTCTGCATTTAGCGTTAATTCTGCGTTAATGGCGGCGCAGTCATCGCAAGGCATTTTTCCGGCATATACACCTGCCCAATCCAGAGAATTGCGACTGTTATGGGAATTATCGACATTCTGTATTTTTTTGTCTGGGCGATTCGATCCAACGGCTGCTTTCTGAGTATTTTTACATCCGATGCTCAGCGATATCCATCCACCTAACAGGATAACCAAGAAACAGCTATGTCTAAATCCAAGTCCTTTTTCCATCTTTGTGTTTTTTAGGTTTGCACCCATTCGATGAATGGATAGTATTTGGACTATATAAACGTGAGAGGTGTTTAAAATGCTACAAATAGTTTTTGAACATATGTTCATTTATCTCAGCTAAAAGAAATTATTGCTTCAACAAAAGTAGACTATTTCCGGTTTCCTACCAGTAAGATTGAAATCAGGACAAGGCACCAAAATAAAGTGCGCCAAAATACTTAGCGCCGTAGAAGGGAATAAACATTTTCCATCGATCCTTCCTGGGCATCTCTCCCAGGCGAATCAATCGATGACTATCTACAAGCGGGCGATAAAGAAGTACATAAACCAAAATCGCAACAAGGGTGGTTGCATACAGTTCGCGTTCATACAAATAAACCATGAGCGCCACTGGTAGCAGAATCTGGAGATAATAGAACAGTAGTTTCATGAGTATTAGTTTTGAAGATACACAAGGTTATCAAATTTTTAAGCAGCACCTTCTACACTTGTGTGTACCTCGATAAACGTTTATCGAAGTTAGTAAAAAACAACCGTACTCAAAAATAAATTTCAGAGATTAATGAAAAGTTAACGTAGCAGTTCATTATTAAAAGAAACGTAATAAACCGGCAAGCCAGGCAAATGCGATTGCCCACAGGAGAAAATAACCTGCGATTAACCATAAAATCGTGTATTTTGAAAAAGTTGAACTTTTTTTCCTTTTCATTTTCATTTCACGTTTTTAGGGGAATTTCCCTGTTTATTTATTGTCCGTACTATACTATTGGCATCGACAATATGCCAAGAGCAACACTGTGTCTTCCATGGTTAATGACCAAGACCCGCACAAAACGACCGTGGGTGTATATAAGTACCTCAACGAAAGTTTAACCGCTATTTTTCACCCATTTATTTTTCTGATTTTTTCAGTTTTAAGCTGAAAACGGGTCAAATGTTCAAAAAAAAGAAATAACTACTTAGTTTTCAACAAAATAAGTAAGGGAAAATATTAAAAAAGACTTCCTGACGGCACAGGGCTATTGGACCGCTCCAACTGAAGCAGCCATTTTTTTTTCTCCAATCCACCGGCGTAACCCGTCAGACTGCCATTGCTGCCAATCACTCTGTGGCACGGAATAATGATTGCGATCGGGTTACGGCCATTGGTGGCCGCGATCGCCCGAATAGCCAGGGGGTTTTTCATCATTTCTGCCTGTTTTTTATAGGTCCAGGTTTCTCCATAGGGAATTCTAAGAAGCGTTTGCCAGACGGATTGTGCAAATGTATTACCATACGGATCCAGCGGTATCGTAAAGCGCTTCAGGTTTCCGGAAAAGTAGGCTTGTAGTTCACTGGCTGTCTGTTGAAGAATAGGATGATCGGCCACCGCCCATTCTCTATCAGTCTGGGTGGCTAACTTATTTAAATCCTTCCGGATCTGAGCCAGACTTCCAAACTCCAGCAAGATAAGGCCAGTATTCGAGGCAGCGGCAACCATACATCCCAAAGGTGTATTTAAAACGCGTACGTTTATAGAGGAAGTTTCATTTACCGTCATTTGAAAAGAAGCCATTTTTAGCAGCTCCCTTACAAATTTAATTAAAATACTAAACATTTTATCCAAAACCGGCTATAAGTTTCTATCGATCCTCCAAAATAGGAGGCGCTTCCTGATCTGCTGTCGGTTTGTTCTTATAATCTTCCAATACTTTCCGTCCGGCCTCCGCACCCCATTTTGCACCGAGTTCCATGCATTCCTGAAGGATCTTGGGCGTTTCCTGCATTAATTTCTGGCCCAGAGGCGTTTTGTAGAAAGCAATCAGGCGTAATTGAATGTGTTTTGCAATGCTTCCAGATACTCAGAGGATAAATTGGGAATTTGTTTTTTATAGGTAATTACCATTGCGTCAAGCATTGTCTGCATATTCTTTTTGGCCCCCGTCAGTTCGAGCAGTTCACATACTGCTGCTTCACTTTGCGTACCTACATAGGGTGTCTGGTCATTTACC
Source organism: Arachidicoccus terrestris (assembly GCF_020042345.1). Classification (NCBI taxonomy): domain Bacteria; kingdom Pseudomonadati; phylum Bacteroidota; class Chitinophagia; order Chitinophagales; family Chitinophagaceae; genus Arachidicoccus; species Arachidicoccus terrestris. The sequence continues at coordinate 1,577,193 of NZ_CP083387.1, forward strand.
TGTGCATGTCCCTGAAATAGGGCGCCTGTTATAAAACATGTCAACAATGTCAGGGTTATCAGGAATTTTCTCATGATGCGTTTATTTTATTCAAAATTAAACGAAAATAACATTATCACTTTGATTGAAAATAAACTTCCGGTAGCGCCCATGACTTACCTTAATTTTCCAGTTTCCGACAATCGTTTTCCCAAATTCATAAACAATTTATCGCCATCCCGCCCATCTTTGCATAAATAATGGTTTTTCAAGGTCCGGCAGGAAGAAACCTTATCTGATACCCGGTTCCTTCAGATATTGTCCCCTGCCGGTTTTCACCGAACTGAACGACTTTAGATGATAATTTTTTGCTTTAATTCGTATGCTTACCACATGTCGAAAAACACAATGGGGCCGCGTTTCATATAATAAAAATCGCGGCCTTTTTATGCAGCAAGAACGGTATCAGTATCCCAATGTAAACCTTTGTCGGATATGTTCGGGCTCTTCAAGCTCGTTTATAACAGCAACCGCCAAATCTTCTACCGAAATCCTGCTCTTTCCGTTCTGGTCAAATACCGGACTATCTGCCCCCAGTCTAAACTTCGCCGTTCTTTTTCCAGGCACCAGCTCAATAGCCGGGCTTACAAAAGTCCAGTCAAGGGCTTTGTCTTCAACCAATATATTCAGATAGTCCCTGGCCGCAGTAGCACCTTGCTTCCACTCGGCCGGAAAAGCGGGGGTGTCAACCAATTGCTGACCATCTATAAACAAACTGCCTGCACCACCAATTACCAGTAATCTTTTTACACCGGCCTCATGGGTTGCCTTTTGTATGGAAGCACAACCATCCATAAAATCCTGATATAGGTTGGGGTTTTGCCAGCCGGCATTGAAAGCATTAACGACTGCATCCTGCTCCTGAAACAATGTTTTCAACACCTGCGGCTGTTTTACATCCGCTGATACCGCTTTCACACCGGGAAGATCAGGTACTTTACCCGCATCTCTGGCGGCTGCTGTAACCTCCAGGCCTCTATCGCTGGCTTCTTTAACCAAGGCTTTGCCCACAAATCCTGTGGCGCCGACAATAACAATTTTCATGTGTTTTGAATTTGAGATTATAAAATAAATTGAAACATTTTTTATTACAGTTTACAGCATCACAAATGGAAGATCTACTATAGATATCCTATTTAAACCTGTTACAAAATTCCGCCAAAGACTGATTTGCCAGCTGGGCTTCCAGTTGCCGTTCTATATCCTGATACAGCTGCTCTAACTGGCCAGTTATTTGGCGCCCAACGGGACAATCCGGATTCGGTATGTTCCTGGAAGCTCCCAGTATTGCTTCCGGTTTTACCGACCTGTATACCTCTGATAAGAAGATCGTTGCTGCACTACGACTCAACAAATAGCCCCCGTTTTTGCCTTCTTTACTCACGACTAAACCTTTGGCCATTAAATCCCGTAAAGCCTTTCTGACTAAAACGGGATTTACATTCAGACTACCGGCAATATAATCCGAGGATAACTGCTCCTGGGTATAACTGAGCAGCGTCATAATATGAATCGCGATAGGAAACCTGCCGTTCATGATTGTATCAGTTAAGTAACCAAACTGTAACAATAATTATTACAGTACAAAAATAACAAAATTCCGCTATCGAGCATTGGAATTTTGAAAAATTTAAGTTTTCGTCAGCTGTGTTTCCTCAAATGGAATGATCAATCGAGATATCCTCTCCCTTCCAGACTTTTTTGCCAATCCATTCCTGATCCGGCCCTTGCCAGAGTGCGTTATTTTCCGGCAGGCCTAAAATCAAAAATGCTTCTGAACATAAATACAGGCTACCTGTCGAAATGTACCCCTGCGCTATTCTTCTTTGGTGTCCTGCCATACCGATACGCAGCCATCCATCTTTATCAAAAGTGCCTTTCATGGATAACTGTCTTTTAATCACAGTGTACAAAGCCGCTCGGACCTCTTGGGGTTGAATTCCTTCGGGCAGGTGTTCCATCAGGGCCATTTTGGACAAATGCTGAAAAGCGCCAAAGCGGTAGGCCAGTGAACGACCCAGTGGCGGATAAGTGCCTTCAGGAGAGATCAGAGATTCCTGAATGTAAGCATACCGGGTTGCTCTTTTAAGCACCAACTCATATATTTTGTTGTATTTGCCGGGATTTACTTTTGCATCAAGAAGTTCCCGCAATACTTCCAGAAACATTGGCTGTATTACGTATGAATTATAATAATCCCAATGATAATGGGGGCCATCTCCGTAGGTTCCGTCACCCACATACCATTTCATATGCGCATCTATCGCTTTTTCAATCGGGGCCATTTCGCAGGTACCCGTAAATTTAAGAATAGCTGCTTCCACCATGGCACTGAACAGAAGCCAGTTATTATTGCCAGGTGTTATTACCCGGGTTGACCGAAGTGCGGTCAGGATATTATCTTTGGTTTTGGTATCTAATGGATCCCACAGCTGATGCGGCGCGCGAAGCAATGCCTGCACGAGAAAAGCAGCATCCACGACGGGCTGACTACCTTTATTGAAATTCATAAAATCAGGGCTATCTGGATCCGTTGCGTTGTGCAGACATTTGCGCGCCAGCAAAATATATTTTTCCCTTAGCCGGCCTTCCTTTGACTGATCCGGGCCTAATTCCAGCCAGGGTGCCATGCCTGCCAGCAATCGACCAAATGCTTCTAAATAGGTATATTGTTCCCTACCCTTTGCTACTGCCTCTACGGGCATACGTTCAACTAATTTATTTTCACTGAGTGCTGTCAATACCGGATCAGCAATTTTGACCAGGCTTTTGACCAGGTACACTCTTTCTCTCGTCCCATCACTGTTATTGAAGCCACTAGCCATTACGGATGCGGAACTCATTAACAGCAGTATGAGACTGGGCAGAATCGCATGTTTAATTCTGGTACTTACTGTAGCGATTTGTTGCATTGCGTTCGGTTTTACATGGGTTAAGCCTGACGGCCGGGCCCAAAATATAAAAATTAAATTGATAAACTTACCTGGAACAAAATCTCTTCCTGTCACAAATGCTGCATACAGCGCGTACACGCAACCAGATCTGATTAAGACAGGCGTATGTCTACAAATTTATAGTATTGATACAGCTGCGCAAAAAAATTTACCAGCAGCGCCTGCTATCAGGAAAAGAACGCAGCCTCCTATCTCATTTTTGAGCCGCCTTTTTTCCGCTTCAGATATACAGCCGACCAGTGCGCTAATCTTTTATATTCCTTCTTAGTCAGCACTAAAAAAGAACCATGCTGCGCCGTACCGGCAACATCACCTCCTATATCTTCAGGTGTGTGAAAATTATGCATGAATTCATCTGCCTCACAGAGCCGGTATTTTGTCGGCCTGGAACTGTATTCTACATAAGCGATCCGCCAGGTCGAATCTCCTATACGTTGAAACGCTGATGGGCCCTCTACTTTCCTGCTGCTTTCAAAATTAATGTAATCTTTATCATCGGGTAAGTGATAAGGCCCGGTAAGTTTTCCGGATGTTGATGTAAAGATACCGGGTGTCCCACCCTCCTTTTTTATCAACAGATGATACTTTCTGTCTGCAGCTATATAATGAATATCGGCATCTATTGTCGCATATCCCCAATCTATCAGTAAGCGGGGCTTCGTTAGCTTAGTAAAAGAAGCGTCTGCATACGAATAAAATATCCGGTCATATCTGTCTTCTTTAGCATTGAGCAGTGAATAATAGATCATATATCCACCTTTCTGGCCGTCAGGCCATTGATACCTGGCATCCCAGATAATCTGTGGTGCCCATACCCGGCATATTGCTCCATAATCTTTATAAAAATCAGGGCTATCGCTGTCACAAAAAATGCCTGGCCCTTTTCTAAAATCAAAGCTGACTGAGGACCAATTTATCAGATCATCGCTTTTCAGTAAATCAATCCCATAGTTGTGCCAGCTATGGCTTTTGTGATTAGACATATCAGTGACAACCATCACATACCCATTTCCTTTACCAGCTCTTGCGATAAAAGCATCCCTGCTGCCGCCTTCTATTCTGGAAAGCCTTGCAGGGTCGTAGACCGGGTCACCATCCAATAGCTCCTGAAAATGAATGCCATCCCGGCTAAGCGCATATGCCGTGTACTCACCTTTCTGACTCATATGGCAGTATAGATACCCGTAACCCTTCGTCGTCTGGGCAAAAAGGGCATTCATCTGACCCGACAGCAGCCATAGCAAAGCCGCTATGCCTGCCAAACTGCTGTATTTTAGCTTTCTCAGTAGTGTTAATTTAAAAAACATCTTTATATTTTACCGCTTTGATTCAATAAGTTACCCCGCCGAATAAATACCTGATCTTTCATTATGCCACATCAGCTTCTGCCAAATATAGTCGTTTTCAATTTAATTGTAACATCCACAGTTTTATTCTGTAAAGGTGATCTTCCAATATTTATCTGACATTAGTCCCTTTATAGCGTGCACGTTCTCTTCAAGTCCTCAAAAGCACAAGGTCTGTCCGCTAAATATATAACGAACAGACCTCGTGATGAACGAAAAAATAAAACTTATCCTTCCATAGTCCAGTTTATATCGCCTTTATGGGCAAATGCTTTCACAGGTGCAATCCTGGCAACTGCCTCTGCGGAACAGCTGGCATTCACCAGTACAAATTCTGCCGGATCACCGGCTGCCGGCCAGCTATGCTCCCCTTGGTCTGTCAGTGGCAGCACATTGCCTGTCGCGAATCTTAAGGTTCGCGACAGATCATACTCCGACGACCATCCATAGAGCTGCGCCATTAGATTTGCCTTTTGCAGCATACTGCCAGAACCGAATGTGCTCCAGTGGTCCTGGATATTATCATTGCCGGCGAGCACCTGAACGCCGTGGCGTATCAGTGTCGGGACCGGCATCACAAGGCCCGCAAATGGGATTGAGGAAACGATACCTATTTTTGCTGCAGCCAGACTTTCCGCAATCCGGTCCAGTGTTTTTTGATCCAGCCGACCTAAGACAAATGCATGACTGATATAGGTATTACCTTTCAGTGAAGGGTTCTCTTCTACCTTCTGTATCAGGTATTCCACTGTTTCCAAACCTTCCTTACCACCATCATGCAAATGTATATCTATCCCCTTACTGTTATCCAGTGCGAGGCTAACAGTGAAGTCAAGCACTTTTTTAATGGCCCTGTCTACACCATAAGGATCCACGCCACCGATAAATCTGACACTATCCAGCTTGGCTGCTTCTTTTAACAACGCTGCACTATCTGTATAAAAGACCCCGTGCTGGGGAAAAGCCACTAATTCTGCATTAAAACGTCCATTCAAATTGTCCAGTGCCTTTTGCAGGTTTTCCAGAGAGTGAAGACCGGAAGTCGGGTCAACATTAAAATGGGTGCGGGCAAACGTGGTACCATAACTTTGCATAAGGTCTATCAATTGCTCCGCCCGCTTTGTCGAGGTCTTGAGTAATTCAGGAATGATCTCTTGTTCATAGGCGATCATATCATAAATAGTCCTTCGCCCGGTATTCACCGCCTGCCAGGGCAGACCATACAGCGTCTTGTCCAGGTGTACATGCATATCCTTAAATGCTGGTAGCATAAGAAAGCCTTTCGCATCTACGATATCAGACTCGGTTGTGCCGGCATTCCCGGTCCACAACTTGGCTATTTTTCCGCTTTCTACGGCAACATTATACAAAGCTGTTTCGGTCGCGTTAATAAACGCTCCTGTTGCATCCTTTATAAACCCTGTTTCCAGCAGTACATTTTTTATTATATAGTTATCTGCGGCAGCATTACTATTCAATTTATTGCCTATCTCTGACATAATCTTACTGATTGGTTGATGAATTCTTTATCTGAATACCGGATATCTTATCAAAAAACATGATTACCCTTGTAATAGAGTGATTTTACCGGCGAAATCCTGGCAATCGCTTCGGCTGAGCAGCTGGCCTCTATGAGCACGAAATCTGCCGTATCACCCGCCTTTGGCCAGACCTGAACGCCTTTATCATCTAATGGGATAGGCCCCGAAGTAGCCAGTGATAACATTCTTGACAAATCAAACTCCGTCCTTTTACCATATAACTGAGCGGCAACATGCGCCTTCTCCAGCACACTGCCTTTTCCAAAGGTACTCCAATGGTCCACAATACTGTCATTGCCCGTCATCACTTTTACCTTATGTTTTAATAAGGTGGGGATTGGCATGATCAATCCGCCAAAAGGAATGGTCGAAACAATGCCGATTTGAGCATCAGAGAGCCTGGCGGCCATTTCTTCTTGCTTGTCTTTGCTGATTCTGGCCAGGCAAAAACAATGACTCAGGTAGGTTTTCCCTTTTAATACAGGATTCTCCTGCACCTTTTTAACCAGGTATTCCACTGTCTGCAATCCGGAATCACCGGTTTCATGGAGATGTATATCAATACCTTTATTAAATTCCAGTGCCAGTCCCACTGTAAAATCCATGGTCTTCTCAATAGCACCATCTACGGTGTAAGGATCTACACCACCGATAAAATCAATTCCAGACTGAGCGGCTTCCCGCATATAAGGTGCGGAATCTGTGTAGAAAACGCCGTGTTGGGGGAAAGCCACCAATTCGGCACCAAAGCTTTGCTTTTTGTTTTCGAGAGCAGCCTGCAGATGTTTAAGAGACAGCAACTTAGAAGTAGGCTCAATATTTACATGACTGCGAGCAAAGCCAGAGCCTTTGGACTGCAAAAGTTCTATTAATTTCTCTGCTTTATAAGTGGAATTTTTAAGCATATCGGGCAAGATCTTTTGCTCTAGCTCGATCATACCCTTGACGCCGCCTGCTCCTCTTCTGACTGCACGCCATTTATCGCCATAAAAGGTCTTATCTAAATGTATATGCATGTCTTTGAAGGAAGGCAGCATCAATTTGCCTCCCGCATCAATGGCGTTTGCTTCTGGCTTATTCGCTGCTACTGACAGAATTTTCGGGCCTTCTACTTCCACGCAAAATAAACCCGTTTGCGTCGCCACTACCTCTCCGTCCTTATACTCGAAGCCAGTTTCCAGACGAACATTCTTAAGTGTATAATGCCCGGTAAATCCACCATTGTGCATTCCGGGCATTACATTCGTTCCGCTTACGCCAGCTTTTAACAAGGAAGGCGCAACGGCTGTCCCCATCAGGGTCCATGCTGCATTGCGGATAAAGGCTTTTCTGGAAAGTCCTGCTGCCTGAGATTTATCAGTTGCTTTTACCATAAAGATTAAATTGCTGTTTTTGACATTACATTTATATGACCAATAAGACACGATTTCAACTGCAACACCTACAACGGCAGACAATTATCGCCGAGGGTGTTTTTAACGCTCACACGGACAAAGGTAAGAAGGCGTAAAGGCCAATCGTTTGTATAAATACTGCTATTACTTGTAAAATTTATTATTTCTGTCTAAAGGCAGAAGGAGGCACAGCAGTTCTGGATTTAAAAAAATTAGAAAAATGTGCATGGTCGTTGTACCCTAATTCATAGGCAATTTCTTTAATGGACAGGCTTGTACATTGCAAGAATCTTTTGGCTTCCAGTACGATCCTCTGATTAATAAGCTGCGTAGCAGAAACCTTCAAATGTTTCTTGCAAAGAATATTGAGATAGTTAGCGGTAAGATGCAACTTCCCGGCATAATAAGATACCGATTTCTGCTCCTTATAGGATTCATCAATCAGCATATTGAACCTGGCCAGGATAGGATGACTCTGATAAACCTGAAATTCCTGAAAACTGCGTTCTGCTTCTTTGCTCACAGTAGCAGCAATAACACCTGCATAGGCTGTGATCAATTGTAACAAAGGCGTTTGATGATGCAACTCCGTTTTGATCGCGTCAAAACTATGGGTCAATCCATCAAAGCTTTCTTCGGAGAGCCGAATCACTGGATGGTTCTGATAATTCGTAAAGGAGAACCGGAAATAAGGAGCAAATTGTTCCAGCAAAGGCTTTTCAATCATCAATTGATAGCCCTCTGTCCCTGTTTCAATACTCCATTTGTGGATCTGGCCCGGGAACAACACGTGGACCTGGCGATTGGCAATCTGATATTCCAGGGAGTCGATCATATGCACCCCGTTACCCTTCACAAACAAAATAATCATAAAAAAATCATGCTTGTGCGGCTTGGCAATAAAATTCCCCCCTCGAATCTCGTTAAAGATTAATTGCTCCGCCCCTGCGGTCTGGGTTTCACGAAACCCATCCATTCGTATAACAGGGATCCGGGATGTCGGGTTGTTGTCCAATGTACTTTGATTTTAGGAAGTCCCCAGGTATACAACATCTACAGAAAAAATACCTCAGATGTTCGTAAAGATAATATTTTTCCAGATCAACAAGTCTTCTCTGCTTTTTGATACCTACATTTTTGCTGGACCTGCTTACGTGGAAACTATATTTTTTTCACTAAGTTCTCATCAATTCTTTAATAATTTTAAATAAGATAGCAAGAGCTTCCGGAATCTTCATAAAAAGGTGCAATTGAATATATTAGATAAAGGAGCCTAAGCATTCATACAAGAAATTGCGCTTGTCTGGACTTGGTAAATTATCTTAGCTCTATTTCAGAAAAACTGCAATTAATTTGTATCTTCAACTCCTCCCATTAAACGATTATTTTTACTTTACTTATCTAAATTCTTATTTCCTATGGAAAAGGAGCATTCACAGTCTAGAAGGGACTTTATTAAAAAGACTTCTACCGTCCTTGCTGGCATTACCATTGTGCCAAGATTTGTATTAGGAGGCAAGGGCTTCCTGGCACCCAGTGATAAACTGACTAAAGCGGTTATTGGTGTCGGCGGTATGGGCGTCAATCATTTTGCTTATGAAAACACACCGGTAGTGGCTATCTGTGACGTGGACAAAAAACACCTGGCGCATGCAGCAGGTATGCTAAAAAATAAAGTCAAGACTTTCCATGACTACCGGGAACTGATTCAATTACCGGAAGTCGATATTGTACATATCGCCACCCCCCCGCACTGGCATGGCATTATAGCAGTGGACGCGGCTGCCGCAGGCAAAGATATATGGTGTGAAAAACCGATGACCCATTCTATCGGAGAGGGGAAAAGAGTCATGGAAGCCATGGAACAGCATGGCCGCATCTTCCGGCTCAATACCTGGTTTAGATTTAAAGATATTTTTTACGGTATGGGCACCACTGTTAAACCGATAAAAAAACTGGTAGACAGTGGCTTATTAGGCTGGCCGTTAACAGTTCGCGTAGGTAAACACACAGGCTTTGACTGGAAATTCTATTGGGTGGGGAAAGAACATCTGACACCACAGCCTGTTCCACAAGAGCTGGATTACGATACCTGGCTGGGACCGGCTCAATTTAAGCCTTACAACAAACACAGAGTACATCAAACCTTTAGAGGCTACTGGGATTATGACGGTGGTGGGCTGAGCGATATGGGGCAACATTATCTGGATCCCATTCAGTATTTTTTAGGAAAAGATGAAACCAGTCCTGTATTAGTGGAAGTGGATGCCCCTCAACAGCATCCCGATGCCGTTGGCACCTGGCGACGAATTACCTATACCTATGCCGATGGCTGCAAAATCATATTGGATGGAGAAGGTAAAGACACGGAAGTTCCCTATATAGAAGGTCCTAAAGGAAAACTTTACCCGGGCTTTAAATCAGATATTCCTGACCTGGAGCGTAAGCTGGCTGCATTCCCGGATCCGGCTCCGCAGATCACGACTTTCACGGAGTCTGTAAAAACCAGACGTCCTTTTGCGCTCAACGAAAGAAACGGTTACCATTCCTGTACAATTGTCAATATAGGCATGGTGGCTTTGCGGCTAGGTCGTTCGCTAAGATTTGACCCCGAAAAACAAGAGTTCATCGGAGACGAAGCCGCCAACAGGATGCTGATGCCGGTCATGCGCGCGCCATATACGATTTAAGTTGATAAGAATGGGCCGTTTTACTTTATTTATATTCTACTAACAGATTTAATTGATTTATATGTTTACCTTAAAAAGATTTGCAACACCGGTTGCGCTTGCTTTAATCGGGCTGGGAACTACCAGCAGCATGGTGCATGCACAGGTGGAACAAGACAGGCGTACCACCACGACAAAAATCGCGGATTTATTAGCAGCGGTTCCTGCGCAGGACTCCGCATTGCTGGTTAAAAATATTGAGGAAACTCAGCATTTGGGCGTTGATGGCCTGGTATTACTTATTAAAGGCCTTGCCGCTCCGGGAAAAACGTCTAACGCTAAATTAGATTATGCTATTGGCGGGTTGACAATGTACGCCAGTGGACCGAACAGAGAAACACTTCGTAACATGGCAATGCAGTCCTATCTCAAGGCACTGCCCTTACTGGATGACAAGCAAAATAAAGAATTCATAATAGAGCAGCTCATGCTTGTAGGCAATGATGAAGCCGTCACAGGAATTGCTCCTTATCTGGTCGATAATTTCCTGGCAGACCCTGCAGCCCGGACGCTGGTCAAGATAGGGTCTGAGCAAGCCTTTAAAGCGCTCCTGACAGGTTTATCTGCAGCTAAAGGCCAGGCGGCCACCTCTATTGCAGAGGCACTGGGAGACGCTGGTTATATGCCAGCTGCAGGCCCGCTATCTAAACTGGCAAATTCGTCCGATCCCAAAATGGCGAAAGTGGCACTGTACTCTTTGGCGAAGTTAGGAGACCCTGCATCTTTACCTGTCATGCAAAAAGCAGCTGAGCGAGCCGGATACAAATATGACAATACCAATGCTGTGGCTTCCTTTGAGCTTTACCTGTCGCATTTAGTTCAAAACGGGCACAAAGACCAGGCAACGAAAGCTGCAAAAAATATTTACAACAAGGCCACTGCCATCAATCAGATCGGGGTGCGTACCGCGGCATTAAAAACGCTGATGGCAGCGGGTCCTGGCATTGAGAATAAGTATTTTCAAGAGGCCTTAAAGGGTAGTGATGCCGACCTCAGAGCTTCAGCACTCGCATTTGCAGCCCCGTCTTTAAGTAATGAGACCGCTTCCGGGTGGCTCCAACTGCTTTCCAAAGCTAAACCAGAAGCACAGGTAGATATTTTACATGTACTGGGTCGGGAGAAAAACGAAAGCACACTTCCAGGTATCACAGCGCTCTTTAATAGTCCAACACCTGCCGTTAAGCTGGCCGCAATAGAAGCCGCTGCCAATATTGGTGGTGCGTCTGTAACCGGAGATTTGATCAAACTTTTGCCGGATGCCAACAAACAAGAAACAGATGTCATTACAAAATCTCTGCTTCAGTTAAAAGGTGCCGGTGTCACACATGAAGCGGCAGCTGCTTTGTCGGGTAGTAAACAGTTGCCCGCTACCGCACAAGTAGCTTTGTTGCAGGTACTTGCTGCCCGCAGTGCCAATAGTGAGATCCAAACTGTCTACACTGCTCTAAAGAGCAGTGATCCGGCTATCAGCAGCGCAGCCTACAAAGCATTGCCTGATGTCGTCATCCAAAAAGACCTGCCTCAGTTATATTCCCTTTTGAACAGCACTTCTGATACACATGCGCCACAGGTGCAGGATGCAGTGATCGCTGCGCTGGGGTCCGCATTAAATAATGGAGGCCAACAGAAAAAAGATCAAATAGCGTCTTCCGTATTGCAAAAAATGCAATCCGCACCGGCGGATAAGCAGGCGCTATATTATCGGGTCCTGGCCAGCGTGGGCGGGACTACCGCTTTAAAGGCCGTATCTACGGCATACGGCTCAGGTAAGGGGTCCAATAAATCCGCTGCCTTAGCTGCCCTGTCCGGTTGGTCAGATAAAGAAGCAGTCAATACATTACTCAATATTGCACGTCAGTCAAAAGATACGGGCGAAAAGCAAGAAGCGCTAAAGGGCGTATTGGGGTTGGTCCAAAAGACAGATTATCCAGCAGAAGAAAGACTACTATTATTAAGAGACGCCTTCCAGATCGCTGACAATACACAGGAAAAACAAACAATTCTTACATCGCTGAAAGATGCTGAATGCTTTAATACACTTGTCTATGCAGGACAATTTCTGGACAATCAGGGACTACAGCAGGCAGCAGCCCACACGATCATGGAAGTCGCCCTTGCAGGGGAATATAAAGGGGAACTGGTCCGTAGCTTACTGACAAAAACCATGAATGTCCTTTCGGGAAATGATAGCCAGTATCAAAAAGAAGCCATCCGTAAATATTTAGAAGATATGCAACCGGGAGCCGGCTTCGTTTCCTTATTCAACGGAAAGGACCTGACAGGGTGGAAAGGGTTAGTAGAGGATCCGATCAAACGGGCTAAAATGGACGCCGCCACACTGGATGCAGCGCAGAAAAAAGCGAATATTGCCATGCAGGACAGCTGGAAAGTCATGGATGGTGAACTTCATTTTATGAGTCACGGCAATAACCTGGCTACTGAGAAACAATACGGAGATTTTGTCATGCTGGTCGACTGGAAAATCATCGACGACGGCAAGGGAGAAGGTGATGCGGGCATTTATCTGAGAGGCACTCCCCAAGTTCAGATCTGGGATACTTCCCGCAGAAACGTTGGCGCCGAGGTCGGATCCGGAGGGCTTTATAATAACAAAATCCATGAAAGCAAACCCCTAGTTGTCGCTGACAACCCACTGGGTGAGTGGAATACATTCAAGATTATCATGAAGGGCGACCGGGTGACCGTATACCTGAATGGCATATTGGTTACAGATAATGTCATCCTGGAGAACTACTGGGACAGATCCCTGCCCATATTTGCCAAGGAGCAAATTGAATTACAGGCCCACGGCTCTCCTGTGGTCTACCGTGATATTTATATCAAAGAGCTCCCCCGTGCAAAGCCTTTTGAGTTAAGCGCAGAAGAGAAGCAAGAAGGCTACCAGGTCTTGTTTGACGGAACCAATATGTTTAATTGGGAAGGAAATACAAGAGATTATTTTATTCAGGATGACAACCTGGTCGTAAGCCCCAAACCGGGCAAGGGCTCAGGAGGTAATCTGTATACCAAGAAAGAATATAGTGATTTCGACTACCGCTTTGAATTTAAACTGACACCCGGCGCTAATAACGGACTAGGTATTCGTGCCCCATTGGAAGGCGACGCAGCCTATGCAGGTATGGAACTGCAGATTCTGGACAATACAGCGCCTATCTATAAAAATTTACACAAATATCAATACCACGGTTCCGTTTACGGAACGATACCCTCCAAAAGAGGCTACCTGAAACCTGTGGGTGAGTGGAATCAGGAAGAAGTAATTGTTAAAGGCCCAAAAATCAAAGTCATTTTAAATGGAACCGTTATCTTAGATGGTGATATTACAGAAGCCAGGAAACACGGCGCAATGGATGGTAAAAAGCATCCGGGGCTACAGCGGACTACCGGCCATATTGGCTTTCTGGGTCATGGTTCCACCGTTTATTTTAGAAATATCCGGATAAAGGACCTGAGCAAAAAATAGCTTTAACCTTTAAATAATCACTATCGTTTCATAATTATTGACCAATGGATCAGCAAAAGCAAACAAATACAACAAAAAATTCGAGAAGAGATTTTATTAAAACGACGGCCATGGCAACGGCAGGTGTCATGATCCTGCCCCGTCACGTATTGGGAGGTAAGGGATTTCTGGCACCCAGTGATAAATTGATCGTAGCCGGTATCGGCGTTGGCGGCAAAGGCCAAAGCGACCTGGCGGAGATATACAAAGGCGGCATCTCAGAGATTGCCTACTTATGTGATGTGGATGACAGACGGGCCGAGAATTCCAGAAAAAGCTTCCCTAAAGCGAAATATTATAAGGACTATAGGGAATTGCTGGAAAGAGAAAATAAAAACATAGATGGCGTCGTGGTATCTACACCGGATCATAACCATGCAATGATTGCCATGGCGGCTATGCAGCTAGGCAAACACGTCTATGTACAAAAGCCCCTGACGCATGACATTTATGAAGCACGTAAGCTGGCAGAAGCGGCAAAACGTTATAAGGTTGTGACACAGATGGGCAATCAGGGGGCTTCCGGCGATGGTGTACGCCGGCTGCAGGATTGGTGTAACGCCGGTCTGATCGGCAAAGTGCATACTGTGCATTGCTGGACAAACCGCCCGGCATGGCCTCAAGGGATCCACTGGCCGACAAAGAAGGCTGACATACCTCGCGCGCTGGACTGGGATCTCTGGTTAGGCAGCGCGCCCTATAAGGATTATGTCGATAATCTGGTTCCTTTTAACTGGCGTGGCTGGTGGGATTATGGCACAGGTGCTATCGGAGACATGGGCGCTCATCTGGTCGAGCCACCCGTTACTGTATTGGGACTGGACAATCCACTCGATGTTCAATGTAGTGTCGGAACGACTTATGTCGGAGAATTTAAAAGAGATTATTATCCGGAAAGTTGCCCTCCTTCCAGTCATATTATCATGACTTTTAAAGAAACAGACAAGACAGCTGGCAACCTGACGCTTCATTGGATGGATGGTGGTATTAAACCGATGCGGCCACCTGAGCTGGGGCCTAATGAGCGCTTTGGTGACAATGGAGTTCTTTTTGAAGGCACCAAAGGTAAAATGATGTGTGGTGTATATGGACAGGATCCTCAATTACTACCACTTTCGCGTAATAAGGAGGATAAAACCCCAAAAACCACACCATTGGTTCCCGGCGGTGTAGACGGCCATTACTGGCAATGGGCTATCGCAGCCAGAGCAGGTTACGGAAAAGTAAAATTAGCCTCAGATTTTGCAATTGCAGGACCGCTGACAGAGACCTTGCTGATCGCGAATCTCTCCATCAGAGGAACAGATATCAGGGTGCCTAAGCAAAACGGCAAGGGATTTCTTTTTCCGGGCAGAGACATTAAGATACTTTGGGATAAAGCGAATATGCGTGTCACCAATTTTGATGAGATTAACCAATTTGTTAAACGGGCGTATCGCCAGGGCTGGAGTCTGGGCGTCTAAGCCTTAAGTTTTATTGATATGAATGAGGGAGTCAGGAATTTACGCGTACTCGTCGTTGGCTGTGGCAATATGGGAAAGTCCCATGCCAGGGCTTATCACACATTGGAAGGATTTGAGATTTGCGGACTGGTTTCCAGGGGAAACAGCAAGCAAATTTTAAATGAAACACTTGGCAATAGCTATACCCTATTTGACGGATATGAACTGGCGTTGAAGGAAACCAGGCCGGATATTGTCTGTATTTCTACCTATCCGGATACGCATGAAGCATACGCCATTATGGCCTTTGAAGCAGGCTGTCATGTCTTTATCGAAAAGCCATTGGCAGATACGGTAGAGGCCGCCGAGCACGTGGCAGCCGCCGCTAAGAAGGCGGGCAAAAAACTGGTAGTAGGGTATATTCTACGCCATCATCCTTCCTGGCAGGAATTTATCCGTCGCTCGGAGTCCTTAGGCAAGCCATTAGTGATGCGTATGAATCTGAATCAGCAAAGCCACGGGGCCAAATGGAAGGTCCATCAAAATCTGATGAAGAGCCTGAGCCCAATCGTAGATTGCGCGGTGCATTATATTGACGTAATGTGCCAAATGAGCCGTTCCAGGCCATTACAAGTTTCGGCAATCGGGGTACGGTTATCGGATCAGGTGCCGGATTGGAATTATAATTATGGCCAGCTACAGATTAAATTTGAGGACGGTTCTGTCGGCTGGTATGAAGCCGGTTGGGGACCCATGGCCAGTGAAACCGCTTTTTTTATTAAAGATGTCTGGGGACCGAAGGGCGCTGTATCTATTGTCGCCAAAAAAGCAGGTGCAGCCGGACAATCAGATGAAATTGATGCGCATACAAAAACAGAGGCATTAAAGATTCATCACAGTCAGCTTAACGAAAACGGAGAATTTACGCGACCTGATGAATGGATCAACCTGGCAGATGAGCCCGATCATCAGGAGCTTTGTAACAGAGAACAACGTTTTTTATTGAAAGCCATTAAAGAGGATATGGATCTGTCAGAGGCAACCGGCGATGCGATTAACAGCCTCAGGATCGCCATGGCCTGCGACCAGTCGGTCAGAACGGGAAAAATTATTCCATTGACTACCTCCTAGTCTATGTTAGTAAAATTGTCAATAATGGCATCCTGATCTGTAAGGCGGCACCTCAGTCAATTATCGGTGCCACAATAAGAGGCGTACTGACGTATGCCTCTTATTGTGTATAACCCAAAATCAGAGCCTTCTGGTTTCACCAGCATTACTCATCAGTATATTTTTTTGTTTAAAGCGCATCCCTGCATTAAAAAAATAGGTCAGTGAAAAATCTAAATACCGGGACTGAAAACGCCTTACTATCATAACCGGGGCGTTATTGTAATACTGATTACCGTTAGATTTTCCATAGCTTTGAAAAAGATCATTTATCCCGAGTCTGGCTGCCCATTTATCTCCCGCCCATTTCTTTTGTACCGTAATATCTACCTGTCCGTTGGGGCTATACACAGTGCTGGCCCAGATCTGATGGTAGCTATAGCGCCCCAGCAGGTTCACCGACCAGTCATGTGCCAGATGAAAATTCTGGCTGCATTGTATAAGTAAATAAGGTTTTACGATATGAAAATTCTCTCCTTTTAACCGTTGATACCCGCATTCAATTGTATTGTCAGACTTCCACCAACGGGCAATGGATAACGGCATTGACAGGTTCAAATTCAGCTCCTTGCTATTACCTATATTTTTGTATATCTGGTTAATCAGGGCCCTGCCATTTTTATACTCGTGAATCAGGGCGATCATCTTACCGGTGACAGTGTAATTGAAGGCAAAGCTGTATTTATTATGAAACATATAACTCAACGACATTGAATGGGTATATTGTGGACTTAATGCCGGATTTCCTCTTTTTGCCGTATAGCTGTCATAATAATATTTAAACGGGTTCATTTGAAAGTAAGTTGGCCTTTTAATCCTTCTTGCATAGGAAAACAGCCAAAAATTCTGGGATTGTTCTTTCTTCTTCTTTAGGTAAACCGTGGGAAATAAGTCAAAATAATCGTTCCTGTTTGTCGTATCCTGATATTCACTGCCTAACAACCTTCCTTCGACTTTGCTGTACACACTCAGAAGGCCTATTTCATAATCAAACTTGAAGGCCTTTCCCTTAAGAATAAAAAAGCCGGCAAAAAATCTTTCTTTATAACTATAATTAAATCTTGTAAAAGGGTCTTCCTGCCAATCACCCTTATCAAGTACCCGGTTATAATTACGATTGAATATACGAGTCGCCGTGAATTTAGTGCCGGCCGTTAATTCCATAGACGACCGGTAGACTTTCCGGTAATCCATCTGAGCGGTCAGAATATGCGTTTTCCCGGGATATATGTTTCGAAAAGTTGTGTCACCGAGTGGCACTTCACCGATACCATACTTTTCACTATGATTATCAGAACGGGAATGACGCTGGCTAAAGGTCAGGTTACCCATAAATCTGATTTTCGAGCCCAGCGTATCCAGCTTAATTATATAATTACCGCTCAGGTCCGAGAAACTAGTGCGGGAAGAATCGGAAAAACGCCCGACAGAATAGGTATCTGCCGCCTTGCTCTCCCCTTCAATTGTAGAGTTTGACAATACCCCATTGCGGCTATCCGTAATATAATGTGTATAGTCCAAACCGAGATATTGGTCTTTCTTAATATCATAGAAAACACTGAACCGTTGCGTACTCAGCTGCACATGATTGGTGTTAGCGGCTTGAGATCTATAATGCGCATCTGCTGCCAGGGGACTACTTGTCATGACATCAAAGCGTGACTTAAAATACTCATATCCTACACTTCCTGTAAGCCCTAGTTTATCTTTATGATAATTAACAGTCGCGCTAGGAAGATAGTCCAGGAACCTGCGCCCTCCTATTGTATACCCCATAGATGCAGTCCCATCTAACCCTGTCTTAACAGGCTTCTTCAAAATAATATTCACCAATCCGCCGCTCCCCTCCGCTTCATAATTCGATGGTGGCCGCTCCATTAATTCAATTGATTGTATATCAGTGGACTGCAGCGTATTTAAATAGACCTTTAACGCCGGCCCGGGTATATTCAATTTCTTTCCATTAACCAGAATACCAACCGCCTGTTTTCCGCCAAGGAGGATCCCTCGGTCAGTCACCAGCACTTTTGGCGCATATTTCATAAGGTCGATAACAGATCCGACATTTGCGAGGGGACTGCCGGCAATATGCATGACTATCCGGTCAATTTTATGTTCGATAGTAGCAGGACTAGCTTTCACTATAACATCATCCAGAAAATGAGCCTTCACCGGCGTTAAATTTGCCTTGATCGAATCTTCTTCACTCCATGCATTCGGGTTAATAAGGGTATCTCTATAACCTTCTTTCTGAAAGGCCAGCCAAACACCTTGCTTTTTGCATATGAATGCAAAATCACCATTGTTATCGGACGCCGTTTTTGTAGCTGAAATTGCATCGACCCTGTGAGTAGAAGTAACAAGAACCAGAGCAGTGTCCAAAGCCATTTCATTACAATCAAATACCGTCCCACAAACCCGTTGATGGGCTATTGCGGACAAGCCGCGCAAAACAATGAAAACTGTTATAAATACATGTTGTAATAGACGCATAAGAGGAAAGATTTAAAATAGTGGTTTATAAATATGATCAGCCGACCACAAATTATGTCGCAAATGTAAAGCATAAATGCTATTTTGTAAAGCATATTTTACATTTATAATAATACGTTTTATTGAATTCGGGAATATAGAGATCTGCTTCGCCTTCCATTTTGCGCCTGGTTACTGGAATTGTTATACATTCATAAGGGTCAAAAACCACACGACACGTTTCAAAACATCTACGCTAATAGCCACCCTATTCATCCGTTCCTCTCTGAATGTCCATTGATAACATATAGACAACAATTGTATTATATTAAGGTAATATAATAGATAGAATTTTATAGAAACAAACAACCGAAACATGAATAAAAGAAAACTGGATGTTGTTGTTATTTCGGATGTGCATATGGGGACTTATGGCTGCCATGCCGAAGAATTACTTCAGTATCTCAGAAGCATAGAACCGAAGCTTCTGATATTAAATGGCGACATCATCGATGGCTGGCAATTCAGTAAAAGATACTTCCCGAAGAGCCACTTCGCCCTTATTAAAGAAATAATGAATTTTCTGTATAAAGGTGTGCAGGTCGTTTATATAACCGGCAATCATGATGAGGTGTTACGAAAATACTCAGATGCACATATCGGGCATCTTACACTCACCGATAAGTATATTCTGGAAATCGACGGCAAGAAAATATGGATCTTCCATGGAGACGTATTTGACAATACAACAAAAGGCAGCGCCAAGATCCTCGCTAAGTTTGGAGGCAAAGGATATGACTTACTTATTCTACTGAACCGTGCGATCAACTATTGCCTCAAAAAGCTTGGCCGGGAAAAAGTGTCTTTTTCAAAAAAGGTAAAGAACGGGGTGAAAACAGCCGTCAAGTTTATCAATAAATTCGAGCAAACAATTGGCGCCCTTGCCATCGAAAATGGATTTGACTATGTCATTTGCGGACACATACACCAGCCCTGTAAAAAAGAGATCATAACAGCCGAAGGAAGGGTTACTTATCTTAATTCGGGAGACTGGATAGAAAACCTGACAGCCTTGGAATATCACAGTGGAAAATGGAAAATCTTCCAGCATGACAAATCCGATTTCCAGGATGTCGACATCGACAACCTTATTACTACCGATTTAAATATATTCTCAGAAAAGATCGATTACATTCAAAATTATCAGCCATGAAAATATTCTATGCAGTGCAGGCAACCGGTAACGGTCACATCAGCCGGGCGATGGAACTGATGCCTATTTTAACTAAGTATGGCAAAGTTGACATTTTTCTCAGTGGCAGCAACAGCACACTAAAGGCAGACCTGCCGGTCAAATACCGTAGCAATGGCCTAAGCCTTCATTATACTTGCAATGGGAGGCTCAACCACGCCAAAACGATCCGGCGCTGTGCCATATTCAAAGCAATCAAGGAAGCAAAATCTTTGCCGGTCAAAGATTATGACCTTGTATTAAATGACTTCGAGGCCATCACATCTATTGCCTGTAAAAAGCAAAATGTCCCGATGATCCATTTTGGGCATCAAGCCAGTTTTGCTTCCGACAAAACGCCACGCCCGCATAACAAAAATATACTTGGAGAATGGATCCTTAGAAATTACGCCAGCAGCTCCATTAATCTGGGCTTGCATTTTAAGCGCTACGATACGTTTATCCAACCACCCATTATACAGTCTGCTATATGGAATGCGGATCCCAAAAAAAAGTCTTATGTAACAGTATATCTGCCTTCTTATTGCGACAAAGAATTGCTGCAACTCTTTACCCCGATAAAAGATATGCAATTTGAGATCTTTTCCCGGCATTGTAAAGAGGAGATGCGATTTCAGCATATCCGGTTGCTGCCCGTTGAAAGAAGCGCTTTTCAGCAGAGTTTAATCAACTGTACAGGCATTATTACCGGTGCCGGTTTTGAAACACCTGCCGAGGCCCTTTATCTTGGAAAAAAAATTATGGCTGTTCCCATTGGAGGCCAATACGAACAAATCTGTAACGGTGCGGCACTAAGCAGAATGGGTATCAAGGTCCTGGACGCCATTATAAAACCCCATTTTAAACGGGAAATAGAAAACTGGCTCCAGACAAATGGCCCCTACCCCCAACTTAACTGGCAGTCCACAGAGCAAACCGTTGATACCTTGTTTGATCTTTGGGAAAAGGTCGCAAAGTCCAGTCACATAATACCTGCTACTCCTGCCGTTGTTTCATATCAATCCTTTTAGACCAGGCATTCAATTTGTAGCTGTTGGCTACAAATTTAGATTTAGCCAATAATTTCAGAACGCCGCAATACAGCGTCATCTCAAAAAATAAAAAATTTACGCATGTATATTGTCTATTAATTATTTTTTCTACCTTTACTAACATTTGATAGTATTATAATTAAATAACACAAAGACAATATGATACGTGCGACTCAACTGTCTACAGAGCATCAGGCTTTTCGTGAGACACTTCGAGCTTTTATGCAGCAAGAAATTCTTCCCAATATCGACCAGTGGGAAAAAGAGCAAAAAATCGACCGGAGCATTTGGAAGAAAATGGGAGACATGGGTTTTATGGGCATCAATTTTCCAGAAGCATACGGTGGCCTGGACCTCGATTTTTACTACTCGATGATTCTCTGTGAAGAATTGTCTCATTGTTTTTCGGGAGGTTTTACCATTTCGGCATTAGTCATCCAGTATATGTCCGCCCCCTATTTGCTCAAATTCGGATCCGAAGATTTAAAACAGCGCTATCTCAGGCCAGTCATTATGGGTGATATGATCAGTGCCGTGGCCATTACTGAACCGGGGGCTGGTTCCGATGTCAAAAACATCCGTACCGTTGCCGTGCGCGACGGCGATCATTTTATCGTTAATGGATCAAAAACTTTTATCACAAACGGTTATTATGGAGATTTCTTCATTACGGCTGTTAAAACAGATCCAGCCAAAGGTGCAAAAGGGATCAGTCTGATACTGATTGACCGCAATGCAGAAGGTGTGGGTACTCATAAGATCGATAAAATGGGCTGGCATGCTTCAGACACCGCTGAGCTTGCCTTTGACAATGTACGCGTACCGGCTTCTAATCTGCTGGGAGAAGAAGGTGCGGGCTTCGGATATCTGATGGATGGCCTGCAGCTGGAAAGACTCACGGCCGCCATTCAGAGTATTGCCACAGCAGAATTTACGCTTCAATATACGATGGACTATATCAATGTCAGGGAAGCTTTTGGTAAAAAGCTGCAGGAGTTCCAGGTAATCCGCCACAGGATAGCGCAAATGGTGGCAGATATTAAAACCACCAAGGCCTTTGTCAACTACTGCTGTGATTTACAAAATGATGGTGTATATGCCGTAGAGGATTGCTCAATCGCCAAACTACAGGCCAACGAACTGGCCATTAGTATTGTACATCAATGCCTGCAGTTGTTTGGAGGCTATGGATTCACTGAAGACTATAAGATTGCCAGATTGTACAGAGATGTCAGGGC
Organism: Arachidicoccus terrestris; assembly: GCF_020042345.1. NCBI lineage: Bacteria > Pseudomonadati > Bacteroidota > Chitinophagia > Chitinophagales > Chitinophagaceae > Arachidicoccus > Arachidicoccus terrestris. Next base: position 1,599,324 of record NZ_CP083387.1, read on the forward strand.
GGGCACGATTATAGGCGGAACTTCAGAAATCATGCTTGAAATTATCGCTAAAATGGAAATAGACGGCGTCAACTACCAACAGAAATAACCCAGGATATGGCCACAAAACGCAATTCTCTAAAGATACAGCTCCCGGAAAGCGAAGCCTTTAACTTCAGTTTTGATGTGAATGGCATCGTGATTATTGGTCCGGGTGAGGCCACAAAACAAACGCAATTATCTCCGCTCGTCATTTTGGAAAAATTTGCGGTCCTTGTAGCTGAGCTGATACGATTGAAAGACATTGCTGGTATTATTTATCAATGCCCGCTAGCTGATACAGAAGATGATTACAAACGCATGTTTGACGAGGCTGGTAACTACGCCCGCATAAATGCATTGCTAACACAATCCATCAGCATCAATAGCGCTGATAAACCGGTCGTTGCAATTATAGACAGGCCTTTAAGCAGCATACAACTGGCACCCATGCTTTGGAGCCATTATATAATCGCACAAGAAAATATACAGTTATCTCTGCCCGATACAGCACTCGGCATCTTTCCGGGTCTGGGAGCAACCGCCTACACCACCCAACGCCTGTCTGTCAGTGACGCAGCTTCTATGTTAATAAAGGGTGCAACCATAAATGCAACAAAAGCACTGGACAGCGGTCTTATCCAGCAAATAGCCGTTGATGCAGAAAATGCAGTATCGATGGCTGTCAACTGGGTTTTAGCCGGCGCTTCACATAATAAAGGCAGCAACGGTGCCCGGGAGGAGCAAGAGAATATAACCAGTCAGCTGGCTGCTTTCAAAAAGAAAATCAATCCCCGGTTCCCGGGTATTCAGCCCTGCTTCGAACTAATTGAGGCAGGTAAAAAGCGCTCACTGGCCGAAGCATTGCAACTGGAAGCTAAAAAATACGCGGAAGTACTTCAGAGCCCATTTGCCCGCGCCATTATGCGTACCATGCATTATGGCGTAAAAGAAGCGCAAAACACAAAACAGATTTCAGGTACCGTCAACTTCCGGAAAATAGGTATTATCGGCGCCGGTATGATGGGATCAGGCATTGCATATGAGGTAGCCAAAGCGGGTATTGACGCCTGTCTGAAGGACACAACAATTGAGCTAGCCGAAAAAGGAAAGCAATACAGTGAAAAATGTTGCGACAAGCTCATTTCGCTCGGAAAAATGGCAGAGAGCGAAAAGCGCACCCTGCTTTCCCTGATTCAGCCCTCTGATAAGGCCACTGACCTTAAAAACGCCGATATGATCATTGAAGCCGTGTTTGAACAGGAAACGCTCAAAGGAAGCGTTATCAAAGAAAGTGAGCCTTTTCTGAAATCAGGCGGCATTTTTTCTACTAACACCACGTCACTGCCGATTTCCCGGCTGGCAAAACACAGCACTCAGCCGCAGAAATTCATAGGGATGCATTTTTTTTCGCCGGTAGACAGAATGCCACTGGTTGAAATCATCGTAGGCAGGCAAACTGATAAAGCAACCGTAAATGGTGCCATTACACTGGCACTTAAGCTCCGGAAAACACCCATCGTTGTTCACGATAGCCCGGCCTTTTTCACGTCTCGGATTTTCTTTAATTACCTGCTGGAAGCGATCACGATGCTCCTGGAGGGAATCCCGGCTGCAGAGATCGAAACAGGGGCCCTCCATGCAGGGTTTGCCGTCAGTCCGCTGGCCGTTCTGGATGAGATATCCCTTCCGCTGATGGCACATGTTTACGACCAGCTTCCGCAGTTGTCTTCCAGCCAAAAGCGCTGTTACAATTATCTGAAAGCACTTATCGCACAACATAGAGAAGGCCGTAAAGCCGGCAAAGGCTTCTACGATTACGATGTGGCCACTGGTAAAAAACAACTCTGGCAAGACCGGTCTATCCGTCTTTCTTCCCAAACGACCGATCCTGCCATTATTCAAAAACGGCTTTTACATGTTATGGCATTAGATAGTTACCGTTGTCTGGATGAAGGCGTTTTAGACCAACCTATTGACGGCGATATCGGCTCTATTTTGGGCGTCGGCTATGCCGCCCACACAGGAGGGGCGATTGCGCATATGGATCAGGTAGGTTTGGCTGAGTTCGTAAAAGACTGTGATTCATTTAGCGGATATGGGGAACAGTGGTATATACCGGATTCTCTCAGGACGCTGGCAAAACAAGGATACGTTTTTTATGAAGGTTTCACTTCCAACTGGCCACAGATAAAATAGACGTTCAAGGAAATAGCATTGGCGGGCCGCCAATGCTATTTTCACTATTATACCTTTGCCAGGGACTTCCTAAGGTTTTACCATCAAATCCACAATCTGGTTTACATCAGCATTTATAAAAGTGTCATAGCTGAGAGTGGAAGCAAGTATCTGCTCCTGTTGTTTCAGCGGAAATATTCTGGCCAGATTGATCTTATACTTTTCGATGAGTTTGGGTATCCCTTCCTCTCTTCGTCTGGGATGACCAATCGGATATTCAACCACCACTTCAGGCAGCGAAGTACCATCTTTGAACTTCACGGTCAAGGCATTGGAGATGGCCCTTTTTTCAGGGTCATGATAGTCTCTGGTAAACTGCGGGTCCTCTACGCACTGCATCTTTTCTCTCAAGGTATCAATGCGCGGATCACTGGCCACACCCTGCTCATAATCTTCCGCTGTCAGCCTGCCAAATATCAACGGAACAGCGATCATATACTGAATGCAATGATCTCTGTCTGCCGGATTATTTAGTGGTCCTTTCTTATCGATAATTCGAATGGCAGCCTCATGTGTTCTGATCGTGATATCTTCTATATCCTCAATTGATTTGCCTGCGTCTTTTAACTGTTGATGCAAAGTCATGGCCGCTTCCGCCGCCGTCTGCGCATGAAATTCAGCTGGGAAAGATATTTTAAAAAGAATATTTTCCATCACATAACTGCCATATGGCCGCTGGAATTTAAAAACCTGTCCTTTGAAGGATACATCATAAAACCCCCATACCGGCGCTGTCAATACAGACGGATAACCCATTTCTCCGGTTCCGGCCATTAAAGCCAGTCGGACAGCCCTGGAAGTGGCGTCACCGGCAGCCCACGACTTCCGGCTTCCCGTATTAGGCGCATGTCTATAGGTTCTGAGTGCCTGTCCGTCTACAAAAGCCAGCGAAATAGCATTGATCAGCTCTTCCCTTGTGAGCCCCAGTAGTTTACCTACCACCGCCGTTGAGGCCACCTTGACCAATAACACATGATCCAAACCAACTTTATTAAAGGAGTTCTCGAGGGCCAGAACGCCCTGAACTTCGTGGGCCATCACCATCGCCTCTAATATGACCTTTGCTTTCAAAGGAGCCTTGCTGTTTGCCATATTGGTTCGGCTGATCCAATCCGCAGTAGCCAGAATGCCACCGAGATTGTCAGAAGGGTGCCCCCACTCCGCTGCCAGCCAGGTATCATTAAAATCGAGCCACCTGATAATAGTTCCAATGTTAAACGCAGCCTGTACCGGATCCAGTTGATAATTCGTACCCGGGACTTTAGCACCATTAGGAACAATTGTTCCGGCAACAACAGGCCCCAACAACTTAGCACAGGCAGGATAGGTCAGGGCCTCAAATCCGCAACCGAGTGTATCTATAAAACAGTAGAATGCCGTCTCCAAGGCTTTTTTATTTTCAATCTTATAATTCAGCACATAATCAGTAATATCCACTAATACCTGATCTGCAGGGGGTCTTTCATTAGAAATTAAGGAACTCATATTTTGATTTAAATAATTATTATTACGAACGGTTCTCAAGCGGTACAAAGGCCCTGTCTTCCGGACCGGTATAATTAGCACTGGGGCGAATAATCTTTCCATCCTCACGCTGCTCAAATACATGAGCCGCCCAGCCAGTTACCCTGGAAATGACAAACAGCGGTGTGAACATATCGGTCGGAATGCCCATTAAATGATAAGAAACCGCTGAATACCAATCCAGATTGGGAAACATCTTTTTCTTTTCCCACATGATTTTTTCCAGCCTTTCCGCAATGGAAAATAGCCTCATGTCGCCCGCTTCTTCAGAAAGCTCTTTAGCGACTTGCTTGATCACCTGATTTCGCGGATCCTCTATAGTATAAACAGGATGACCGAACCCTATGATCACTTCCTTGCGCTCCAGGCGTCTCACAATATCCGCTTCTGCCTCATCTGCATTCGCATAGCGCGATTGAATTTCAAAAGCGACTTCATTTGCGCCGCCATGCTTAGGTCCTCGCAATGCACCAATAGACCCCGTAATACTGGAATATAAATCAGACCCTGTTCCTGCAATCACCCGGGACGTAAAGGTCGATGCGTTAAACTCATGCTCTGCATAAAGATTGAGCGATATCTGCATAGCACGAATCCAAGAGGGCTTGACAGCCTTGCCATGGAGCAAATGCAGAAAATGCCCCCCTAATGTCAGTTCCTGTGTGTCAACATTAATTTCCCGGCCGTTCCTGCTAAAGTGATACCAATATAAAAGTGCGGATCCCATAGAAGCCATAAGCCTGTCCGCCGCCCTTTGCGCTTCAGCTAAAGGATGGCTTTCCTTCTCTGGATGAATACTACCGATTACAGAAACATAGGTTCGTAAAATATCCATCGGATGGGTAGCCAGGGGTAATAGCTTTAAAATATCCTTCGCCACGGCAGGAATGCCACGGTCGGCCATTAGCGCAGATTGATAAGCCACCAGCTGAGGCTTTGTAGGCAGGCTGCCATAAATCAACAAATAGGCCACTTCTTCAAAACTCGCCTTACTGGCCAGATCTAGAATATCATAACCTCTGTAATGTAGATCATTGCCGCTCCTGCCGACTGTACTGAGCGCTGTATTGCCTGCGGGCACTCCGGAAAGTGCAACACTTTTCTTAGGTTTGAACCCTAAAGGTGAGGACTCTTTCATTTTTTTGATTGATTGAAAAGCTGATCTAATCTGGTTTCATAATCGTAATAATCGATGCTTTGATAGAGCTCATCTCTGGTTTGCATGTCTGCAATTACTGCCTGCTGACTGCCGTCTGAACGGATATGCTCATATACATTTTTCGCCGCTTTGTTGGCTGCCCGAAAGGCAGACAAGGGGTACAGGACAATGGCGACTTTTGCCTCACGTAGTTCCTCCACCGTGTAAATAGGAGTCTGTCCAAATTCTGTAATATTAGCCAGAATAGGAAGACCCGTCGCTTCGCTAAATTTTGTATACTGACCTAAACGCTGGACGGCTTCGGCAAAAATAAAATCCGCTCCTGCCTCCTTATAGGCGATTGCCCGCTCCAGCGCTCTTTCCAATCCTTCGGACGCCAGCGCATCTGTCCGGGCTCCGATCACAAAGGACGCATCTGTCCGGGCATCTACGGCTGCTTTAATACGATCCACCATTTCTGAAGTAGCCACGAGTTCTTTTCCCGGCCTGTGCCCACAGCGTTTAGCCCCAATCTGATCCTCCATATGGACGGCTGCGGCACCCACCTTAATCAAAGATTTGATGGTCCGGGCGACATTGAATGCCGAGGCGCCAAATCCGGTATCAATATCCACCATTAATGGTAAAGGACAGACATTGGTAATCCGGTCTGCATCAATCAGAACATCTTGCAATGTAGTGATGCCCAGATCCGGAATGCCTAAGGAACCTGCAGCGACACCTCCGCCCGATAAATAAATGGCTTTGAATCCTGCTTGTTGTGCTAAAAGCGCATGATTTGCATTTATAGTTCCCACCACCTGAAGGGGCCGTTCATGCATAATGGCGCTTCTGAAAGCTTGTCCGGGAGATACATTCATATATAAAATAAATTAATAGTATTTACACTTACAATAACCACATTCAATTTGACAAATTTCCAAATACTAACAAATGTACGCATAAAATACCAATGACTATACAAACATTAGGTGTAAAATCAATTTTTAAAAATCGGCTTTCGTTTTTCCAGAAATGCCGTAACACCTTCCTTTTTATCTGACATATCGAACAGGCGCCCAAAGGCCATCATCTCTTTTTCAAAACCGTTTTCAGCATCCGATGCATTCACGGCCTGAATCGCCTCGGCGATCCCCATGGGAGAATTCTTTGCTATTGAATCCGCCAGCTGCCTGGTCTTTTCCATTAATTCAGCGAGTGGAAACACCTCATTTACCAACCCGATTTCTTTTGCCCTACCAGCAGAAATCATTTTAGCTGACAGAATCATTTCATTGGCCAGGCCTTTTCCCACTAATTTTGGCAGCCGCTGGGTACCGCCATAGCCGGGTATAAGACCTAAAGTTACTTCTGGCAGCCCTAATCTGGCATTTTCTGACGCATACCGAATATGACAGGCCAGGGCAAGCTCCAGGCCTCCCCCAAGGGCGAAGCCGTTAATCGCCGCTATAACCGGTTTACGCAGATGTTCTATTTTATCAAAGACGGTTGCCTGCCCTTTACGGGACATTTCCGTTGCAGCTGCTGAGTCATAATCAGCAAATTCTTTGATGTCTGCACCGGCAACAAAGGACTTTTCTCCGCTTCCTGTGATAATGATCACGCGGATAGATGGATTATGTTCAGCTTCATCTAACGCCTCACTTAACTCCTTCAGTGTACTTCCATTTAAAGCATTCAGGCTTTCAGGGCGGTTGATCGCGATGGTCTGTATGTTATCATCAATAGTTATAAGAATATTCATCATATTATTCCAATGGATTTTACTTCGGATTCAAATTATGTCGATGGTCACTATGCCTTCCAAGGACAGGCAAGTTACGACATTCCTTTGTACCTGAATCGAACGATAAAAAGAGCCTACTTGCTTTCAACGGATTGTAAAGCGGAATGGGTCCTTAAAGTCGATTTCCCGCCTGATTGCTGTTTATTGATTTTTTGTTATTTCAGGTGATTCATGGATAAAAAGCATACATTTGACAAAGCATAACACCCTCCAAATTACGCTTATGAAAGTGCTATTATATGCAGTGTTTCTTTTATTCGCTGTCTCTGGCAGAGGGCAGACCAGGCACCAGCTATACATCGATTCCGTCAGTAAAGGCATTAGCCAATATATCGATTCACATAAAGAGCTTTTAGATTCGGCTGAATTTATTGAATATATCAAAAAACTGGCTTTCCAGTTTCAGGGAGCAACCGATACTTTGACGCTGGCACAAAAGCGTGAATTACCGATGGAGGTCATGTTAAGGATCCTGCATTATAACATCTACTTAACAGAGAAATTGTATACGGCCGTGCCCAAAAATAAATATTACGCCCATGGAACCTCCCAGCCTCCCTCCTCCATCAGCCGGGAGGACTGCGCTTCATTCTGGCAGTATCACAAGTTTACCTATCATGACAGTGACTCAACGCTGGTCCATTTAACCTTAGATGAAAATTATTGGATCGACAGCATGGCCGACGGCAGTTTCTCGAAACTAACTGTCGATAAATTCAATGATCAGACTTTTCAGATCTGCTTTATTGAGAGCAATAATAATTTTAAAAGACTGGCCAGTATCCCGGGCGATATCTATTGTTACCAGATACTGGAAAAAACCGATCATTCTTTTAAATTATCGACCCATATCCTGGGAAAATCCAGTTATGATATTTTTGAGTTAAACTATTAACTCCATGGAAAAGAAAGTAGGCCTTCAGACGTATTGATCTCGTATATAGCAGCCCCATTTTATTAAATCACTGAAACCAATGTGGCTTCCTATAATGGAGACAGTGAGAAGGATAACTACCGATAACTTAAACCGGCAGACTGCTACAATGCATTTACGACGGCTCCTCAGCAAATTATTTTATCAAGGTGGCGTTCGCGAAACTCATAATTTCTATTTAAAGATCGATTCCATATACTTACTGTTCGCCCCAAAATTATACAGCACATTCTTCGGATCTTTTTGATCCCTGGAGCGTTGAAGCACCAGCCAGCCTGACCATCCCATTTGATCAAGTGTTTGCTTAATTTTCGGCATATTGACTTCAGGATCCTGCGAAAGGTGAACACCATCGCTATTCGTTCCGTGTATCTGGCAAATATTGTCCTTTCCCAGTATCTTCAATTCATTACATATGTCCAGCTGATGGTCTACAGGGTTGGCAAAGTTAAAATAGCTCTTAATACCGGGAGAGCCGATCTCTTCAAGCAGTCGACGCTCGCCGGCCGCATCCAGGGAGGTCTCAATACCAATGACTGTTCCTGTAGCGACGGCCATTTGACCGGCCACTTTAAGCCTCGTAACAATAGCAGGTCTCAGTTTAGGATATTTCCTCAGATCACAGGTAATCCCTAAGGGAAGAAAAGTTGTTTTAACTTTCAGCCGTTTTGCAGTATCCAGGCAATCTCCGATCATCCGCTGCCAGGTCGGTCTTTCGGCAAAAGACTGGGCATAGAATCCCGTCATGGCCACGGAACAGATTTCCAGGCCGTATTTCTCAGCTTCGTCCAGAAATGCTTTGCAAACGGCTGGATCAGCTAATTTACTATTGAAAGTCGGTCGATCGCCAAGCCCCCCCATGTCCACTTCTACCCCTTCTGCTCCGATACGCTTTGTCAATTCAAACGCGCCAATTTTTTGACGCTTATAGATCATCAGATCGGCAACACCTATCCGGTATCTCGAAACCTTCATTTCACTTTTAGAAAAGCCGGTATCCCAATGACCGGCCTTGCGGGTAAAAGCCATTCCAGCTAGCAAGACGGCTGAATTTCTGATAAAGTCTCTTCTACTATTATTTAAATCAACTAAAATGCGTTTGTCTTTCATATTATAATTTATAAGTACAGCTACCCCTAACAAGAATCATCATCACAATGATGAAACGAATAAAGATATTTATATTTCAAAAATAGCTTTATATATAAACAACATTTTCCAACTTCTTTTCATAATTATGTATATGGTTTACATGATTGCATTTTAGCCTGGCTCGCTTTTCAAATTTAAACAATTCCGGAGCGGATTATTGATTTCCCTTGATTGCGTATGCATGCGAGTTTCTTAATGAGCCAATGACCATACCCATATAGTAAAAGTAACCTTTAAAGCTGATCATGCAGCACAGTACAGGATGGTTAAACAAACAGGCCTGTGTATATTGGGATATAAAACAAACCGGATATCCTGATAAAAGATACGAACTAATGATTACCGCTAAATTATTCTCCATGAAACCTAAAAACATTCTGATCGCCGCAATTCTATTGTTGTTTCAAATCCATTACACCCTATATGCGCAGCCTGTATTGGAAACTGGAAAGGGGAAAATGCCCGATAACTGGATAGATAAAAGTACCGGCCACCTTATAAAAAGGCTGATCAATCAACCTGGAGATCATCGTAGCTTTTATTTTCATAATAATCCATTTGCTGACGGAAAAATGATCTTTTATGGAAGTAATGCCATACGACGTGATACAAGTATAGCCGCGGATGGATATGTTTACAGGCCTAAGCAAAACCCTTACAATAATCAACTATATGCTTACGACTTCACCTCAGGAAATATCCGGCAGTTGACCCACAAAAACAATAGGATGAGTGGGGAAATTGTCAGCGCTGTCAATCACGAAGCCTATTATCAGATTAAAGACAGTGTATTTGCCGTGAATATCAATTCGGGAAAAGAGAGACTGATATTTGTCTTCCCCGAAGACTTTAAAGCAAATATAACGACAATCAATGCCGACGGCACATTGCTGGCGGGTGCCTATGCAACGCCTGCTGAGAAAGCCATTTCCAAAAAGTATCCGAAAAAACATGATTACTTTAACCGCATCTATGCGTCAAAGCTACCAAGGACACTTTTTACCATCAATATTCAGACAAAACAGCTGGATAAAATCTTTACGGACAGTGCGTGGCTTAATCACGTTCAGTTCTCGCCCGTCGATCCACATCTACTGATGTTTTGCCATGAGGGACCATGGCATAAGGTGGACAGAATCTGGACGATCGATGTTGTCAAAAAAAATACGCCAAAGCTGATCCACAAACGCACAATGGACATGGAAATTGCGGGGCATGAATGGTTTAGCTCCGACGGGAAATTTATCTGGTATGATCTGCAATTACCAAGAGGTGAAGACTTCTATGTTGGCGGCACAGAACTTGCCACTGGCAAGGAAATAAAATATCATTTACTTCGAAATGAGTGGTCAGTACATTATACCAGCTCCTGGGACCAAAAGAATTTTGCAGGGGACGGCGGCAGCAAGGGTTCTGTCGCGAAAGCGCCGGACGGGCAGTGGATCTATTATTTCACACCGGAAGGCGACCATTTCAAAGCGGAAAAATTAGTGAACATGAAACATCATGACTACCAGCTGGAACCTAATGTGCATTTTTCGCCAGACGGCAAATGGATCATATTCAGGGCAAATTTTGAAGGGCATGCGGATATTTATGCAGTCAGTATCCGAAGATTCAAATAAAGCCGCTCGTCAATAAATACCGGCAGCTGAATCCGCTCGGGAGCTGTTCAGGTAAGAATTACAGGCAAAAGTCATCTTTTTCTTAACAGCACTTATTCCTTCACAGGAGTAAGTGCTGTTGTATGATGTCATCGCAATAGGTAGTATGGGGATCTCCAATATCATGTCATTTTGTAACCAGAGCGGGCCTTCAGGAAAATACCGGGAAGACTTGGCTGAGCTCTCAAAGCTGTCGGCATAAAAATATTACACAACAGTCGGTTATTGCTTAATTTTGGTTAAAACAATCTGAAAATAGCATCCAGAGCTTCTATTATAAACAACGCAATCCCTCTTATGAAAAAACTGCTATCTCTATCGCTGCTGCTCATAACAGTATCTGGGATCTCACAAACTAGGTATCAACTCTATGTCGATTCATTAGGCATTGCCATTAGTGATTATATCAATGCCCATAAGGATGGCATTGACAGCCTTACATTCTCCAACTTTATGACTCAAATGGCCAATCAGATTACCGGATCGCAGGATTCCATAACGGCCCAACAGCAAATGGATCTGCCGGTTTTTCTCTTATCCAGAATCTCACACCATAATGATTATATGGAAAAATTTATCACTCAAAACATTCCCAGCAGCAAATACTGGACACATACAATAGAAATGCCCCTTCCTCAATAAGTCAGGAAGATTGTGCATCATTCTGGACACATCATAAATTTATCTCTCACAGCAGTGATACTTCTACTGTTCTTTTAACGATCGATGAAAACTACTGGATTGATTCAATGTCGGATCACACCTATTCTAAACTCACGGTAGAAAAATCCAATGACCAGACGTTCAACAGCACATTTATCGAAAGTAATAACAGATGGAAAAGCTTGATCAGTATTCCGGGCGACGTTTATTGCTATCAAATTCTAGAAAAGACGGATCATTCGTATAAACTATCAACACATATGAAGGGAATATCCAGCTATTTTATATTTGAACTCGAATATCAATAAGAAAAAACCATTCAAAATCAGAATTACTGCATTGTTATGTTTAATTGAAATCAATAAACGAGAATTGCTGGCAATAATGATAGCCATACCGCATGCATGCCAGCATACTCCATGATCATAATCCAGGATTACCCCCGTATTCCGCCCAAAGCTCATCAATGTTCTTGCCCAATATCCGCACCCAGAAGTCTTTATAGTTGGTGCCCTCTCGGAGTGCCGCGTCCAGCTCTTGCACAAAATCCCTGTTCTTATGGTTTTCTATCCAAACCAGAAACCGGGCGGTCACCCTGTAACTATCATCATAATGCTGGTCTGGGCTATAATCTGGCAAAGACCAGGAATCGGGATTATCTATCCCAAAGCGATAACGCACATAATCTGCAATGCCTTCAGTAAGCCAGCCTGGCACATCTCCTTCATACCCGTTCTGTATTTTATGCATGATTTCATGAACCGCTACATCCCCCTCATCAGGATGGGCCTCCATGTAATCATAGCTGAATACCAAGACATCTCCAAAGGAATACGCAACGCCATCGTAACTTGGATCAACGATAAAATATATGCGTTTGAGCGCATCTGGGTTATACGTCTCAAGTAATTTCGGATACACCGTGAAGAAAGTATTCGTCAGCATTGACTGATAAGACAAATTCTCCTTTTCGGAATGGTTAACAAATATCAGTTTCAAACCGTCCTTGCTTGTGCTATCGACCCAAGAGATGGGTTCCGCTTTTTGCGCTGAGGGAGGCATCTGAATTAATCGGAACTCTGAGGCCTGGAACATATCTGCACCATATACTTTTGCAACCTGCCAGCGATAATAGGTATAACCCTGGTCATTTTCAAAGTAAAAACGATAATTGGTTCTTCTTTGCCGGAACTGCATTCCCATCCGGCTGTCCAGCAAGGTCCAATCCTTACCATCCATAGAGCCATAAAACTTCCAGTCCATGGGATCGCGGCCGTCAAAATCATTTCCGGTGGTGAACTGATAGGAGGCGACCAGTTTTGAGGAATCAAATTGAAAATCAATATTCACCAGTGAAAAATCCTTAATCAGGAACTTTGTGGTGGTGTCACCATCTACCAGCCTAGTTGAACCTTCGACACCGTCAGGGCCATCCGGGTTGTCTTTGCTTACAGTTAAAGTTGCCTTGCTTGTGATATCCAACACGGGGATATCTTCAAAATCTGGATTGGGATCGGGCCCGGGGGCAGCATCCATCGTATCCTTGCTGCAACTAATTGCCAATATAAGCATTAGCAGAATAACAGAAAGGAGTTTGCTATTGAGTTTAAGCATCTTCATAAGTATATCTTTTATAGGTTTCGATAGCTACACGTACCATTGACCGAAAAAGTGGCGGCCAAGTAAGAAACGATTCTTCCCGGACAAAATGCCAACAACAGGCAAGATGGTCGCCATCTAAGTTAATCAAATTACTGTATTTCTCTAAAAATAAGGAAAATCACCGGTGATGATCCCCTGAGGCTCAAACCTTTTTTACGCAAATCTCCTTCGCAACCATTTACGCATTGGCTCATCATACCATTTAAGGCTGACATAGGCCAGAATTATTGAACCGAACAGGATCAACAATGCATAAGGCAGCGCTTCCAGAAACGTCATGCCGCTGTTATCACTGATCCAGGCAACATAAAAATAAACAAATGGGTAATGTACCAGATATAATGGATAAGAAATGTCGCCGAGAAACTTACATATCTTATACTCTCGCTGACCGTGCGCCACGCCACTCGCGCCTAAATAAACGATAAGCGGGAAAATGATGATGATACAAAACGATTCATACACCCCATTCATCCAGAGATGTGTAGCGCCTCCAATACGGGGCATATACAGTGTGATTGCCACCAAAAGGCTGCACCACGGAAAAGCATGTTTGATCCGGATAGGCCTGGCTACTCTTGAAAGTAATAACCCCGCAAAGAAAGGATACATGGTCCGCACAAATCCGATATAGAGGTGCTCCCTATTCAGGGTCCACCCGCCACTCACATCCCCGTTCGGGTTTGTTATAGCCATATATGCCAAGGTTATGGCCGCCATTATGACCAAAACAGCCAGGGCTGCTTTTGAAAACTTCCTGATAAAGATTGCATACAAGATATTAGCAATATATTCAAAGAACAACGACCAGCCGACGCTATTAAGCGGATGCATTTCTTGCCAACCTCTTATATCCAACGATAAAGGAACGGGAAGTACCGTATAGCCTATCATCATTACCAGTACCAGTTTCCATAGTGGAACCGTATGGATCAGCGGCCAGATTGCGGAATCGGTAAAATAGAAGCCGATAGCGCCCAAGGTCATTCCCAATATCACCATCGGCTGGAGTCTTTCAAGACGGCGCCTAAGGAATGCCCCCACGGTCATTTTGCCCCAACGGTCATCATACGCATAGCCAATCACAAAACCTGACAAAAGAAAGAAGAAGTCAACGGCTAAATAGCCGTGATTGACCAGAATATCCAGATGACCGGTTCCTAAGGGCTCGGTCAGATGAAAGGTGACGACAATAATTGCGGCAACACCACGTAATCCATCTAAAATCAGATAATGGGGTTTGGCAGGAAGGCTATTATTATTCATCGATATTCTTCGACTCTTAGGGTTTTATTAAAAAAGATGCGTAAATATAGGCAAACAACAGCCCTTCTGATCGACATATAGTATCAAAATTTGGGCAAATCGTTTCAATTAGGCAGCAATAAAGCTCGACTCTATAATATCGGCCATCGCGCTATCTTTTGAGAGCATACTCTTATTTTATTGGGGCACTAATAAGCATCGATCGCCAGAATCAAAAAAGAATACCGAGTCAGCTATTCTCTAAAATATGGCCTTAGAACGAAAGAAGTGTTAATCTTCCAGACATTAACACTTATCGTCAGCGCCCAGCATAAAGAGCAAAAATGAACAAACCTATTTCGCGAATTTTTCCTAAAAGCGACGCCAAAGACATTTGACTTTAGGCTGGCAGGTGAAGAGTGACACAATAAGCGGCATTCCAGCAGCAGTGAGACCAAGCCACCTAACTGCTTCTCATTTGAGCCGTCAATATATTATTTTCGGTCGGCAAAAATTATTATTATCCAACTTCAATAATTCTGTTTAAATTGCCTTTCAAATATAGTTTCTCACCAAGATTGTAAGGTTACTGGAGTACATCCGACTAAAGCTGCAAGTGTCGTGTATTATGACCGCTTGCAGACAGGATACGGCCAGATGACTGCAATCGAATCCTAATAGATACGTCTATGCAGATGAACGCTTCGACATCAGAATTAAATAAGCCGGCACCGGAGCATTGGGTTGATAAGTATGCAGATTATCTGTATGCGTACGCCTCAACGCGGATCAATGATCGTGATCTTGCAAGGGATCTGGTCCAAGAAACATTTCTTGCAGCATTGCAGCGCATCGATAAATTTGAAGGCCGCAGTTCTGAGAAGACCTGGCTGACAGCTATTCTGAAAAATAAAATCATCGATGTGTACAGAAAGAAAGCAGGCCGACAAAAGGATCATATTTACTCATCGGATAGTTCTGCGGCGGAAGATGACTTTTTTGAAATGGATACCGGACACTGGAAAGAAGGAAAATATCCGGCAACTTTTGGTATTGAACAACCGGATATTATCGAACAGAAAGAATTTCAGCGAATACTATTGGATTGCATTCAGAAACTTCCGCCGCTCTGGGCTTCTGTATTCAACATGAAATATATTGATGAGGAAGCTAGTGAAAAAATTTGTGCCGCGCTACAATTAACCACGTCTAATTTTTGGGTCATCAGCCATCGGACAAAGGTTAACCTCCGGGCATGTCTTCAAAAGAACTGGTTTTAACTATTTGTTATGGAGAAATTTACTGAAGAAGAAAAGCATAAGATTGCTAATAATTGCAGAAAAGCAACTTTTCTGATAGAAAAGCAGCAGTTTGGAGAAATTACCAGATTGGAAAAGCTGGAATTAGCGCTCCATTTGAAAAATTGTGAAATCTGTACCATATACATGAAACAGAGTGCACTGATCGATGAATATAGCAGAAAAATAATCGTTTCAGGGCTTGGAGACCTGAAATTAGAAGATAAAGATAAGCAACAGATCAGGGATGCTGTCAATAGAAAACTAGGTGAAAAATAGCCTGGACAATATCCCGAAAACTTGTGCTATTTCTATCAGGCACCCCTGATTAAAAGTGCGGAAAGCCTCGAGGCAGTGCTCACCAGTAACCTCTTTCTGAGTGCATTGGAAAGCGCCTTCAGACCCAAAAATTCCAATGACTTCTCAACAAGTTTAGAGCGAGTACCCCTTAAACTAAGCAGATAAAGCCTGCCACCTGCTCATCACTTCTGTAAGTCTTCTTGAAAGCTATATCGTTTCAGGCTCTCCTCTCCTTGTTGCCGAACAAAGATCTATCTTTGACAGAAACTATCACACCTTACCAGATTCGTTGCAGACACAAAAAGCAGTTGATAGCGTCATCTTATCTCCCCAAACCCTATCATATCAGACGCCATCACTGCTTCATAATAGAAAACCTCTGTACACTATCTGTTATCCTCTAAATTCAAACGAGTGAATTACATAGTATAACCAAAACCGTATAACTAATCTACCTTTTCTTTTATCTCTTTGGCAAGAGATTCCCCGTTCATACAATAACGCAACCCGCTGGGTGCAGGACCATCAGGAAACACATGTCCTAGATGCGCGTCACACACATTACATTGCGCTTCAACACGGATCATTCCATAGGAGGTGTCCTTTAAATATTTAACGCTGTTCTCTTTATATGGCTGAGTAAAGCTCGGCCACCCGGTTCCCGAATCAAATTTAACAGTGGAATCGAACACCAGCGTATTACAGCAAACACAAGAATACAGTCCAGGCTCATAGCTCTGACAAAGATCATGGCTAAAGGACGCCTCTGTTCCGCGCTGGCGTGTTATACGAAATTGTTCAGGGGTCAAAAGTGCTTTCCATTCCCCTTCGCTTTTTTCAACACGTTTGTCTGGTGTGGGATTGCCTTTATTTGCAAAATTTAAGATATCATTCCAGTTTAACATAGTGCTTTATTTGCTGTTATTAATTATTATTTTCACCCTCAAATAGCCGTCGCGTGACAAACTCTAGATACCCTCCCCCACGATGTCTTGTCATTTCAGACCGATGGCAGCGACGGCCACTTTGAGTATCTAAATTGTACTTATGCCATTTACTTTTTCCGATTGGCCTCAGCCGCCACTTTAAATAACTCAGGATTGATGTGACAGTAACCGCCAGGGTTTTTATCAAGATAGTCCTGGTGATACTCTTCAGCCTTATAATAATTTTTAAGTGGTGTAACTTCTACCACAATCGGGCTGGTATACTTAGCGCCTTCTGCTTTTACACGGTCCTCTATTACAGCCAGTTGATCTTCGGCAGTATAGTAAATGCCTGTACGATACTGCGTTCCGAAATCATTTCCTTGCCTGTTGAGGCTGGTCGGGTCAATGGTGAGGAAATACAGATTCAGTAATAAATTCAGATCAACCACCTTAGGATCATAGGTCACTTTTACCGTTTCTGCAAATCCGGTGTTATTGTAGACAACATCGTGATAGCTTGGATTTTTGGTATGCCCATTGGCAAAACCTACTTCGGTCTCGGTAACTCCATTTATCTGTTGAAAGAAGTGCTCTGTCCCCCAAAAACAACCACCTGCAAAATAGATTGTTCTTGTGCTGTCATTGGTGTTTACTGTTCCCATTATACTCGTTTTATTTGTGATTTTATTTAATGCCTGTTCTGTATTATTACCGGCACCATTACAACTGGCCAGTGAAACCAAGCCCAAAACTGCTGTGGCGAAAAATGATAAAATATTCATATTGTTCTAATTTTTAAATATGCTTGATAAGTTTTCTAACACTAATCGGGTAAAGGGGATAAAATCCGCTTCATCCTCTTTATTGACTTAGTCGCAAAAGAACCGGCAACCTTACAATCACATTTTATCAAGTTGAATGGCTTATAAGTTGTTGAGAAAGAGCTTATGTAATCTCCATTGGAGCATTTCTTCCAGCTTTAAGAATTAAGCCTGCGTATTTTTCGTTATGAATATGATTTCTTTACTTTGGACAGCCGCGGTTGCTTCGCCAGCAGTCCATAATGCCGCGCCCAGCAAAACCAGGTCTTTAAGAAGAAATTGCCCCGGAGACCCTGAAATAAACGGAAATGACATATCATGCTGGATGACACCCGGAGTAGATACTATAAATGTCAAAGTTATGATAAAGGTGATAATCGCGCCGATACTCCCCACGAAAGACAGTCTTGGTGAAACCGGTCGCAAGCCAATTAGGACACCGGTTGTAATTTCAATAACGCCAAGTACATTCGCAAAAGACCTGGTGTCAAGAAAAGTAAAAGCCCAGGACAAAAACGGACTATGCTCGGCCAAGGGACGGACGCCCACAGCCTCATATTCTGTAAATTTAAGAATACCGATCCAGATCAGGACAACAACTAAACCATAACGGATAAAGAACGTTCCGGCCTTAAGAAAGAACTCTGTTGTAGATGCTTTTTTCATTTTTCAAATAATTTAAATTTACCCACTTAGTTGGCTATCTACCAAAAACCTTACAAAAAAAATAAAGTTTTAAATAACTCCTATCGAATTATAGTCGGATAGATTGCAATAGCTGCTTACGCAGCTTGCCTTCTTTACACATGCGTTTTTCCTTCAGTGCATTTTCGGTTTTGATCTACTCCTTCTCCTTAAATGCGGATTTCTCAATAATAAAGTTAGACGGTCGCCCGTTCAAATTTTAAAGGAACTCTAAGATGTATCCAATGAAAAAAGCAGTTATGAACTCTCGTTCATAACTGCTTTTTTCTATGTGACCCCGCAGAGACTCGAACTCTGGGCCCGCTGATTAAGAGAGATCCCAAAAGGGTACTTTTGCATATACATATTTAATAGCTATTTATAGAATAACTGATATTCAATAACCTTAACATTACGTTATTTTAGAAATTGATAGTTGCTGCTGGTTATTCATAAGATATGTGTATCAAAATGTGTATCAACATTTCTATTTTTGAACCATGAAAAATACAATGCTAAATATAAAGGTGGTCCCCGACAAAAGGCGGGAGACAGTACAAGGTAAATATCCATTAAAACTAAGACTTACCTATAAAAGGGAAAGAAAATACTATTCCATCGGCAAAATGGTTTCCGAAGATGAATGGCAATCACTAAATTCAGAAAAAGCCAAGGGTAAATTAAGAAACCTCCGGAACGAATTGACGCAAATAGAAGTAATGGCTCAAGAGACGGCAGTTAAAATAGTTCCATTTTCCTTTATCCTATTTGAGCGGCAATATTTCCAAAGCCCTCAGGTTGCTGACCTCAATACGGTCCTGGTCGACAGCTACAATGAATACATAGAAGGTCTCATTAAAAACCAGCAGATCAAAACAGCCAAAAGCTATTCGAACTCATTCAAATCGTTAAACGCTTATAAGCCCAACCTAACTATATTCGACATCACAGTTGAATTCCTCCAGCAATATGAAATTTGGATGCTTAGCAACAAAAAATCAAGGACAACTATAGGCATCTACACCAGATGTTTACGGACCATTATGAATGTTTTAAAATCGGAAAGCATAATTACTGAACAAGCCTACCCCTTTGGCAGGAAAAAATACATGATACCAAAGGGCAACAATACTAAAAAAGCTCTAAGTATTGAACAGATAAAGGCCATTTTCAATTACGAAGTACCAGCTGGTGAGCACTACTACTATCAACGACGGTCCAAAGATTTTTGGATTTTCTCATACCTAGCAAGCGGCATGAACTTCAATGATATAGCAAAACTAAAATGGGAAAATTTTGACCAATCATCATTTACCTTTCTCAGATCAAAAACAATAAGAACAAACAAGGCTAATCCGCACCCGATAACCGTACTGCTTAATGAACAACTAAATAGAATTATTAAATCATGGTCAACAGACCCTAATACTAGTAAAAAAGATGACTATGTATTCAATATCATCCATAAAACCGATTCTCAAGACCAAATAGCGACCAAGATCGATCAATTCATTAAAGTAACCAACCGTTGGATGAATCAAATCGGGAAAAAATTAAAAATTGAAGCACCAATTACCACATATGTGGCCCGCCACTCATTCGCAACAATAACAATAACAAATGGCAATGCCCCTATAGAATTCGTGAGCCAGTGCCTTGGCCATGCCAGTATATTAACAACCCAGCATTACTTTGCCGGTTTCAATACACAAAAACAAGCAGAATATAGCAAAGCACTATTAAATTTCTAATATTACAAAACGAAAAATATGTCAATCATCATAAAAGACAAACTAATGGAATCAGATAACTATAAAATTGCGGAATTCTTACATGCATCATTAGGTGAATTATTACGTATAAGCCTTCTCGACAAAAAGAATTACGAAAAATTTCCAGAACAACTAAATATGGCCATGGAAGTTTATCAAAAATACTTAGATATAATAGGTGACGTTTCCGGCCAATTTAAACCCAAATTAAATTAGAACTATAATAATGCATCAGCACAGAACAAACAGGAACAGCCTCTAACCTATATTAATATCGGGAAGAAAGTACAAATCAGTTAGTCCTATTTCCATCTATAATAATCCACCGACCCCCTTAAACTTTTCAATAAATGCGCTAATTTTCTGAAAGACCGTTTGTTTTTTAGTCAAGTACTGAGGGTTCAAAGGACTCATCTTTGGTAAAATGGCGTTAAGCTCAGTACCATTTTCGCTAGCATATTCGCGCTTCAATGAAGTGGTTATATATCGTTTCGCGGCCTCTACATGCAAATTCTCCTCCTCAATTAACTGAAGGGCCTCCGTTCTTTGTTTGCCCTGAGCGTAGGTGAAGAAAGCATCAATTATACTCGCCTTATCCTGTATGCTGTCAAGGTTGGTTTCATTAATAAAATCAACTATTAAGCCTTCCTTTGCCCTGCTACCAATACTTGCTCGGACAACCCGACGTATTTCGTCTACTAAATCAGCCTTATCTTTTGTCTTTTTATTGTGTTCAAATATTAACTCAAGAATATAATCTAGGTTTATCTCCTGTGATTTGAGGAGTTCTACTTCGAACACAACATCGTCCCAATCAATTTTTGATTCTTCAGGCTCTTTACCTTCTTGGTCCCGTCGCAACCAGTCACGAATATCATTATAGGTTGAACGATAATCTTGAACAGTCCGCTCTGGAAGTAGATTAACTTCCTGCATAGCTCCGAGGTCCTCATCTGTAATAAAATGCTCTTTCTTAAATGTTTCAATTGCTTCATGATCACCTGGATCTATTGATTGAAGTTCTTTTAGATGCGTGTATTCATCAAAATTTTGTAAAATATTTTCGACACGCAGGTATTCACCAAAAAGTTTGGTAAACTCCTTTTTATCCTTTTCCTTAATAATTTCATCAGGGTTTGGAAACTTTTGATTTAATTCATTTACAATCTCAATATAACCTCGGCGTGCTTCCCCGGTCGCAATATCCTTAAAACCCTCTAAATATTCAGCATAACTTTTTTCCAGGATTACGTTTCTGGTATTACTATCCCCAAAAAGAGTAATAGCTTCAATCGTAGGTTGTTCTAAATCCCTGAAAGTAATAATATTACCAAAAGTTTTTGCAGCATCAAAAATCCTATTGGTACGGGAAAAGGCTTGGATTAGTCCATGATAACGCAGGTTTTTATCTACAAATAAGGTATTGAGTTTGGGTGCATCAAACCCGGTAAGGAACATGCCAACCACGATAATCAGGTCCACTTCCCTGCTTTTTACACGCTTTGCGAGATCTCGATAATAATTCTGAAACGCCTTACTGTCAATACCAAAACTGGTTTTAAACATCACATTATAGTCCTTAATAGCTTTGGCCAGAAACTCCTTTGCACTACTATCCATGGCTGTAGGCTCGAAAGTTTCATCTCCTATGTCTCCAACAGCACTTTGTTCCTCATTAGCGGCAAAAGAAAATATGGTCGCAATTTTAAGTGGCTTTTCGCTGGCATTTTGCTGTCGGGTTAATTCCTCGTAATAACATTTGGCCGCATCAACACTATTTACTGCAAACATAGCATTAAAACCATTGTTACCTCCCTGACTTCTATGTGTTTTTAGACGGTAATTCTGTAAGATATATTGAGAAATCTCTCGAATACGGATAGGATGCAGTAACGCCCGCTTATTTTCGGCTGCACTTAACTTTTTCTCGTCCTTTTCTATTTCAACTTTCTTAAACTTTGGCTGGACATTATTATAATCAACTTTGAATTTTAATACTTTATCGTCTCGAATAGCATCTGTAATTACGTAAGAATGTAATTGATGTCCAAACACTCCTTCCGTGGTCTCAGCACCTAACGCATTTTCTGGAAATATAGGTGTTCCCGTGAATCCAAATTGATAGTATCTCTTAAACTTCTTCTTTAAGTTCTTCTGTGCCTCGCCAAATTGTGAACGATGCGCTTCATCAAATATAAAGACTACCTGTTTGTGATAAATGGCCAAATCATTTTCACTTTTCATGAGGTTATTCAACTTCTGAATGGTAGTGACGATGATTTTATTATCCTCCTTTTCTATATTCCGTTTTAGTCCTGCAGTGCTATTTGAACCATTGACACTATCTGGAGAAAATCGTTGATATTCCTTCATTGTTTGGTAGTCAAGATCCTTTCTGTCAACAACAAAAAAAACTTTATCTACGAAATCCAATCCTGTCGCAAGTCTTGCCGCTTTAAAACTGGTCAAGGTTTTACCCGATCCTGTGGTATGCCAGATATAGCCACCTCCTTCGGGCTTAGACCATTTTTTAGAAAGGTATGAACTTTTAATTTTCCATATCAGTCTTTCAGTAGCTGCAATCTGATAAGGCCTCATAATAAGCAGCGTATTGTTAATATCGAAAACAGAATAAGTAAATAAAATATTCAGGAGCGTGTGCTTTTGTAAAAAGGTCGCAGTAAAATCCTTAAGATCTTTAATAAGTGAGTTATCAGCCCTCGCCCAGTTCATAGTAAAATCAAAGCTATTTTTATCCCTTTGAACTGTATTGGCAAAATAACGGCTATCAGTACCGTTCGAAATAACAAAGAGTTGAAGATACTTATAAAGCGAATTGCTACCGTTAAAGCTTTCCTTTGAATAGCGGTGAACCTGGTTAAACGCCTCCCGAATAGCAACGCCTCGTTTCTTCAGTTCAACTTGAACAATTGGCAGGCCATTTACCAAAATCGTTACATCATAACGATTGGCATGAGAACCTTTTTGTGCAAATTGGGAGATCACTTGAACCTTATTTCGAGAAAGGTTATCTTTATCCACAAGGTAGATATTCTGGATATGACCATCATCAAACACAAAATCATAAACGTAATCATCCTGGATTTTCCTTGTTTTTTCTATAAGACTGTCACTGGGCCTATCCAAATATTCTTCTACATAACGCTCCCATTCAGCATCTGCAAACAATACGTTATTAAGCGCCTGGAGCTGTGTCCTAACATTATTCAACATGGCCGTGGCTGTGGTTAACTCTTTTGGATTTTCGTAGCCTTGGTTGACGAGGTCGCTAACAAACTCCTTTTCGAGAGATGATTCAGTTTGGTAAACGGCAGTAGGCTCGTTTACTTCTGAGTATTTGGTATATTTATCGAGAACGATAAAATTATTCGATTCTGCGATGGTTCTATATTGCAACATTTTGTTCTTTTATTTTCTCATTATAATATTTATTTTCAATTAAATATTTTAACAAAAACTCAACAATCTTTTTCTCAGCGACAGTTGGTTCAGCAACAACTTCATCTGATAAAGTAGAGTGGCTTGTAAATTGAATGATCCTATTGTAGTAAGTTTGTTTATCGTCGGGTAATAACTCCGACCAGCGCTGATACCCTAAAAAGCTTGCTGTTTTCTCGTACAGGTTTCGTAAAAGTGTAAAGTGGTATTTTTGAATAGTATTAGACATTATCGCCTCCTCAATAGTGCGTTTTAAAAAAAGGTGATATGAGAAACTGTTGTTTGAATTCCCTTTCTTTGGTGCAAGTTCAAATGTACCGTCTTCTTCTTTCCTCAAAATATTCCCTTCTTTAACTCCAAGCTCACTGTAAAGCACATTGTAAAATAACGGACTGTGTGTTGAAATTATGAACTTCAAATTAACTGATTTCTTAATTAGTTCCACTAAATTTACGGCTAATTCTATTAAGTGATTTTCGTCCAAGGAACTTACAGGATCATCAATAAATACAAATTGTAAATCATTAAATTTATACTTTGGACGATTTTCAAGTTCTGGAATATTTAATACTTCAACGACTTGTTCGAGTAGGCTATAAAATACGCACCAAATTAAATTGCTTTCCTCCCCTTTTGAAATTTTAATATTTTCAATCTGTTCATCGTTACCTCTTTCTATCGAAAACGTAATTTCAGTGTAATCTTCATTGAATCGTGGGGTCAATCTATTACTTGCAAAATGCTGAAAATTGGAAATAATGTTACCTTCAAGACCTTGCTCTCTAAGAACTTGAAGAACCAAATTTGTAAAACTATTCGGGCGAATTAAAAGTTTCCTATTAACATCAGTATCCAAATCATTATCCCAATAGAATAAATCTTCAGTAAACGCATTGTAATAAAGAACTTGTATTCCTTGTCCCTCTTCTGCATCCCCTGCATCTCCCATATTTTTAGGTGCTATCAGTTCTTTAAATTCACATGAGAGCCGTGTCTTTCCTGTGCCATTAAAGGCATAAATTAACTGAACCTTTTTATCAGTATCTATAAGTGCTTGTGCTATTTCAGTTAGTGTTTGAGTCATAATCTCCTTTTAAAGCTTCTTATTTAAACGTCAACAGTAAATCCCTATAATATTCATACTGCTTTTTTCGTAATTCTATTTCTTTTGGCAAACCTTCGCATATGGAAGTGGTAATCGTATCGAATTTGTCAAGAATAGAAACAATGCGTTTTTGTTCTTCGAGTGGAGGAATGGGTATTTTATAATTTCTTAGTGCACTTAATCCTAAATTTTTAATAGTTGAACCTGTTTTTTGCGCTTCAAAATAATTAGTGGAATAATTAGTTTGTAAAAAATAATACAAATACCTTGAATAAAGTTCTGTTGATTCAATATTGAAAAATGCCACGGACTTGCCAAGCACAATTTTTTCATTATTATAAAGAGCAACACTTCCAATTGTGCCATTTATTGAAAGAAAAACAGTATTCTCAATAGTAAAATCAATTCCGTGTTTATTATACATAATTTCATCTACCCTTTTTGTTTTATTATTAAAAACAATTCTACCATTATCTAAATTATTTCCATTTATAAAATAAAATTCACCATTGTCGTT
The DNA here is from genome assembly GCF_020042345.1 of Arachidicoccus terrestris. Lineage (NCBI taxonomy): Bacteria > Pseudomonadati > Bacteroidota > Chitinophagia > Chitinophagales > Chitinophagaceae > Arachidicoccus > Arachidicoccus terrestris. The sequence continues at coordinate 1,624,254 of NZ_CP083387.1, forward strand.
GTAAATAGGAGTTCCGTGTAATCCATCACCAATTTTACATAACTCACTCATTGTCAGCCATTTACACCCCCCATTAATTTCTAAGTCATTGAAATTCAATAACTTATCTCTATAATATTCATACTGTTTCTTACGAGCTGTAAGCTCGGCTGTAAGCTCGGCTGTAAGCTCGGTGAATTTATCTAAAATGCGGACGATTTCCTTTTGAACGGAAAGAGGCGGAATGGGGATTGAAATACTTCCAACTTTCGTTGTATTGATTGTTGGCACTCCTCCTTGGCTTTGTAATTCTGTTATGCTCGTTTCCTTTGCTTTAAGATTATAGAACAAAAACTTATTGTCAATTTTGGACTTGTATTTTTCTTTTGGTAGAACTGAAAAACATTTGTCGTTTAAGTAGAATTTACGTTCTATGAAACAAACATACCCTGCGTTAGCACCAACACGAGAAATCGTAACAGTATTTTCTATTCTATTGAATTTATCATAGTATCCCATTGGTTCTTTTCCACCACTTATGATTGGATATAGTGCGGAGGCAGAACTATCATTTTTGGTTATACATTTCCCTGTTTTAATCTCACAAGTAGCTCCCAACGTCTTCCATTCCACGCTTGTGCCTTGTAATAATTTATCTATGTAGCTCATTTTTCCCCTTTCTTTTTTGCTTTTTGTTCTAATTGTGCTATTGTTTTCAAATAATCTTTTTCTACAGAAAGTAGCGTTTTGGCCTTGTATTTCTTGTACTCCAATTTTGCTTTTTCAGTTGCTTTTAAATGAGATATAGAACCCCATTTTTGAGAACCTTCCTGCCTGTCGAGTTTAGGATATTATCCAGTTCCCGAACATAATCCTCCATTCGCATTTCCCGCTCTTCTACTGCATTTAGTTCAGCCAAATCAAATAAAGCCGCCACCAAATTGTTCAACACTTTCAGTTCTTTTTCGTCCAAGAAGTTTTTGGCAATCATCGCTTCGGCTTGTGTGGGTTGGTCGCTTTTAAAATTGGCTAAACCTGCAAAAGGCTTATCGCTGTCCACACGCAAATAAATCACTTCGCTTGCGGTTTTACCATGAGCGGCATAATGCAATTTATTTTGGACAATTTTAAAAAATGTCAGGCTTTCTTCGCTTTTAGGGTCATAATCGATAGCCGTGGCATACAATTCCAACACCTGCCGGTACATTACCCTTTCGCTGGAACGAATATCACGTATACGGTTTAATAATTCTTTCCAGTAATTGCCACCGCCTAGATTCTTAAGACGTTCATCGTCCATTGTGAACCCTTTTACAATATACTCCTTTAACCGTTGTGTGGCCCATTGCCTAAAACGAGTTCCTTGGACGGATTTAACACGATAACCAACATAAATGATGACATCGAGATTGTAGTGATTGGTTGGTTTGGTAGAAAAATCGGAAATTCCGATTTTTCTTATGGTATCTACTTCGCGAAGCTCTTCTTCATTGTAAATATTAAGAATGTGTTCATTAATTGTAGAACGGCTTTTATTAAACAATTCAGCCATTTGGTCTATGGTCAGCCAAACGGTTTCATCGTCGAGCTTGACATTGATTTTAGTCAAACCATCGCCTGTCGTGTATAAAATTATTTCACTCATGCTTCAATCTCCTTAACAATTTTTTCAATATCCGTCCGAAGCGAATTTATCTTTTTTACGGTCTTTGATATTTCTTGGTTTAATTCCTCAATATCAATTACTTCACGTGTATCCTTTGCCTCTATATAAGAGCTTACAGACAGGTTATAATCATTTTCAGCTATTTTATTATTGTCAACGGATTTCGCAAAATAATCCACATTCTTTTTGCTATCGAACATTGACATAATCTTTTCGATATGTGTTTGTTCGAGTACATTATTATTGGTGACCTTCTTAAAGAAGCCTTCGCCGCTAGCATCAATAAACTGTGTTTTAGTGTCTGGTTTATGTTTTGAGAGCACTAGAATGTTTACAGCGATGGATGTCCCATAAAACAGGTTGGGGGCTAAAGAGATAACGGTTTCCACAAAATTATTATCAATCAAATACTTACGAATCTTTTGTTCTGCTCCACCCCGGTAAAAGATTCCCGGGAAGCAGACGATAGCGGCTCTTCCTTTACTGGAAAGGTAGCTAAGAGCATGCAATACAAAGGCAAAGTCTGCCTTAGATTTAGGAGCCAGCACACCTGCAGGGGCAAAACGATCATCATTAATCAGCGTGGGGTCATCTGATCCTATCCAACTAACTGAATACGGTGGATTGGAAACAATGGCGTCAAATGGCTTTTCATCCCCTAATTGCGGATCACGGAGTGTATCGCCCAAAACGAGGTGAAACTTGTCGTAATTAATATTGTGCAAAAACATATTCATTCGGGCCAGGTTATAAGTGGTATGGTTAATTTCCTGACCATAAAAACCTTCTTCGATGATATGACTATCAAAATGCTTTTTTGCCTGTAATAATAAGGAGCCAGAACCACAGGCTGGGTCATAAATCTTATTGACAGAAGTTTGTTTATGCATGGCCAATTGTGCAATTAGCTTAGAAACATGTTGTGGCGTAAAAAATTCGCCACCTGATTTCCCCGCATTGGCTGCATAATTGGAAATGAGAAATTCATACGCATCTCCAAACAGATCAATTTGATTGTCTTCAAAATCCCCGAAGTTAAGCTCTCCTACGCCTTTCAAAACTGCGGCCAGCCTACTATTCTTTCTTTCAACAGTATTACCTAAGCGAGAGCTAGTCGTATCAAAATCAGCAAACAACCCCTTGATATCCAGTTCAGAAGGGAAACCACTTGCGGAGCCTTCAATAGCATCAAAAATGGCTTTCAGGTCTGTATTTAGATTTTTGTTTGTGTTGGCACCCTGGGCAACATTTGCAAAAAGTTGACTGGGATAGATAAAGTAACCTTTGGTTTTAATGGCGTCTTCTTTTATTGCTGCTGTTAGCTTACTATCTGGAAAGCTTGCATAGTCAACGCTATCGTCACCACCTTCTATATAGCTTGTAAAATTCTCACTAATAAACCGGTAGAATAACGCTCCCAATACGAACTGCTTAAAATCCCAACCATCTACAGCACCCCGCACATCATTGGCAATTTTCCATATTTTTGCCTGTAATTCAGCTCTTTGTGCATCCCCCTTTTTCGTCATACCCTCCAAAATTATTTATTTAATGCTTTTTGTTTATTCTGAATGAACTGTCCTAAATAAAATACTAGGCATATTTGCCATAAAGAGATTTCAAGCACTTTAAGCAGCTATAACCTACTACATATCAAGTATCTTATAAATTATTAGTTTTCTCAATAAAAATACAATAAATACAAATATAACGTTCTATAAAATAAAAATATTGTAAAGCTCAAAATCCCTTATTTTTGTAAAAGTCAATATAAGTTATTGGCATTAAACTTATTGAACGGATAGCGTTCACTTTTAAATTATCTCGTAACAGAAAACTGGTAGCTTCTAAACACACGGGATGGATAAGTGAAACGCTCACGCTACGGGCGTGGGCTTCCTTATTTCGTGTGTGGGTATACCAGTACCTCTGTTACGGATTTGGAACCTGCGCCTTATTTTTGGGGCCTGGTTCATAAAACCGTTTACTCATTTAAAAAATAAACATTTATGAAACCAATTTTCAAAAATCTACTTTTTGCCTTGACAATCAGCTTCTTACTGTTTTCTTGCTCAAAAGAGGACCCTGCCCTGGCCGTAAAGGATTACCCCAAAGCTAACATGACAGTAGAAGTCTCTTATAAAGGTGACCTATCCAGTCAATTAGTTTTTGCTTCTGTTGCCGGAATCAGCGTTAAGAATGCAAATGACCATGTCGGCACCTCAATTAAACTACTGAATGACCAGACCAATGAATCAGACATTATCTGGAATCTAAAAAATGCACAGTTTGAGGATCATGACAAATATACCTTTACATCAGTCGGAAAAGTGACGAAAGCAATGATAGAGGTGGCTTTTAATGAAGACCGCCCTGCTGGATTAACGGAGGATAAACAAATTGCCATCACCGTTAAGATCTATTTTGACGGCAAACTGACCGATGAACAGACCTTCTCAAATGATAAGGCACATTCTGAATCCTATACTATAAATGTCGAATAATTAAAAAAACAATATGACTGATTCAAAAAGACTTTTATTCACCTCGGTGATCGTAGCTTGCCTGGCCTCTTGCGGGCCAGGAACGCCTTCTGCCAAGGATGCACAAGACAAGATTAATCAACTTAATAGTAAACTCCCCATTGAGTATACTGAGCTCAAGAAAACCAATGGCATAAAAGGGGAAATTGAAGGGAAAGAAGTATACGAAATGTCCTTTACCGCCAAAGTAGTCGCCAAAGAAGACCTTGAAACATTTCAGAGATTCAAACCTACAGGTGTCGACACAATGTTTATTGCCAAAACTGATACAGCTATGCTAAAAAAAGCGGCAAGTATGAAAGGAGGGTTTATGAGCATGGTAGATGTCAAACCTTTAAGCTCGTTTAAGAAGGGAGATCTTTTATTTACTCGGAATGGGATGATAAATTTTGTCAAAACTGAAAATGGCTGGCGCTAATCACATATTATTCCATAACTTCAACCGGATTTTCCGGCTGAAGTTATGGAATAACTCTCCACCATTAAAACCTAACCAGCATAAAAGATGAAGCCAACACGTGTAAAAAAATACTACTATTTTGAGATGTACTTTCAACTCCAGCGAGATATAGAATTTCGAAAGGCTTTCTTGTTCTGTGGTACAGATATGATTCAATTATTATTCAATATGACTCCTGAAGAGTTTGTTCTTCACTACCGAGCGGATTACAACAAATATTGGGCATATTATATTAACGAATTAAGGACACCGGATAAGCAAAGCCGGTTTATCGACTACTGCATTAAGCGTCGAAGGCAGATTCTCGGAATTTAACTCTAAACGAAAAGGGCTAGGCAATTAAAGGCTCGATGGCCATCACTTTTATTGATTTTCGGCTGGTTAGTTCAACGAAAACCTTATACTTGGTCTCGATTGGGCAATATCTGAGGTTAACGGTTCCCTGTCCAGGAATATATTCCTCTTCCTTATTTCTGAAAACATTTACTCTCACTTTTTCTCCTCCTGCCAATGTAAAATAGCATGTTACGGCAGGCATATCACCATATGCCCATATTTTGAAATCAAGTACCGCTTCAAAGGTCCCAATAGGGACTACGTCTTTCCCATACTTATAATCTTTAGGGTTAAGTCCTGCTTCAATTGCTCCTTTAAAGGAATAGATGTTCTGTTGCTGTTTCATTTGTTTAAAATTTTAAATTAAAAAAAATTGTTACCTAGAAATTTTCTGGATTCTTTGCTTTAGGTCACGAACTATTGGTCTTTTTTCAGGGTTAAGGTTGACTTTAATTTGTTTTTCAACCTTGGCAAGTGAGTATCCGATTTCGGACCCCTTAATTTTCATGGATTTATTGTCTACAAAACTCAATCCCCGGCCCTTTATGGTCTTAATACCTTTCTCTGCCAAGAGCAAACTCAAATCTTCTATTGATTTTGCCTTAGCTACAGCCTCCTTTATGAGTTTTTTCAGTTTTAGCTTCCTATTGTCCTTACGTGGAATTAGTCGCTGATTCTTGGGCAAAAAACGTCTGGGAGCCATAACCGCTTGCAAATCATATTTAGTTTCTATTTTGCGGCAGAAATCAGATGTTCTTTTATACGAATGGCTATCTGACACGTTTGTTTTGCCACTTAAATTGACCCGGTTAATGCATAGATGCACATGCCCGTGGGTCTCTGATGTATCGTGGTGTCTGATAATTAGATATTGATTGTCTACAAAATTGAAGTCTTTAGCTAGTTCATCCACAATCTTGAATATTAGATCAGTCGTAACTGGATCGCTTTTTGAAAAACTTAGAGATAGATGAAGTACTGGTTTAGACTGGCGCCGGTTTAGTTGGCTAACTTCAGTGAACTGTCTTATTAAATCATCTTTATCACCATATATATTATTATAACCCAAGATCTCCGCCCGACCAACCATTGGTTTAGATAATAGGTCATTGCCTTTATGTTTCTTATCAGAAATTAAGTAATTGACCAGCCCAGAAAAACTGGTACCCAGGATAAACTTACCGATCATCTTAAATAGTTTTTGATTTCGTTTGACACTTGACGCAGCTCCTCAATCATGGTGAATAAGCTGATGATTTCATCAGGTGTAAATTGGATGTGTTGATTATTAAACTTGGCCAGCTGATTGAGAGAACTGGCACACCCGGCAACTCTGGCTGTCAGTAAAAGCACTTCCGGTGGAAGTTGGTTTTTCATGACAACTTTGCAGTCCATCGCTGCTGCTCGCAGAAATGCCGAGAGAGACAGACCAGCGGCTCTTGCTTTAGCAAAAAGAAGTTCTTTTTCCCTTTCGTTACATACTACCCGTAAAATACGGGTCCGTTTATTTGCTCCTACTGGGAGCAAATCCCCTTGGTTAACAAAGGGGGTGTTCAGTTGATTCTGATCTTCCATAAAAATTATCTTTAGATGATTTGGGGGCAACTTTTTGAATATGGAGCCCCAAGCGGAATATGAAAAAAGCCAGCGCTGAATGGCATTACGAGGCACGAGTTAGCCAATTCAGCATAGCTGGCTGCTACCATTTTGCACTATCTGCGGAAACCGCGTGGCCTATGATCCTCTCTAGAGTTTTTGCTTACGGGCGCAGAGCGCACGTTCTGGGTGTTGTTAAACACCCATTCGGAAATAGTATTAAAATTATGATCGAGCGGAGCGAGATCAGTAATTTTAATACTATTTCCCGAAGCTAACGACAGCGCTCTTTTCCTGATACCGGAGGTGTCTTTATCATTCCCCAGAAGGAGGTAGACTTCATCATGAAGTAACATTATTTCGTCAACTTTTGCATTCATACCTTGGCCATTCAACACCAGCCAATTTGTCGGGAATGGAAGGTCGGGGTTACCCTGCATTGCCACTAAGCAATCCAACAAATCATCAATTACGACCAACGAGCATGCGTCATTATCAATAAAGCTAACATCCGAAGAAGTGCTCCCTTTAAAATTTAAAGCCCTCAATTGAAACCCACCAGACTCATTTGGTAAACCAAGTACCTTTAAACGATTACCAATTAAAGGAAATTCTATTTCAAGTTCATGAAAATAATTATTGGCTAACTCTAAAACTATTTTTTTCGCTTTCAAAAATTGAATTAGCTCCGGAGAAGAAATTGGCTCTACAGATATAATCCGAATTCCAGGTTGCCTTTGATTCTTTCCGGTCAGTTTATCTAATCTTCCTTCAGGCAATAATGAAAGGGAGAAATCATCCAACTTCTGTAAAAAATCAAAAAGAGAACAATTGTGAAATCTTGTGCCAAAAGAAATTAAATCACCTTTCATATCTATAAAGAAATCATGCCATTGATTTCTAGCTAGGTCAACTTCAAAAGAAGGGATCAAGCTATTTTTTTCAAATGGACAAAAAAAACTGCATTTCCCATTTGTTTCACAAACCGGGTAAATGTCTAAATAGGCTAAATAGTCAATAATGGCTATTTTCCTTGCTTCTTCTATTATCATAAATTCAAATTTTATTTTAATCTTTAAAGAAATCTCATAATTACTTTTACCACCTTTTCTCAACAAAATAGATAAGAAGGCAGGTCAAGGGCAAATATTCAATGGTGCAAAAAGATTAGGTTATAAAAAAATACAGCCACGAATTACGCCGATCAATTGGTGGATTAATACGCACTTTTAATGGCATTTATGGCACAATCCCATAAACACCATTATACTAGCTGGCACAAATACCGACATTTGTGCCAGCTAAAGACACCACACGATAGGTTATAAGAAAGTAAAAATGCCAAGAATGCCATTAATGGCTTAGGGGGGCTTCTTTTCATACTTACCTTGTGCAACCCTTCTAAAAAATCGGCTATCACTAAAAAACCGCTTACAAGTTCTTTCTGGAACTCCCAACTTCTTGGCCTCTATTAGCCCCATTTCTGTAGTAAAGGCGCAGGGCAGGTTGTAAAATAAACTCTGTTTGTTCTCAGGCAGGGAATGAACTTTAGATCCATAAAGTTCCCCGAGAACATCTAATGCCGTTTCAGAAAAGTACTTCACTAACTTCAGGGCAGATTGAACATCAGCTACCTCAATATAATCCAAATGTTGGCCACCAGCATACTTTAATACACGGAAAATCAAGGCAAATCGAAAAAGATACCGGTCTAACTTCGCCATGATCCCCCAATATTGATGATCCGACTGCCTGGAAATTAAATCTTGTTTGTTCCAGACTTGAATTAGTTCGATCGCCTTCGGTTCAATTTTTAAGACCCGGAAATCATTTTTTGAATATGGGAGATCAAGTATTATTTTTAATTTTCTTTCCCAGCAGTCAATAATTTCCGTTTCAATTCCGCCAAATCGCATCGCCTGAGGAGAAAATGTTCGTGGTTTAACAAACAAAATTCTATCCAAAAAGCCATCAACATCCCTCATTTTCCCTCCTAATGAGGGAATAATAAGTGGCTGGATTCCACCTATAACAGTGCAGAAAGGATTATCAACCCGGAAACTCTCGCTTGTCTTACGGTCCACCTCTATGGAGATGGAACTAAAAATTGACAACCAAAATGCCTGATCGGAGCTACCATGTGCGTAACGATCGAAGCTCCCAAACCAGGATTGCATCTCATCAACAGCGATACCAACTCCTCTCGGGTTTTGCATCAGCCGCATGGTCAGAGCTTCTGTTGTGGAATTTTTAAGCAAAATTTTCTTTTCAACTGGTTTGGGTAAGGTTTGATCAGATAAAAAAGCCTTCAAATCATTTTTATATTCACAGGCATACTGCGAATTCAATTTTTCAAGTAATGCAAGCGCGAACCTCAAAGGATCAGTCTTTCCAGACCCCTTTGGTCCAACCAGTCCAACAAAAACTACAGCAGATTCCACCCTATTAGGTGAAGTTTCTATTTTCACCGCATTACCGATTGCAATCGAAGCAGCGGCTAATAGAGAGCCCAATGTAAAAGGAACTAAAAATCCCGCATTTTGAAATAGCTGCCTTGCGATTGCCTGTTCTTCATTTCCAAACGCACTCTCAAACAAATCATCCACTGAGTAATCTTTAATATTAATTTTCATACGACCGTGCCCGATAATACTATCTGAAACAACTTTTGATTTCATAATTAAAGTTTCAATATTCTTATAATTAATTAGTTGGTCATTTAAGATTATATTTTTTCTTAAAAAGTTTAGCCTTTTGTTCCTCAACTTCTCCATTGCCAAATGACACTAGCCAATTCAGAAGTTCATTTTTTAAAAAAAGAAGTCGCCTCCCTGGCTTATGACACGGCAAAAGATTATTCTTTATGTGAAACCGGATGCTTGCTTCTGGGATTTTTAGCAAGGTAGACGCCCCAGAGAGATCAAGAACTTCATTTTCATCTTCCGGCCTCTCTATTTTCATTAATCCTAAGTTCTGCACTTCCAATGAAAGCGCTTCTAGCCTTGAATTAATTTCTGTAAAGGGATTCTGTTCATTGTTCATAATTAATATTTTTGATAAGAAATGAATACAGCTGCCAGCGCTAGTAGCTATTAATTTATTACAGCACAAACCTAAAACCTCAAAAATAAAAAGGCGAAACTCCTAGAACCGTATTAAAAGTTCCAGGAGTTTCGCCTTTTTAAGAAAAAACTATTATTCCGCCTAATCTATACTACCTTCTAAAAAATTCTCAATCGCTTTGTCAAGATCATAAAAGCAATCAGTATACCTTTTATCGTCATGATACAATATTTCCTCTAAGCGCTTAGCTTTAAGATGCACAATAGGCCCTTTCAGATCCAAATCAAACACTAAATTTATTAACATAATAAGCTTTAAATGATTATCCCTGAGCTCCTTTCGTATCAAATTCCCATCCATCAGCTTTTTGACTAAAGTTGCAAGCAATATATTATAGCCATCCACCACTTTTTCCCTTTCATTTGGGACTCTAGGGACTTCCACCAACATTCTACATACCTGAATCCCTTTAACCTCACTCTTATTATTGGCCAAATAATCTAGAATAAATTCCTTGATCATTCTGGAAGAGCAATTATTCGTTATGCAAAACAACGAATCTCCTGAGTCACTCTTCTCTTCCTCCTTCATTTCTTCAAAAATTGACTGCCACCCATCGAAATCAGAACTAAATGGTTCTCTCAAAAAGTCTTGAGATCCGCTCATTATTGAATCTTGAACAATATTTAAAATCACTTCAGAAAAGAAGTTATCCCACATTTTCAACCAAAGATCTTCTGAAAAAATATCCTCGTCCTTAAATATATAAAAGTTGTCAAACCGCAATTTTCTTCGAACAGATTTTACCATTTCATAGACATCCCTATTTGAATAATGAGTTAAGACCGAACCGATGAAAAAAGAAATAACGCCCCTATTGAATTTTTTGATTACATATTCATAGTCATCAGTCCAGTCGGTCTCACTTTCAAGTAAAGTCAAAATTAGCATATACCCAAGCCCTCTATAATTGACTACAAACTCAGCTACCTTGGTCTTCTTAATATTATCACCCAATAAAGGGATAAATATCCGCTCCATTAAAGAAAATAACCCTACAAATATAGAAAACCCAATTTTATGCTTTGCATCTTCCAAAAACGTCCTTTCTGAATGAACCGGGATAATAAACCTACCGGGTTTTTTAAATTTCAAAAAAGCGTTCGCCCGTCTCCCATAAAATAAAAATTGAAAAACGTTACTTTCCTTATTGCCTTTGTTGAATTCTTGGATATAAAAATTAACCAGAAGATTTTTGGTTGCCTGGATATAGCGAATTCTATAATGCTCATGGGCTTTCAAATTCTTGTAAACTCGCATCTTTTCTTGCCGAGCTTTCAATTTCAGTAGGTATTCGTCACTGAATCTGTGTTGATTATTCATAAATCACATGCACTTATTGTTAAGCAAAATCTAATTTATAAAAAAAAGGAAGAAAAAATGGCAAAATTCAAGACTGTGTATCAAAATGTGTATCAAATAAAAAAACCACCTACATTTTTTAATGTGTAAGTGGTTGATCTGATGTGACCCCGCAGAGACTCGAACTCTGGGCCCGCTGATTAAGAGTCAGCTGCTCTACCAACTGAGCTACGGAGTCAATTGAGGGTGCAATTTCAGTAAATAATTTGTTTATTCCAAATACCAATTAAAAATTTCTGCCATACTGCTATGTTAATACTACTGTTCTCCAATGTTTCAGCTAATCATGATTTCTGATAATTCTCGGATCTTTCACCCAAATCACACGATATTTCGTAAATTATTTTTTTTGTGTGAGATTTCACCCTACCTTTGCGCCAGTTCTTTAAGGTATCTTATCAAGAAAGGCAGAGGGATTGGCCCGATGAAGCCTTGGCAACCTCACGAAAGTGAAAGGTGCCAAATCCAACCGTTCGTTTATAACTTACGGGTAGATAAGTCAGCGTTAACTTAAAATTGATTTCAATTAATCATAATGAGCTTGCCTGACTTGGCAGGCTTTTTTTTGCATTTGACGATTAAACAATGCATTCCGGCATATTTCTGTATTAGTCAGCCTCCTATTCTTTCTTCTTAGTTTATCACAGTTCATTACCTATCTCCCTTAGATGCCTAACGGCATTAAGAAGAAGATAACCAATGAGTTGTAGCTCTATGAGTGAGATTGCCTCAAGATTTTATTTGGTAATTAAAAAATTAATCTATTAAATTTGTGGAGTAAAATGCAAAAAACAACAAATATACAAGCCATTCGTATGATGTCCATTGCGCCTGCAATGTGCTGTTGTTGTATGTGTATGGGCGCATAAGCTTTTCAGCTGCGCTATCTTCGCCCGCAGGCATAAGACCTGCCCTCCTTCAGATTTTTTCAGTTTTTTGTTACTAAAACTTCTAAATTTTTACTTTCATGAGTAAACTTAAATTTGAAACCTTGCAACTTCATGCAGGTCAACCCGTTGAAGCGACTACGCTTTCTCGTGCAGTGCCCATCTACCAGACAACTTCTTTTGTATTTAATGACGTCGTACATGCAGCCAACCTCTTTGGATTGAAAGAATTCGGCAATATATATACCCGTATCATGAATCCCACCACCGATGTGTTTGAGCAGCGCATAGCGGCCCTGGAAGGTGGTGTCGCAGCAGTCGCCACTGCTTCTGGCATGTCTGCGCAGTTTCTGGCTTTAACCAATATCCTTCAGACGGGTGACAATTTTGTTTCCTCTCCCTTCTTATATGGCGGTACTTATAACCAGTTCAGCGTGTCTTTTAAACGCCTGGGCATAAAAGTCAAGTTCACAGACGGCGACAAGCCTGAGGCATTTGAAGCCCAGATCGATGAACATACCAAGGCAATTTATCTGGAAACCTTGGGAAACCCACGACTCAATATCCCTGATTTTGAAAAAATAGCCGCCGTAGCTCAAAAACATGATATCCCTTTTATCGTAGATAACACATTTGGAGCTGGCGGGTACCTTTTCCGTCCCTTTGAATGGGGCGCCAATGTGATTACCCATGCCGCCACTAAATGGATTGGTGGTCACGGCACCTCCATAGGAGGCGTCGTGATCGATGGTGGCAACTATGACTGGGGTAATGGTAAGTTCCCGCAGTTCTCAGAACCTTCCGAAAGTTATCACGGGCTCAACTTTGCCCAAACCTTTGGCGTAAACAACCCCCTAGGCTTACCTAATATCGCATTTGCGATCCGTACACGCGTGGAGGGCCTTAGAGATTTCGGGCCGGCTCCTAGTCCCTTTAATTCATTCTTATTGCTTCAGGGTCTGGAAACCCTTAGCCTCAGAATGGAAAGGACCGTTTCCAATACTCTGGCGCTCGCCAAATGGCTGGAAGAAAATAACCAAGTAGATTTCGTATGGTATCCCGGACTGGAGAGCAGCCCCTATTACGAGCTGGCAAAAAAATATCTTCCCAAAGGTGCCGGCGGAGTTTTGAACTTTGGTGTTAAAGGCGATAAAGAACGCGCCTTAAAGGTGATTAATAACCTCAAACTGGCATCTTTATTAGCGAATGTCGGAGATGGCAAAACTCTTGTTATTCATCCGGCATCCACCACGCACGAACAACTGAGCGAGGCAGATCAGAAAGCAGCAGGCGTGCTGCCTAACCTGATCCGTGTCAGTGTGGGCTTTGAGCATATTGATGATATTATTGAAGATTTCAGACAGGCTATCGCAGCCCTGGATTAAAGTTATGCGGGGCAGATCCTGATGACAGGATTTGCCTTCTTTTATATACAAATGGAACAAACAATACAAGTGGATCAACTTATTTACCAACACTCGGACCCCATTACACTCGAAAGTGGCGTGGTACTCCCGGGTTTTCATTTGCAATACACGACCTATGGTACGCTGAATGCAGCGAAAGACAATGTTGTCTGGGTTTTCCATGCCCTGACCGCCAGCAGCGAAGCTGCCGACTGGTGGCCGGGACTGGTCGGAGACAACAAGATCTTCGACCCCAAAGAGCATTTTATTATCTGCGTGAATATGCCCGGCAGTCACTATGGGAGCACCTATCCGCTGGATACAGATCCTAATACCGGAGAGCCGTACTATCATGAATTTCCCCTGTTTACGCTGCGTGATATGATCAGCACCTACCAACATCTTCGTGCCCATCTGGACATCGACAAAATCTGGATAGGTATTGGGGGCTCCATGGGCGGCATGCAATTACTGGAATGGGCTATTATGGAACCAGACCGTTTTGAAAATATTATTCCCATTGGCACCAATGCCAGGCATTCGCCCTGGGGTATTGCCCTGAACGCTTCCCAGAGAATGGCAATTGAAAGTGACTGTACCTGGTCCTCTAAAAGCGCGGATGCCGGCTATAACGGTATGAAGGTAGCCCGTTCCATTGCGTTATTATCCTATCGCGACTATACCGCCTATAATAAGACACAGCAGGGATTTAGTCCGGAAACAGCGGATAAACAGATAGACAGTCAGATTTTCAGGGCAGAGACCTATCAGCGTTATCAGGGTGAAAAGCTGGCCAGGCGTTTTAATGCCTTCAGTTACCATTCGCTCAGCAGGTCTATGGATAGCCACAATGTCGGGAGAAACCGTGGATCCGTTGAACAGGCGCTGGGTTTAATCAATGCGAGGACACTCATCATCGGCATTTTTACAGACATACTTTTCCCGCCGGATGAACAGCTTTATCTGGCCGAACATATAAAAGATGCGGAAGTGCATATTATTAACTCTATGTATGGTCACGATGGCTTCTTACTTGAATTCGATACGATTGAAAAATTAATAGCACGCTTTTTAACCCCCAAAAATTAAACCCAAATGAATAATAAACATAAAGACATCGTCATAGGCATGTTTGGATTCGGCGTCGTTGGAGAAGGTCTCTATAAGATCCTGCAACAGACCCCTTCTCTGAATGCCCGCATCAAAAAGTCCTGTATCAAGCATCCGGGTAAGAAAAGAAATGCACCGGAAGAGCTTTTTACAACTGAAAGGGATGTGTTACTGAATGATCCGGAAATTAATGTCATCGTCGAAGTAATTGATGATTCACAAGCAGCCTATGAGATTGTCAGCACCGCGCTTAAAAACGGTAAAGCGGTTGTCAGTGCCAGTAAAAAAATGGTGGCAGAACACCTGGCAGAATTACTGGAACTGCAAAAACAAACCGGCCAGCCATTCCTTTGCGAAGCGGCGGCCTGTGCCTCTATTCCGGTGATCCGCAATCTTGAAGAGTATTATGACAATGACTTACTGCATTCTATCCGTGCTGTCGTCAATGGCTCGACCAACTTTATCCTGACCAAGATGTTTGATGATAAGATTGGTTTTCAGGATGCCCTGATATTGGCACAGCAATTAGGCTTTGCGGAAAGCGACCCTTCCCTGGACGTTGAAGGGTTTGATGCAGTCAATAAATGGGTGATTTTGCTCAATCATGCCTATGGCATTGTTGAAACCATTGACAAGATCCTTTTCTCCGGTATACAGAATATACAGCTCTCCGATGCAATGGTAGCCAAAGAGAAGGGGTTTGACATTAAACTGGTAGCCCAGGCTAAGACTTTGCTTAACGGCAAGGTTGCCGCCTATGTGCTCCCGGAGTTTGTGAAGCTGGACGATCAGCTGGCTTTTGTCAAAAATGAATTTAATGGAGTGGTTATTGAAAGCGGGTTTGCTGACCGTCAGTTCTTCTATGGCAAGGGGGCGGGCAGTCTGGCCACCGGTTCGGCTGTAATGAGTGACGTCTCAGCCTTACGTTATGGTTATAAATACGAATACAAGAAACTTTATCATCATACACCTAAGGAACTAACCAGTGATTTCTATGTCAGGGTCTATATTAGTTTTGATGATATTAAAAAGATCCGTAAGGAAGATTTTGAGTGGATTGAAGAGTGGCATGCTGGGCTGGAAAGAAGCTATCTGACAGGTGTTATACATTTTGCAAAACTGCAAAAAGATAACTGGTGGAAAGAAAACGGCGTCTCCCTGATTCTGGCTGCCGATGGCATTATTGAGGAAATTGATTCCCGTAATGCGAAACGCCGCAGTCTGGAGTTAGCCGGTATCTGTCTTTAATGCCGGATAAATAACGAAGTTTTATAAGTTGTGGTTCATATTTCATTAAGTCTTAAGTGATGACGGCAATCGCCATTCCGTTATTCATTTAAGACTTTTTGCTTGCCAAATCATTGTAATATCTGATTTGACTGTCTTACAACCTTTTAACCTTTCTTGCTGCTGTATCCCCGCATAATTTTGGTAAATTTGTTTAGGAAGGGGTATTTATAATACTATCAGCTGGCATCTCGAAAACTGGACGATTGTGGCAAGGTCTGTGCCTCTTTGTTCATTGACCGGTTCTTATTTCCATAACGCCTTTTACCTCTCATTGGCTGTTTCAAGGTGCTGCGTCACTTAAATATTCTTTTATGGAATTAAAACATTTTATAGACTTCAGAAAAATGCTGCACCGGTTTCCCGACATTTCCGGTAATGAGGCTGCCACCCGGGAGCTGTTACGTGCATTTGTAGAACCCTTCTCTCCTACAGAAATACATGAAGTAGGCGGCAACGGCTTAGTCCTGGTGTATAAAGGCGGCAAACCTGGAAAGCGTATGCTTATCAGGGCAGAGCTGGATGCCCTTCCCATTCAGGAGAGCAACACCTTTGAACACAGATCTACCTACCCAGGCAAGAGCCATAAATGTGGCCATGATGGCCACATGGCCATTTTAGCCCGGTTAGCCTGGCTATTGCATCAGCGTCCTCTAACGAAAGGTACAGCCTATCTGCTCTTTCAACCGGCGGAAGAAAATGGTGAAGGCGCACGAGCCGTATTATCTGATCCGGTATTTAAGAAAATTGTCGGTAACAAAGGGCCGGATCAGGTAGTGGCCTTACATAATATACCGGGTTATAAAAAAGGAAGCGTGCTAATACGCGAAGGCAACTTTACGCCTGCAGTCCGATCGATCATCGTCCAGTACAAGGGCAAAACCAGCCATGCAGCCCAACCAGAGACAGGTATCTGTGCAGCACCTGCCATTGCTGTTTTTTTGCAAAAGGCATTGGAAATGGCCCGCACCGACCCACAAGCCGCAAATTTCTTTCTGGTATCTCCTGTCTATATACACATGGGTGAAAAGTCCTATGGTATCACTGCAGGAGATGGCGAAATTCACCTGACTATCCGGTCCTGGGAAAATAAACTGCTGGACAAACGATCCCATGAAATGGAAAGACTGGCAGAGTCTATCGGTACTGAATTCGGACTTGGAACACAAATTGGCTGGACCGAACGCTTTGAAGCCAATGAGAATGATGCGTCTGTCGTCAATCAGATCAAGGCTGCTGCCTTGTCTCTGGAGCTATCCGTTCAGTTTCTGCCGAACCCCATGAAATGGGGTGAGGACTTTGGATTATTTACCCGGCAGTTCAAAGGAGCCATGTTTGGTATGGGCGCCGGCGAAGATCATCCGGCCTTGCATAATCCAGACTATGATTTTGTGGATGAATTAATAGCACCGGCCAGCGATATATTTGAAAAGGTATTACGAGACTATTTAAACAAAGAGGACTAAGCCACTATGGAAAACACCAGTGAGATTGTTTTAAACCCGGAGGCACTGGCCTTTAATCTTGATTTTTTACGTCAGGAAATGGGGCCCGATGTAGAAATTTCTTCGGTTGTCAAAGGAAATGCATACGGGCATGGTATAGAAGCGTTCGTTCCGCTCGCAGAGAAGCTTGGTATACGGCATTTTTCTGTTTTCAGCACCGGCGAAGCTGCACGGGTAAGTAGCGTACTCAGAGAAAAAACCTCTGAGATGATGATCATGGGTGATATTGCTCCCGGACAGTTAGAATGGGTCATTCGGTCAGGATTTTCCTTTTTTGTTTTTGACATGGGGCGGCTTAAGGAAGCGATTTCATTGGCCGCAGTACTCAATATTCCTGCAAAAATCCATCTGGAGCTGGAGACAGGCATGAATAGAACAGGCTTTAACCAACAGACAGTCATCAAAGAGGTCATTCCTTTTCTGATGGCTAACAAGATGCATTATGTTTTCAGTGGCCTCTGTACACATTTTGCCGGAGCAGAAAGCATTGCCAATTACCTGAGAATTGAAAGGCAGCAGAAGCGCTTTGTCAAAACACGTAAGTTATTTCTTCAGGCGGGACTGACGCCTGAACGCACGCATACCTGCTGCAGCGCCGCAGCCATTCGGCTTGTGAAAATGCGTTTTGACCTGGTCCGGATCGGCATTTTACAGTATGGATTCTGGCCCTCCCCGGAAATTAAAATTGAATATTTGAGAAGCAATAAACTGCCGAACTTTAACCTCCACCGGGTCATCACCTGGAAAAGCCGGCTGATGGCCATCAAAAAAGTTTCCATGGGCGAATTTATCGGCTATGGTAACAGCTACCAGGCATCTGAAGATATGCAGGTCGGCATCGTTCCGGTGGGATACAGCAATGGCTATAGCCGCACACTGAGCAATTCCGGGAGAGTATTGATCCGGGGCGTCAGAACAACGGTCCTGGGCAATGTCAATATGAATTCATTTGTCATATCGCTTCAGCAAGTACAGGATGCACAGGTGGGGGATGAAGTCGTGCTTATTGGGGCGGCGGATGATCTGGAAATCTCCGTTGCCTCATTCGGTGAGCTGTCCAACCAACTCAATTACGAGCTACTTACCAGACTCCCCATGGACATACCGAGAATTTATTTAAACCAGTAGCTCCTGTTATATTGTGTTGACCGGCGTCATTCAGGCTTGCCGTCTGTCTTTACCTTCAGTCAAGCCTCGATTGAGTCTACAACCCATATCCTCCTACAATACCTTTTAAAGTCGCACAAGAAAGCCCGCATGCATCATTTGCAAATATGCGGGCTCATGTAAATAAGAAACCTGTTTAAATCGCAGTGTAATAAGGGCTCATGGAAACAGTGCCTTCCATTTAGTCTTCCCAGTCATCACATTTTTGACATAAGCCATCTTGCAATGGTTTATCATACTCAAGGCAGCAATAACAGATCTCGAAATCTCCGGCAATATCTTCCAGAATTTCTCCGTGGTTACAATCATAGTCGACACAGGTGATGAATATTTCTTTCAAAAAAGCCCTGGTCGTATCCTTTTCAAGTTTTTCAAATATGCCCAGTTTCAATGCAGACTTCAGCACATCATTCAGCATATAACTTCCAAGATGATTAGACATGATTCTATACAATTTAAATGGTTATAAAATAGCAATTCTTTACGCCGGTTCTCCGCCTGTTCCTTCACAACAGATTCCAGTTGGTCAACTGATCTTCCGAAACAGTATTACAAGGGAAGTTTCGCGCATTTGAACAGTTCTTTGAATACCGGCGTATCGTAAACGGCAGGCCGCTTGCTGAGATAAGGCATGTTCTTTAATAAATAGAGCCATTTATCCAGCTCTGTTTCCAGCTCATCAATATCTTTATTGAACTTCGGCAACTCAATGGTTATATTTAATATATCTTCAGGCCGCTCGTCAACAGCGGCCAGCCCCACAATATGAATAGGCTCTTCCCGGTCCTCCCAGACAATAAAATCCGCAATATTAATATTGACAAAGGAATCAAACCGTGGCTTTTCCTTGTCCTGCCTGCTGTTACCAATGGCCACTTCTAACCGCTCTATATTTCTTTTGTCGAAGTCCTTCGTTTTATACCTGGCCCGTTCTGCTATTATCAATGCCCTGGAACGCACCTTACAGAGGATGTCAAATTTTTTTGCTTTCACAGACGGAGGAACGAGTAAAAAAGAATCTCCTGAGACAAACTCCGCATCACTAAAAAAATGTTTGCTCCCAAAAATGGCATTTGCAAAGGCGAGAAACCGGCTATAATCATGTTGGGCATTAAATATCTTGTCGAATCCGTGCCAGGTCATCAAATCGAAATATCGCCCTTTTGGCGGGCGGGGTTGGGGTGAAAACGTAGATTTCATTATACAATGTCATTTAAAGTGAATAAACAATAATTCTTTACCTGCTTTTTCAAACAAGTTCAATGGGCAGCACATAAGGTCAATTGCCCTTCAAAACGAGATGTCAGACCCCATTTTACAATCAACAACCCAAAAGGGAGTAATTGGAAAAATATTATAGCAAGCTATCTTTCGAATGGAAGCTTCTGTTTTTCATAATCGCTATTGCAAAAGTCCGTATAAGGGCTCCTTTTACCAATTTTAGCAGGGAATATTTTAGTCAGGTTATTCACATCTGTAATGCAGTGAGGATAGGCATTTGGGGGAAGTCGAAAAATAAATGGGAAAAATATACCTCTTTCATAGAGCAGCAGTCAAAAAACAGACATCGTCGAAAGCACCACAGGCAGGGTCGTTCTTATTCATATTAGCAGCTTTGGTTCTTCCCTCAATCAAATTACAAACAAAAAGCCCGCAACATGCATATTGAATTTGCATGTTTGCGGGCTTTTGTTATCTGTCAGGAGGCGTTACCGCCGCTGCTATTAATCAAATTTAAGATCCAGACCTAATCCTCGTAACTCATGTACCAGTACATTGAAGGATTCAGGGATACCAGCCTTCGGCAGGTTGTCTCCCTTAACGATGGCCTCATAAGTCTTGGCACGACCGATGATGTCATCAGATTTAATGGTTAACAACTCCTGCAGGATGTTGGCCGCACCGTATGCTTCAAGTGCCCAAACTTCCATTTCCCCGAAACGCTGACCACCAAACTGAGCCTTACCACCGAGTGGCTGCTGAGTAATCAGAGAGTATGGCCCGATTGAACGGGCATGCATCTTATCATCGACCATGTGGTGCAGTTTGATCATATAGATCACACCAACAGTGGCCTTCTGATCAAAGCGCTCACCGGTTTCGCCATCATACAGATAAGTATGACCCATGGATGGAATACCGGCTTTCTCACAGTATTCTGCGATTTCTTCCGGTTCTGCACCGTCGAAGATCGGCGTTGCAAACTTGACCCCCAGATTCTTACCGCACCATCCCAGGATAGTCTCATAGATCTGTCCGATATTCATACGGGAAGGTACCCCCAATGGATTGAGGACGATATCTACCGGTGTACCGTCTTCCATGAACGGCATATCTTCTGCTCTTACAATCTTGGCCACAATACCCTTGTTTCCGTGGCGGCCCGCCATTTTATCCCCTACTTTCAGCTTACGCTTAACAGCTAAGTATACTTTGGCCAGCTTCAGCACACCCGCAGGCAGTTCGTCTCCGATAGAGATATTGAATTTCTCTCTCTTATAACGTCCCAGTTCTTCGTTGTACTTGATATTGTAGTTATGTAACAGGATATTGATTTGATTATCAACCGTTTCATCAGAAGTCCATCCTAATGGATTGACGTTCTGATAATCGACGGAACCGAGATTCTTCTGATTGAATTTCGCTCCTTTACCGATCAGCATTTCTCCAAAATTGTTACTTACACCGGCAGAAGATTTTTCCTTCAGCAGGGTTTGCAATTTTTCCAGGAGCAGCGTTTTCAGTCCGGCTGCGTTTTCATTATGTACTTTCTCGATCTTTTCCAGTTGGGCTTTCTCACGGATCTTACCGTTCTTGTCTTTTTTCGCTCTCTGGAAGAGTTTTTTGTCGATGACCACCCCTTCAGTACCATTAGGTGCTTTCAGAGAAGCATCCTTGGCATCACCTGCTTTATCTCCGAAAATCGCTCTCAGGAGCTTTTCCTCCGGTGTCGGATCGCTTTCACCTTTAGGAGTGATTTTACCGATCAGGATATCCCCTTCGCGAACAGTAGCACCGATACGGATAATACCATGCTCGTCCAGGTCCTTAGTCGCTTCCTCAGATACATTGGGAATATCAGCGGTTAACTCTTCTTCCCCTAATTTGGTATCACGTACTTCCAATTCATACTCTTCAATATGTATGGAAGTGAACAAGTCTTCTCTGACAACTTTCTCGTTAATTACGATGGCATCTTCAAAGTTGTATCCTTTCCAAGGCATGAAGGCTACCTGCATGTTACGTCCCAGGGCCAGTTCTCCGTCCTTGGTCGCATAACCTTCTGTCAGGAAGTCTCCTTTCTTCACATGCTGCCCTTTCTTAACGGCCGGGCGCAGATTAATGGAGGTTGCCTGGTTGGTTTTGATAAACTTCGTGAGCTTATAGACAATCAGGTCATCTTCAAAGCTAACCAGTCTGTCTGCATCGTTTCTGTTATATCTTACATGCACCTCTTTAGCATCAACAAATTCAACAACGCCATCTCCTTCAGCATGGATCTGGATACGGGCATCACGCGCGGCTTTGCCTTCCAGGCCAGTCCCTACAATAGGTGCCTGTGGTAATAATAATGGAACCGCCTGACGCTGCATGTTCGATCCCATCAGGGCACGGTTGGCATCATCATGTTCCAGGAAGGGAATCAAAGAGGCACTCAGACCAACAATCTGGTTAGGTGCCACGTCCATATATTCCACATCACTTCTGTCCAGTACAGGGAAGTCACCCGTCTCACGACTGATGATACGCTCATCCACAAACACACCCTTATCATCTAATGGCGCGCTGCTCTGGGCAATCTTGGCCTCATCTTCCTCTTCTGCGCTCAGGAATTTCAAATGCTTCAAATCCACTTTGCCCTCGTGCACTTCATGATACGGCGTTTCAATAAAGCCCATATCATTAATTTTCGCGTGTACACAAAGCGTAGAAATCAAACCAATGTTCGGTCCTTCCGGCGTTTCAATGGTACAAAGACGACCATAGTGAGAATAGTGTACGTCACGCACCTCAAATCCGGCACGTTCGCGACTCAGACCACCGGGTCCCAGTGCGGAGATACGGCGTTTGTGGGTGATCTCGGAAAGCGGATTGGTCTGATCCAGGAACTGAGAGAGCTGAGAAGTACCAAAGAATGAATTGATCACAGAGGACAGGGTACGGGCATTGATCAGGTCAACCGGCGTAAACACCTCATTATCACGTACATTCATTCTTTCGCGGATGGTTCTGGCCATACGGGCCAAACCAACACCGAACTGCGCATATAACTGCTCACCTACCGTTCTTACACGACGATTGCTCAGGTGATCGATATCATCAATTTCTGCTTTACCATTGGTCAGGCGTACCAGATACTTGATGATTTCAATAATATCTTCTTTGGTCAGGACTTTGTTCTGTAATTTCTGCTTGACGTCGAGCTTACGATTAATTTTATAGCGACCGACTTCACCCAGGTCATAACGTTTGTCACTGAAGAATAATTTATCAATAATACCACGGGCAGTCTCATTATCCGGCGCATCAGCACCGCGCAATTGACGGTAGATAAACTGAACGGCTTCCAGTTCTGAGTTGGTGGTATCCTTATTCAGGGTATTATAGATGATAGCGTAGTCTCCACCAACGTCTTCACGCTGGATAAATACGCTTTTCACTTCCAGGTCAGCGATCAGCTGGATGCTTTCTTCATCCAGTACAGTATCACGTTCCAGTACTACTTCGTTTCTTTCCAGAGAAACGACTTCCCCGGTATCCTCATCCACAAAATCTTCTACCCATGCTTTCAGGACACGGGCAGCGAGTTTCTGGCCTTCATGTTTTTCCAGGGATTTTTTATCGGCAGGCACTTCAGTGGCCATACCAAATAATGTCAGAATATCCTTATCTGTCTCAAATCCGATAGAACGAAGTAAGGTAGTAACCGGGAATTTCTTCTTACGGTCGATATAGGCATACATCACATTATTAATGTCTGTCGCAAATTCCATCCAGGCACCTTTGAAAGGAATCACTCTGGCAGAATAGATCTTCGTTCCGTTGGGGTGTGTAGACTGCCCAAAGAATACACCGGGTGAACGGTGCAATTGGGATACGATAACACGCTCAGCACCATTGATCACAAAGGTACCTCTAGGGGTCATGTAAGGAATGTTTCCTAAGAATACATCCTGTACAATGGTCTGGAAATCTACGTGCTCCTCATCGTTACAACTTAACCGTAATTTGGCTTTTAACGGTACAGCATAGGTGAGTCCGCGCTCCATACATTCTTCAATAGAATAACGGGGAGGATCCACAAAATAATCCAGGAACTCCAACATGAAGATATTACGCGTATCGGTAATAGGAAAGTTCTCTTTAAATACACGGAAGAGGCCTTCGTTATTACGCTTATCGGGCGTTGTTTCTAATTGGAAAAATTCGCGGAAAGATTCAAGCTGAATGTCTAATAGGTCAGGGGTTTCAGCCAGGTGTTTGGTTTTACCGAAGCTGATCCTGTTGGTAACTTTAGTTGATGACATATCTGATTTTAACCGGTTTTACTTAATTAAGTCGAGGCAAACAGCAGATAAAAACAGGAAGAAATTGGCCATTTTCCTATTTTATCTGTTTATTTACCCAATTTTAAAGGGCAACAAAGGTACGAATTGTATCATTACCGGCAAAATGAATTTTCCTTGCCGCTGAGAAATTCATTTTACGGAGGATATTTAACTTTTTTCTAAGGATTCAACCTTCTCCCTCACCAAATAATGCAAAACTCCCCCCTACCCAGCTCTTATTTTTATTCTGGGCTACTCCGACCATATTTCCCTTTGTAAGTCTTGCCAGATTACAAATGGCTATTGGTCGGTCCGCACCTTCCGGCCAGACATAAAACAACCGGATCTCAGCCTTGGCTGCTGTATCCGGAGTCCGGATCACCGGGGCATAATTAACCTTCTTCTGCAATATATAATTACTATATTGTTCAACGGGTACCGAGGCTATGTCTGCCTCTGTCACATCAATAACAACACCATTGCCGGCGAAAGAAAATAACGGTTTCAGTACATAGTTTTCCAGATCTCCGGGAAAAGTCGTAAAATCAGAAAGCAATCTGGTTTCGGGTATCCCGGGGTTTGACAGTAATGGCAATGTAAACTTGCTAAGCCGGTAAAACCAGTTAGGATGGGTAATCCATGTGATATCCAGTGGCTCCATGAGCATTTCTGCCTGTTTTCGCACCTCGGGTGGCTGACCGGAGAGCTCATCGAATATCAGCCGGTTATAGATCCGGTCAATCCTGATATCCCTGCCATTCCTGTTATAATATAGCTGGCTTCCTTTTTTTCTGAGTTCCGTCAGGCAAACAGTTGGGATGTCAAAATATTTTTCTGTGTACAGAAAGTCTATACGCGTTTTCTGTTTTTCGGGGAATAGTTCGAGTAAAATAGTATGTGGGTATGTATTGTCTTTATTCTCCTTCCCTTTTAATAGCTCCCCCAGGATCGATTTTACTTTTTCGTCATCAAAGTTCTCCATAAAAGGAGTAAAGCCTTCCGGTAGCCGGTAAGCTGTTGCCGCTGCTTTATACTGCTGAAGCTGATAGGCAAATAAGGTTGGAAAACCCTGCATTTCTATTAGTTGTAGGCTGTAATTTCCGTCCTTGTCATCGCAAATCCCAAAGTCAAATATAAGAAAATGGGGGTATCCCTCATCCCCGGGCACTTTCAGGCCTTCTGGGATCGCCATTTCTGTCCTCCGCATAAAATGGGGTGACTTAACCTGATCAATAATGTAGTCACAAACAACCTGCATTTTATGCAAAAAACCAGTCGATATGAAGACTGGCGTTTCCGCCACTCTAAAATCCAACGCATCGGGGAAATCTGCTTTCAGCAAATGCAGATACTCCTGGTATTTCTCCTGGTTAAAATCGCTATTGAACTGACGGCGTGGCTGCGCTAGCATATAAACTGTGGGTATTAAGGGGGTTAACTTATGGATGCAGGCCCCGGCATCAAAAGATCCGTTTAAAATGGCCGTTTAAATGCTGCCGCATTCCTTTTCGTAACTTGTCAGCAGAACCGGTTTCTATAAGGGTGACCAAGTCACTGTGGGTGACAATTTTCTTGAAAACGGGCATATCATTGAGCATCCCGCTGCTATGTACATAGTTAAAGATCGGTAATAGCATCTTCTGAAATCCCTTCATCGTATCATTATCCGATATTTCATAAAGCTTGCTATGAAACGCGATCTCCTCATCTATGGAAAATGTATTGGGTGCTACCAATGGCGCCTCCCTGGCGACAATCGCTTTCAGCGCTGTGATATCTTCCTGTGTGACTCGTTTAATGATAAAATCCGCCATCCCAATCTCGAGCGCCAGACGCATTTCAAAAATATCTTTCAGCGTTTTTTGATCCAGCATATCGGGATTCATCCCCTTTTCGATAACCGATACAATATCCGGGCTCGTAATCACGGAGCCTCTTTTTTTACGTGACTCAATCATCCCACGTGTTCGCAACCGTGATAGTGCTTCGCGTACAACAGTACGGCTGACACCAAGGCGCTCCGCGAGCTCTATTTCTTTCGGGATCACAGCACCGATCGTGTACTCCTTGCTGGAGAGCAATTCGACCAGTTTTTTTTCTATTTTATCAACCAGCGATTTTTTATCTATATCTTTCATGCAGTAGGCGTACTTAATTCTCCAAAAATAATATACTTTTCCCAATTGACCTTCCCGGTGAAACCTTTATAACAACCACTTGTCATAATGACGGACGCAGCGTGCCGGGCAGGTAGGCGCCCGGCACGCTGTCATACGCAATGCTCCGTTTTATCACGGTATGCAAGGAGGTGCTCTAATATCAAATCCCGTTTATACTATTCGCTAACCTGAAAAATGATCTTCTGCCTCTCCCGGTAGATGACACTTCGCCCGTTTTGTATGGCCGGCTGCCATTTACCGCTATGCTCAATAACGCGAATTGCCTCTGCAGCGGTTCCAAAATCAGGGTCCGGTGCAGAAACGACTGTAACCTCAGAGGTGGATCCGTCTCTGGCCACCAAAAAGGAAACAACGACAGCATATAATCCTGGGGAAGCACCATTATCAACGGCGACCTGACGACGCAAGTTTCGTTCCAGATATTTCTTCCAGGCCTCCTGTCCTCCCGGATATCGGGCTTCGACCTGAACCACTTTGAATTCTTTTTGATAATCAGCATTATCATTGACACTGCCTATCATACCTTTACCATTGCCACTGATGCCTTTTACTTCCGGAGGCGCCGTTAATAATCCATCCATATTTACACCAGTTTGGGTAACAGGCCCCACTTTGATCTTGTCTGTCTGTTTGGGCGGCATCTCATCGGGCCTTACCAGACGATCATCCACCACATTCGGTACGGTAAGCTTTTGCATGGCTACCTTGAGAGGTGCCTTTGTGGTGGGTGGGGGAATAACTTTGGGCTTTTCTGGCTTTTTATAAGTTTTTAGCTTCACGGTGGGACCTACAAATACCTGAGGAGCGGCCGGTTCAATTTGTTTATGGGGCAATAGTGTACCTCCTACAAACAAAAGTACGAGCAGGCCGGTAACCACCATTGCCAGTTCGATGCGTTTATGATAGTTTTTTCTAAGCGTATAAGCTCCATAATCTTTGTTTTTGCCGTCAAACAGAATATCCAGCTGACTGGCGCGCATAATATCTTTGGCATCCATCTTAATTAATTTTTACAGTGAATAGATACGGTTCAAGAAAACAATACAACACAGTATCTGAGTCTGCAGTGGTTCAGATGTCAACCTGCTTCCTGTGAAAAAGCAAACAGGCAGAGATGCCATGGCCATGACATTAAAAATGATAGGGCAAGAACACTCATAAGTCCGTTAGTTCTATGTTGCAGCCCGTACTATATAGATGCAAAACAAGACTGAATTCCATAAGGTTTTTCATAGAATTATCTTGACGCAATACAGTAGAAAGATCCCGGAGTTTCACAACAGCCCAGACATAAAAAGCCCGGGCTCAAATCAGTAGTTACCTACTGTCTGAGCCCGGACTTCAATTGATTACATTTCCCGCGCCTGAATACTATTCAGAAACCTGGAAGATGATTTTTTGCTTTTCACGGTAAATTACCTGGCGTCCGTTCTGGATGGCAGGCTGCCACTTACCGCTTCTTTCGATTACGCGTACCGCTTCATCAGAAGTTCCGTAATCCGGATCCGGAGCAGAGATGGCTTTAACTTCGGAAGTTGTACCATCTTTAGCGACCAGAAAAGATACCACAACAACGTACTGGCCGGGAGGCGCTCCATTATCTACAGGTGTCTGCTGACGCAGGTTCCTTTCCAGATACTTTTTCCAGGCTGCCGGACCACCGGGATACTTAGCTTCTACCTGTACGGAAGTAAACTCCTTGTTATAGTCTCCATCACCTGTACCCCCTGACCCAGGGCCTTTACCGGTACCACCGATACCTTTAACTTCAGGTGGTGCTGCTAATGCACCATCCATTTTCAGACCATGTTGTGTTACCGGACCTACTGTGATTTTTTCATCTTGTTTAGGCGGTTTCTCATCTGGTTTCACCAATTCATCCTTTACGACCTTAGGAACAGTAAACTGTTTCATTTCGATTTTAGGAGGTGCTGCCTTTGGCGGCGGCGGCGGCGGTGGGGCTTTTTTGGGTGGAGGCGGCTTCTTGTAGTTTTCAATCTTGACATCCTTCACTTCAAACTTTTTAGCTGCGGCATCATCATTCTTGGGTTTGATGAACATAGAGGCCACGAATAAGACTACCATTGCAAGCGTTCCCAACAGCGCAATCCGTATTCTTTTGGCATATGTTTTCCGCAGTTCATAAGCCCCGTACTCCTTATTCCTGCCGTCAAACAGGATATCCAGATCGCTCGAGCTTAATATTTTATTTGCGTCCATTTTAAAAATTTGTTTAATTGTTTAAGCCAGTAATACTCAACGGATATCAGCAAATATTCTTTGCATGTCCAGTGCTTATTATTGACCAGCCTGATCTGCTATCGCATCCATTTTATCGATATCCGCAGAATAAGCGGTATCGACCTTATTCACCAAAGCATATCTTTCAACCACATCGATAGAAAACTCATCCAGAATATCTATGATATTTTTGTAAGTGCTCTGATTACCCGGCATGACGATCATAAAAACGTCATCCGGATTTGCAACGGCAGCTTTCTTTTCCAGGATCACCTTACGAATATCTTTGTAATTTGATACCTGAACGTTCGACAAATCTGGCTTTAATTCACCTTCGTAATAGTACAGTCTGTCTTTAGCGCCTAACCAGATGGTCAGTGCACCGGATTGCTTGACATTTTGTTCTTTTGTGTCTTTATTGTCATCCGGCATTTTAAGATTCATGGAAGTAGGCTGACTCATTGTTGTTGTAAACATGAAAAATGTAATCAACAAAAATCCTAAATCCACCATGGGGGTCAAATCCACTCTCGTGGACATCTTTTTTCCTTTCTTGACCCCAGGACCCTTTTTCCCCGTGTCTTTCGACGAGGTATCCATTTCTGCCATAGGATATTGCTTTTAAAGTTTTTAAAAATTAATTTAACCGTTTACAGGAGTCACCGTCGCTCCTTCAGCCTGTGCTTTTTTCCAAAGTTCAGTACCGCTTGGCACGCCTTCCGGATTGGTCACCATCTGGAACTCCAGGATGCTGTTCTCCGTTAAGGCAGCGATTACGTTCTTAAACTCAGGGAATTTGGCTACATTATCGCCCTTCAGGATAATGGCCATTTTCTTTTGCGGATCATCGGCACCTAACCCTTGCTGAACGGAAACAAATGCCTTCATCCAGACCTTTAACTGATTGTTGGCCGTATCCTGGATTGGAATACCCGGCAATTTGTCATTAAGTTGCTCATTGGGCAACTGGCTGTATGCTTTCAGATTATTGAAACTCGTTCCGATAACTGGCATGATCGCCAGTTTATGGATTTCTCCGGGCGTCAGGCCCAGGTTCTGTTCCTGATTGATCAGATCCAGGGCCTGTTCTTTGACGGGAACCATATCACTGTTCAAAAAAGCATGACCATTTTTATCCAGAGAGATCAAAATGAAATTCTTCTCCGGAGCTATTTTAGAAGCGACAGAAGAAGGTGTCGTGATAGGAATCTTTTCGTCGGGCTTAAACTTCGTCGTTAAGATGAAGAAAGTCAACAAAAGAAACGCAACGTCACACATCGCCGTCATATCTACATTCGTACTTTTGCGTTTTACTTTGGCTCTTCCCATTGTTATTTTTTTAATTTCTTCTATAATATAGATGCAGGTCGCATCCCGATTCCATAAAACTTTTTATTTATTTCTAAAAAAAAGTGGTCGCTGCGGCGCTGCAGCCACCTGAGTGGCTGCAGCTGGGCGCGCGGCTTGCCTAATCAATGCTCAGCACCGATTATTTATAGATAGAAGCAAAGCTCTGAGTCAAAGTGAAACCTGATTCGTCGATACCGTAAGTGATACCGTCGATTCTGGTCGTAAAGATGTTATACATGATGATGGAGATCGCAGAAGTACCGATACCTAAGGCCGTGTTATACAGGGCTTCGGCGATACCTTTGGATAACTGAGTAGAAGCGCTGCCACCTTCACTTGCTGCCAGGGCCGCAAAGGCCGTGATCATACCCACAACCGTACCTAACAGACCAACCAGTGTGGCGATAGAGGCAATGGTAGACAAGAATACCAGGTTCTTTTCCAGCATAGGTAATTCCAGTGCTGTCGCTTCTTCAATTTCTTTTTGGATGTTCAGGACTTTCTGATCTGTATCCAACTCACTGTTGGTGATCATTTCTTTGTATTTGCCCAGGCCGGCTTTCATTACATTACCGACAGAGCCTTTTTGTTTGTCGCAAAGTGCGATCGCTTTGTCTACGTCTTTGTTAGCAAGGTTGAACTGTACGTTACGGATAAATTCTCCGATATTGCCTTTACCAGTTGCTTTAGAGATCGTCAGGAAACGCTCAATAGCAAATGTGACTACGATTAAAAACAAACCAATCAATACAGGCACGATGATACCACCGTCATACATCCTCGATAATCCTGTCTTTGCATCCTCGTGTTTAGGCCAAAAGCCACCGCTCATATCCGGTTTAGTAAAGTTAGCCGGATTACCTAATACAAACCTCCAAATAATGTAACCGATTACAATCCCCAGAACCGGGGCCACCCAAGAAATTGCATTAGAGCTTTTTTTAGGTTTTACGTTAGAAACGTGTTTTGCTGCTGCTTGAGCAGTTGGTTTAATTTCAGCCATGATGAAATTGTTTTTTAATGAATAACTGTGTTTAATGATTTTTAAATAACCCCAATACTAAGAAGAAATTCTTAAATAAGGAACATTAGTTCGTTACATTATTATAAACTAGCCCTGTACCTCCAAATACTCCATAGAAAGGCAGAGCAAATTATATATTTTATTTTACCGACCAAATTCTTTTTTATATTTTTTTAAAAAAATTTTGATTTTGTTTTTTTTGTTTAACTTTTTATTGAGGTCATTTATAGGGCTTTAAAGCCGCCCCTACCCCATTTTGACCGTTTTTGGAAAATAGTATTTTGTAAACAAACAACCATTATCTTTACCGCCATTGTTATAACTAATTTTAACCAAAATGTACAAAAAACTAGCCTTAGTGGCAGGGCTCGTACTGTTTTCGGCTTTCTCTTTTGCCCAGAAACCAGACAGCCTGCCCAAAATCCCCAAGGATTCTGTATCGGTAGTCAAAAAGGATACCACGCACAAACCAGAGAAGAAAAAGCCCGAGAAACCCAACCCGATCAAACCTTACAAAGAGGTCATTCCTGATTCAGCTGTCAGCGCCAAAGGGCTTTTTACGGTTCATAAGGTAGATAATAACTGGTTCTTTGAGATACCCGATTCTATTTTCAACCGGGATATCCTGGTCGTTACCCGTTACGATAAAGTACCCGGGGGTGCCGGGGTCTATGCAGGTGAGATCGTCAACCAGGAGATGGTGCGTTTCGTCAAAGGGCCGGATAAAAATATCTTCCTACAGCTGAAAATGACCATCGCAATGGCAGATTCCACCAATGCCATTTATAAAGCAGTATTGAACTCCAATGTAGATCCCTATCTGGCCTCCTTCCCTATTAAAGCTTATGGCAAGGGGCACTCAGTAGTGGTAGAGGTGAATGATCTGTTCCTGGCCGATAACCCAGCACTTTCCTTTCCCTCCCGTACCCGCAAGGGTTTAAGTATTGGTGGCCTGTTAAAAGACCGTTCTTTTATTCAATCCATTCATACTTATCCCATTAATACGGAAATCAGGACTGTAAAAACCTACTCCAGTCAACCGGCCCCCCCAACCCCCGGGCAGTTCGGACGCCGCAGCAAAGCTTTTGACGCTGCCAGCGATGTAGGTGTAGTCACCATTGGTTTCAACCACTCTTTCCTATTACTACCCAAGACGCCAATGCAGCCCCGGCTGTTTGACCCAAGGGTAGGATATTTCGCCGACGGGTTTACCCGTTATGGAGATGATCAACAACGTGTTAAAGATGAGCATTTTATTGTTCGGTGGAATCTCCAGCCCCGTGCTGAAGATTACCAGAAATGGAAAAACGGGGAGCTGGTGACACCGGCCCATCAGATCGTCTATTACATAGATCCGGCGACACCTAAAAAATGGCGCCCCTATCTGATCGCCGGGGTGAATGATTGGGCAAAAGCCTTTGAAAAAGCAGGTTTCAAAGATGCCATTGTGGCCAAGCCATGGCCGGAAAATGATACGACCATGAGTATGGAAGACGCCCGTTACTCCGTGATCCGATATTTTGCTTCTGATATTGAGAACGCCTATGGTCCTAACGTACATGACCCCAGAAGCGGACAGATCCTGGAAAGCCATATCGGCTGGTACCACAACGTAATGAAGCTGGTGCATGACTGGTATATGATCCAGGCAGGGCCGATTGACAAAAGGGCGCGCAAAATGGTATTTGATGATGAGCTTATGGGGGACTTGATCCGCTTTGTTTCTTCTCATGAAATCGGCCACACGCTGGGACTGCGTCATAATTTTGGTAGCAGCAGTACCGTACCGGTTGAGCTCCTCCGCAATAAAAAATGGGTAGAGGCACATGGGCATACCCCCTCTATTATGGATTATGCCCGTTTTAATTATGTGGCCCAACCAGAGGATAATATCAGTAAAAAAGGCATTTATCCCAGAATCGGAGAATACGACGAGTGGGCCATTAAATGGGGCTATGCTTATACCGGAGCAACAACCCCCAAAGAGGATCATAAGATCACCAGCAAATGGATCATTGACAACCTGTCTAAAAACCCCAGATTGTGGTTTGGTACAGAAACGGATCCCTACGATCCAAGGACACAAAGCGAATGTCTGGGCGACGATAACGTATTGGCGAGCCAGTATGGTATCAAAAACCTGAAAGTCGTACTCAAAAACCTGCCGGAATGGACTTATGAACAGGCCGATACCTATACAAATATGGAAGAGATGTACAATCAGGTCATCGGGCAGTTTAACCGGTATATGGGACATGTCCTTAAAAATGTAGGCGGTATTGAGACCACGCCCAAGAGTATTGAACAGACAGGAAATGTCTATGAACCTACCCCTAAAGCCATGCAGGCCAAGGCAGTCGCGTTCTTAAATGATCAGTTGTTTACAACGCCGACCTGGTTATTGGACAGCAACGTGCTAAACCGGATCAGCCATCCTGCCACTGAAGAGACACTCTACCGCCTGCAAAAGGGCGTGCTGTCCAGCCTGATTTCTGCCTCCAGACTACAAAGAATTACCTTTAGTAATCAACGCTTTGGTAAAGCAGATGGCTACCAGGTGGAGGACCTGCTCAGCACACTAGAATCTAATTTATTCAAAGAGCTCGGTACTCGGGATGCGATCTCCTTCAGCAGAAGAAGACTTCAGAAAACTTATATTGATGCGCTTATTCTGGATCTGAGCCCGGATAAGACTGCCGTAACCACACAGCTACAGTCTATTCTGGGGGGCGAGTATGCTGAGTCAGATGTTCCGTCTCTGGTACGCGGCCACCTTATGTCGTTAAAAACAAAACTAGAGTCAGCGGCGGGTAATTATACAGATCCTATGAGCAAATACCATCTCCAGGATCTTGTATACAGGGTCAATAAAGCCCTGGATGCGCAATAATGCGCCAGGGAGAATAGTGAACTTATATAATCTGTTAAAAGGGGGCACTGGCCCCCTTTTTCATGGAACGCACCTTCAAGTCGCAGAAACGTGCTAATTTTACGCCCGGTACCGGAGACCACTTGCTGTTTTTAGCGCCTCAAAATGGAGGTTCCGGATATAAGAAGCGGTCGTTCAGGGGATTTTCTGACATTCCCTAAAATTATTTTGCAATAATCTTGTGACATATGCTTTTTATACCTACCTTTGCAGTCCTAATTTTTTAATGTTATGTTCGCAGTTGTAAAAATCGCAGGCCAACAATTCAGAGTACAGGAAGGTGATACCCTTTTCGTACCACATCTGTCTGCAAATAATGGTGATAAAATTGAGTTTAAAGACGTTCTGCTGGTAAGCGCCGATGGAACTTTATCTGTAGGTACCGATGTAACTAAAATTGTAAAGGCTGAAGTCCTGAACAATCTGGTACAAGGCGATAAAGTAATTGCTTACAAACAAAAAAGAAGAAAAGGCTTCCGTAAGAAGCACGGTCACAGAACCCAGTATACACAGATCAAGATTGATGCTATTGCATAATCATTGATATTTAACCATTTACAAACTTTTTAATTATATAATACCATGGCACATAAGAAAGGTGAAGGTAGTGTAAAAAACGGACGGGATTCCCGCAGCAAACGCTTAGGTGTTAAGATCTTTGGTGGTCAGCCTGCCATCTCCGGAAACATTATTGTACGTCAGCGTGGTACCAAATTCCATTCTGGTAAAAACGTTGGTGTTGGTAAAGACTTTACTTTATTTGCACTGACTGACGGTATCGTTGAATTCAGAAAAACTAAAGGAGACATCACCAAAGTTTCTGTGATTCCTTCGGAAGCTCCTGCTGAAACTGCATAAGGCATATGCCTTAAGGGCTACGCTTACAACTACTATTTAGGTTAATAATAGAATATATTGGCTGTCGGATACAACATAAAAGTGTCCGACAGCTTTTTTATGCCTCTATACGCAAGAAATACCGCCCTTCTCAAAAGATTTCCACTGAGACCATCAAATGCTACACCGCTGATAATATCTGTTACAGGTTTGGACAAACACCGATTTAAACCTATTCTGAGCTTTCCGTACTGCTGTCGGATTCCAGAACCAGGTAAGCCGCTGCCTCATAAATGTTTCCCGATACGATCTGTGGCGCGGCAGTCCCAAATAACTGGCTCCATTTACCCTCTGTGCTGTCAATTTTTAAGAATGGCTCTCGTTGAATCCTCCGGAAGGATAGGGGTCAGGTTTTGGTGTTACAGTATTGCTGCAAGCATGAATTGAGCATCAGAAACAGACAGCTGTTAATTGCAGTTACGCTTTTCATAGATTACCTATTTTAATTATAAGTACTCCCCAGAAAAAAACCAAAAAACAAATATACTAACTATCTATGAAACAATAAATTGCGTTCAATAACGAATGAATAATTTAAATATAACCTATAAACGGGAAGAATATTCAAATACACCAACGGGCACATTTGCTTAGAAAAGACGGATCTATTTCCGCCCCAATGCCCGGTAAATCAGGTGATGGTAATCGGAGCCTGTATTGATTTATTTCTACACCTCTTGTAACAGGGTCTTCTGTATGGCCTAACAAGCAGGTATCCATATCAATAAATCTGATATTGCCAGCTGCCAATACCAGGTGGGCCATAGCGGTCAATGCCATTCTGCTTTCAAGCATCCCTCCCATCATACAAGGCACCCCTACGTCGGCGGCATTACGGTCCAGCCGTAAAGCATTAAATATGCCGCCGGCTTTGGCCAGTTTAATATTAATATAATCAAATCCAGCCAGCACATTTTTTGCGACATCTCTGGGATGATAACAGCTTTCATCCGCCATTAATGGTATTTTAATTTGTGACTTCAAAGCAGCGATCTTGTCATCATCATAGCTACGCATGGGCTGCTCGCAAAATTCGATATCCAGATCGCGCATGCCGGCCAGCGCCTCTATTGCTTCCTCCAGGCGCCAACCCTGATTAGCATCCAGGCGTATTTTCAAATCGGGACCGACCGCAGCACGGATGGCTTTGATGCGCAAAATATCTGTTCGCGGCTCTTTCCCAACCTTTACCTTGATCGTCGAAGCGCCATTTTCTTTAAATTTAAATGCCAGGGCGGCCATTTGCTCAGGTGTATCTATACCGACGGTAATATCTGTTATTATCTCTTTCTTATCGCCGCCTAAATAAGCATATAATGGTAAAACGGCATCCTGGGCAGCAATATCATATAAGGCCATGTCAAAGGCACTTTTGACCGTAGTGTTCCCTGCAATGTAGCTATCAAATTCTGCAAGCCTTACTTCTATATTAAGCGGGTTCTTTCCTTTTATTAAAGTAGCAAAATCCTTCGCCACGGCGATACAGGTTTGCTGGGTCTCTCCTACGATCATCGGGAAGGCGGAACATTCTCCTGTTCCTATAATACCTTCATCCGTATGCAACCGAATCAGTACATTCTGGGCATAATCCATCGTACCGGTTGCAATGGCAAATGGCACCATCGGAATGCTAAACTGGTAAATTTCCGTATGCTTGATCTTCATGGTTTATATATTTAAACGCCGATATAAAATCAAATTTCCACAGCTATTGTGAAATTACTGCATTCGCCTAACTTTTTGAAAAACAGATTAGTTTTTGTAATTTGTGAGAGCAAAATGAGAAGGGCATAGACGGCAAATCAATTTGATCATCGAAAAATTCTAAAGGCAAATGATTGGACATCTAAGCAAAGCAGAACAGTCAGTACTTTATCCCAAGGATAGAAGGCTGACCATGGTGATTAAACCCTACATGTGGATTATTTTCGGCGCCATTATACTGATCCCAACAGGAGCAGCATGGATCGAATACCTTTTTTATGGCCTGCCACCCGACCCTTCCGCAGCCTTAGCCAATTTACCGTCGAAAGCCGCTGCCGGCTTTCCGTCATGGGCACGCATCAGCCATTGGGTTAATTTCCTCTTTCTGTCATTAATTATCAGAAGTGGCTTATCTATTTTGGTAGATCATCCCAGGCTCTATTTTAATAACGGCTGCTCGCCGGAATCAGAATGGGTCCGCTTTACTCCGGTTAAGGTTCCCAAAGACCGTATGTGGACTGCCAAAGAAGACGCCAGATATATTAGCCCTCTTTTAGGTTTGCCCGGTTATCGCCATAGTATAGGCCTTGCAAGAGTCTGGCATTTCCTGACCGTTCCGTTTTTTATTATTAACGGCATTATATTTATCGCTTTCTTACTATTTACCAATCACTGGATGCGGCTGATCCCTACTTCCTGGCAAGTTATACCAGATGCCTGGAATGTGTTCGTGCACTATGCTACTTTCAATTTTCCGGTAGAGCCCAATGGATTCTATCATTACAATGCTCTACAGCAGCTTTCCTATTTTGCCGTTGTATTTATTCTGGCCCCATTAGCTATACTAACCGGTCTGGCTATGTCACCTGCCATTGCTAATCGATTTCCCTGGTACCCTAAATTATTCGGAAACCGACAGTCGGCCAGGTCCGGGCATTTTATGGTAATGGTTTGCTATCTGGTATTTATTTTGATTCATGTGTCCCTGGTCGTTGCTACCGGTCTTTCCCGTAACATGAATCATATCGTTATGGGGACAGACAGTACGACAAGCAACGCCGGCCTTTATATCGGCATTGGTATCGTTGTTTTTGTAGTTCTCTGTTGCTTTATTGCGTTATGGCTGTCCTGGCATCGTCCAAGGCCTTTACAAAAGGCGCAGGCAGCTATTAATGGAAATCTGTGGCGCCGGAGTATCAATACTTTTAAGCCTACACGCTATTATAAGAAAAAAGATATTTCTCCCTATTTCTGGCCAAATGGTAAAATGCCGGAGGATTCAGAACGCTGGATGGAGCTGGCAAGAAATAATTTTAAAGATTATAAATTGACGATAAGAGGGCTGGTCGAAAACCCCATGGAATTATCCTTGGAAGAGTTAAAGAAAATAGCAATGGACCAGAATATTACAATGCATCATTGCATACAGGGCTGGTCGGGCATAGCAGAATGGGGCGGTATTCCCATGCGTAAAATAATAGAACTGGTCAAACCGCATCCCAACGTTACTACCGTAGCATTTTACTCTTTTGGGACTGGACTATATGGTGGCGTATATTATGATACCCATACATTGGACAATTGTATGAAGCCCTTAAGTCTCCTGGCCTGGGAAATGAATTATAAACCATTACCTGTTGAGCATGGGGCACCCCTCAGACTTAGAGTAGAAAACCAGCTCGGCTATAAGATGGTCAAATGGATAGACTATATAGAATTTATCGAATCTCATGAACAAGTCGGCAAAGGCTTCGGCGGTAAAAATGAAGATGACGAATACTTTGATTTATTGGCAGACACATAAACACTACGAATGCCAACAATTGCGACCGCGTATAGGAGAGCCTGTATGTTTTGTCTTCCTCTATCTGATTTCTACTCCCTTCAAATAAGCCCAAAAAAAAGTCTCCGTAATTGCTTACGGAGACTTTCAAATAAATATGGCAGCTACCTACTCTCCCAGGGATAAGACCCAAGTACCATCGGCCATGAGGGGTTTAACTTCTCTGTTCGGTAAGGGAAGAGGTGAAGACCCTCGGAATAACCACCATAAAAAATTCGTGTGCCACTCGCTTACTGCTTACGGCTCACTTAATAAGGTCATATTGGAAAAGCTCAACTTTAGAGCAACTATCTTTACCATTTCAACAATAAAAATAGATTTAAAAAATAAAGCGTACGGGCAATTAGTACTACTCGACTTTGATGTTACCACCTTTACATCTATAGCCTATCAACGTCATCGTCTCTGACGACCCTTAAAAGTAAACTCATCTTGAGGGAGGTTTCACGCTTAGATGCTTTCAGCGTTTATCCTGGCTGTACGTAGCTACTCAGCACTACACCTGGCGGCATAACTGATTCACCAGCGGTACATACGACCCGGTCCTCTCGTACTAAGGTCATGTCCTCTCAATTTACTTGCGCCCACCACAGATAGAGACCGAACTGTCTTGCGACGTTCTGAACCCAGTTCACGTGCCACTTTAATGGGCGAACAGCCCAACCCTTGGGACCTTCTCCAGCCCCAGGATGTGACGAACCGACATCGAGGTGCCAAACCTTACCGTCGATATGAGCTCTTGGGTAAGATCAGCCTGTTATCCCCGGAGTACCTTTTATCCTTTGAGCGATGGCCCTTCCATTCAGAACCACCGGATCACTTTAGCCGACTTTCGTCCCTGCTCGGCGTGTATGCCTCACAGTCAAGCACCCTTATACTAATGCGCTCTATGTACGATTACCAACCGTACTGAGGGTACCTTTGCAAGCCTCCGTTACTTTTTAGGAGGCGACCACCCCAGTCAAACTACCCACCATGCAATGTCTCCTTGTTCAGGATTAGGTTCTAAGCAACAGAAGGTTGGTATTTCAACGTTGACTCCACACACACTGGCGTGCATGCTTCATAGTCTCCCAACTATCCTACACATCGGTTGCTCAAAATCAATGCAAAGTTGTAGTGAAGGTTCACGGGGTCTTTTCGTCCCGTGGCGGGTAACCGGCATCTTCACCGATACTACAATTTCACCGGGCTCGTGGAGGAGACAGTGTTCAACTCATTAGACCATTCGTGCAGGTCGGAACTTACCCGACAAGGAATTTCGCTACCTTAGGACCGTTATAGTTACGGCCGCCGTTTACTGGGGCTTCAGTCAGAAGCTTCGCACTTGCGCGCTAACATCCTTCCTTAACCTTCCAGCACCGGGCAGGTATCAGGCTCTATACGTCATCTTTCGATTTTGCAGGGCCCTATGTTTTTGTTAAACAGTTGGTTGAACCTATTTACTGAGACCATATCGCTATGGTATGCTTTATCCCGAAGTTACAGCATTAATTTGCCTAGTTCCTTCTCCACGGCTCACCCGAGCGCCTTAGAATACTCATCCCGTCTACCTGTGTCGGTTTGCGGTACTGGCTGCATATCTCGCTTTTCTTGGAACCACTTTTATCCGTTCGCTTCCCCCGAAGGTTCTACTCAGATGCCCTATTCCGTCAGGACATACAGACCACGGTGATCCGTCACTTTTATTGATATGCAGGTAAAGGAATATTAACCTTCTTTCCATCAGATACCCCTCTCGGGTTTTCCTAAGGACCAGACTAACCCTGATCCGATTAACGTTGATCAGGAACCCTTAGACTTTCGGCGTTAAAGTTTTTCACTTTAATTATCGTTACTTATGCCTACATTTTCTTTTGAAAACGCTCCAACAGTGGTCGCCCACCATCTTCAACGCTGTTTTCAATGCTCCCCTACCAATATACACCTTAAGGTGCAATTTTAGGACTTCGGTTCATGGCTTGATGCCCGATTATTTTCCGTGCAGGACCTCTCGACCAGTGAGCTGTTACGCACTCTTTAAATGAATTGCTGCTTCCGAGCAAACATCCTGGCTGTTATAGAAGTCCCACCGCGTTTATTCAACTTAGCCATGGATTGGGGACCTTAGTCGCTAATCTGGGTTATTTCCCTCTCGGCCACGGACCTTAGCGCCCGTAGCCTCACTCCCGGAGATATGTGTTAGCATTCGGAGTTTGTCAGGGTTTGGTAGGCGATGAAGCCCCCTAGCCCAATCAGTAGCTCTACCTCTAACACACTTCTTTATATCCGAGGCTGTTCCTAAAAACATTTCGGGGAGAACGAGCTATCTCTCAGTTTGATTGGCCTTTCACCCCTATCCACAGGTCATCCCAAGACTTTTCAACGTCAACGGGTTCGGTCCTCCATTTTGTGTTACCAAAACTTCAACCTGCCCATGGATAGATCACAAAGTTTCGCGTCTACCCCCACTGACTGAACGCCCTATTCGGACTCGCTTTCGCTACGGCTCCGTTATTTAAGAACTTAACCTCGCCAGTGAGGAGTAACTCGTAGGCTCATTATGCAAAAGGCACGCCGTCACACCATAAAGATGCTCCGACCGCTTGTAGGCGCACGGTTTCAGGTACTATTTCACTCCCCTGTTCGGGGTACTTTTCACCTTTCCCTTACGGTACTGGTTCACTATCGGTGTCTGAGGAGTATTTAGCCTTACCAGATGGTGCTGGCAGATTCACACAGGATTCCTCCGGTCCCGCGCTACTCAGGATACTGCTCGTTGGTATTAATTTATGCCTACAGGATTTTCACCTTCTGTGATGTAACTTTCCAGATACTTCAGCTTGATAATACCGCCTAAATGCAGTCCTACAACCCCTATGAGGCACGCCTCATAGGTTTGGGCTCTTCCCTGTTCGCTCGCCACTACTTAGGGAATCATTGTCTTATTTTCTTTTCCTCCCGGTACTTAGATGTTTCAGTTCTCGGGGTTGGCTCTCTTTGCAGAGTGATATGTCTTCAACATACCAGGTTGTCCCATTCGGAAATCTACGGATATAACGCTCGTGTGCAACTCTCCGCAGCTTATCGCAGCTTACCACGTCCTTCTTCGCCTCTCAGACCCTAGGCATCCACCATGCGCCCTTAATTGCTTTAAAAAATTTAGAAATTGTAGTGATGTTACCACCACTATGTGTTTGATCAGCTCTCCTTCCGTCTTACAACAGAAAAAAAGCCTCTCGTTACTCTTATTGTTTTTGCTTTCCCAATATGTCAAAGATCTTTATCTACCCTCTACGCCTACTACTTAACTATTACTAGCCGTTCGCTGACTCAGGCACATCTGTCAGTGTATGGAATCCGATTCCTGCTGCCGCTGTCTTTTGATCACCTCTGTAATCAATCAACCCGCTTACACTTAACTCATCTTAATTTAAGAACTGTTCTTTTTACTTCTTAATGTGGAGGATATCGGAGTCGAACCGATGACCCTCTGCGTGCAAGGCAGATGCTCTAGCCAACTGAGCTAACCCCCCATTTATATACCTTACAGTATAGCACTTCAGAATCTCATCGAATTCTTTGTAGTCCCGCCCAGATTTGAACTGGGGACCTCTACATTATCAGTGTAGCGCTCTAACCAACTGAGCTACGAGACTGTGACTGTTTGAACCCTATCGCCAATCTATAGCCATGTGTTACATTGAAGTTGGCCGTCAGTGCTATCTGTTTGAAAGAACTAATAAGTTTAAAAGGAAAATAAATAACAGTAATGCTACTCCGACTTGCGTCGGCGCGCCGCTCTAAAAAGGAGGTATTCCAGCCGCACCTTCCGGTACGGCTACCTTGTTACGACTTAGCCCCAATTACCAGTTTTACCCTAGGCAGCTCCTTACGGTTACCGACTTTAGGTACACCCAGCTTTCATGGCTTGACGGGCGGTGTGTGCAAGGTCCGGGAACGTATTCACCGTATCATTGCTGATATACGATTACTAGCGATTCCAGCTTCACGCAGTCGAGTTGCAGACTGCGATCCGAACTGAGAGAGGGTTTTTGAGATTCGCGCCTTGTCGCCAAGTGGCTGCTCTTTGTCCCTCCCATTGTAGTACGTGTGTAGCCCTGGGCATAAAGGCCATGATGACTTGACA
This sequence comes from Arachidicoccus terrestris, assembly GCF_020042345.1. NCBI lineage: Bacteria > Pseudomonadati > Bacteroidota > Chitinophagia > Chitinophagales > Chitinophagaceae > Arachidicoccus > Arachidicoccus terrestris. Next base: position 1,666,527 of record NZ_CP083387.1, read on the forward strand.
TCATCCCCTCCTTCCTCGCGTCTTACGACGGCAGTCTCATTAGAGTTCCCAGCTTAACCTGATGGCAACTAATGATAGGGGTTGCGCTCGTTGCGGGACTTAACCCAACACCTCACGGCACGAGCTGACGACAGCCATGCAGCACCTTGCTTCATGTCTATTGCTAGAAAATACCCTTTCAGGTACCGTCATTCGCATTCTAGCCCAGGTAAGGTTCCTCGCGTATCATCGAATTAAACCACATACTCCACCGCTTGTGCGGACCCCCGCCAATTCCTTTGAGTTTCATTCTTGCGAACGTACTTCCCAGGTGGATTACTTAATGCTTTCGCTCAGACGCGCACTGTGTATCGCGCACGTCGAGTAATCATCGTTTAGGGCGTGGACTACCAGGGTATCTAATCCTGTTTGATCCCCACGCTTTCGTGCCTCAGCGTCAATTTTCGCTTAGCCAGCTGCCTTCGCAATAGGTGTTCTATGTCATATCTAAGCATTTCACCGCTACATGACATATTCCGCTGACCTCAACGACATTCAAGACCTATAGTATCCAAGGCAGTTTCCGAGTTAAGCTCGGAGATTTCACCTCAGACTTACAAGTCCGCCTACGCACCCTTTAAACCCAGTAAATCCGGATAACGCTTGCACCCTCCGTATTACCGCGGCTGCTGGCACGGAGTTAGCCGGTGCTTATTCATAGGGTACCGTCAAGCTCTGTAAAAACAAAGTGTTTCGCCCCCTATAAAAGAAGTTTACAATCCAGAGGACCTTAATCCTTCACGCGGCATGGCTGGTTCAGACTTGCGTCCATTGACCAATATTCCTTACTGCTGCCTCCCGTAGGAGTCGGGCCCGTGTCTCAGTGCCCGTGTGGCTGATCATGCTCTCACATCAGCTAATGATCGTCGGCTTGGTGGGCCGTTACCCCCCCAACTACCTAATCATACGCGCGACCATCCTCATCCACCGGAGTTTTAATAATCATGTGATGCCACATCATTATATTATGGGGTATTAATCCGAATTTCTTCGGGCTATCCCCCAGATAAGGGAAGGTTTCGCACGTGTTCCGCACCCGTTTGCCGGTCGTCAGCTCAAGTATTGCTACTCAACTGTTACCCCTCGACTTGCATGTATTAAGCCTGCCGCTAGCGTTCATCCTGAGCCAGGATCAAACTCTCCATTGTTAATGTATTGTTTGAACTGACTAAATTTCTCTCGAAAATTAGGCGTCAAAATTTGTGTTCTTTTTCAACGCTTCGTAGTGTCTTCCTTACTGTTATTTGTATTTTCCTTTCAAAGATCTTTATAGAAATATCTCTATCCCTATCTTGCTATACCATGCACCTCACGGCACACCGTACTCCCTACTTTTTTACCCCCCGCCAATCTTCTGACAGTCTCTACCGTCAGGCGGAGTGCAAAGGTAGTAAACACGCATTTACCAACCAAATATTTTAAGTAGATTTTTTTTATTTTTCTCGCAGGTCTGAGACTCGCAACTTGCTGTTAACCACCCCCTTACAAAGAAAAATATCTTAAGAACTGACCCGCCTTAGCACCCTCTTTTCCGTCGCGGGATTGCAAAGGTAATACCTTTTAACTCCCAAACAAATTTATTTTCAAATAATCCAAAACTATTTTATGAAACCCAATGTTTATAAGACTTTCAGAAAAGAAAAAAATAGAAAAGGAAGACAAGGATCTCCCTTTTGAGGCATAAATTTAATCATCCAACCGGGTTATTGAATCCCTGTTAGCTTATACGGATAGCTCACTTCTTCTAAGAAAAGTCCTTTGGCCGGTGCAGAAAAATCAGCATTCGCACAATTTTTTGATTCTATGATCCTGCGGAACTGTTCTATACTAATTGTACCGCGGCTTACCTTCAGCATGGTTGCCACTAAGGCTCTGACCATGCCTCTGAGAAATCTATTCGCTTCTACCGTGAATACAAGAGTATGATTGTCCATTTCCCAGACAGCTTGTCTGATCTGGCAGATATAGGTATGCACCTGTGTATTACGTTTAGAAAAGGATGTAAAATCCTCGTATTCCATAACAACAGCTGCTGCTTCATTTAATCGGTCTATATCCAGGTTAAAAGGGTAATACCAGCCACGGTCCCACATAAATGGATTCTTATAGTTATAGATATAATACCGGTATTTTCTGCCAAGTGCATCAAACCTGGAATGTGCTTCGTCATGAAGCTTGTACATATTCGTGATAGAAATATCCCGGGGTAAAATTGCATTCAGGTTATAAATCATTTTCTGACTGATCTCAGTCGCGGTCTCAAAATGAAAAAAGTTCTGCCGTGCGTGGACACCAGCATCCGTTCTGGATGAGGTGGATAATTCAATATCTTCCCGTAAGCGTATTTTCATCGCTTTCTCCAACGCTCCCTGAATCGTGGGGACATTTGGCTGTACCTGAAACCCATTATAATGGGTGCCCATATAGGAAAGTTCCAGAAAATACTTAGCCATGAAAAATTACAATACAATTATTGAAGGATCTGCTGAAAGCGCTTCTTAAAATAACTATCCAATAGTTGGCCTTCTAAAGAAGGAAAATTCTGCTTATCGGTTACGTGAGAATAGGTATCATGATATAAAGCATACCTACCGGCATCCGATAAAAACAGTCCCCCCAGCGTTTTTACCTGGCTGGTGGTTAAGCATTTACCGGCAATATACTTGTCAACAATAGCGATCATGTCATTATCATTATTGCGGGCAATCATTTTTTTCTGCATTTTCTGGAAATTCTTGTCCGTAATCGGATCACATTGAACCACTTCAGCTGCCTGTTCATCATTTGCTGTTACATCCGTATCTTCCTTTTTCTCCGTATCAGCACTGATTGTCTGGCCCGCGTCATCTTTAGACTTACTATAAAAAGGATTGTCGATTGCTCCTTTGACATCTCCTTCTGCTTCTTTTGCCTGATCTGAGTTACCTATATCGACAAATCTCTTTTCTTCTCTTTTTCTTTTTCTTTCCTCCCTTCTTTCAGAAAGCGCATTCTGATTGTCCACTGTAAAACTATCTTCTTCCGTATTGGCAAATAATGCCAGAGATTCTTTCTTGCTGATGGGGGTAGGCGCCACGCCAGTCGTTTTCTCTTCTTCCTCCGTAGCGGCACTTCGCGGTACCAGAATCTTTACCGTATCCGTCGAGCGGCTGTTAAACATTACAAATGTCATTTCCGTTCCCTTCCTGGAGCGTTCCTGACCAGATTTGATCACGCCAAAGGTTTTCGAAAAATCAGCAGTTGCTTCTTCTGCCGGCTTCAGGTTTTCTTCAGGTGCCGCTTCCGCAATGGCTTTGCTATCTGCCTCGGGATCCTTTCCAAAATCTTCGACCTGAGTGGATTTTTTCTCTCCTTTGTTCGCTAATACGGCCTTAGGCGCTGGTATCGGTGCACCTAGAGTAGGATCACCGGCTGCATTAGAAAGCATTTCACTAAAGGCATTATTCGAAGCTGTAGCCTCTTTCGTCTCTGCTTTCGCAGCATCTTTTTCTTGAGTTATCTTTTCTGCAGCCTTATCCGGTTGAGGGTTAGCGGCTGCATATTGATCTTCCAGCGTTGTCTGACTATTTGAAGCAATGAATTTTTTAGATTGAAGATTTAGCAATCCTAAATTACCATCTTCTCCTTTTTCTAAAGAGTATCCTGCATCACTCCCTTTGACGACACAGGTAAAATTCTGTTCCGGTGCCTGGGCCTGGGGAAAACCGATCCTCAAGTCATAGGAGCCATCTTTCAGTTTTGGGATAATAAGATACCCAATAGAGGAAGAGCTGTACACCTTTTTATTTAAAATCACGTAAAAAGGCTGTTTGGCCTTTGCCTGTATATAGATAAAATGATTATTATCAGCATCTTGCGCTTTAGACTGAGTGGAAAACACCAACACTGCCATGCACACAAAAAGTAATATCCGTTTGATTGATTGACGCGTCATTTAATTTTAATATGATTTCCGAACAAAATTAATAGCTAAATGCGGTTACATAACAAAACTTATGCTAAAAATTCCCCTTTTTGCCTAGTGTTGTAATTTCTCCCCGAAAGCCAGGTCTCCTGCATCACCAAGGCCGGGCACAATGTAGCCATTGTCATCCAGGGCTTCATCGATATCCCCACACCAGAGATTCAATTCCCCGCCAACGGAACGTTGCAGATAATCAATGCCCTGTTTGCTGGCAATAGCAGCTATGATATATGTTTTTACCGGTTTGCCCAAATGCGCCAAAGCGGCGATGGTCTTGGCCAGTGAAGTCCCCGTCGCGAGCATGGGATCAGAGATAATCAAAATCCGATTCTCAATGGAAGGACTGCTGACATAATCTAAAACAATATCAAAGCTACCGTCCTCATTATGTTTTCTGTAAGCGGAAACAAAGGTATTATCCGCCTGATCAAAATAATTGAGTACCCCTTGATGCATGGCCAGACCTGCCCGCAAAATTGTCGCTACGATGGGCTGCTCTTCCAGCACCCTACTCTGATGTATACCCAATGGAGTTTCTACGTCCTTAGTCTTCCAAGGCAACTCCTTGCTGATTTCATAGGCAGCCACCTCTCCGATCCTTTCCAGGTTCCTGCGAAAACGCATACGGTCTCCATGTATGTGAACATCGCGTAATTCACTCACCCAATTGGAAATCAGGGAATGCTCCTGACTAAGATTTCTTATCATGTGGCTAAGTTAACTGATATTTATGAATTGCAGATTTCTTCTCGATAGATAGTTATCTTTGCCCTTCAACTTAATAATAAAGCATGGTTTATAGGGCAATAGGACTCATGAGCGGGTCGTCTCTGGATGGATTGGATATCGCGTTTGTTTCTTTTGAAGAAGTCAGGGGTCAATGGACATTTGACCTAAGAAAGGAGAAATGTGTCCATTATAGCGAGCAGTGGAAGGACCGTTTAAAAAATGCAGCAGATCTGAGTGCCCGGGAATTTGTACAGCTGGATTATGACCTTGGCCTATTTATAGGCAAAGCCGTACAACAATTTATTGTGGAACATGCACTGGATCATCAGATACAACTAATTGTCAATCACGGGCATACAATATTCCACGAACCGGAAAAAGGCGTTACCACACAAATCGGGTCAGCCGCAGCCATCGCTGCGATCAATTCAATTAATGTAATAGATCAGCTCCGGGTTTTAGATGTGGCGCTGGGCGGTCAGGGGGCGCCGCTGGTTCCCTTGGGTGAGCAACTACTCTTTCCCACATACGACAGTTTCTTAAATATTGGTGGCATTGCCAATATCGCCTTCCATCAGACGGACAATATAAAGGCTTTTGACGTAACCGTCGCCAATCAGGCGTTGAATTATCTAGCATCATTAAATGGTACTGCCTATGATCAGGATGGACAGCTGGCAGCAGCGGGTCAGGTCAATACGCCACTTTTAACCAGCCTGAATAAACTGCCTTATTGTAGCCAGCCAGCCCCAAAAAGTCTGGCTAACCAGTTTTTTACCACAGAGATAAAACCGCTGTTAGATGCGGCCGCCATAAATATAGCAGACAAACTACGCACTGTAGTTGAACATATAGCCATGCAGGTGGGCTATGCAACAGGTACTGCTTTGACAGGTAATACCGCTGCAGCAGAGAAAAAAATGCTTATAACAGGTGGCGGTGCACATAACACCTTCCTGGTTAACCGTATTAAATCAGCATTGATGCCTTACGGCATTCAGGTCGAACTGCCCGATGCCCGGGTTATTGATTACAAAGAAGCTATTATCATGGCTCTACTGGGTGTTCTTCGCTGGCGGGAAGAGAACACGGTAATGGAAAACACCGGGGCCAGCCGTCCCAGTATAGGTGGAGCGGTCTGGATCGGACAGCCATACTAATCACAATCATACACCTATTCACCCATCAAAATCCTTTTATTATGGCCGATAAAATATATAATTGGGGTATTCTGGGTCCTGGTAAAATCGCCCGGAAATTTGCCAGTGCCCTGGAAATTCCGAAACACTCCAGGCTATACGCAGTAGCCTCCAGAGACCAAAACCGGGCAAAGGATTTTGCTTCGGAGTTCAATGCGGACAAATATTATAGTGATTATATCAGTCTCATTAAGGACCCCAAAATAGACGCAGTTTATATTGCGACACCACACGCTTTTCATTATGAACTGGCTAAGGCTTGCCTGGAAAACAATAAACCTGTGCTTTCAGAAAAGCCATTAACACTGGATGCGGAACAGACTGAAAAGCTATTGGCACTTTGCGAAAAGAATCAAGTCTTTTTAATGGAAGCCCTATGGACACGCTTTATCCCCATGACTGTTTCCATGCTGGAAAAAATCCATCAGGGGATCATAGGAGATATACAATACATAAAGGCTGATTTTGGATTTCCGGCGCCCTTTAATCCCGCAGGCAGGCTATTTGATCCCGCTCTGGGTGGCGGGTCCCTGCTTGATGTAGGCATTTACCCGTTATTTCTATCTACTCTTCTACTGGGACAACCCGAAAAGATCCTGGCTTCCGGCAGACTCTCTGACAGCAAAATTGACCTGGATTGCCAGGCTATACTACAATATGCCGGCAACAAAACGGCCCTCATCGCCAGCTCCATCCACTACCAGATGCCTATTACCGCTGAGATCACCGGCACCCGGGGGCAGATACAAATTCCCTGCCCCTGGTATAAAAACCATTATTATAATTTAAAGACCGGGAATGAAGATTGGGAGAAAGTTGAACTACCACCACTAACCAACGGCTTTGAGTTTGAGATCGATGAAGTTGTCCGCTGTATAGAACAAGAACGCATACAAAGTCCGCTCTGGCCAGTCAGTTCGAGTCTTCAGCTGGCCAGGCTAATGGATGAGATCAAGCGACAGTTGGGCGTACAATATCCCAAAGGTTAATATCACCGAAATCCGGTATTTGGCTTCAAACATCCTCAATCCGGCTACAAAAGCCCGATCAACTTACGGCGATCTTTGCACCATTATAAACTTAAAATATATAGTTATTATGGCAAAAGATCAAAATACAGCAGCAACCACAAAAGAAAAAGTCTGGTTTATTACCGGTTGCTCCAGAGGTTTTGGCAAGATATGGACCGAGGCCGCATTAGAAAGGGGTGATAAAGTCGTCGCCACTGCCCGAAATGTCAGCGCCCTCAATCCCCTAAAGGAAAAATATGGCCAACAGGTGCTCACCTTGCCTTTGGATGTCACCAGGCCAGATCAAGTGACTGCCGCCGTACAGTCCGCCATTGAATACTTTGGCAGACTGGATATTGTTGTTAACAATGCCGGCTATGCCTTAGTGGGTACAATTGAAGAGTCCGCACCAGAGGATATCCGGGCTCTCTATGAAACCAACGTAATAGGGCCTGTAACTGTTATTCAGGCCGTGCTCCCTTATCTGCGCAAACAAAAAGGAGGGCACATCCTGGGTGTATCCAGCGGTCTCGGCCAGTTGGCCTACCCTTTAATCGGCTACTACTGTTCTTCTAAATGGGCGTTTGAGGCGATCCATGAAAGCCTGGCTACCGAGGTCGAACCTTTTGGCATTCAGGTAACGATAATCGAACCAGGTGCCTACGCCACTGAGTTCGGGAGCCCTAATTCTTTAAAATTAACCGGCACTTTAACAACCTATGACCCACTGAGAGAACAGGTAATGGAACAGTTAAAGGCCATGGAATCGGGTGATCCCGCAGCAACGCCCCAGGCTATCTTCAAAGTGGTTGATGCCCCCCAACCACCGCTGCGCCTGAATTTGGGCAAACACAACCTTCCGGAGGTAAAGGAAGCGTATCGCAAACGGATCGCCACCTGGGAAGCCTGGGCAGATGTTGCCGACAGTGTTCAAAACTAATTAACACGGGCGGTTTTACGAAAAACTTAAATTTGTACTCATGAAAAGAAACCACCCTCAACCCATACGGTTCAAATCCCTTTCTGAAGCCATGAGCGCTACTGGTTTTCCGCCACCGCAACATCCGCTTATTGCCCTGGTCAACGGAATCGATAATGAACTGAAAGGAAGACCACCTCAGCACAGTCAAATGCTGAGCTTCTATAAAATATCTTACCGGATGAATATCGGTGGCACCATCCCCTATGGAAGGACGCAGTTTGATTATCTGGAGGGTGGTTTATTTTTCGCTGCTCCCACACAGATACTTGGATCAGATGAACCCCAGGAAACGCCCTCGCCGGGTTGTCTCAATGACCAGTTTATCCTGCTCATACATCCTGATTTCCTGCTCAACTATCCGCTGGCTCAGAAAATCAGGCAGTACAGCTATTTTTCTTACACGGTCAATGAAGCATTGTTATTGTCAGAAAAAGAAAAAAAAGTCATTCTTTCTTTATTCAGAAATATTGAAGAGGAACTTAGTAACCGTCTGGACGATATCAGTCAAGACATCGTCATCTCTCAACTGGAATTGCTGCTCAACTATGCCCACAGGTTTTACAAAAGGCAATTTATTACCCGTAAGCCAGCCAGTCATACGATCCTCGAAAAGATGAATCAATCATTGGAAACCTACTTTGAGGAAGCAAAATCCCTAAACATGGGGCTGCCCAGTGTCGGTTATCTTGCCAGCCAGTTAAATGTTTCTGCGGGCTATCTCAGCGATATGCTACGCAGCATCAGCGGTCTTAGCGCACAACAGCATATCCACGAGGTGCTGATCGAAAAAGCAAAGGAAAAGCTGCTGTCTTCAGGACGTACCATAAGCGAGATCGCCTATGAATTGGGCTTTGAACATCCGCAGTCTTTCAGTAAGTTTTTCAAGACAAAAACCAGTCAATCCCCAATGGAGTTTAGAACTTCTTATAATTAGTTGGGGCGGTTATTCTGTTTCAGAAAATCGAAAATTGCCCTGATTGACCGGCAACATGTACATTTGATCAATAATTCCTTCTTTGTATGTTCAGACGACAATTTGGAAAAGCGCCTTCCGGTAAAAGACTGGTATCCATTACCCGATCTCCTCACTATAAGAAGGGCAAGTTTCACAATATCCACGACACGCCGACACTGGCCGAGGGTTATTCCATGTCCGGGGTTTTGTACAACTTTACCTTTGGAAAATTTCCGAGGACAAAACCTATGGATCAAATCCCGGCCATCCGGACGAACTTAAAAAGCCTGCCTGTTGGGGAGGATCTATTGGTATGGTTCGGGCATTCTTCTTATTATATTCAGCTTAGCGGTCAGCGTTTTCTGATCGATCCGGTCTTTAGCGGTAATGCCTCTCCAATCCCCGGTTCCAATAAATCATTTAAAGGGACGGATCTCTATACAGCGGCAGATATGCCCGAAATCGACTATCTACTGATCACCCACGATCACTACGACCATCTGGATTATGCCACCATCCTGCAGTTAAAATCCAGGATCAGACATATCATTTGTGGCCTGGGCGTCGGTGAGCATCTGGAATACTGGGGTTACGACAGTCAACTGGTCACGGAACTGGACTGGAATGAGCAGATCGATATTAACGCAGATATCCGTTTATATACTGCATCTTCCCGGCATTTCTCGGGTAGAGCTTTCAGGCGCAATAATACGCTCTGGTTGTCTTTTATTCTGGAATCGCCCCATTTGAGATTGTATCTGGGTGGTGATAGCGGTTATGACACGCATTTCGCTGATATCGGCAACAGATTCCCTGGTTTTGACCTGGCTATCCTGGATAATGGCCAGTACAACCTAGCCTGGCAGGCCATCCATATGCTACCCGCAGAAGGGTTAAAAGCAGCGCAGGATTTAAAGGCAAAGCGTCTGTTCCCTGTGCACTCCTCAAAATTTAAATTATCAACCCACCCCTGGGACGAGCCGCTCAAAGTCATTACCGAATTAAACAAAAAAGGGCCGCGCATACCACTTGTTACCCCTAAAATTGGAGAAGTCGTCCACTTACGCAACGATACTCAGCCCTTCTCCCGCTGGTGGGAAACCATTCAATAAACAGATACAACCACCCCCAAGACAAATGTGGGCGATTATGCAACCATCTGCCCAACATGTTTTAATTTTATCTTTTCAAAATGGAAGTAACAATATTAGCCTTTGGCGTTAGTAAAGAATTGACAGGCGCCTCCAAGTTAATCCTGGAGGTAGAAAAGGGCATCAACACAAGGACTTTAAAAAAAGAACTTGAAAGCAGATATCCGCAATTAGCCTCCTTAAAATCCTATATGATTGCGGTCAATAAAGAATATGCAGGAGATGCTTTAATACTTAACGCCCAGGATGAAATAGCTATTATCCCGCCGGTCAGTGGCGGATAAACCTGACTTGTATGATCGATGTTCAAATTATAGACACTCCTTTACATATTCCTGACTGCATCCATGCCGTCTCTGATGACCGTTGCGGCGCCGTGGCTACTTTTACGGGAACCGTCAGAAACAAGACCCAAAACAGGAAGGTGATCCGGCTGGAATATGAATGCTATTATGCTATGGCCTTAAAAGAAATGGAGCAATTGGCAGCGTTGACCATTCGCAGATTTGATATTCAATCCATCAGCATGCATCACCGGACCGGCATTTTAAAGGTAGGCGATATTGCCGTCCACATCGCCGTCAGTGCACCGCACAGAGCAGCGGCATTTGCAGCCTGTCAATTTGCCATCGACACCTTAAAGCAAACCGTTCCGATATGGAAAAAAGAAGTTTTTGAAGATGGAGAACAGTGGATCTCGGCACATGCTTAAGCTTTCATACCCTAAAAACGACAAATATGAAAATAAGAATCCTGAATAACACAATAAGATACCGGTTGACCAAATCTGAAGTTACAACACTTGGGGAAAAGGGAATGATAGAAGCCCAAACCTTTTTTACGGGCAACTCATTACACTACGCCATCGAACAGTATAGCGAGCAACAACTCCATGTTACATTTAAGGAAAACCGGATCACTTTATATATGCCCAAGCAAATGATCGACGAATTACAGAACACCAGTCAAGTCGGATTTGAAGATACAACCGGCCCGGTCAGCATACTGATCGAAAAAGACTTTGTCTGCCTGGACAACCGGGCAGAAGATCAAAGTGATAATTATCCGAATCCCAACATGGTATGTTAACGGCTATTACCCAAATTAACCGTTATCCGTCCGGGAAGTGTATCGCCGCTACACTTCCCGATTAACCGTTCCTTCATACGCTCTTGCAGCAAAGGGCATAATGGAATGCCCGTTTAACTCTTTCAGCCTTTCCAGCAACCAGGGTTGCGGTGCACCAAAGCTTAGACGGCGCAAGGCCACCGGGGAAGATTTTAAGTGAGGCTGCTGACTCACCGCATCACGGGCATACCAAGTATGTTGATTGGCAGCAAGCACACCGTGACCATAATGAAAAGGAATAAAAACATCCCCCGGCCGAACCGTATCCACGACCATCGCAACACCTTCCCACCGGCCGTTGGGTGAGGTTACTTCCACCAAATCACCGCTACTGATACTCAGTTCGGCGGCGTCATCCGGATGTATCTCAATATAAGGTTGTGGAGCGTGACTGTTCAAAACAGCCGACCGGGCTGTTTTCGTTCTGGTATGAAAATGATAGACCACCCTGCCGGTAATTAACAGATAAGGAAATTGCGCTGAAACAGGATTGGGATGCCGACGCCACTGTGCAGGCCTCAGAAAGGCTTTCCCGTCAGGGTCCACATAATCGCCTCTGGTTGTTCCCCGTCCGGTCAAAAAGTCAACACCATAGGTCTCGCACTGATCAATACCTGTCCAGAAATGTAAGTCCTCATACAGCCTTTCACAGCCCCTGGGATATTTTTCGTTGCAGGGCCACCTGACAGCCCCCATTTCAAGGATCAGTTCATAGCTCATACCTGAATAGTCGCAGGGCCGGCCTTTCGATATCATACGCCACTCCTCAAAGGCCTCCCGGGGCTCCTTAAAGGGAATCAAAGGCGCGCCATCCCTGTCCTTAAATCCAAGACGTCTGGCAACTTCTATAAAAATGTCAAAATCACTGCGCGCTTCTCCGGGCGGATCTACTGCTTTCATAAGCAGATTCACGCTTCTGTCAGCATTGGTGACACAGCCTTGCTTTTCTCCCCACATGGAGGCCGGAAGATAAATATCCGCCAGACTGACGGTTTCTGTATCAATAAAAGGATCCTGAACGACCATAAACATGCGCTTCATGATCCGTTCGCTCCGGTTCTGGTCGGGTAAACTTACCAGCGGATTGGTCCCCATCACCCACATAAATTCAATTTCCCCGCGTTCAGCCGCCTCCATCATGGTGAGTATATCCTTAGGCACCTCTGGCGTGAACGTCTCAAAATCGATATTCCATTTTTCACAGAGATCCCGCATCTGGCTGTCGCTATGCGGATTTCTATATCCCGGATAGGAACCGCCGGCGCCTGTCTCTCTATTAGACATGGCAGAGGGTTGTCCCGCCATCAGTAAAGGACCCGCACCGGGCTTGCTGATGGCTCCTAACAATAAGTGTACTGTATTGACTAAAGAAGAGGAGGCTGTCGCCTCTACACTCTGGTAAAATCCCTGTAATACTGTCGATACCATTTTAGGCGTTGAGGCCATCCATTCTACCGCAGTTTCCAGATCATTTTGCCGGATACCACAGATCTCTGCGACCCGTTCGGGCGTATAACGATCTGTCACTGCTTTCAGAGAGGCAAATCCGACTGTGTGGGCATCAATAAAGTCCTGATAGATCCAATTATTTTTAATCAGTAAATGAATGATGCCATTCATCAGAGCTACATTGGTCCCCACCCTGACCGGAATATGCAGATCGGCCCCCTGCGTAACAGTGGGCGTCCTGCGCGGATCAAATACTATAATGCGTCCTCCATTCGCTTTCTTAGCGGCCAGCATACGCTCCCATAAAACAGTCTGGACTTCCGCTACATTATGCCCGTATAAGCAGAGCAGCTCCGCCTCATCTACATCCACGTATGAGGCTACCGGACCGTCACAACCAAAATTGGACATGAGTCCGGTTGCAGAAGTCGCGGTACAAAGCCTGGTATTCCCGTCGATGTTAGCAGATTTAAGCCCGGCACGCCAGAGCTTGCCGAGTGTGTATAATTCTTCTACCGTAAGCTGCCCCGAACTATAACAGGCCAGATTCTGATGCCCCTGCGTCCAGGCCTGTTTAAATCTTTCTATAAAAAAATCCATGGCTTCCTCCCAGCTGACCGGCTTCAAAGCCTCCTGCTTTGAACGCCTGATCATGGGTACTGTACCCCGCTCTCGGGTATTATTCGCGACCCAGGCATGTTCTCCTTTAGGACCTAGATGGCCGAAACTTACCGGGTGATCCGGATTACCGCGGACACCCACTATTTTACCGTCTTTTACGGCGATATCAATACCACAGCCGTTGGAACATAATATACAGGCGGAATGTACCCATTTATCGGGCGTTTCTGATATGCTAAGATTCGTATCGATTCTAGGTTTCATACAACGCATTTTATTAAGAAGAAAAACGGAGTAGCGTTTTATACTTGCTACTCCAATTTACAGTTTTTCTGCCTAATCTCCATGAAACCGGCTTACAGGGCTATATTTTAGTCAGCGCAGTTCCTTTATGCGCTGCAATATGAGCCGACTTATCACTTTTAATTTCATATTGGGGATTCTTTATGGTCGCATGATGCGTGTAACCTTTATAATCAAAATCCTTTGTATGCACTTTGATGATAATACCGGATACCTTTCCCGCTTCCGAATTCCACCTGACATGATCCCCTACTTTGAATTTTTCTGCCATTTCTATCGGTTTGAATGCTAAATTACTGTCCTGCCGGTTTTAAATAAACCGCTGCCTCAGCTGTATAGAACTGGAAGGTAAAAGATTCCTGCAGATATAACTTTACGGTCGTATCTGTGTGACTGAGATAACCGATGGACATGTCACGGCCCAGGCTCAGTTCAAAGTCACCGCCCCTGGTAGAAAGCACAAAGCCCCCTTTGACTGCCGGCGCCCAGACAATATCGCCGTCCACCAGCTCTCTTATATGATGTAATACCGGGTACCCTTCATCACTGCCACCGCTGGCTGCAACGTATTCGTCAGCCCCCAGTACCAGCATATACGGCCCGTTGACACCGGCAAGTCTGAGTTCGCTTAAAGCTTGTGCCACCGTATCAGAATAGTTCTTTACACTAGCCGGTAAAGTCAGAGATTTATTACTACTGCCCTCGCGTATACCTTTAATACCTGCGGCAGCATAGCCTTCAAATACAGCACGATCCTCGGCAAAAGCAATCTTACGGGCCGCATCTTTCAAAGGTTGCCAGTCAGAATCTTCTGCCCCTCTTTCTACGTCATCAATGGCGGCCCTGGTAAGTTCAAAAGGAATACGTAGCTCGACCACCGGATTGACCTCTCGTATCACTGCCTCCACATCATCACCGGGTGTATCGATAGGTTTAATATGACCTGTTCCTTTCGCAGACAGGTCAAACCCCACCGGCCCATCTACATCTACCACTTTCCTGGCGGCCAGATAACGTTTCAGTGTCCGGGTGGCTTCTTCTTCTATTTGCGCCCATGCGGCCTCCGATATGGGCGCTAATTTGCGGTGTAAATTATTCATATCTCTTAATTTTTTAATTTTAATGAACCTATCCCCAGTGAGCCGTATGGGTGCCTGAGTTCTGGTGCAATTTCCGTGCGACTATTAGGGACATCCGTCTGTAGTTCGAAACTGCCGGAAGACATGGCATCCAGCATTTCCAGGGTCGGCACAAAGAACAAACTGCCGGTTTTAGCCGTACTGAAGTCCAGCAGACGGTCATAATTCCCCCGTGGATTTCCGATAAACATACTGGTCAGCATTTTATTGACCGTATCAAATGTACTGGCATAGGCAATAAAATAAGTACCCATTTCATTGGTAGACATATTTCCGAAAGGCATATTATCCCTGATAATTTTCAGATCATCCCCTACATTGGCGACCGCAGAATGTGCGTTTGCCGGCTTTACGTTATCCGGCATTTCCACATCACTTTCCTTGTACCTGCCGAAAACCTTTTCCTGTTCTTCAACAGAGAGCGCTTTAAAGGCTGCCAGATCATGAATATACTTTTGAACAAACAAATAGCTACCGCCCTTATACGCTGGATCTGCATCGCCGATCAGGCCGAAGAACGCCCTTTCGTGCCCTTCAGGGTTCTCTGTACCATCAACAAATCCTAAAATAGAGCGTCCGTCCCAGTAACGGAACCCATGTACCTCTTCCACACAATCGGCAACCGGCGCCAGTATTTTGGCGATTTCTGCGGCCATGTCATAGCAAATACTACTGTTCAGCGCACGTAAATGAAAATGGAGATCTCCTCTAGTGGCAACGGCTGTATATTTATCGCCGGAAATGGGCGCAAAGTCATTTAATTCCTTAGGTTGCTGTCCAGGTAAATCCAACATCCTCCAGGCTACCGGACCTATCCCAATGACACAACTGGCGCCATTATCCGGATAACGGATTGCCGCCGAATGGTTGAGGTTAATCACCAAGGCGCAGATTCGCTGAAAAGCTTCCTGAATTACTGTGTTTTCTTTGAAATTCCAAACAGTAAATATGGTATTGTTTCCGTGATAATCCAATACATTCTGTGGGTGCACTGTCATTTCTATACGCTGTTTATATTTTAAATCGTTGATTGGATATGATTGAATTTATGTAAAATTATGGCTTTATTCCCAAACAATAAGGGCTGCATCAATCTGACGGTTTCAACAGATCAGGCGGCATTAATAAACCCACACCGTTCCTAAGTGAGTAAACCACTACCTTGGGAAAATGCTGCCGGATCAATTTAGCCGCTTCTATGCTGCGTTTTCCAGAAGCGCAATAACAGACAATCGGTTTGTCTTTTGACAAGGTATGTAACATACCAGGCAATTCGTTAAAAGGTATGTTCACGCCGCCGATATTAAACATTTCGTGTTCTGCACCGGACCGCACATCCATTAGCTGAAAATCTTGTTCGTTTAGTGCTTCCAGATCAATAAGAGCGACACTGTGGGGAAGTTCCGTAATGCTGACAGAAGGATCTTTTTGCAGTTCAACCTGGTATAGGTTCCCTGTTTGAATATTGAGCATACTGAGTTTTCCTGTTAGCAGCGCTTCCCTGTCTGTAAAATATTTGATCACTTCACTTGCCTGCATGCAGCCTATCATGCCAGCCAGGGGCGGCATAACACCGCCTTCCGCACAGTTAGGGATATCCGCCGACGACGCTCTTGGGAATATATCGCGGTAACTGGGCGAATAAGTCCCGTCAGCCAGTAATACATTTAAAACAGCCATTTGTCCCTCGTGCTGATAAATCGCTCCGTACACCAAGGGTTTGTGGGACAATACACAGGCATCACTCAGTAAATATTTGGCATCGAAATTATCTGTCCCGTCGACGATCAGGTCATAATCAGCGATGAGTGCCATTACGTTTTGTTGATCCACCCGGTGTTGATAGGGTACAATCCTGACCAATTGGTTCTGTAACTTCAGTTTCTGAGCGGCGCGTTCAGCTTTGTTCTTCCCTATGTCCTGCTGCGTAAATAAAATCTGTCTATGTAAATTACTTTCAGCGACGTTGTCATCATCGGCAATACCGATGGTTCCGACACCTGATGCCGCCAGATACTGTGCTGCCGGGCAACCTAAGCCACCCGCCCCGACAATCAATACCCGCGCATTTTGAAGCCGGCGCTGGGCAGTTGCTCCAAAACCTGGCAGGGCCATCTGGCAGTGATATCTTGCAAAATTCTCTGACATACAGATTATGGGGTGTTTAAAAATTCCTTTGCCCTAGCTGCCTCTTCAGGCGTGTTGACATTCATCAGGGCATCAGGCTCGACAGGTATTACGGACTTTATATCGCTATTGATGAGGACTTTTCTGGGGCAGCTTATGCCTCTGTCCAGAGACTCCAGTAATACGGAGTAACTATCCGGCTCCCAAATTGTTATCAAAGGTTCAGGGAGCCCGTCATACGGGCTCAAAAAGGCAGTCGCCGTTTTTGAACGATCCCTGTTATTAAGAAGTAACTGGAGGGTCGCTTCATTCAGTAAAGGCAAGTCACAGGCAACGACCAGCCAGGCAAAAGCCTTGTCTGAGCTGAGGGCAGTCAGGATTCCCCCTAATGGACCTTTATTCAAAAAACGGTCCGGTAATCTCTTATACTTCCGGTCAATACCCGCTGTCTGATCCGGGCGGCAGGAGATAAATACGTCCTTGCAAAAACCACTTAATAAATCTGCTGCGTGATACCGCTGCTCTTTATCATACCATTTGATCTGGTCTTTCGCCTGCCCCATGCGTGTGCTTTTTCCACCTGCCAACACCAGCCCGTTCAATGGAAGCTGCCTATCCTCTTTTAAAGTCATTTTTACCTCCCGTCTTTTCCATGAGTTTAATTTCCCTTATGACGATGTCCTGACTCAAAGCCTTGCACATATCATAAATCGTCAGTGCAGCAACTGAGGCCCCGGTCAGCGCTTCCATTTCCACACCTGTCTTCGCTTCAATACTGGCCGTGCAGTATATCGTTAATTCCCCAGGATTTTTTATTTCTATGTCCACCGTACAATTTTCTAACCCTAAAGGATGACAAAGCGGGATGAGCTCTCCCGTCTTCTTTGCGCCCATGATGCCGGCGATTATGGCCGTTTGTATAACCGGGCCTTTTTTTGTTGCAAACGACTCCTGTTGCAGCAAAGAAAAAATCTCAGCCGGCAAGGTGACAACTGCCTGTGCCAAAGCCTTCCGCCTGGTCACTTGCTTGGTGCCGACGTCTACGATGGAGGGTTCTCCCTTGCTATTTATATGTGAAAGTTCCATCATCATCAAATCTGTAGTTTTTAATTTTTGTATTGCCAGACTTTAAATAACTCTCCTTTTCTAAACTGTGTTCTCTCCAAAGGTAGTTCCATAAATGCATTGGCATATATTAAATTAGAAAAATCACCCGACCCGTTGCTATCAAAAGGTGTCGCAACAATTACCCCCTCTTTGTCTGTTTCTAATTGCACCTGAATAAAATATTGCAATGGCGGCTTAAATTCAATGTCCCTACCCAATACTGCCATACGACCGGAGGACTGGGGCATCTTCAGGGAACGCTCCAGCCAGGGAACAAAATATCTGTTAAGGCACATAAAAACGGATACCGGATTACCTGGAAAAGCAAAAACTACGCTTTCATGATGCGTGCCAAACCAAAAGGGCTTACCAGGCCGTTGCCGGATCTTATGAAATCGCTTTGCCACGCCAAGCTCCTGCAGCGCCTGTGGCACATAATCGAATTTACCCATGGAAACACCGCCACTCAACAGAAGTACATCATAGTCCTTCAGCAGTCCCGCAAGTGTTGTTCTTATCAGCCCAATGTCATCATTCAAATGATAAGTATCTGCCTGGATCATATACCTCTGTAGAACGGATTGCATCACAATGCCATTGGAGCGTCTCAATTGAAAAGGCGTAGGTGCGGACTCTGGCGGCACCATTTCATCTCCTGTGGAAATGATCGCCACCCGGGGAAGTTTTTTAACTGTCAACGTCGTTTTACCGATTGAAGCGGCCAGGCCAATCAACGCAGGGCAGATCAGCCTGGGGGCGGCCGCTACCATTTCTCCCTTTCGTTTATCTTTGCCACGTACGTGAAGGTTCATACCTGCCTTAATGTCTATCGCACCTTTTATTGTCGCGATCCCGTTTTCAACGCTAATATCCTCATAACGGATCACCGCATCCAAAGAGGGATCCAGCGCCGCGCCCGTCATCACTTCAACACAAGCCCGCTCTGTGGTGATCGCAATGGGCGGCTCTCCTGCAGCCTGTGTACCGATGATGGTAAAAGACTTTGACCCGACGGCGCCGGCTGTAGCTCTTATGGCAATGCCATCGACAGTCGCCCTGTTAAACGGCGGCAGATCTCTGTCTGCATAGAGATGCTCGGCTAATACCCTTCCAGACGACATCGTATATGGCACCTCTTCAGAACCGTAGTCCTTTACATACAATTGTATTATATCTTCGGCTTCTTTAACGGTGATTAAGTCCATCAGGCTATCCTCCAATTGTTGCCATTGATTGGTGTGCTAAATTATTTGCAATCAGGCCACGCTCTGCTGCCCAGCCATCCAGTGGCTTTTTCATCACTGCATTGCGTACCAGCCTGGCCAGCATTTCGTCTGTATACCCCTCCCGTATCCGATCCTTTAAATTCAACTGCCCGGCCTCATATAGACATGTCCTCAAGGTACCGGTCGGCGTAATGCGAAGTCGGTTGCAGGAACCGCAAAAGGAACGTGTATAGGCTGGAATCAGGCCGACACGTCCTTTGTGACCGGGTATATCGTAGTTAAGAGCAGTCGCATGGGATTCATCTACCGCTTTTTTGAGCGTGGGAAACCGCTCCTTCAAATGGCTTAGAATACGCTGAGAATTCC
Organism: Arachidicoccus terrestris; assembly: GCF_020042345.1. Lineage (NCBI taxonomy): Bacteria > Pseudomonadati > Bacteroidota > Chitinophagia > Chitinophagales > Chitinophagaceae > Arachidicoccus > Arachidicoccus terrestris. Next base: position 1,686,022 of record NZ_CP083387.1, read on the forward strand.
ATGCCAGAGAGACATTCTGCATCGTACCGTTAAAGGGCATTTCTTCTATAAAACGAACGCTGACGGGCAAGGATTGTGTGAGTTCGGCCAAAGGAATAATATCTTCGATATTACGTTCTTCCATCACCACGGCATTTATCTTAACGGCAATACCGTTTGCGAGGAGCGCATCAAGCGTACCTAATACTTGTGCCAGACCGTCACGACGGGTTATGGCGATAAATCGGTCCTGGTCCAGCGAGTCCAGACTCAGGTTCACGGACCGGATACCCATTTTTTTGAGTTCAGGAATAAAGGGAGCGGTTAGCAACCCATTTGTGGTAATCGTCAGCTCTTGAAGTCCGCTGATGACAGAAAGAGCGTGCAAAAATGGCAACAGATCTTTTCTGACAAAAGGTTCTCCGCCTGTGATCCGGATTTTATCAATCCCCATTTTAATCAGCAATGTGCAAATACGGAGCATTTCTGGGGTTGTTATCAATTCGCTGCGGGGCGTCCAATCCAGGCCCGACTCGGGCATACAATAGGTGCATCTGAGATTGCACCTGTCTGTAACCGCAAGTCTCAAATAATTTATCGTCCGCCCATGGCCATCAGTTATCATCACTATTTCTATTCACTAATTCATGATTAACAAGATTGTAATCCTGTTTCCTTCCAGGCTGTAAGTTAGTTCATTTTCTCCAATAGGCGAAAGGATAAAATAAGGTATCAACATGCGAGAGAACTCACTCATGCCACACAAATACAGGCAACGCGGGCGTTCATCTCATACCCTTCCTTTTCTGCCAAACGTTCGTGAGCTAAATACTTGCAAGAAAACGATAGTTGTATTGGGTTTATACATTAATTTGCCTGTAAATCTGAAAGTAGGTCATGGATCAGCAACACTACCACATTAAAAGCGGTTTTGAAAATATGGATACCCAGGCTATTTATAGCTTCCTGAATCAGGAAAGTTATTGGGCGGAAAATATTCCTTTTCAAACCCTGGAAACCGCATTAAAAAACTCCTACTGCGTAGGTGTATTTAGTGGAGAAAAGCAGGTTGGATTTGCAAGATTAATAACCGACTATGCCACATTTGCTTATTTGGCGGATGTCTACATCTTAACAAGCCACCGGCAAAGAGGATTGTCTAAAAAGCTGATGCATCATATAATGGAGCAAGACTGGGTAGCAGGCCTGAGAAGAATTTCACTGGCCACCTGGGACGCGCATGAACTTTACAGACAATTCGGGTTTAGTGCGCCCGCAAATCCAGAATACCTGATGGAAATTACCCGAAGAGACATTTATAAAAATGGATGAGCCTGCCTGATTTATCATGTAGATAAAAACTCGTAGCACCATTCTCCGGCTATTCCACTTTAAGCGACTCCACCGGATTGGAACGGCCGGCTTTAATGGCTTTAAAACAAACAGTGAATAGCGCGATCCCCATCGTAATAACGGCCGATAGCGGAAAGATCCACCAGCTCAGCCGCGTTTGATACGCAAAATTCTGAAGCCACGCGTGCATGGCCATATACCCTAATGGGATTGCAATAACTGCCGCAATAATCACCGGCTTTAAGAGGTCACTGGCGAGTAGTAACACAACCTGACTTACAGAAGAACCCAAAATTTTTCTTATACCCACTTCTTTCGTTCTTTTATTCGTTGTAAAGACCGCCAACCCAAATAATCCCAGGCTGGCAATCATGATAGCCAGAATTGAAAAAGAAGTCAGCAGTTTCTGTTGTTTAATATCTTTTCTGTACATATTTTCAAACTGCTGATCCATAAAACTATATTCAAAAGGATATCCAGGTGCAGCGATTCCATAATCTTTTTGAAGCGCCTCCAGCGTTGCAGGAATGCTACCCCCCTTCAACCTAATATATACCAGGCGGTTATCATCTCCAGGCGTGATCACTAGTGGTGTAATGCTTTGTTTAAGGCTTTCAAAGCTGAAATCAGCGACCACACCTATTACCGTTCTTCTCATGGAATCATTTTTAGTATTCTGAATCCATTTTCCGACGGCTTGTTCAGGCGTCCATCCCAAACTGGCAGCAGCAGTCTGATTTAGCAACACGGACGCTGTAGTATCGGTTGGCAAACCAGTTGAAAAGTCTCTCCCACTCAGCAGTTTTAAACCCAGTGCTTTTACGTACTGAAAATCACAATATTCTGTGTGAGCGCTCCATTTATCCGTTTTGCCTTCTACATTAAAAAAATAGGTATCAAAAAAACCACCCGGCTCGCCAGACATCAACGAAACGGCTTCGACACCCGGCTCATTTAAAACCTTTTGTTTAAACAAATCCCTGTTGTCATATAAATCTCCATTATCAATCCTCACGACGATGGCCTGAGACTGGTCATATCCCAACTGTTTATTTTTAACAAAATGCAATTGTTTGGAGATCACAATCGTCCCTATGATTAGAAACACTGAGATCATAAACTGAACGACCACTAAGACTTGCCTGAAATTAGTGCCTCCCGTTCCTAATCTTAGTTTCCCTTTAATAGCTTGAACAGGCGGAAAGCCTGATAAAAATAAAGCGGGGTAACTGCCAGCCAGCAGACCAACAATGAGAATAATGCTGACGATAAATATATAGACTGCCGGCCGGGTCCAGTCAACGCTCAGTTGATAGCCAAGCATCTGATTACAGAATGGCAACGCAAAATAGAGAATGATAATTGCTAGAGCGCAAGCCGTGCAGGTAATCAGCAATGACTCTCCCATAAACTGCCCTATGAGTTGCTTTCTATACGCCCCCAACACCTTACGTAACCCAATCTCTCTGGAACGTTCAACGGCCCTGATCGTTGAGAGGTTGACAAAATTAATACAGGCTATAAGCAGGATAAGAATAGCAATAGAGAGAAATATATAAATAATTGACCGGTCTCCATGGCGCTGGGCGCCAAACATATCTTTGGCCAGGTAAACATCCTTTAAAGGCATGAGGCCAAGAGAAAAATTAAACCCGTATTGGGCCATTTCCTTACCCATATATTTTTGCATAAAACCGGGCAACCTGGCCTCCAGCTGGTCAATTTTAGCGCCAGGCGACAGCTGAACAAAAGTATACATGCTATTATTGATCCAGTGAGTAAAATAGGGCGCATTTTTGTAATTCTCAATAGGCACCAAGATATCGAAATCCAGTGTAGAGTTCTTAGGAACATCTTTCATGACTCCGGTCACTTTTAACTGTAATTCTTTATCTAATTCCAATGTCTTCCCCATCGCAGCCCTGACGTTCCCAAAGTACCTTTTTGCAGCCGTTTCGGTAAGCACGATACTGCCCGGATTACTGAGCGCAGTAGCGTCATTTCCCAGAATTAAAGGGAAAGAAAACATGTCCAGAAATGCAGGGTCAACAGCGAAAATCTTTTTCTCATTAAAAACCCGATCATGACCGGCCGCCACCAGGCTATTGTTTGGCAGTACCCGGACTACTTTGTCTACCGCACCAGGAAAATCCGCTTTTAGGGCAGGGCCATATAGGCCCGACAAGTACGCTACACTTTTCTGATGGCCGTCAATTTTTGCATAACGCAACACCTGGTATATCTCATTTTTATTCTTATGAAAACTATCTGCAGTAAATTCATTGTTAACAAACAGGAATATTAACAGGCAAACGGCAATGCCAATCGCTAACCCCAGTACATTTATGACGGAAAACATCTTACTTTTCATCAGGTTCCGCCAGGCTATTTTAATATAATGTTTGACCATCAGTGGCATTTTTGATGTATAATCAGGTTTAAAATTCCAATTCAACGCTGAATATTCGGTCAGCGATTTAAATGCCATTTTCCTATCTTATTCATTACAAACAACTTATAAGCTCGGCTCAGAAATGGAGTTGTCCGTTTTTGATACACCCTCTTTTTAAAACCGGACACTCTGTCCTGGCTAAAAAAAATGAAAAACAGTATAATGCAATACCGCTTTTCATTTTCTTAAAACAGACCTGGTTCAATTTAAAACGACATCGCCTTAATCACCTTCTTATGTCCGCTTTTGCCTTCACTTAGTATCTTCTTAATTGCAGCTTCCGCCTCGGGAGAGTAGCCTGTAAATTTCTCAATTATGGTCCCTTCAGGACTAATTAAATACATCGTAGGAATACCTGAAAACTGAAACTGCTTCATGGTCGTATCCATATTGGGACTAATATACTGTTGCCAGGGCATCTGCTCTTCTTTCATTGCTTTTTTCCATGCGTTGTTATCTTTATCTATGGAGATACTAACAACATCAAAGCCTTTGCCATGATAGGCGTTATAGAGTTCCTTCACTTTAGGTATGGCCTGGCGGCAAGGGCCACACCAGCTGGCCCAGAAATCTATCAGCAAATAATGGCCCTTATAAGCCTTTAGGTCGTGGTTTTTCCCGTCAACATCCAAATAAGTGGCTTCGGGTAAAGGCTGTCCCGCGGCAACTTTCTCCGCCTGCTTTCGATTTTCAATAATCGTATTTTTTGCCTGCTTCGCCTCAGAAAGCCAGGGATATCTTTCAATAAGCCTGTCAAGCTTTATCATTGCTTCATCATATTCGTCTTTATTTTCTGTCCCTGTCATACCCCTTAACCTGTAAATGGTGACGGGCCTGTCTGCATATGCTTGCATCAGTACATCCATCCGTTGCTCATAATCCTTCGAAAGAGAATCATACCTTTTCGTCTTACTCAGATAGCTTGCCCAGGCTGAGTCTTTATCTTTATGCTGCTTCGCATAGTACCCTTCATTATATTCATCAATCATTCTTAGATAATTGAGCTGTGATATCTGATTGGAAAAATTAATAAAATTATTATCCATAGAACCTTTTACAAAATTATAGTGAGGGATCTTTACATGCACCTTCGCCGTATCGAAGCCTCTCATGGCAACAGAAACGTCGGCATCACTCCAAAACTCACAATGATCCCAGTAGGTAGTTGTAATGCTATAAATACCGGGATGATCCTGTTTGAGATCAAAATGAAAGGTTTTATGGCCTTCATCTATAACCACTGAATCAACAGGCAAGGGCTTGCCACTCATTTGAACCCTACTAAGTATGACCTTATTGACTACCGAAGGATCGATAAATTCAACAGTGCCATCTACTTTAATGTTTTTGACATTCCCGCTACCAGATTGAGCGTTGGCACAGGTACACATAAAACATAATAAAACCCCCATCCAAATCGCTGCATATCGCAATTGTACACACTTTTTAGACATAAATTTCATTTTTGGCTTTTTCTTGATTTTATTTTACTGTTAAACTATTGCATTCCGGACATTGGAATAGCTTTGATTACCTTTTTCCCTTTTTCGTTGGATTTCACCTTCTTGTTTGAATCAGCTTCTGTTGCACCAAACAAGGCAGCCATCTTATCCTCTATCGGATTATCCTTGCCATCAGGATCAAAACCTACCTGCTTGGCGACAATTTTTCCTTCTGGGCTGATTAAAAAAGTGTTGGGAACGGCACTGACAGCAAAGCCTTTCTGAGAAACACTTCTGGTATCTAATACCTGTGGCCAGGGATTGCTTTCCTGATTAACTGCCTTGAGCCAGGCTTCTTTATTCTTATCAATGGAAATACTTAAAATCTCCAGATTCTTATCCTTATATTTTTTGTACAGCTCTCTCATATGAGGAAATGATTTCCTGCAGGGGACACACCAGCTCGCCCAGAAATCTATCAGCAGGTATTTCCCTTTAAACTGGCCGGAACCGATCATTTCACCCTTAGGATCAGGCAATTGAAAATCGATCATATTATTGCCAATGGCTGCGTTTTTACGCCCCTGTATAAAATCATGAAAAAGTACGCCTTCTTTACTTTTCTTCATTCTGTCAGAAAGCATTGAATACAGCTTTTCCTGTTCACCGAGACTGGAAAGCCCCTTGCCCGCACCGGACAGCACAAACGCGGTTGCCATGGCGTCGGGATACCTCTTGACCAGGCGTTCCAGCACCGGAACCGTATTAACGGCTTCCAAGGAATCTTTTGTTTTAATATAGGCAGCATACCGATCATTTTTCTCATCAATCATATACCACTGGTCTCCGTAAAGACTTGCCAATGTTCTGTTGGTTTTCAGATAAGCCGTGCCCTGGTCTTTTTCAAATTGCCGGTATATGACCGCGTCCTTTACACCGCTGACCACACTTGAAGCTGCCAACCCTTTTTCAATGTTACTTTTGACGTAATACGTTCCGGGCCCTGAAATTAAAATACCAAAGGGCTGGTACATCTGTTTCATGGCAGTGGTATATTCCGGCAGAAACATCTTCATTTCCGGCTCCTTAAATTCAAATTTAAATTCATAATGACCATCACTCATTTTCGTGGTATCTGACCCCATCCTGTTATACATATACATATGATCATACCCTTTAAGATCTCCCGTAAGCTCTCCTTTAATAGTCACGAGATCAGAGACCTGCCCCTTGACCATTAACGAGAGGGACAACAGCCACAATACCATCAACACATTCTTCTTTGTCATAACTTAATTTTTATTCTGTTTTATTATTATTTTATATAACCCGGATTCTGCTTGATAATGCCACCTGTGATTTCAACATCATATTGTGGAATCGGAAGGGCGTACTTGCTTTCGGGGAGCTGATCATTGGGTTTTACCCCGGCTGCGATTTCATCATACCGGTCTAGTCCTTCAAAAGCCAATTCCCATTTTTTCTCCTGCAGTATCTGATGGATAAGTGCCTCCCGATTGACAAAATCGTCTGGTACATAAACTGTCGGTTTATTTTCGGCGGCAAAGGCCCTTTGATGAATTCTGTTTAACAGATCGACTGCCTTCCGGCTGACACCATCTTTAAATGCGATCGCCTCTGCCTTATTCAATAACACTTCAGCAAGTCGGAGCATGACCAGGTTGTCCAATCGGTTGGGGTCTGAAAATTTAACGGTCGTCGCGATCTCTCCGTTATAAGTGGCAATCGTATCTATCATAACTGTTTTGCGAAGATCGCCCGCCCCATAAGAAGCCACAAAAGCACTATCCGGCCTGATGTACCCCTGCGTATAATAGATATTATGCTTCGCATATTGCGTCGGATCTTTATTGTAGCTGACTGGGAAGGCAAACAGCACTTCTTTATCAAAAGGGTAATCTACACTGTTGCCATTCGCATTATCCTGGAATACGCCTGCTGGAGAAGTGGACAGTACGTGACCGGGATCATTTAATGCGATATCACAATAGCTAATACAGGCCTCATAGTCTCGCATATAAAGTGCGACTCTCGCTGCTAGTGCCGCAGCAGAAGTCCTGGTCGCCCGGCAATAGGTGTTCACCAATACGTCATATTTCTCAGGCAATCTGGCAATGGCGCTATCCAGGTCACTTCTAATCAAGGAAAAAATCTCTTTATTAGTCGACCGGGGTGTTATCTGAGAGCCATCATATCCCTCAAAACCTTCCAGACGGAGTGGCACCCCCAGCCCTTCAGGTTTATTTTCTAATGCGCCATCACCGAATAGTTTAATGAGTTGCAAATAACTGAAAGCCCTTACAAAACGCGCTTCCGCCACAAACTGCTTTTGCACTGCCGGATCAAACCTGGCATATCGGGGCAGCTGAGTAATAATCACATTGGCCAGGTTGATCGCCGCATATCCGTCATCCCAAAAACCGGCCACTACTCCATCATTAGGCTCTACCATTCCTGTATACCATTCATTCGTCGTGGCGGTCGCGATGCCGGTTGTCAGGTCGCCGATGGTATAGGCGTCTCCGCTCATTGCTAAAAACATCTGCTGATAAGCACCCGCCAGCATATCTTCCGCGGTACGCTGCTCTTCTAATGCACTTTGTTCGGTCATTACTCCTTCGGGAGCGATATCCAGGTTCTTATTACAAGCACCTAAAGTAAGCATCAATATAAAAAGAAGGGAAAGGCCGTTTTTGGTATTCATAACATTTTTATTTGCGGTTTTGGAGAATTAGAGTTCAATCTTAACACCAATGTTGTAAACTTTTGGTAGCGGCATTGTCAGTTCATCAAACCCGCCGTTCAAGGCAGAGGAACCATAGGCACTCACCTCCGGATCAATACCCGAATAAGAAGTAAGTGTCCATATATTGTCAGCTTCTAAGAATATGGCGAGGCTGCTGACTGGTTTTAGTTTACGGAGTGCATGTGCATTAAATTTATAGCTTAATGTCAGTGTTCTTAATTTCAAAAAGGACGCGTCTTCCAAAAATCGATTAATATTCCTGCCAAGGGTATAATCATAAGCAGAGCCAAATCCTGCAGCTACATAATTCGATGCATTGATCAATGCCGGAATATCAGTATGCTGCCCTGGTGCTCTCCAATAATTCAGCAGATCGGGAGAAAGATTGTTTGCCTGAACACCCGAATAGCTGGAAGCTGTATAATTATATAAAGCAGCTTTGGCACCGTTATACAACTTGTTACCTAAAGAGAAAGAAAAAAACGCGCTTAATTCCAGTCCTTTATAATTTAGCGTATTGCCAAATCCGCCGAATATATCCGGCATCGCATCTCCGCTGGCCAACCGGCTGGCTACATAATTATCTCCGTAATTATAAAAGGTGATTGGTTCCGCTATCTGCTTACCCGTATTATCTTTCCACAGCGGGTTGCCCGTAGCGGGATCAACTCCCTCCCACTGGAACATATAAAATTCCGTTGCCGAATGCCCCTCCAGCCAGAACCGTCCGCCATTTGTTTCAATTTGGGCCGCCATACCCAAGCCGTCTATATTATGGAGCTTTTTAATAACGTTCCTGTTTCTGCTGATATTCAGATTTGTCGACCATTCAAAATTTTTAGATTTGATATTTATACTGTTGACAGTCAACTCCAGGCCATTATTGGCAATATCTGCAATATTCTGAATTTGAGAGGTAAACCCCATAAAGCCAGGAATCCCGGAATTCAAGATGGCATTTTTGATCTGGCGGTTATAATAATCAAAAGTGAGCGTTAATCTGGAATCAAGTAAAGCAGCATCTACGCCAAAATCATATGTATAAGTCGTTTCCCATTTTAAATTAGGATTAGCAGGCTGCTTAACGGTAATGATATTTGTATTTCCATAAGTTGCACCATATACACTTAACTGATATTGTCCCTGATTACCATAGTAACCAACACCCCCGTCATTACCTGTTATACCCAGGCTGCTGCGTAGTTTTAACTGGCCAAGCCAGTCAGATGTGCCTTTCATAAATCCTTCCATACTGGGTACCCAACCCAATGAAAAAGAAGGAAAGCCTACATACCGGCGATTACTGGCAAAACGGGATGAACCGTCCACGCGATAAGTAAAGCCGGCAAGGTACTTGCCTTTAAAATCATAATTAAGACGGGTAAAATAGGATAAGAGTGCCCATTTTTGCTGAAGAGAACTACTCAGATACTTAGACTGCGCAGATCCGATACTTAATATTCTGTCATTAGGAAAATTCTTTCCATACATGCTGCTGCTATTTTCTGTAGATGTTTCATAGCTCTGACCTGCAATAGCATTTAAATGATGTACGCCTGAAAAGCTTCGATTTAAAGTAAGCACATTATTGATTACCCATCTGATATTCTGATTATTGGATTGGCTTGCAAGGCCGCCTATCTGCTGAGGCTGATCAATATCTCTGGAATATGCCCGGCTGTTCATCCAGTCTGTCCCGAATTCACTTCTAAAAGAAAGCCCCTTGGTCAGTTCCAGATTCGCATATACATTACCGATCAGGCGTGTATCCACGCTGTAATTCTGATTTTCTACCGCTACCGCTACCGGGTTCCCATTAATCTGTGCAAGACCTATAGGATTGGGATAATACCCCCACAAATAATTGTCCAGAGAATCCCTGATAGGTTCATTTGGTGCTTTAAGAGCTGCATTCCGATAAACGGATTGTGCATTTAAGGCATTGTTTTTGGCGTATGAAACAGTAAAGTTTGTACCGACGGAGAATCTTCGTGAAAGTCGTTGATCAAAGTTTACCCGGCTTTGATAACGCTTAAAATCACTGTTCAGTATATAGGAAGGATTATCAGCATAATTGCCACTGATATAGAAACTTCCTCCTCTGCCGTTACCACCTGAAATAGCTACATTCACATTTGTTCCGACCGCTGTACGGGTAACGGCGTCCAGCCAGTCCGTATTATATTTTTTAGGAAACACAACCGTATCTGCTTTATAGTTCAGGTGATTCATCTGAGTTAAATAATTGGAATAGAAATCTCCGTATTCCTCTCCATTCATGACTGAGGGTAACCTGTAAGGACTGGAAAAAGTGGTAGTAACATTCGCGCTTATCTTTGTTCTGTCTCCCTGGCCTTTCTTAGTCGTAATTAATATAACCCCGGCGGCACCTCTGGAACCGTATATAGCTGTTGCAAAAGCATCTTTCAGGACTTCAATAGAGGCGATATCATCAGGATTAATATTCGCTAATGGATTTTTCTCAAACGTATTTCTATGCATGCCGCCTGGGTCATAGTCTCCGGATACCTGCGTGCCGCCAAAAGTAAATCCTGCATTTTTCCCTGACCCAAAATTGGTCGTATTCATATCCTGGTTGTTTCCGTATACCGGCGTTCCGTCAATAACAATCAGCGGCGAATTGCCATTGCTGGTCAACGTGGTAATCCCTCTGATCGTAATAGCTGTCGCACTGCCCGGCACACCAGAAGAAGGTGAAACATATACGCCGGCAATCTTGCCAACCAGGGCCTTGTCAATAGACAGAGGTAATTGCCCAGGTTCTTCTGAGGGCTTAAAAACACCTACTGATCCTATAACTTTTCTCAGGTCCTGTGTTCCGTAGCCAACCACTACCACATCTGTTTTGGTATCAACGAGTCGCATCATCTGAATTTCAGCAGGCCGAATCAAAACCCCTTTTACAATCACAGGCATTTCTTGGGTAGCATATCCCACCGAGGTAATTAGCAAAGTAATGGTATCATTGCCTTGCACGTTAAAGGAGAATTCCCCCAGTTTATTGGTTATGGTGCCAATGGAAGGCTTGCCTTTTAATCGAATCGTCACCCCTGGCAAAGGTTCACCGCTTTTCTCATCCTGAACAACTCCTTTAATTGTCCGGGTCTGACCGAAGACTGTCGCGGTTAACAATAGCAAAATGAGTAAGCTGAATGCAGTTTTAGTTACGCTTTTTTTCATATTTATCCTTTTATCAATAATGGAACAAAAAATTTAATTTGCGATTGAGAAGGCTGTTTCTATTTCAGTTACTCATTATCAGGACTTTCCGTTTCAACCTCTGGAGTTCATCAACGATCAATTGTTGCACAGAATTAAAAAAATTATACATTCGACAGTTGAATTATACATTTACCCGTCTAAATAATGTACGAACAGGGGGTTTTAATACGTGAATCAGAAACAAGGGGATTTTCTTGTACAATTAAACGAAGAGAAATACCTTAGCCTATGTCCAATACGTTCCAAAATGGTTAAAAAAGTCAAACAAGTACTGCTGCTTTTTATTTCATTCCATGCATTTTGGCTTTTGTTCTATTTCCTGTCCAATTCAAATTTTTTCGAGGGCCATTTTTGGTACTATTATTCCAGACAGATAGTGATTGACTCCATTGGATTTGTAGGATTTCTTAGTGCAGTCTATTTTCTCTTTCCAAATTTAAATATCAGGAAGAAAAGGTGCTTGTATATTTTTTTTGCATTAGCACTTGTTATTATTCTGGGCTGGCTTCAATTCGAAGCGCAGGAATGGAAGATCAACTCCGATCCTTATACCACAGTCGCCGTAAAGCCTAATTCCGTCAAGGCTGTTAGACTTCAGCAGCCCGGAGGCGCCATCATTTATGCCATGCTGAAAGAGGCCGTTTACCTACTGCTGGGACTGGGATATGCCTATATGCTGGATAGCATTAAAAAAGACAAGAAAGCCAAAGCGTTAGAGAATGCAAACATGCAGGCTGAGCTTAAAATCCTGCGTTATCAGATCAACCCCCATTTTCTTTTCAATACTATTAATAATATTTATTACCTGGCCCTCATCCAATCTGAAAAAACTGCAGATGCATTATTACAACTTTCAAAAATATTAAGATATATCCTCAACGAAAAAGAAGCTACGGTTTCTCTCGGGCAGGAAGTGGAATATCTGGAGCAATATATTCAGTTGCAGCTATTTAGATTTCCTGAAGGCTGCATCCGGAAAAACATTAGCTTAGACTATAAAATCAGGCAAAGGACAATCGCTCCTCTGCTTCTTATTACTTTTGTTGAAAACGCTTTTAAACATGGTGTCTCTGACAGGGCAGATACACCAATTCTAATCAGTTTAAGCAATGAGAATGGAAGCTTATATTACGAAGTCGTCAATCAGATTGGCGACAAATTGTCTAAAGACAGCACTATGGGCATCGGATTAGCCAATCTTAAACGAAGGTTAGAATTACTCTACCCTTCCAGCCACCATCTCGAATTAATGGAAAAAGAGGGACACTTTATTGCTAAACTTCATTTGAGCAGCTTATGATGAACTGTGTAGCCATTGATGATGAATTGAATGCATTAGGCATCATACGGGAGTTCATAAAACGCCTGCCTGATGTTGAACTGGAAAGGGCTTTTACCGACCCCACCCTTGCACTACAATATATATCCAATTCCAAAAAGGTAATAAACATTGTCTTTCTGGATATACAAATGACCCGGTTGAATGGCATCACCCTTGCCCAACACTTTTCCCGCGATATCCATATCATCTTCACGACCGCTTATCCAGATTATGCGCTGCAAGGGTTTGAAATGGATGTAGTAGACTACTTACTAAAGCCTTTCTCTTTTGAACGGTTTGAACGTGCTATTCAAAAAGCCAAAAATCTAATTTTCGCGCAGCAAGGCAAAGCCGAAGAAGGCAAACTTACACAGCTTCCGTTACGCCCTGCAGTAGACGATTTTATTTTTGTCAAATCAGGCTATAAAATCGTAAAAGTGAAACTGGCAGAAGTTCTTTATATTGAAGGATCAGGCAATTATGTAACCATTCATACAGTATCGGAGAAAATAATGGTACTCCAGAATCTCAAATATTTTGAAACACAATTAACAAGCTATCAATTCATCCGGATTCACCGTTCTTTCATCATCGCATTAAATCATATCGACTCTATTGAAAAGGGATGGGTTCGTATCAAGGATAAAGAACTTCCTGTTAGTGACGGCTATAAGGATAATCTGGACAATTTCCTTAGAATGACATTTAAGTGATACCGTTTCCAAAACACAGCGCAAACCCTGACATTAAAAAAATACCATAATCCGCAGCTATTTTATGCATACAGCTATACAAGCCGCTAATACGTTATAGGGTTCTAGCAGCCTCTTTCCTTTTTTAAGCTGGCTATCTCATCCTTAAGATCCTCAAACATAGCTTTCAGTAATTGCATATCAGTTGACGACTCTGTAAAATCTGGCAACTGGTCGAGATGCAGCTTTTTAAACATCCAGAACTCCAGAACTTCATCTCCTTCAACAACATAAGATTTGTATAGCGGGTTGGTCGATTTCAGAAGAAAGTTCTTTTCCTTTTTATTGACAGTTACCAGTTTAAAAACAAAATTATGCACTCCCTTCATAATGACGATACAAGGGGTATCGGGTTTTATCGATAACCAGTTCTCCACATATGCGCCCGTAACCTCTGCTTTATCAGGAATCGGATACATCGAATCACCTTCCGCCTGGAAGGTCCGGTAAGTTCCTGTTCTTGATAAGGATGGAATATTATATTTCGGCAATAAGGAGATATAGTCCGGATCATTATATCCCGATGCATATCCCATTTTAGCTTTAACAGGGACATATTCACAGTTTTGCCGGTTTTCACCATCTACCGTAATCGGTAGCACCCTAATTTTTGAGCCCATCATATACACATCATTGCCAGCCTCCAGTTCACGCAGCTGCAGTTCCAGTAATTTAGAAAGATTCACTTTAAGTAGACTGTCTACACTCATTTTGAAAAATTCAGAAAATTTAACGAGATCTTCAACCGGCGGATTTTTAGTGGCTCCTTTTTCAATCGCCTTGACTTTCTCTCTCTTAAAATCAAGCAATTGTGCCAAACCTTCCTGTGTCAGTTTCTTTCTTTTTCTGAGAAACTCAATGTTTTCTCCCAAAAATATTTTTTGCTGTTCGTTCATGATACGGTATTATTACAACCAAAGGTATGGTATTATTAATACCAAATAAAAGTTTTATTATAAAAATCTGGATATGCAAGTGCAAAAAAAAGGTACAATAGAAAAGCTGCGAAGAGAAATCCTTGATTTGCAGGGGCCTGGCATTCGTCAAAATAGTGAGCAGACCAATATACCATTAGGTCCGATACTGTACCACATGCCTGGGGGCGCCTTTCCAACCGGCGTCATTCATGAGTTTATCAGTCCCTCCCTGCCAAGTGCAGCTGCTACAACAGGCTTTATATCAGCCTTGATTCATTCTTTAATGCAAAATAACAAACCTTGTCTTTGGGTCAGTACCCGCCCGCTCGCGTTTCCCTCAGGCCTGAAGATATTCGGCATAGAACCGGACAGGTTTATTTTTATCGACACTAAAAAGGACAGAGAGGCACTTTGGACAATAGAAGAAGGCTTAAAATGCAGTTCCTTGTGCGCAGTTATCGGCGAAATAAATGCACTGGACTTTAAGCAATCCAGAAGATTACAGCTGGCTGTAGAAAACAGTAGGGTAACAGGCTTTATCAACCGATTATTTCCACGAAATATACAACCAACTGCCTGCGTTTCCCGGTGGCAGATTCTCCCTGTCAAAAGTCAGCTGCCAGACAATTTACCCGGTATCGGTTTTCCGCGCTGGAAAGTGGATCTGCTCAAGATCCGTAATGGCAGAACCGGAAGCTGGCAGATAGAATGGTCAGATAATAAACTCTGTATAGAAGACAATACACTCCACCCAATTATATCACCCTATTACCAAATGGCAAGTGCATGAGCCGTTTTATGTCCATATGGTTTGGGCATCTGCTGACAGATGGATATGCCCGGCAATCACCTCATCTGCAGTCCATCCCTTTTGTGGTAGCCGCGCCCGAACACGGGCGCATGGTCATACGGGCTGCGAACCTGAGAGCGGAAGCAGATGGCATTGCGGCAGGTAAAGTTCTGGCAGATGCAAGAGCCATATTTCCGGATTTGCAGGTTGTGGACGCCAAAGAAGGTATGGAAAATGAACTATTACTGGCACTGGGCGAATGGTGTTTGCGATATACGCCGGATGTAACTATTAATCCACCGGATGGGTTAATATTAAATATCAGCGGTTGTCCTCATTTGTGGGGTGGCGAACGCAATTATTTAAAAGAGTTAGTACTAAAATTACGGGCTATGGGTTATGATGCCCGGGCCGCTATAGCAGACACCATTGGTGCAGCCTGGGCCCATGCGCGTTATGGCAAAATAGCCCCCATCATTGAAAGCGGCCGGCAAAAAGAAGCGCTGTTGCCCTTACCTCCTTTAGCATTAAGACTGGATCAGATAACCGCAGACCGGCTACACAAATTGGGGTTACATTCTGTTGCCCACTTTATTGACATGCCACGCCCGACACTTAGGCGACGTTTTGGGCAAGAAATGCTGATTCGTATAGATCAGGCCTTAGGCACACTTATGGAAACGATGAAACCCATACGCCCTATACCCCCTTATGAAGAGCGGCTACCCTGTCTGGACCCGGTCCGTACGGCAAAGGGCATTGAGATCGCTATTCAGATGCTATTAACGCAATTGTGTCAGCGTCTATTCAAGGAAGACAAAGGACTGCGTGCAGCAACGCTTACCTGTTACCGGGTGGACAATGAGGTACAGCAAATATCCTTTAGTACCAGCCGCCCATCCCGAAATGTGGAACACCTTTTCAGCTTGTTCACGTTAAAGATCCCCTCGATTTGTCCGGCACTGGGCATTGAATTATTTCTACTGGAAGCCACGGTGGTTGAAGAGCTGACTGCGGTCAAAGAAATGCTGTGGAATCAAACCATAAGTAATGAGAAAGCGGTAGCAGAATTACTAGATAAGATCGGTGGTAAGATCGGCATAGATAAGATTCACCGTTATCTGCCGGACGAGCATTACCTGCCGGAACACTCTTATAAAGAGGCTGCCAACTTACAAGAGAAAACCACCGGCCAGTGGTGCACGAACAGATTACGCCCTATCTGCCTTTTACCAGAACCAGAACAGATAACAGTTGCTGTCCCAACACCGGATTACCCGCCATTTTTATTGCGTTACAAAGATGAGTGCTACCAGATCGTTAAGGCCGATGGTCCAGAACGTATCGAGCAGCAATGGTGGGAGCAAGAGGGTCCCCATAGGGATTATTACAGTGTGGAAGATGCAGATGGCGCGAGATACTGGATCTTTCGTTCCGGCCATTACAATAATGAACAGTCAGGATGGTTTTTACACGGCTTTTTCGCCTGAATAAAAAAGAATAAATAATGTCATACGCTGAACTCCATATAACCTCAAACTTTTCCTTTCTCCGGGGTGGTTCTCATCCTGAAGAACTGGTGACGCAGGCTGTAGAATTAGGCTATAAAGCCATGGCTATCACGGATCGAAACACTATGGCCGGTATTGTACGCGCGCATGTAGAAGCAAAGAAAAAAGGAATTCAGTTTATTCCCGCCTGCCGGCTGGATCTGCAGGATGGGCCTTCACTCCTCGCTTTCCCTACCAATAAAGAAGCATATTCAAGCCTTTCGGGAATACTTACGAAAGGTAACCTGCGAACCGAAAAAGGTCAGTGTCTTTTATATATGGCAGATCTCTCCCATTATAAAGACGGGATACTTTTTGTCATCATCCCACCTGCTTCCCTAAACCAGGATTTTGATTTTGAACCAGGCTTTTATACCGCTGTACAGCGGTATAAAAAATATTTTGGCAGTCACCTCTATATGGCCGCAATAAGATCCTATAACGGGTTGGATGGTAAAAAGCTGTTTCGTATTGATCAATTATCAAATCAGCTGCAGATCCCGATGGTGGCTTGCAACGATGTGTATTACCACAGTGCAGAAAGAAGACAACTGCAGGATGTGCTTACCTGTATACGGGAAAAATGCACCATACATAAAGCAGGCTATTTGCTGGAACAGAACGCAGAAAGATATATGAAACCTGTCAAGGAAATGCAGCGTTTATTCAGGAAGTACTCTGAAGCCATCAAGAATACCTGCCGTATAGCCCAAGCCTGCACCTTTTCACTGGATGAATTACAATATATCTACCCCGAAGAGCTCACTACTGATAAC
Source organism: Arachidicoccus terrestris (assembly GCF_020042345.1). Classification (NCBI taxonomy): domain Bacteria; kingdom Pseudomonadati; phylum Bacteroidota; class Chitinophagia; order Chitinophagales; family Chitinophagaceae; genus Arachidicoccus; species Arachidicoccus terrestris. The sequence continues at coordinate 1,703,364 of NZ_CP083387.1, forward strand.
CATACACCACAGGAAGAGCTGGAACTTTTTACCTGGCGGGGCGCTGAGGAAAAGTTCGGCAAACACATTGCTGAGAACATCAAAAATACGATAAGCTATGAATTGGATTTTATTCAGCGAAAAAATTATGCCTCTTACTTTTTAACGGTATACGATTATGTATGTTTTGCCCGAAGCCGGAATATTCTTTGTCAGGGCCGCGGTTCCGCCGCCAATTCAATGGTCTGTTATTGTTTAGGAATTACCTCGGTAGATCCCTCTAAATTCAAACTGCTCTTTGCGCGCTTTATGTCCGATGCCCGCAATGAACCACCGGATATTGATGTCGACTTTGAACATGAACGGCGTGAGGAGGTCATGCAATATATCTATAGCAAATATGGTCGTGACAGAGCGGGCATTGTGGCAACGGTGACAACAGTACATCACAAAGGAGCCATCCGTGACGTCGGTAAAGCAATGGGCTTGTCAGTAGACACCATTAACCAACTGTCCAAGTCCCTTTGGGAATTTACCGATGACTGGCACCGGGGCAAACAGCAAAAAACATCCCTTGGCTTTATGGCCAGTGATCCACACCTGAAAAAAATATTAGAGCTGACGGAGCAATATGTCGGCTTTCCACGCCAACTGGGGCAGCATACCGGTGGCTTTGTGATCACGCAAGGGCAATTGTCTGACTTATGCCCTATACTCAATGCACGCATGGAGGACCGCACCAATATCGAATGGAATAAAGATGACATTGAAGACCTTGGTTTTTTAAAAGTAGATATACTTGCACTGGGCATGCTCACCTGCATCCGTAAAGCGTTCGATCTGGTCAGACAGCATTACAAACTGGATTTAACCCTGGCTAATATCCCTCAGGATGACCCGAAAGTCTATGAAATGGTTGCCCATGCAGATACAATTGGTGTATTCCAGATAGAAAGCCGGGCACAAATGTCAATGCTACCCAGACTAAAGCCAAAATGTTTTTATGACCTGGTCATTGAGGTCGCCATTGTGCGCCCCGGTCCCATACAGGGAGACATGGTCCATCCTTACTTAAGAAGACGCAATGGACAAGACCCCGTAGAATATCCATCTGAAGACTTAAAAGTAATCCTCGAAAGAACCCTCGGTGTTCCGCTCTTCCAGGAACAGGCGATGGAAATAGCGATCGTCGCCGCAGACTTTACACCCGCAGAAGCCGATGGACTACGCCGCAGTATGGCCACCTTTAAAGCAAAGGGAAAAGTAAGTGATTGGGAGACAAAATTGATCAATGGCATGATAAAAAAAGGCTATAAGGAAGATTTCGCCAGAAGAGTGTTTAAGCAACTCGAAGGGTTCGGCAGTTACGGTTTTCCGGAAAGTCATGCGGCCAGTTTTGCATTACTGGTATATATCTCCTGCTGGCTCAAATATTATTATCCTGACGTATTTGCAGCGGCCCTGCTTAACAGCCAGCCGATGGGATTTTACCAACCTGCCCAGATTATTATTGACGCAAGGAAACATGGTGTTGCAGTCAAGCATATTGATATCAACAATTCGCATTGGGATAATACATTAGAAGACATTACTGGTAAATATTGCCCTGTTCGTTTAGGATTCCGGCAAATAAAAGGAATTGCCGAAGAAGATATGCAGCTTTTAACGGCAGCGCGAGATAAAGGTAAAGTATTTACGTCCATAACTCAGGTATATGATACGGGTGTATCCCTGCGCGCGATGGAAAGGCTGGCAGATGCAGATGCCTTTCGCTCCCTTGGCCTCGACCGCAGGCGAGCTCTTTGGGAAGTCTCAGCACTCAGCGATATACCCATTGGGCTCTTTAAAGGCGCAAATGCAAAAGAAGCAGAAGCAGTCAGCTTGCCTGAAATGTCATTACCCGAACATGTCCTGCAGGACTACAGCTGTCTTTCTTTATCTTTAAAAGCGCACCCCGTCAGCTTTTTACGGGAGGAATTGCATAAACAGAACATCATACCTGCCAAAGAATTATCATTATGGCCGGATGGAACACAAGTACGAGTGGCAGGACTGGTTCTTGTCAGACAAAGGCCCGGGACGGCAAAAAGTATTTGTTTTATCACGCTGGAAGATGAAACAGGCATTGCCAATCTGGTCGTGTTTAAAAATAATTTTGAATACTACCGCAAGCAGATATTGAGCGCCAGGCTACTAGTCGTGGAAGGGCAGTTGCAAAAGGAAGGTGAAGTCATTCACGTTATAGCCGAGCAGCTTTTTGACTTTACACCCTTACTCAACCGGATGAACACAATCGAAAGTAAGCATAATAACGCCAAAGAGCCTGCTAAAAAAGCCATACAGGGGACGATATTCCCAGAAGGGCGTAATTTCAAATAAGGTACGTGGTATTGATGTGACAATAGCTCTGTCGAAATAAAGATCTTACCTCAACAGAGCTATTTCAATGACTGGATAGCATTACAATTAAAGGCAATCCCCAAAATATCACTTATAATGCTCCGGTCATCAGGAAATCACCGACAAACAGTTTTCTAATATATCAAAATCATCTCGGGTGGCGTCAAAATGAGATCTAAGCTGCGCCTTGAACTGTGCATTGGGATATAATTGATAAAAGCCTTGTTCCTGTGCATTAAACCTGGATTCAACTTCATTCAACAATCTGGCCGGATCATGGCGCTGCTTGCAGATAGCCAAATCTACAGAAGAGGGATTTTGATAATGTGCTTCAGCATACTGAAGCACACTGTTTACCTGGCTCAGATATTGTTGAAGTACCAGGTTCGAGCCGGCGAAGGGGCTTAACAACATGGTAAGTGTCTTGTATTCCTTGCATATCCGATTTGTGCTTTCAGCAATTCTTTTTTTTAGTTCTTCTTCCATGTGATAGAATCCTGACTTGTAATATTACTTAGAAAATGATTATATACCTCTTCGTTTTGGAAATCACGATAAACATTTGGTACAAAAATTTGCACCAGCCCTCCTGCCAGATGATATTCCTGCATAAAGTTATCATAATACTTATTCTCAGCGCCGGCAATCGGCTGACTTGCCGCTACTCCTTTCCATACTTTCATCGTGTCCCCTTCCGGAATCGTATATTCAACCATCACTTCAAAAGCATTCCACGCTGGCTGTACGGCCGTCCCTCCAATCACATCGGCATAACCCGTAGGTTTATCCAGGACCCAATATCCACCTGTCGGATAGGAACCTGCCCCGCCAATGACTCTATACAGTACCGCACCTTTTCGCAATACAGTATCTTTAACACTTACAAAATTTGGCGCTTCACTGGCCGGAAGGTTGAGTTGATCATCAGAAGGTATCGCCTCCACTTTCTGGGCCGGCAGTCCATTTGCAACGAACATTCCGGTAGCAATACCCGGGATTTCATCAACACGGTCGTTAACCAACACTCTTTGATGATAAATACTTTTTGCCGTATTCAACGCATTATAAAAGTCAGAGTCATGCGTATAGAGCTTCACTGTCGCTTCCATACTACTTGAGCTTAACCCTTCCTGGATCCAGGCCCGTAACTGTGCTTTCTCACTTGCATCAATAGTATTGTCAAGCTGGTCTATCCAGTCAGAAGCTGGAGCGGGGGCATCATTTTTACTACAGCTGTTAAAGAAGACAATACTCAGGCAGCAAATCCCCGATAATAGTAAGTTTTTGTTTAGCATCGCAATATAGTTTATAGAAATTATTAATTAGTCAAATATATAACATTTAACTGACTTCAAACCAATGATCAAAAAAAAACTGCCTTAATAGTGAAATAGGCCGCTAAAATCAAGGCGTAAAACTATCTGTCCGGCGGTGCGCATAAGACGCACTGTTGGCACCGAGCATCTAATGTATATCCGCTTCAACCTCTTCCATACTGGCCGTAAAAAACTTTGCTATCCGGGGCTGGAAATCAGCCAATAAAAATAGCGAGCCTGGATAAATTTCATACGGTTTGCTAACAGCTGTTGTTGTGTCTGGACTCTTTTTTTTCTAATTTCAGAGCTATATTTTATTTGCACAGCAATTTATTTTCGGAAAATATGAATGAAGTATTAGCGCATTTTTTAAATAATATCCATTCCAAAAACCCAGGCGAGCCCGAATTTTTACAAGCCGTCGCCGAAGTAGCTACGTCGATCACCACTTTTATCCAATCTGAGCCGCGTTATAAGAATACCAAAATATTAGAGCGGATGGTTGAGCCTGAACGCGTCGTCATCTTCCGGGTACCCTGGCTGGATGATAAAGGTGAGATTCAGGTAAACAGAGGATTTAGGGTGCAGATGAACAGTGCGATCGGGCCATACAAAGGTGGCCTGCGGTTTCACCCGTCTGTAAACTTAAGTGTATTAAAGTTCCTGGCTTTTGAACAAATATTTAAAAACAGCCTTACTGGCCTTCCAATGGGGGCGGGAAAGGGAGGTTCGGACTTTAATCCAAAAGGGAAGTCGGACAATGAAGTGATGAAATTCTGCCAGAGTTTTATGACCGAGTTGTATCGCCATGTTGGCGAAGACACGGATATCCCGGCAGGAGATATTGGGGTAGGCAATCGCGAAATCGGATTCTTGTTTGGTCAATATAAGCGCATCGTCGGTTCATTTAACGGGGTATTAACTGGGAAGGGTAATGAGTGGGGAGGCAGTCAGATACGGCCAGAAGCAACCGGGTATGGCTTGATTTATTTTGTAGATGAAATATTAAAAACAAAAAACGATTCTATAAAAGGAAAAAATGTAACGATTTCAGGGTCGGGCAATGTGGCACAGTTTGCGGCAGAAAAATGCATTGAAAATGGGGCTAAAGTCTTGACCATGTCTGACTCTCACGGTTTCATTTATGATCCGGCAGGTATTGACAAAGAGAAGCTGGAATACATAAAACAATTAAAAAATAAAACACACGGACCGATTAAAGAATATGCGGCCAAATTTCAATGTGCCTATTTCGAAGGAGAAAGGCCCTGGAAAATAAAATGTGATATCGCACTGCCGAATGCTACACAAAATGAACTGGATGCAAAGGATGCGGCGTTATTAGTAGAACAGGGTTGTATCTGTGTCGCTGAAGGGGCCAATATGCCATGTACCCCCGACGCTGTAGCCGTTTTTCTAAAAGCGAAGATATTTTATGCGCCTGGCAAGGCTGCAAATGCCGGCGGCGTCGCTGTTTCAGGCCTGGAAATGTCCCAAAACTCGCAGCGTTATTCCTGGACCCGTACAGAAGTGGATCAGAAGCTGAAAAGTATCATGCGTGAAATACATCAGCGCTGTTTGCAATACGGTAAAGAGCCTGATGGCTATATCAATTATGAGCGAGGCGCTAATATCAGTGGTTTCGTAAAGGTAGCTGATGCCATGTTGGCCCAGGGAGTTGTCTGAACGATTCACAGGGTATCACATCAGGCGGGCAGCGGGGAAAAAGCCCTGCCACCAGCTGCAATTGAGAAACCGCTTTTGCTTAAGGCCATCTAGTTTCATGTTTTGATGATGCCGGCACGCCCGCTTAATTAGCAGACTTTGGAAGAAATCCCATCGTCTGCATCCAATAAGCCAGATCTTTCATCCATACGTCTCTGGGCGGAACTTTGCCGAATCCATGACCGCCCACTGTATACAGATGCATAGCAGCGGGAACCTTGTTTTTGAGCAAAGCTTCATAAAACCGGAGGCTGTTTTGCACAACCACAACACTGTCATCCTCTGCCTGAATGAGAAATGTCGGTGGCGTTTCCGGAGTCACCTGCTCATCATTGGAAAACTGTTTGATCGCAGCTTCACTTGGCATCTTTCCAATAAGGTTGGTACGTGACCCGATATGCGCAATATCTGATCTAAAACTAATAACCGGATATACCAACACCAGAAAGCTGGGGCGCAGGCTGACCTGATCCTTATTATTGATGAATGCTTTTTTATAATGTGTGCCTATTGTAGAAGCCAGATGACCTCCGGCCGAAAAGCCCATGACACCCACTTTACTTGTATCAATATGCCACTTCTCCGCCTGACTCCGGACCATATAGATAGCTCGCTGCGCATCCTGCAGTGGGCCGGTGGACTTGTCCTGCATAATTTTGTCGTCAGGCAACCGGTACTTGAGAACAAAAGCAGCAATCCCCATATCCACCAGACGCCTGGCCATTTTATATCCTTCACGGTCAATTACTAAATTATGGTAACCACCACCGGGGCAAATAATAACAGCAGTGCCATTTGCCTTTTCAGGAGTTGGCAGAAAAGGAGTCAGTGTCGGAACTGAGACCTTAGAAACCGAGGAACCGTCTTTACCCGTTTGTTCAACATCAGGGCCGGCAATAGCATCTGGAATAGCTCCATTATATAGCGGTATAGGTTTTTGAGCCACTGACGGTAAAACCACAAGTAACAACAAGGCTACACAACAACTTTTCAGGGCTTTCATTACGGGCAAAATATAAGTTTAAGAATATTGCAGATTCCGGACTATGTCGGCGGTATATGCTTCACGAATATAATGAATAATCCTAAGGAAATGATTACGGCGGCTATAAAGCTTATAGAAAAAGCTTAGCCCTTTAAAAACACCATAATCAAAATAGCAAAAAACTGGCCGGCTCGACTTCTGAATGTGAACGCCATAGGCATCGCTCGGTGACAACCATAATATTGCGCGAATAGACTGGCCGTCGTTGGAATAGAAGCAGCAAAATAGACGATTTGTATCTTCTCTTTCTGTGTGGAAGCAACAAAGACAAAAGCAGGATAATTGAACCGATAGAAAGATAAGAATTGCCAATATATGTCATTATAAAAAAGAAAATATTTTCTATCCCCTTATCTTCTTTAGGTATTTGAATAATTAATATAGAAAACAATTAACTTTATAGCGCCTTCGATTTCCGTGCATATGTTCATCAATTTTTAAACAAATAAATTCTAGTAACTATGGAACCATTTCTTGCGCAAATCATGTTATTTGGAGGGAATTTTACAATTCGTGGTTGGGCACAATGTGACGGCGCTCTGTTACCCATTGCCCAGAACTCCGCTCTATTTAGTCTGTTGGGAACTACCTATGGAGGCAATGGCCAGACGACATTTGCGCTGCCGGACCTGAGGGGACGCGTCGCAATTGGTCAGGGGCAGGCTGTAGGCGGGTCCTTCTACACCTTAGGTGAAGCCGCAGGTTTTGAACAGATGACCCTTACTACCCAGCAAATGCCCATTCATCACCATGGATTAATGGCGAAAAATGCCACCAGCTCGACTGATGTGCCCAGCTCGACAGTGGTACTTGCCAAAGGGCCAACATTCGGAAGCGGCCCCACTGCACAAATAGGAAATATATATTCCACTGAAGCACCCGATACTATGTTATCGCCAAATTCTATTTCAGCTGCCGGGGGCAATCTGCCTTTCTCTATTAAACAACCTTATCTGGTCTTGAACTACCAGATTGCATTAAATGGCGTATTCCCGTCCCGAAACTGATAAATGCTAGCATGAAAAAACTGAAAATAGGGTTTCTGATGCCTTATTCAGGCATTTATCCCTATTATGGACATCATATGATGGCTGGACTACAACTTGGGATGCAACCTGGTGGTATCCATAAAAATAGGGCCATTGGCACTCTTGATTGCGACTTTGTTCCGGTATTTACTAAAAGAGGTGACCCCACCACACTTAAAAATGCTATGGAGCAGCTGTTGTTTTTTGAGAGGGTGGACCTGTTGTCGGGCTTAGTGAGTTACCGCACAATGCCCGAATTAATTCCCTTGATCAATAAACAACAGAGGCTGGCCATATTTTTTGATTTGGGAGAGCATATTCCCCATCGGGACGTCATCAGTCCTTATGTTTTCTACGCCTCCCAGCAAATATGGCAATCAGAGTATGTTTTGGGTGCCTGGGCACAGGAAAAGTTCCGCAATCCGGGGCTTGTCGTCATGCCATTATATGAATCCGGATATCAACTGCACAGCTCTTTTTGGGAAGGTATCCAGTCTGCAGGGGGACAGGCACTTCATATCCATACGCTCGCCCGGGAGAAGAGTGACCATCAGGTTTTAGACCTGGCCACCTTTTTTGATGCCATTGCAAAGGAAAAACCGGCATTTGTACATGGGATATTTACCGGCAATCAGGGCGTGGATTTCATAAGGCAATGGATACAGTCTCCCCATTATAATAAGATACCCCTAGTGCTCGTAGAGAATATGGCTTACGAAGATATATTAGACGATGTCCTTGATACGAATGTCACTTTTTACACGGCCAGTTCCTGGAGCCGTGAAGATGAAAACCCGGAGAACCAGAAGTTCGTACGCAAATTTGAATCTTCCAGCGGGCAAAAAGCGAATATCTTCGCCTTGTTGGGATATGAAGCAGGGTTATTTATGCGCGAGATCCATGCTGCTGTATTAAAGGGAGATACCATGCAGGCTATAGAGTGGCTTCACCGCGAATCTATCAAAGGGCCAAGGGGCTTTCGGAACTTTGACCCGCTGAATATCCGTCCCCTGGATTCTGTGGATATTCTCCAGATACGGGTGCATAATAAAAGTATCCGTAAATTGATTGTAGGGCAGGCTGGCGGCGGCCTTATGTCCGCCGAACGCAGAGAGACAATCACCGCTCAGAGTGTAAGTGGCTGGCAGAATCCTTTTCTGTGCGTCTGACCTGGAGCGTAGATTAAGCCGACGGGCGATATACTCATTGAAAGTGATATTGGATTTATATTCCAATAATTTGTCAGCATCATAGCCCGAGACAACCCTAACGGGTTCACGAATCGTAATTGTCAGGGACTGCAATGACTATAGCGATGATTATCTATAAAAATGGCATTGTTAGGCAGGCTCACTTTCCTTTTCAACAGGCTTCTTACGCCAAAAATTTGCCAAAAGCGACCCCGAAATATTCATCCATGGACTGAATACCGCTGCCGCCAGGCCCACGGTTGCCAGTTTGCCCATACTACCTGCTAACCCAGAGGCCATGCCTCCGTTTTGCAATCCCACCTCAAAAGCAATTGTCCTCGCTGAGTTCTTGTCCAGCTTAAATATACGGGCTAACCAATAGCCAAAGAAATAGCCGGCTCCATTATGGATGACCGCCGCCAGAAACAACCATAAGCCTACCTGCAAAAGATGGTCACGCCCCGCCGCTGTGGTAACAGTGGTAAAATAGACAATCCCGAACATCGATAGATAAGGGGTTAATTGATCAATCTTTTTAAACCGGGTATAAACAAAATGATACAAAGTGCCGACGATAAATGCACCTGTGAAGAAGTTAAAAATAGTGACAGACTGTATCACACTTAGAGATTGATGACTAAACCAGCTATCCCATAAGAAAATAAACATGATGCATAACCAAACACCGCATAAAACAGCGATCCTATTGATGGTCTTTTTCCTTGCCGCGGGCGCCTGTTTGAGATAATCATGTAATAAGGCAGCCCCGATAGGAACGATCACCATCTGAATAATCTCAAGCATCATGGGAAGGAATTTCACTTCTACCAGTGTTCCGGCCAACAAATGCATCAGCAGCGGTGTCAAAAATGGCGCCGCAAGTGTCGCGATCGCCGTTACCGTGACCGAAAGAACAAGATTCGCCCGGGCCAGATATACCATCACATTGGATGCCAGTCCGCTTGAGCAAGAACCAATCAGAATAATACCCGCAGCGATCTCGGGATCAAATGAGAAGACCTTGGTTAAAATAAGTCCCATGATCGGCATAATGGAAAAATGGCAGATCAAACCAATGAGTACGCCTTTACCGGTACGCGCCAAACCCGAGAAATCCCGGATGCTCATTTGTATGCCCATGCCAAACATTACAAACTGCACAACCACCAAAATGAGCCACCTGTCGCGTAAATCGACCGGCCCCCATTTGATGAATGACTGAGGATAGATCATGGCCGCTACAACTGCCGCAATGATCCAGGCCGTGTATTGATAGTTCTTCAATTTGTCTACGGCACCTATGCCAATGGCCAATCCAATGGCAGTACAAACGGCGGCTGGTTGCCAAAAGGCAGGTTGTTGTTGCCATAAACCATAAAGAAGAAAAAGAGCGGCAACAGCTGTAATTCCGAGGCAAATTTTTCGCAGATACTTCATAATATATCCTTAGCTGATGTTGGCAATATACTGGAGCGCAGTTGGTGGACTCGTGAGAATCGGCACACGTTTATCTTCTTCGCTAAGCGTGTCTACCACACGGGCCATACTGGCCTGGGCGAGTAAAATTACATCCACTTGTTGGGCTAGCTGTTTCAGTGCATCAGCGACAAGCCGATCATGTCTTTTGGCATCGCCAGCCATTAAGGATTCGAATGCCCCTTCACATACGGTTGCCGTCAGCTCGATCTGCTTACCTGCTGACTTTGCCCTGCGTTCTACGAGGTCAGCTGTGGGCTGCAACGTCGTCTGCAATGTGGCAATGACACCAATACGCTGGCCGGTTTTAACCGCCAGATCAGCCATTGGCTGATCTACCCTGAGCACCGGTACAGTAGTTTTCTCAGCCGCGGCTTCCACAGCAGCGCCGATAGAAGAACAGGTAACAAGGATATAATCCGCTCCGGTGTCTTCCGCTGACATGACGTAGTCTGCCACACGTTTATAAATAGCCGCATCCGCTTTCCCTCCCCGACTGATAATATTCTTCACTAAGCTATCATCAACAATATTAAATAACTTTGTATCCGGTAGATGCTTTTCAGCAAGCTGCTGAAAAACAGGTATCAATGTCGCTGATGTATGAATCAGGCATAATGTCTCTGGTTTCATATTTTATTTTTTTGAAATACTACCTTTTAAAATATCTGTAAAATAATATTCGTTACCTACCTGGCCGCCTTTAAAGTTTATTTCGATCCCATCGATCGCTTCTTTTGAAGCATGTGCTCTGCAGAGAGGGGCACCAAATGAAAATGGCCTTATCATTTCTACAGCGGTTATGCCTAGGTTACGTGCAACATAGCTAGACGTATCGCCTCCGGCGATCACCAGCCGTTGTAGAAGCCCGGATTTTGCTACCTGAAGGGTTATCTGTCCGAGCACACGGCCATATACCTGCGCCGCCCTAACACTCACTTCGTCGTCCGCATACCCCTGCTCTATCAGTAGTTCATGCGTTTCTAGCTTCCTTGGATCATCTTCGTCCAGATGGGTATGTATAATAACAGGATATCCTTCCTTCATAAAGGCAATTGCTTCACCAGCGCACCGTTTGATAACCGCTTCGCATTCTTCTTCAGAAGCGAAGATAAGCGCCGGTATAGCTACTGTTTTAAAGCCCTGACTGACTGCATGGCTGATCTGCTTTGATGTCACCGGAGAGCAGCTACCGGAAAGTACTAATACACGCTTTGTTTCTTCCAGTTGCGGCCAGTTGCTTATTGCTGTAGTAGCGTCAAGATTTTCCCAATAGGTTCCCCAAGCCATCTCCACGCCTGAAGATCCGATAGAAAACAATGGAGCTTCTTTTATATACTGATCCATTACAGTTGCAATGATAGTCAAATCGCTTGTCTCCATAGCGTCAAACAGTATGAGCCGGTCGCCGCTCTCTGTGCACCGTTCAAGTTTATTTTGTATTGCTACAGCTCCTTCTTTGATTGAGAGAATGTCGACCAAACCTACAGGAAGGTTTGTCTGTGCTGCCAAGTGAAGCCGAAGATCGGCTTCTTTCATCGGAGTAACCGGATGCTTGCTGATAGAAGGGTGTCGGTCCAGGCGATAAATTTCGCCCTGACTGCCAATTCCCATCTGGGCAAAATGATTACCGAATAAAGTATACCTTCCTAAAGTCGGTGCCGCAAGAAGAAGCGGTATAAAGGCAGGCTTAAAAATTGCCGCACCTACTTCCGCAGCTACTCCAATGTTTCCGACCCTTGGTGAAGAATCAAACGTAGAACAGACTTTGTAATGAAGCTGCTCAACGCCTAAAGCATTCAACGCGTTGAATGCTTGCTGAAGTTCAGTTCTCATGGCCTCTGGCCCCATAGCCCTTGTCATACCCGCAACTCCGATAGCTTCTATATCCGGATAATACTGCAACTGCTCAGCGGTCGGCACCTCCATAAAAAGCACCGTTTTGATACCTGCCCTGCTTAAAAATTCCAGCGCATCAGTCGAGCCTGTAAAATCATCTCCGTAAAAGGCAAATAAAAGTCGCTTTTTCATCTTTATTTATTTGGCGAATTTTTTCAATGACTTGGCGAACTCGGGGTATATCTTTGCCGCATCTTCAATGGCTAATCCGTTTACGGCCCCTTCCCATGCCTGTTTCAACGCCACAACGCCTCCTTTAGGGCCATCCGGATGTGCCAAAATCCCTCCACCAGCCAGATAAAGCAGATCGACCGTCTTTGTTCGCCGATAGGTTTCAAAAGCCTGGCCTCCCCATTGACCGGATGAGACAACCGGTAGCAAATTTTGACCACTTAGAAATGAATTTAGGCAAGCCTCTATTGACGTAACAACGGAGTCATCGGATTCCCAGAACTTATTCTGAATACCGTTGACATGCAGCTGATCAATCCCTGCCAAACGCCAGAGTTTCTGATAGGCTGTAAATGAAATGCCTAATAACGGATGACGATTTAACATGCCCCAGCCATTGCGATGCCCGTGTATGACTAGCGCCCCCTGGTCGGAGACTTTCTTAACCCCGGAAAGCCCCACGCTGTTCACACTGATCATAGCGCAGGTTGCTCCCGCCTTAACCAGATAATCGTAATGTGTTAGCATTGGATCTAGTTCGTCGCTGATGTTGAAGGCATACATCGCCTTTTTACCTGTCTGTTCTGCATAGTCATTGATAACTTTCATCACAGCATCGACACGGGCCTCAAATGGCGAGTTAGCCGCGGAAGCCTGCAGTTCATCATCTTTGATAAAATCGATTCCTGCATGAAGCAAAGTCTTCACCAATGCAGCTGTATCATCGGGCGTCATTCCGATGCTTGGTTTGATAATAGTACCTATCATTGGGCGCCCATATACGTTCGTCCTTTCCCGGGAACCAGCTACGCCAAAACTTGGTCCCCTAAAATGGCCGCCATAGGAAGAAGGAAACTGGATATCCATCAGCTTTAATCCAGTAAACTGGCTGAGCTCATATAGATTTCCTTGCAACGTTGAAATAAGGACTGGTAAATTATACCCGAAATTTTCAATCGACCATGACACCTCGATATATGCACGGTTATAGGCGCCTGATTTTGCCTTTGGACTCGGAATGGCAGGCTCCCCTACCCTCTCCAAAATCTGAACACTTTCTACACGAGCCGCAAAACGTTCTTTCAATGCCGCCGTTTCTCCTGGCACGGAAACAAATGTACCCGACGACTGCTCACCGGCGAGTACGCTGGCAGCCAGCTCTACGTCAAAAGAAGTTTCTACATAGTAAGTAGCTACGATTCTTTCCATTATAAAATCTTATATAAGTATAATTCATTCCCTATATCGTATCATTTAATGAATCTTGTTCCCTGAAAATCAAGCAACCCAACGCCTGCATTTAAAGTAAAAAATAGATAAATATAGTTCCAACAAATATAGCGGCAGGTGGCATAGCGACATTATAAGATGAGCCCAAAATATTATAGGATATTAGCTTCTATTTGCAGACCCAACCTGAATCATTTTGCAAATAGCCTTCTCGTATGATAGTTTCACCCGGTTATCAAGAAGTAGCGATAAAGGTGCGGTGAAAAACTTGCGTTAGCATTTGAACAGGGAATATACCCCTACATTTGGGCATTCAATGAAAAAACGGGAAATCAGGCAAAGCAAATTCCCTGTTACCTACGCACCAATTGTAGGCTTATAAAAAAAGATTTAAACTTATACTGAGAGCTGATGGAAGCATCATTTAACTGCACCGGATCATGATTTTGCCGGAAATATATAGTCGCGGTAAGCGGATATAAAACCTGAGCAAGCTCCTATGTCGGAAAAATATAGTACATTCATTGTACGCTCCAAATTGACCCATTAAAAGCCATGCTTTTTCTATGGCAATGTAAATTTAGTAATGATCATGAGTACATTAATTGACAATTTGTCTTTTGCAGTCACCGCTGCAGTCAAAGCGGGCGCAGAAATTTTGCAGATTTACAGGTCTGAAACAGCTGCAGACCCAGAACAAGCGGAAACGCCATCTGTGGAAGCAGGTCGCAGAGCGCTTCAGTTAATAAAGCAAACGCTGAAGGAAACCGACATCCCATTGCTGAGCCCGGAAGGAGAGGCCTTTTCAGAAGCTGAGGGCAGCCCTCACGCGCTTTTCTGGCTGGTGTCCGTCCTTAACGACACCGGGGACTTCGATAAGAGGAAAAGGAGCAGCGAGTTTACAACGAATATTTCCCTTATCAAGAATGGCTTTCCAATACTGGGTGTAATTTATGCCCCTGCCATGAATAGACTGTACTTCGGCGAAGAAGTTGCAGGAAGTTTTAAACTTGAAGCACAGCAAGAAAAGAGCGAACTTGCCAATCTCTATGAGGAAACTGCAAAGGCTTTGGCGGAGAATGCACATAATGTCACTAAAGCCCAGCAGGATGATACGGTAGTAGCTCAGACAGTTCCAGCATCAGTAGCCATGGGAAGTATATCAGCGCAGCAGTTACCAATAGATTCTTTCCTTTCTGAAGGCAGGCCCTACACCATTACAGCCAGTAGTTCAGAATCTGGTCCGGAAACCAATGCATTCATTAACAATAAAAAACAACAGTATGGAAATGTCGATATCGTCTTCGTGGACAGTTCATTACAATTCTGCCTGGTAGCAGAGGGTACTGCTGACATCTATCCCTCACTGGCGCCAACGAAGGTATGGGCCGCAGCAGCCGGTCACGCCATCGCTAAATTTGCTGGCTGCCGGGTGATAGAACCGCAAAGTGGTTCTGAACTGCGGTATAATAAGGAAAACATGCTAAATCCATCGTTTATAGTGGAACGTTAAGGCCATTTGGAACGACCGGAAATACCAGATGTATGCAATTCAGTTTAAGTAGCACCTCACTCTCAACTGGACAGGATTTCTATCTTATTTTGATATAAAGCAACGACTTACCGAATAAGTTCAGAGATTATTTAAGCGGTTTCACAGTAATGTTTTTGAACCACAAGGAACTCCCGTGATATTGCAAACCAATATAACCGGATTTAAAAATTCCGTAGTTTTCACTATCGGCCCATTTGCCCGCTTTTTTACGTGCATACCAATCCTTCGACCAGGGTTCAAAACTCAAAAGCTTCACGCCATTCAACCAATACTCGGTTCTGCCGGGTGCTACAACAATTTTAGTCGTATTCCATTCGCCAACTGGATGCAGATTTTTTTTTGACTCATCAGGTGCATACATGGCATAATCAGCGCCTGTCTTCTGCCAGTCCTGCAATTGCTCCGGATGTTCCGCTTTAAAAAGCGAATTATAAGATCTTAATTCTTTACTATGCATCTGAGCATAATTTACATCATCGATTAGTTGATACTCCGGGCTCACACTTGAGGGAGTAGCTTTTCCCTCCTGCACATGATAGTAAATACCACTATTGCCACCGGGACCAATTTTCCAATCGATTGACAGCTCAAAATACCGGAACTCTTGGCCCGCGAATATTACATCCAAACCGCCTTTGTAACTGCTATCGTGTTTAGCTTTATCATTCACCCATATCATTCCATTGCTGATCGTCCACCCGGGCGGTAGCGTTTTAGCGCCAAATCCACGCCATTTAGAGGCATTGGTTTCATCTAAAAGATTGATGGGCCTGGAAGCAGCAGTAACTGAAACTTCTCTTTTACGGACGGGAGTGTGATCAGCCACCTGATCAAAAAGGCTAAAGAAAGGAATCAATAACAGTGGCACTAAGGATAATGATTTCATTCAGCTAAAATAACAAAAAATATTCAGCCGCGACCATAAAATCGGTAGTGTCCCGTCAAGTTAAAGATAAGTCTTGAAAAAATATGATTCTATGGATTTACAGCCGAAAAAATAGTCGGTGGCAATTCTAAGTACCTTTTGTATGCTTATTGACATTAATACACTATCTCTGTCGTGCGTAGTGAGAAAGTTGGCACGTAGTCCACTGTTATTAATGCAAGTTGAATAATCTCCGGTCTAGCATCTTATAAATTAACAAATAAAAGAAGATGACTAATTCTATGCTCACAAATACAAATGTGATTATATGCATCTGAGTTCCAAAAACGACCATGCTGCATCTGATTACTTTCTAAATAATCTTCTCAAAAAAAATAATCGATAGCCCAGGTTAAATTCATCATAGATTTCAAAACCAAACTTCTCATACCACGGCAAGTTCTTTAAGGTAGAGGTCTCTAAATAAATAGACAGATGTTGTTCTGTTGCTATTTGTATAACCGAGCTCATAAGAGCAGTTCCAATACCTCTATTTTGGTCGCATGGGTGTGTACCGATAAACCATAAATATACCATATCCACCTCAGGTTGAATCCTTTTAATAACTGATTCCCTAGAAAGCGTTTTCTTTAAATTTCTAAGCCCGACACACCTAAATATTAATTTGGCATCGAGCAAAATAGTCCTAATACTCGATTTCTTTTTCTGAGGATATAAAATAAGAGCACAAGCATTTTCATCAATAGAAAGTAACACCTTACCGAACAAATAGCACATTTCAAAAGAATAACCCATCAAAATACGGATTCTTTCAAAACGCTTTTCATCTTGTTTTACAATATAATTTATACTTCGATTAGCTTCAAAAGATTTAGCAAGAATATCTACTATTAATTCTTTGTCTGCTCGATTAGCTATTTTCATAGGTTCAATTAAATTCCCAAAAAAATAATTCCTGTTTTAATTACTATAGAAACAATAATACGAACCATCCTCCTCACTACAAAATCCGGCGCAACAAAAAATTATTTAAAGATATCTCAGTGAGTAGATGACAACCAAGACAGCCATAACCAACCATATTCAATCAATAAAGATGAATAAACATAGTCTTATAGACAGTTTTATTCATTTTCACTAATACGAAATGTAAAACAATTATGGATTCTATTAAATTTGGTTTATTGCACTTAGCACTAAACTAGAAGTATGATTTGGCAGACTATTCCAGTATTTTTTCAGGATCTCATATAAATACCTTTTAGTTAGGAACAGCGTAATGTATTATCTATCTCGATTCTTGAAAGAAGACGAGGTAAGAAATCAATAATACTCGCAACACAACTTATTTAAACATAAAAAAATATTACGAGTTACGCCACCTAACAAAAAAAATTTCACTGGTGTCCGGTAAAAATATGATATAAAATAGGCCAAAAAGCAAAGGGCGCTCCTAAAGCCGTTCAAAATGGTTAAATTTGAATTGCTAACAACAAAAATATAACCATGGGCAAAAAGTAGTCATTTTACCGGACAGCCGATTTTTATCAGATAATTTCTTTTTTGGATAACGGAAATGTTAAAAAATTAGCAGAAGAAAATGATGCCGAAAGATATGTAAAGAAGTTTTCGACATACAACCACCTAATTTTTATGCTTTTTTGTTTTTAACGGCTATGATTCAGTTAGGCAGGTTATCTTAAGCTTGTTGGCCAATGCCGACAAACTTAACCATTTAGGGCTAAGTTATATTGTTAGGGTAGTATACTTTCAGAAGCGAATATGCTCCGCAAGAGTAAGGTCTTTGAAGGAATTTATATGGATTTATATAATGCGCATAGTGGAAGTTTAACGGACAGCCGATTAAGCAAGGATGGGCTTAAACGCCTAGACGTACCCCTCTCGACGACTATAAGCCTGTTCTCTAATATTTTGAAAGGGATTGAACGAATTAAAGCCAGTGAGCATGTGTCTTGTTTGATAAGGTTCACATCTGCAGCTGTCCATGATCACACCAGCCTTTCAGAAATATATGCTCTTCCTGAAGGCTCTATAGTAACCTTTCATAAAGGATATTTAGATTAGGAACGAATATCAAATATTTACTGAGTGTGGAATTGTATATGTTAGTAGACTAGGTAAAGCGCAAATGGGCATTTGCAAACTTTGTCTCCGTAGTACGGCAAACGTTAATGGGCTATATCAACCTATTTAAGTTTCTTGCAGATCCGGAAGAATCCTGGAATACAACAATAGCTTAGAAAAAAGATAGTTATGCAAACTCCTTACTCCCTCAATGAGGGGCTTGGTTTTAAAAACAAAAAACGCAACTATTGATTATCAATAGTTCTCAACAAAATAAACTCCGGTATTTAGGTTTACCGGACAACAATGAAAATTAAATGTATAATAATAAAATTAAACTTCATGAACGACATATTTATTAATGGTTTGAGGTTTAAGTACCCGAAGGAGAAGCATATTTTAAATGGATTAAATATGCATGTCAAGAAGGGCGCGATTTATGGATTTATTGGAGCTAATGGAGCCGGGAAAAGCACAACCATAAGACTGATTCTCGGCTTACTTAAAGGCCATTGCGATGAAATTGAAGTTTTAGGAGAAAACCCTAATGCTTCAGGTTCAAAACTTATAAATAATATTGGGTTTCTTATAGACAAACCTGTCTTCTACAACCACTTGACATGTGAGGAAAATTTAAGATTACTGTGTAAATATTATAATCTTAAAACTAAAAGTATTCAGATCTCACTGGAAAGAGTTGGTTTATTTGATTCTAGAAAGACGATGTATCGAAACTGCTCTACTGGAATGAAGCAAAGATTGGCCATCGCAAAAGCAATCGTACATAAGCCTAAATTATTAATTCTTGATGAGCCTTTTAATGGAATGGATCCGGAATGGATCGTCCAAATTCGGCTTTGTCTTCAGGAAATAAACAGTGAGGGTGTGACAATATTTTACTCAAGCCATTTATTAGCAGAGATGGAAAAATTAGTTACTGATATTGGAATTATCAAAAACGGCACAATGATTATTGAAAATTCTATTAAGAACATAGTCGCATCTGACTCTGACAAAATTAAGGTACGCATACACGTAGACGATGCCGTTAATATTGAGAATATAGAGCTAGTTCCTGGACAAATTGAACTGATTAACAAGCCAAAAGGAAATTGCCTTTTATTTGAAATCAGCGAAAGAAGGCATCTTAATAAATTAATATTGAATATTATAAACCACAGCCTTATAATAACTGATATTGAAGTTATTAAACCGAATCTAGAAAGTTTTTTTCTTAACTATATAGCTTAACATTTATGAAAAATATACTTAATGTAGAATTTTATAAGCTAAAGAGAATCAAGTCCCTCTATTTAATTATTATTTTACCTGTAATTTTAATTGGAATGTCTATTTACGATTTTGCCAAAAATGTAGGCCAAATGGGTGCTAACTCTAGTGCAGGCAAACTTTTTCTTTATCACATGTTTTTAAACTTTTTTACTTTTTTCTCACCTTTTTTTATTGCATTATTTGTTTTTTCCTTGGTGCAATTAGAGTTTAAAAATGGATCCTGGGAAAACCTTCTCTTACTGGCTAGAAGTAAATCTAAAATATACCTTTCAAAACTTATTGTCGCTATAAGTATGACCATTATATATTGTTTAGTAACTTACTTACTTTTTACTATTGCAAAAAAGGGGTTATCCGTTGCATACCCAAAGTTACTACTTAGCGGTTTCGCGGACTGGCCAATTCTAGTTCTATTTCTCCAATATACTTCCATATATGTAATGTTGACAACTTTCTTTTTTAACCTATATTTATACTTCGAAAATCCTATTACTTCCCTTGGCATTGTTTTTTTTCTCTTAGTTACTGGTTTAGTTGTAATGAACTCTAAATTCTATATTTATATCCCTCTTACATACAGTTATAAATTGATGCAATATTTTAATGAAGCCAGGTACTGGAATGAGTTTACTAGAATGTCCATTCTCTGGCTAATCATTTTCCTTGTTTTCGGTTACATCCTATTTTTACGTTTTTGGAAAGCCCAAAAGTCATAAATGAGATATTCGGTACGTATATTTAGGA
This sequence comes from Arachidicoccus terrestris, assembly GCF_020042345.1. Classification (NCBI taxonomy): domain Bacteria; kingdom Pseudomonadati; phylum Bacteroidota; class Chitinophagia; order Chitinophagales; family Chitinophagaceae; genus Arachidicoccus; species Arachidicoccus terrestris. The sequence continues at coordinate 1,723,386 of NZ_CP083387.1, forward strand.
TTAGCTATTCATTCTGACACCCTCACCGTCCGGCTAATTGTTCCCCTTACTGGGCCAATAGAGATCTTTCATATCCTAGAAATGCACTCGCCGGGCGCACCAAATAAAAAAGACCCACAAATGCGGATCTTTCTAATTGATTGAAAATCTCGTGCCCAGAACAGGAATCGAACCTGCACTCCCTTGCGGAAACCAGATTTTGAGTCTAGCGCGTCTACCAATTCCGCCATCTGGGCTCTCTATTTGAGATGTGCAAATGTAAGGTCTTGAAAATTATCCGCAAAACTATTTTTGACTAATTATTCGCAGCAACTTTTCTTGCGCCAGAATATTTTGCGCATGACCCGAAGTATCCTTTTAAACGTATTCATAACTCTAAATTTAAAGAACAGACCCGAAACCATGATTTCCCGGTACAAATTTACAAATACAGATAGAACGGATTCAGTAACTCCCTAAACTTTAAGGAATATTGTTGTTTTAGATCTCTAATTAGGATCTCTTCCACATGATTTTCAAGCTCTTTTCTGGAAAACAGTTGGATAACCCTAAAATAATCATGCAACTGTGTATGAGCAACTATATATTCCAGATAAGGAAACAGTGTATACTCCTTCGCAATTCTGATCATCTCCTCTCTTCTGCTAAAAGGAATCAATACCGCAAATATCCCTTCCGGCTGTAGTAGCGCTTCTGTATTTCTGACGAGTCCCTCAAATCCCAGGTCTGTACTATGCAGCGCCTGATTCCTTTGATTGTCAGCGGATTTTAGGTCGCCTTCAAAAAATGGCGGATTAGAAAATATCAGATCGTATTTTGCAATATTATTTTCCTCTATGCTGCCATACGACCTAAAATCAGCCTGGATGGCTGTCAACCTATCCGGCCAGGGGCTGACGGCAAAATTCTCCTTTGCCTGCTCAAAAGCCGCCTCATCCAGCTCTATTGCATCTATCTGAGCATCAGCGTGCCTTTGGGCATACATCAGGCTTAAAAGTCCTGTACCGGTGCCAATATCCAGTATTCGGGTACGATTCTGATCAATACAGGGCAATAAAGCGCCAAACAGGCAGGAATCGGTACAGACCTTCATAGCAGTCTTTCCCTGCTTCACCTCAAACTGTTTAAACCTGAAAAAATCATTGCCCATGGCGCAAAAATAGGCAAATACGGCCGCTCTTATCCCACTAATGTGCTCTTTGCGCATAAGAAAGCTTGCCGCCCATCCAAAATATTGGGAGACTTAGCTGCAAAACTTTATTTTTGTTCCATGGTAGAAATTACGGATCAACTTATTGATGATTTAGCCCATCTTTCCCGGCTCAGTTTTGATGCTGAAGAGAAGGAGGCGATCAAAAGTGATATGGAGCAAATGGTCCTTTTCGTGGAGAAGCTTAGTGAAGTAGACACAACTGGCGTTGCACCGCTATTGCATATTACCCCGAATCAAAACGTTTTCCGGGAAGATGAGGTGGAAGGCAGCATTTCCCGGGAGGAGGCTCTTAAAAACGTCCCTAAAACGGATGGCACCTATATTCTGGTGCCTAAAGTCATCAAAAAATAATATCAAACCAGTCACCGTATGTCAGGCATTATTCATTTGGACAAAATAGAGAAGCAGTATTTTATGGGCGGACATGGTATCCCTATCCTAAAAGGCTTATCCCTGGATATCTATAAGAATGAATACGTGGCACTTATGGGGCCTTCCGGTAGTGGCAAAAGTACCCTTATGAATATATTGGGTTGTCTGGATACACCAACAGGAGGAACCTATATCCTGAATGGCCAGGACGTCAGCAAAATGGCGGATGACCAGCTGGCCGATATCCGTAATGTAGAGATTGGTTTCGTATTCCAGCAGTTTAACCTTCTTCCAAGGTTAACTGCAGCAGAAAATGTCGCTTTACCACTGATCTATGCGGGTGTCGGAAAAGAAGAAAGGATTGAAAGAGCCGTAGCCGCACTTGAAAAAGTAGGCCTGGGAGACCGTAGCCATCATAAGTCCAATGAAATGAGCGGTGGTCAGATCCAGCGTGTGGCCATCGCCAGGGCGATCATCAATAATCCGGCTATTTTATTGGCAGATGAGCCGACCGGTAACCTGGACTCTAAAACATCTGTAGAAGTAATGGAGATCTTTTCACAGATCCAGGCTGCAGGTAATACTGTTGTACTGGTTACCCACGAGGAAGATATTGCGGAATACGCCAAAAGAGTCATCCGTTTAAAGGATGGCATTATAGAATCAGATCAGTTAAATGAGCATCAGACGCAGACGGCGTCAGCAGCAAATATATAATACAGTTACGTGGCAAAGATTTATACGAGAACAGGAGATCAGGGAAAAACAGGGTTAATAGGCGGTACGAGGGTGTCAAAGGGTGCATTACAGGTAGAATGTTACGGCACTTTAGATGAATTAAACGCACATTTGGGTCTTTTAATATGCCAGCTTGAGACAACGATTTCAAGGCCCATGCCCATTCTCGTCAGGATTCAGAAACATCTTTTTGATATGGGAGCCATTCTGGCACTGGATCCAGCAAAAGCAGATAAATTCAATTTACCGGTTGTTACTTCTACAGATATTACCACCCTGGAACTGGAAATCGATGAAATGAATTTCCACTTACCTAAAATGACTCATTTTATTCTGCCGGGCGGCCATCACGTAGTCGCACAGGCACATATTGTGAGAGCAGTCTGCAGAAGGGCAGAAAGGCTCTGTGTCGGGTATATCAGCCAGGTGAAATCAAGTGAAAATTCCTTTGTCACCAAGACTTATCCCATCATCATCCAATACCTCAACCGGCTCAGCGATTACTTTTTTGTATTAAGCCGTTATATCGGGTATTTACTGAATATACGGGAAAACAAATGGGTTCCCGAGTCGTAAAGACCAGGACTAACCTTCTATAATCACCCCATCACTCATCTTCAGGATGCGGTCGCTCATTTCTGCGAGTTGTTCATTATGGGTGACAACCAAAAAAGTCTGATTAAACTGCTTTCGGAGATCCACGAATAAATCGTGCAGTTCTTTTGCGTTATGGCTATCAAGATTCCCTGTCGGTTCATCCGCAAAGACTATATCGGGTTTATTGATAAGCGCTCTGGCCACAGCTACCCGTTGTTGCTCTCCTCCGCTCAACGCATGAGGTTTATTATCTATTCTGTGTGAAAGACCTAAAGTATCTAATAATCTTTTAGCCTCATTTTCTACATCCCTTTTACGATAACCCGCCAGCCAACCAGGAATACAGACATTTTCCAGGGCGGTAAATTCAGGCAACAGGTGATGGAACTGAAAAACGAAGCCAATGTGCTTGTTTCTGAATGCAGCCAGCTTCTTATCTTTTAACTGGTGAAATGCCTGTCCGTTCAGGTAGCATTCTCCCCTGTCACTGCTGTCCAGGGTGCCCAAAATATGCAATAAGGTGCTTTTCCCGGCACCGGAAGACCCAACAATGGAAACAATTTCCCCTTTTTGGATCTCCAAACTGACGCCTTTCAGCACCTCTAACTGGTTATATCGCTTATGAATATCAACGGCTTTTAGCATAATATTTGACTCTTCTAACTGCAAACATAGGGTAAAAATATGTTTTTGAAATATTTTAACGATATGTTAATTCATTGGACGGCAAATGCTATTTGGTAGTTCAGATTGATAACTTACATTTGCCGAAATTTAAAACCGAAAGCTATGTTTTGGACTTTAGAATTAGCCAGCTACCTAGAAGATGCTCCCTGGCCCGCAAGCAAGGATGAGTTAATTGACTTCGCAATTCGTTCCGGCGCTCCAATTGAAGTGGTGGAAAATCTACAGGAGCTAGAATACGAAGGAGAAGTCTATGAAAGTATTGAAGACATATGGCCGGACTATCCCAGCCAAGAGGACTTCATGTTTAACGAAGACGAATATTAAACCCACTAAAAATTAAGCATCGAATAATTTAAAAGCTATCCGGAAAATAACATATCAGATATTAAATTCCGGGTAGCTTTTTTTATGCCTGTACGACAAGGTTATCCTTTCTTAGTAAGGTAAACCCATTCATAAAAAAGCTGGTCGACAATCAAATGCGGACCAGCTTTTTTATGGATAAGACTTTTTTTAAACCATCTTCTCTTCTTTATGACTTACCAGAGCTCTTCCAGTTTTATATTGCTCAAACGGAATGAAGCGCCCACCATAAGAGAATAATACCGGCTACGGCTGTTGGTACTCTCATAAAAATCAATACTGCGGGAGAACTCTCTTCTACTACCTTCGGCAAATAGCTGTATGTTTGGATTGACCAGATACCGTACACCAATACCGCCTCTGAAGTTAAACCCGTTGTTATTGGGTTTATCATAATCGGCATCATTTTTCTGATAGCCTGTCAATGCGTAAAAGCCACCACCTACAAACACATAAGGGGATACTTTGTGCGTTGTCAGGTCCAGAAAATTATATTCCGGTAAAACAGACACTTCAAAGATATTTGTCTTAAACTGGCCGGCGCGATCAGTGCCTCCTTCTACTAACTGCGGGCCATTATCTTTAGACAGAGAGCCATACATAAAGGTAGCACGTACATTAAAGTTCTTGGCGATATCATAACGATAAAAGGCTTCAAAACTAGGATGACTTTCCTTTAGGGTAAAGGCGGTCTTATTCATAAAACCACTGTAGTTCATCACGCCAACACTTACACCAATCTGACTTCTTTGTCCAAAATCCAACACTTGTGCCGAAGCACCCACTGCCATCGCACAAAAGGCGATCACCATCGGTAATATAAATTTGTTTTTCATAGAGGTTATTGATTATCTTGATGCAGAAGGTTTCTCCCACATACGTTTACTAAGATTATTGAGTTCTTTTTGAATCTGGCCTGCCTGGGATGCGGTAAGCGGCCATTTTGTAAATCCATTGGCCGCATCCAGTGAGGATTTTATAATCGTACTTTTGAATAACCGATTTTCAAATACCTGCTCCCAGCTAAGTCTTCCTCCTCCATTGAGCGGATTGGGAATCAAGGTTCTGACAAGTTTGGTACGCAAGTCAGGATAATAGATCCAGAAAGCAGCGTGCTCACTATTATCCATTACTTCTCCTGTAGACATGGTGTAATTTAAAAGCGGGGCGATACCTAATATTCTGACATAGGTTTTGCCGTCTCTTTTATTAAATACCCACTCTTCTTTAACCCTGTACTTATATATTGAATCGGCAGAAATCGCTTTCTGGCGGACCTGATATCCGACAATATTACCATCCAGGTCATAGGATGCCGAGGTATCTGTTCCCCCGCCGAAGGCAGCCATCGCCTGGTCAAAACTGATCGGGGTCGTAAAACGGTCGTCTATAGGACTAAAGGCCTGAACGCTGTCATTTTTGATCGCATCGATCATCACATTAATGAGTCTGGTCGTATTCTCTCCATCAATAGATGAGTTGTAGAAATAAGGCAGGTTTGCCCGATCTCTGGCATCGATCACCCGCCATACCCTGACCCTGTATAAGGCATCTGTAGAATAGAGCGGCGTATATGGCAGCGGCGTTGCTGTGCTGTCTCCTGCATCATCGGCCAGGATATTATCCCTTCTCATAGATTCCTTCGGGCCATTGATCAACTCATTACCCGATGAGTCTTTGATCACCTCTATCGGTAAATTTGCCAGTAATCCACTGGTATCACTGGTGGAGCCTGCCTCATAGCTGCCGTTATCCGGCAGTTCAGTTGTGTCCTGAGGCGGCACGCTTGTTCTTTTCTTCACGGGTGGTGTATCATAGGCGGACTGTGCTTCTGCATAACCGGCCCATGTCACTGCACATATCAATAATAAAATCAACTTTCTCATAGGTATTCCCCTCTTTATAAAATTTCTATTTTAATACAGATTAAAGGCGATCGGTGCCAGGGTTCTTGAACCGCCGGGACCTCGTGCCCTGATTTCGTCAATAGTGATAGTACTTCCAGGTTTTGCCCTTTCAATCAGGCTTCTGGCGGCACCAAAAGTATTTCCGGTTACAGACTTATGCATGAACTCCGGATAACCGGCACCGGCAAAGGTCATGGTAAAACTGGTCACCGTGAACTTCACCCCTTCAAACACGAAGTTCTCCAGCTCGGCCCTTACGCCTGCCTGCGCTTTAAAGGCGTTAACTGACATCCGGCCCCCCTTGCTGGCACCCACCATCGCGGTCGGCGTCGGCACGGTTTTCACGCGAAAGACAAAGTCTTCACTGGTCTTTCCGTCCGATACATGCATATGCGCCTCACCCGGCTTAGAAGGTCTGGCAATAAACTTGCCATGTCCCTTGGAGACAACAGAACCCTGATCCATAGAAACCCGCATATTCTCCGCCCCACGGCCGTTACCGCCACCAACAGAAATCGGGTTATCCAATCCGATGTACAGCACTTTAACCGCATCTGCACTGACCGTAATACCTGTAGGTGATCCTACCGTATACTGTATATCTTTGGTTAATGTGGCTTTGGTTCCATCCGGCTTCAAAAAAGATATATTGACCTTCTTTGTATAAGTACCGGGGCTTCCTGCTGTCGTCTTATATTCTGCCATCCCATTGGCATTCAACGGGACCGCCTGCCCGTCAATGGTAACGGTTGGTTTGGCACCTTTGCTAAATGCACCCACGCCTGCCGATATACTGAACTCCTGACCAGGTAACAGGTACTGCGTATTGGCGGAGGCTAACGCCTGAAACTCATCATAGACCACCTGTACCTGTCCGATCTTATTATGGCAGAAAAGAACCACCTGTGCTTCGGCGTTCTTGACATCATTCTGGAACTTAGTCAGAATCGTCAGTGCCGCGATGGTCGGTGTCATCCTGAAATAAGCTGCAGACCAGGTTCTGTTACTTTTTTCCCGTACCACCGGCATGGATAAATCGATGGGCAGGCTGCTGCTGAACTGAGAATTAATCTCAGGGTCAATATTTAAAATATTTTTTCTGTATTCCGCTAATTTCTGATACAGCGTATCACCCACTTTACCGTCGTCCAAAATATTGGTGGGCACATCCAGATCATCTTCACTATATGTCGTATCCCCTTTTGCCGGATTATAACCGGATGCCCGCTTTAGACGATCCTTTACCCCTTCGATATAGGCATACATACCATCGGATAAGGTCTTGGCCTGTTGGGCTTTGGGAGCCCAAATGGCGGCCAGCTTCTGTGTAGCAGGATCTTTCAGCTTTTCAGCCAGTGAACTAAACAAGGTCTGGTTTTTCTCATCAATGGTCTGTATGGAATTCTCCAGACTGTTGTTTACAGTACGAAAAGCGTTTAATATTTCGGACGATACATTCAGCGCCAACAGGGCAGTCAACACCAAATACATCAGGTTGATCATTTTCTGCCGCGGCTCCCTAGGTATTGCCATAATTTATATTATTTCTATTTTAAGCTAACTTATAATTTCATTGAGTCCGGCCCCGCTGTGGCTGGTACCGTAATCGATATACATCTATACACGCATTCTTTTATCAGATAGATCCGCCATCCGGCCATCCAGATGAAATGAATCTTCCCACAAAAAAAGCACAGTTGTCTATTTCTGCGGTCCCTGCATGGCAGACAACATACCGCCATAGACCTGATTGAGCTTGGCGAGGTTTTCAGCCAGTTGCCCGATCTGTGCCTGTGTCCTTTTCGCGTCATCCGCACTGGTCACAAGTGCCTGGGAGGTTTCTGCCAGCTTAGCATAGAAACTGTTCATAGAGCTCAGTGACGCGGTAGCTTCCTGTAGCTTTTGCATATACTCTTCTGTATTAGCCATCGAATTACTGGCCGTGCTGATGCGTTGAATACTGGCTTCCAGATTTTTAAAGCCGTCACTCAACCGGTTCATGGAATCAGGTGTGATATCTGCGTCTTTGAGCATATTATCAACAGCTGCCAAGGCAGAAGGCTGTGGTTCAGCCACCCGGGCTGTCCCATACTTTTCATCTCCGATAGGAATACCCATCTCATCAACCGCTTTAGGTGGCGCGAAAATATACAGAAGACCAAAACTCATAAACACAAAGGCTTCTGTATAAAGACCGAAATTCAGCCATCCGTTGGCGGAACCAAAAGGTGCGGTATGGGTGATTTTAAAGAGTGCGCCTAATAATACCGGCACAGCGGCAAAGGAATAAACGATCTCTAGGAAACGATCAATAGGCCTTACTTTTTCTACTGCCATAATAAGGAGTATTTATTTTTAATGATTATATATGTTTATATCAGCAACAGCATGTTCCTTTCCAGAACATGCTGTTATCTATTTTTATTATTCAGGAAGGTTCACCACTACTCTAAATCCGATATAAGAGTGCGCTGTACCCAGATCTTCGAAGAAGTGGTTAGATACATCGGTAAATTGCGGCGTATCTTTCCAGCTGCCGCCACGGACCACCTTTCTGCGTTTTGATTTGCTTTCTGAATCAATCGTGCCCCATTGAATATCCGGATTAAATCTGTTTTCAAAATTGGCACCTCCTGCATAATAGGAAGTATTGGTCCATTCTGACACGTTATCTGCCAGGTTATAGATCCCATATTTACCATGTCTCCCTTCGATTACTTTCTCGGGGAATAATTTATTACCCTGCAGGGAAATGGCTTCTGTCTGTTCCTCTCCCTCACCACCACGGCGACGGCGTTTCTTATCTCCTTTACTGTCATCATCCGCCTCTGCAACTTTCTGATTATTGCTTTTATTGAGTTCCTTATCATTCAGACTGGCAGCATAAGCCCATTCAGCTTCTGTTGGCAGGCGGCACTGACCACCCACAGACATCTTATGATCGCGCTGATCCCGATTAATTCTTTGTTTGGTAAACCAATCACAGTAAGCAGAAGCTTGTTTCCAGTTTACGCCGACCACCGGAAAATTTTTGTATTTATCACTGGCAAAATAACTGGTGGCCATCTGCTCATTATTAGAATACCCGAAATCACGCATCCAGACCAGTGTATCCGGATAGACTTGCACGGTATAGCGATAAACAAATTCCTTCGGGCTACGTCCTTTATTTTCAATTTTTGCTGCTTCCTGATAATCAAACCCCTTCATTTCGTATACCAGTTTTGCCGGATCTATCTGAGGCCGGTGGGAAAGGCTTTTGGAAGGGTCTAATAACAAGCTGGTCAGTTTGGTCATTACTGCGGGATCCTGATAATTAATCTTCTCTGCATTTTTCCAGTTAATACTTGTGTCGCCGTCTTTAACCGTCACATACTGTCCGCCGAGATTTTTGGCAGCAATGGAGTCGCGTACCCAATTAACGAACTCCTTATATTGCGCGTTCGTTGTTTCTGTGGTACTAATATAAAATGAACTGATTAAAACCGGATGGCGGTTTTCATTACTGGCGATATTATTGGTATCATTTTGATTCTCTCCGCCTTCAACAAAAGTTCCTGTGGGCACTTTCACCATAGAAATTGGCAGCCCGTAGAGATGCTTGCTTTTATGCTTTACTATTTTTCTTAACCGAACGCCTGTTTGTGCCTGCAGGGCCCCAGCGCATAAAAGCATCAGACCCATCAAATAACCCGTGTATTTGCTCATACTTTAACTTTTCTATATTTAAGCGAATAAGCAACGCAGTACGGTCGGTTTACTGCTTGCCTATTGGTTTACAAATGCGAACCTTTCCCCGTCAAAAAGACCTTTGTCACTGAGTTTCAAGGCAGGTATCACCAAAAGAGCCATAAAACTCAGGGTCATATACGGTGCGGACAAACTACTCTGCAATTTTTTTGCCATATTATCCATATCGGCATAATTTTTAGCGACTTCATATGCATCCTTGTTGCTCATCAACCCTGCAACGGGTAGTGGTAAAATTTCAGATTTGCCTTTCAGTGAGAGACTAATACCTCCTTTTTCCTGTATAAGACAATTAATTGCCTGTAACAGATCATCATCTGTAACGCCAACGGCCACAATGTTGTGACTGTCATGCGCCACTGTGGACGCAATGGCACCTTGCTTAAAGCCAAAACCCTTGATAAAGCCAATCGCGGGGGCAGCAACTTGATACCTGTTGACGACAACAATTTTCAGAATATCCTGTTCAGGGTCAGTTATCCAGATGCCGTCCGCTTCATGAGGTTGCCAGTCCAGTTTGCCTGTAATTAATTGTCCATCGTACGCTTCAATTACAGGCAGTCTGCCCTTTTCATTTAAGAAGCCAGCCCTTTTTTCAAAACGTAAATCTTTCAGTTTTATTTCTTTAGCGGAAAAATTATTAATCGGTTTTTCAGAAACTCCGGCTATTTTTGTCTGGCCGTTTTCAGCCACCAGATTTCCATCAATAAATGTTTTAATGACTTTGAAGTTTACCAGATCTTCCACCAAAATAAAATCTGCCGGTTCATTTACACGGAGCAGTCCGACATCTAGCTTATAATGGAATACCGGGTTAATACAGGCTGCTTTGACCACCTTAAAAATATCGATTCCCTTTTTAACAGCCCTGGCACAGAGCTGGTCAATATGACCCTCGACCAGACTGTCCGGGTGTTTATCATCACTACAAAACATCATCTCATCTTCATGATCGCTTAACAGATCAATTAATGCGTCGAAATTTTTGGCAGCGCTGCCTTCCCGGATCAGAATCTTCATGCCTCCGGCCAGCTTATCCATGGCCTCTTCCCTGGTAAAACATTCGTGATCGGTGGAAATACCAGCACTGATATATCGCAAAGCCTCCTGTCCTCTTAACCCCGGCGCATGTCCATCGACTGGCTTTTTAAATTGTGTCGCATATTCAATCTTTTTCACCACTTCCGGGTCCTTATGCAGTACACCGGGAAAATTCATCATTTCCGCCAGGTACCGGATATCGTCAGACATCAGCAATTCCTTTATGGCCTGGCTGTCCAGTGTTGCTCCGGCCGTTTCAAAACCTGTTGCGGGCACACAACTGGGGGCCCCGAAATTAAATTTAAAAGGTACTTTCTTACCATTGTCGATCATATAATGCACGCCTTCCACCCCACACACATTGGCGATCTCATGCGGATCGCTGACGGTGGCCACCGTCCCATGCGTCACCGCCACCCTGGCAAATTCACTGGGGATCAGCATACTACTTTCAATATGCACATGCGCATCTACAAAGCCCGGCATCAGATACGGCAAGCCCGGCCCCTCAAGGTCACCGGTCTTCTGGACCTTCATAATTTTTTTATCAAACTCGATGGTGACCGGATAAATTTCCTTTTTAAATGCGTTGACCAGATTCGCGTGTAGGGTATTCATTTCTTTGCTTTTAAATAATAATTAAAAATCACCGAACTGATGGCCTTTTATTGCTGTGGATAGAAATCAAGTAGTTCCACCTTAATAGTCTTACCACCGCCGTCCACCAGTTTTTTAAACTGGTTTATATCGGAAAGACCTTTAGATCCTTTGTAATGATAAGGAATGACCACCTTTGGCTGAAAATCGAGTACGCCGGCTGCCGCCTGTTCCACATCCATTGTGTAAGGCAGGTTCATACATACAAAAGCCAGATCAATATTTTTCAGATGGCGAAGCTCGGGAGTTGCTTCTGTATCGCCACTCAGATAAATACGTTTACCATTAACGGTCAGTACGTAGCCATTTCCCCTTCCTTTAGGATGGAAAACCTGCTCTCCGCCCGGCAGGTTATACATAGGCACCGCCTGAATCGTATACCCCTCCCATTTTTCCGTCCGGCCATTCTCCAGCACGCTGACCTGCCGGCGAAGCGATTCGGGCAGTTGTTCCGCGACTGCCTTGGGTGCTATAATAGGCTTGCTGCCGAATTTATCCCGGATCTGAGCCAGTAATTCAGGATCCATATGGTCTCCATGGATATCCGTGAGTAAGATCAGATCCGGAGCCTGAATACCGGAAAGCAATTTGGGGTCAAAACTGGGATCGACAAGCAGGGTCTTGCCAGCTGTTTTAAGTTCCAGACTGGCATGAAAAATTGGGTGTACAAAAACGCCGGTTACCGGTTCCGTCCAGTCAGTGACTTTTGACTGCGCTTTTGCGGAGCCTGTTAACAGGGCTAATACCAGTAGCAGAAATGCGGCTGCAAAAGATCTTAATGAAAGGTCGCTGCTTTTTCTGTTCTTTTTATTATTATCCATGGCAATTCAGTTTTAATTAATATTAAGTAAGGTATTAAATAAAATTATCGCCAATATCCTGCCAAACTAACGAAAAAAGCTGACCGTTTGTGTTGTATTATTCTTATGTCACTATTTATGCTTCGTCCAACAGATCAGGACGGCGTAACCGGGTTCTTTCAACAGCCTGGTTATACCGCCATTCTTCAATGAGTTTCGGATTGCCGCTGAGCAGCACATCGGGTACTTTCCACCCCTTAAACTCAGCCGGGCGGGTATAAACCGGCGGAGCCAGCAGGTCATCCTGAAAAGAGTCCGTCAGGGCGGAAGTTTCATCTCCCAAAACGCCGGGCAGCAGCCTGCCAACGGCGTCGATCACTACGGCCGCCGCCAGTTCACCACCACTAAGGACATAATCCCCGATGGAAATTTCACGGGTCACATAATGCTCACGGATCCGCTCGTCAATCCCTTTATAATGGCCGCAGATAATCAACAGATTACCTTTAAGAGACAGGCTATTGGCTACTTTTTGGTCAAATCTCGGCCCGTCAGGAGTCATATAAATAATTTCATCAAAATGGTGCTCTTTTTTAAGCTCTTCTATGGCATTGACGAGTGGTTCACACATCATTACCATACCGGCACCTCCCCCAAACTGATAATCGTCCACCTGTCCATACTTGTTCAGTGCCCATTTGCGTAAATTATGCAATCTGACAGTAAGCAGTCCTTTTTCCTGCGCCCTTTTCATTATACTATGGGAAAGTGGACTCTCCAACAAATCAGGTTGAACTGTAATGACATCAATGTGCATGGTTGTTCTTTTTTAGACCTCCAGCGGACGGATATTATTTTTTTGCTTTGCCGTTAATAACAGGTGACTGTGCGGCCACTTTGGCTTCAATAAAACGGATCTCTTCCGCCTTCAGATCCTTTAATTTCAGGAAATAGGCTGCCCTGTTGTAGCCAAAAAGTAGTAAGTACTCCTTCGTCTTTACTGTTTTGCCAAAGTCGCTCCAGGCAAAGGTAGAACGATTTCCGCTGGCATCAAGCGTTAGTCCCTGATCTGTAAAACTGTATTCAATTGGCCCCTGTAATCCCAGATTCGATCTATAAATTTTTCTGGCCCTGACCCAGACCAGAATAGGAAACAGTACCAGACCATAGATGCTAAACGCAAATAAAAAGAGCTGTACATTTTCAGAAAGAATGCTTTTGACAAAAAAACGGACAACGGAAAGGATCAGCAGCAGTATGCCCATCATGGTAATGATCTGGTAGAGACGCTGACGATAACTGAGCCGCAAAAACAATTTGCAATATTCAGTTTGTGAAAGTTGTGTACTGACTTTAAATGCAGCCATAAATTGAATTTCTTTTGTGGTGGTTTATTTCGAAGACCCTTTTCTTTATTTTCGCTTTTCTTTTTTAACAAGCTCAATCGTATGATCAATCGCCTGCAAGCTATGCCAGTCACCATGTCCTACGATCATATAGCGGGGATGCTTAAAGCACTTTAGCTTCAGGGCATCCTGATCCCAGACAGCTATATTCGCATCTGACAGATTCCCCAGATTCTCGTCCTCTACGCTCTTTAAAAAACAGCCTCCATATAATATTTTTTCCCTGGGTAGCCATACCACGATATTGTCAGGGGCGTGTCCGGGTCCGGGATAAAAAGTCTGCATGGTAAAAGAGCCCAAGTGAAACGTCGTATCAGGCGTCATTAAATGTTTCGCTCTGGGTTCATTATGTAGTTCACAAAGAGAATCTGTCATTTTAGTCGCGTAAGTGGCAATCCCAAGTGCGCCATACTCTTTCAGCGCTCCGGACCTGTCTTCATGAAAATGCGTCGCCAGACACAGGATCACCTTTTGCTGATGCCGTTTCCATATACTGTCCAATAATGGTTGCCGGTCCTTGGGATCCCAGGGGCCATCAATGACTACGGCTCCCTTGGGCGTAAGCGCAAAGAGGCCGTTGGCCGGATAATACTTCCCATTAAAAGCACCGTAACTCGTAAACAGATAGACGCTGTCTGTCAGGGGCGTTATTTCAAAGGGACCTTTGACCGCTAACTGCGCCCGGACGGCTATTACGCAAAGACTCATTAACCCGGCCAGGCAGACGCGCCAAAACACTTCAGCCCGGCCTGCCCTTTTACCTATTTCCGCTGTCAGTATCATCCTCTTCATCTCTTTTTGTGTTTTACTTTTGTGGCGGCAACAACGCTACTCTTCCGGCGTCTGTTCTATATCCAAAAAATGATCAATGTCCCGGCGATCCCTTTTAGTAGGCCTGCCTACTTTACTCAGTCTTTTGCCCGTATGAAAACTGGGAGCCTGAAACGTGATGTGATCCAGGGCTTCCGGCGGTGTTATGTCCTTATAAAATTTTATCGCCTCACTATAGGCCACTCTTTTAGGGAGCAGACCGGTTACTTCAATGACCCATTTACGGGCTTCTGCCTTCACTTCATATACATCTCCAACGGACACCGGCTTAGAGGCCTTGAGGCTTTGCCCGTTTGCTTTCACGCGGCCCTTATCGCAGGCATCCGCAGCCTGGCTTCTTGTTTTAAACAGCCGGATCGCCCAGAGATATTTGTCTATTCTTAATTTCTCATCCATAATCTTCTTATATATAGATACAAAAATCGGGCAGGGGACATTCATAAACAAAATATATAGCCCGCCTGCCCGAATAAGATTTAGGTTATTTTTTCAGTTCTGCGTAGAACTTGTGAAAATAAGGAATCGTCTCTATGCCTTTGTAATAATTTTCCAGATTGTATTTTTCGTTGGGACTATGCAGGTTGTCGCTATCCAGTCCAAAGCCCATAAAGATTGTTTTACAATCTAAAATGGATTCAAATAAAGTGGTAATGGGTATACTCCCACCGCCCCTGACAGGAATCGGCGCCTTGCCAAAGGTGGCTTCGATGGCTTTCTCCGCAGCCTTATATTCTGTGCTGTCAATCGGTGTTACATAAGGATTACCGCCGTGATGAATGATCGTTTTCAGCGTTACGCAATCCGGCGTAATTTTTTCCAGATGTTTAATCAGTAAATCTGTGATCTTATGATGGTCCTGGCCGGGCACCAAACGACAACTGATCTTGGCATGGGCCTTACTCGGCAATACGGTCTTGGAACCTTCCCCCATATAACCGCCCCAGATACCATTGAGTTCGAGTGTCGGTCGGATACCTGTTCTTTCCAGTGTCGTATAGCCTTTTTCACCCCAGAGTTCCTTTATACCCAGATCTGTCTTATACTCGGCTTCATCAAAAGGTGCCTGATTGATTTTTTGACGTTCTTCCCCGGTAAGTTCCTGGACATTGTCATAAAATCCCGGAATGGTAATATGATTGTTTTGGTCATGCAAAGAAGCGATCATCTGAGCCAGAATGGTAATCGGATTTGCGACAGCCCCGCCATAAACGCCGCTATGCAAATCACGGTCCGGACCTGTCAGCTCTACTTCGATGTAGCTCAGTCCCCGCACTCCGGTATCCAGACTGGGTGTTTCCAGACTGATCATGGCTGTATCGGAGATCAGCACCACATCTGCTTTCAGCAGGTCTTTATGAGATTCCATAAAAATGCCCAGATTCTCTGATCCTACTTCTTCTTCTCCTTCAATCAGAAATTTGATATTCAGGGGAACGGAATTCGTTTTAACCATGGTTTCCAGGGCCTTGATATGCATATAAAACTGCCCCTTGTCATCCGCAGATCCTCTGGCAAAGACCTTTCCGTCTTTAATCACCGGTTCAAAGGGACCGCTGTGCCAGAGATCCAGTGGCTCTATAGGCTGCACATCATAATGACCATATACCAATACGGTTGGTTTGGAAGGATCCGTAATGAGTTCACCGTAGACGACGGGGTGCCCTTTGGTCGGAAAGATCTCTACTTTTGCAGCGCCTGCTTCTGCCAGACGCGCTTTAACCATTTCGGCACAAGTAGCCATATCTGCCTTATTTTCAGGTTTGGCACTGATGCTGGGGATGCGTAATAATTCTAATAATTCGTCAAGAAACCGTTGTTGATTAGCCTCCTGAAATGTTTTCCATTCTTGCATAAAATCGCTTTTTTTCGTTGTAAATGTCTGCATTCAGGCAGCTTTGCCCCGCTCCTTTTTGTTCCGTCAAGCGATTGTCGCTTGCCGGTTCTCCCATATCTACCGCCGATAAGCTTCAGGCGATTGAGAGATCCGGTCAGTCGCTTTCTCTGACAGGTGGCTGCCTTGCAGGAGCCAAAGGTATCGATTCCCTGACTTATTACCAATGGCTGTTAGTATTCTGTATTCAGTCAACTGACTGCATGCCCCATATCGTAGGTTGGCATTTCTGATAGCCAAAACAGGTCCGGAGCAAGAAAAAATACATATTTAAAAGGCCCTGGAACCAGCCCCCGTACCGGGACTGCTTATATTACCGTCCGATATCTTCCTTGCCCTGGCCTTCTGATTCTTTCTTAACAGTCAACGCAGATTCTACCAGCTGCACATCGATGCCGAGCAGGGAAGCAATTTCCTGCGGGGATTTATTATTACAATAGGAAGTATTTTGAAAAAAATTTCTAAGTATTTCTATTTTTACCCGTTTTTCCACTCGTTCTTCTCCTCTCTTTTCCCCTCTCTTTTCCGCAGCTCTGACACGGTCCTGCAGGCGCAATTCCAATAGCATGTCCATAAATTCTGCCATTTTAGCTTTATCTACTGCCATTTAGTTTTCAATTTATATGGTAAACGTATTTTTGCAGGATTCCCGTTCTTCCAGTGTTATTCAAGTTAGCTCAAACTAGCTCAAAATTGTGGCCATAGCCATCGTATAATATCGGAAGTGCAGGCTCCCCGTAGCAACCTTTCAATATAGAAAAGTCAGGCGCAGCTGTTCCATAACTTCAGGCCGCACCCTGACTTTTCCTCCCAATTTTTACAGTACCCCTGGTACTACCGGGTAATTAAGCTGTTAAAACAGACTTTACCAGCTGCGCATCAACGCCCAAAAGTGAAGCTACTTTGTGCGGCGCTTTTTTTAAATCAGGAAAACTTTGAAGAAAGCGTTTGATCATTTCTCTTCTTGCCCATTCCTTTCCACGGGCTTCCCCACGAGCCTCTCCTCGAGCCTCTCCTCGTGCTTCTCCACGTTTTTCTCCACGTTTTTCCCCCGCTCTGATACGATCCCTTAGGCGCAATTCAAGCACCATGTCCATAAATTCTTCCATCTTGATTCTGTTTAAATTTTCGGCAATACTTAATACCTGATCGAAGGAGCCATCCTTCAAAAAAGCAGGCAGTTCGGTGTGTTTTATATTAAAATCACCTCCCAGCCTATGAAAGTTATTCAACAGGAAAAGCCATTTATCCCGCTCAGAATAGGCAGTTGGCTTATTAATGGCGGCCTTTGGCAGATCAATCATCATTTTCCAGTCCTTATTATTGAATAGCTCACCACGGCCGTCAGCGTCCATACTTACATATTCATACATCCACACGTCCGGTCCTTTTCTCCCCAGGTCAAAATCCGCCAGCCCCAATACAAAAATTGGCACCTGCTCAAAATTCCAGCCCCGCCCTTTTTCCGCATACATCGCGCGTGTCTTACCTTCATACAGAGAAATCCGGTCGAAGTAAAAATCCTGCTCCTGTCTTTGCATTTCCGTCACAAAAACCGCCCGGGTCTCCGGCTCCTGCCAGACAACATCCGGAAGTACGTTTCTCGCATCCTGCGTGTCTCCCAAAAAATCTGCAGACTGCAAAACCAGATCATTAATTTCCGTTCGGTGGCCCCAAAAGGCACGGAGAAAAGGGATCGCTACGGCGTCTTTATGCCCTTTCCTCCCAAAAAGCGCCTGAAGGCCGCATCTCTTTTTAACTCCTCCAACTCCTGCTTCAATAACAAAGCGCCATCTTCATCATTAAAAGATGATTTTCTATAGACGCTATCATCACTGGCTTCATCCTCCCGGACTTCATGATTTCCAAAATTTCCATCCTTATCCACAAACATAGAATAAGAGACAGGTACAGATTGTTTGTACAACATAGCATTATTATTCATAGACATAACATTTTAAGTAAGACTCACAGCAATGCTGCATCTTACAGAAATAAAAAGGATAATTCCGGCAATAATTGTAGGTTAAATAGCAGTAGAACAATTCCATATGTATAAGCAACAAAACAATCATCCACTGCTGGAACAAAGATACAGCAATATAATCCCAATACCAAAAAAATGGCTTGAAAATAATAAAAAACTTAGTCAAATGCCAATCTCTTTCATGAGAAAGCACTTCAAAGCCGCTCCCCGCTACCTCATAAACTGTGGGGCCTTATAGAGTTTACCGTATATCAGACACATTCTGTTTATCATGTTTATAGTCATCTTTTACCTCCAGAATTAGCAGATTTTCTTTCAACTTAGAAGGTCGCTTTTCGGTCCGGCAAACACATTGCATAGGCTCAATATAAAGAAATGCCACAATACACCAAACGGGCATTGTGGCATTTTCTTTATCGGACGTTTTCAAAAACCGATTAACGAAGGAGCATGAGCGCTAGAACAGCTGATCCAGTTTTTCCTGCAGCGCTTCTCCCCTCAGATTCTGTGCGATAATCTTTCCTTTGGGATCAATCAGAAAATTTGCCGGAACGGCGTGGATCCCGTATAAGGCGGCCACTTCATTTTTCCAGCCTTTCAAATCAGACACTTGTTGCCAGAGCAGCCCATCTTTTTTAATGGCCTGCAGCCACTTGGCCTTGTCATTGTCCAGACTCACGGAAAGCACCGTAAATCCTTTATCATGAAACCGGTCATAGGCTTTGAGGACATTCGGGCTCTCCGCTCTGCAAGGGGCACACCAACTGGCCCAGAATTCCAGTAATACGTACTTTCCTTTATAATCAGCCAGCTTTACGGATAGACCGGCTGTGTCAGCCTGGGCAAATCCGGGCGCGTTTTTACCGACCTGTACCCTGCTAAGTGTAGCGATCCGGTCACCCAGTTCCAGGCCCTGTTGGGAATGTTGTACGGCCTGCGAAAATCCTGCGAATAAGGCCTTACTTTCTTCCAGCGTGTTATCATTGACATAATGCAGGAGCTCCCAGGCAGCAGCGATACTGCCCGGATGGCTTTTAATAAAATCCATCTGTAATTTTCTGGAAAGATCGTTTTGTGTATTTCTGGCAGACTCAAAGGCCGTCTTATAGTTTTGGGCCGCCACTGAGTCACCCGCCTTATAGGCAGCCATCCACTTTTCATATACCGCCTGTACAGGTTTTCTGGATTGGAGCTGAGCGTGATTATAAGCGGCATATTCATTCACAACCGGACTGCCCTTTACACCTACATCATAAATGGCATTCAGGTCTCCTTTTACGGTAATCATACCTTTATCCAGATACAGGTCGACCTTCAGCGAATAATCATGATTAAACAGCATGGCAAAACAAGGTTCAGAAATGGTATCCGTAATACTGAATTTCCCGTCTTTGGTCACCACGGTATCGGCTTTCATCTTACCGAAAGTACCGAAGCCCAGATACACCTCGCCATCCGGCAAATTGGCGATATTGCCGTTTAATGTAAAACGTTGCTGCTGCGCGAAACCCTTTAGACTGAAAACCGTCATGATCATTAAAATAATAAAGAGCATAAGACCGGCCGGACGGCTCTTTACTTCATTTTTTTTAGCAGCAAATGAATAAGTAACCGCGTTCACGGCGCCATTGATTATCTGTGGTGTTCTCATTTCAATTTGATTTAAATATTTATGGATTAAAAAATTGACTTGTCATAAAATGCTTACTGTTCCCGGAAGGCCATATCAATGATTTTTCCCGGCAATCCTTCTATTTTCTTAATAAGAGTCCCGTCCTGTCCTGTACGGATATCCAGAAAGTAAAGAGTGCCTTCTGTACCTACCACCAAGGTGTTTGCATCCTGTAGTTTCACCATAGTGACCGTTTTTCCGCCGAAGGCGGTTTTCACCAGCCTGAAATCTTCATTGATCGGGTTATAGCGGTATACCTTATCCTTATAGCTGAAAAACAGGATCTGACTGGACGTCGCTGCCCATAGCGTGGCAGGGCTGATCAGTTCCTGCCTGGCAAAGGGCCGCCTGGTCAACGCCTCGAATTCAAAAGGCCCGTTAAAATTCGTTTTCATGCTGCATTCATAAATGCTGTCATTGGGCGCTATAAAATAGCCAAAACAAAGCCCGCCGGCAATCTGCTGGAGATGCATCAGGTCCATGCCTACATTTTTAGGGTCAAAGCTATCGCCCTTGACCACATAATCCGGTCCAAAGAATGTCGCGTCGCCGTAAAGGTTAAACCGGACAAATTGCTTTTTATGCTGATCAAATCCAATGTAATTACCGGGGCCAAAAGTGCCTGTATAATCGAAGACCATCTCCGGTGAAAGACTGTAATCCCCTGCCGCTCCCTGGCCGAACATGCCATAAGTGGGTGCCTGATTCCAGGTAGAGGTCGTACCGTTATACAGCCGGTCCCCGATAATGCCGGAAATAACACCCAGCGGGTTGACAAACATATGATTGGGAAGCAGGCTTCCCTTAGGTGCGTCAAAAAAATTATCTTTCAGTGTTTTGATCACTTTAAAATCATTGGCATCCACCTGGATCCCCGTATTTTCGCCGCTCTTCCCGAAAATCCAGTAGCTGGCAACAGGCGGCTGATAGGCCTCCGGGATCGCCAGGATCTGCGTGGGTGCGGAGGGCAGCGACTGACCGGGATTCACTGCCTCAAATAAATAAGGCTGCACCGTGCCATCCGGCTTGATAAAGGACAATACGGTCTTCTCCGCTTCACTGCTGAGCACGGTCATACCCTTAGAGAATGCAGTCTTGCCCACGAGGGTAAAATCCTTAAAATACTTCATACCATTGGCCGTATTCTCAATGGCAAATCGCCCCGTAAATGATTTAGGGCCCAACCCGAAAATGATCCTGAGATCCTTGCCTTCATAGTGGCGGTCTGTGTCGGACGCCGTCACAGGAGGCACATGTATGGTCCAACTATATTTCAGCTGTCCGGCCGTACTGCCTTGCAGCTGCACATCCGGAGCAATGACCAGGCTGTCTCCCACAAACACTTCATAGACACTGTCCATATTTCGAATGACAGGAGCAGCGGGCAGCTGATAGGTGTAATTTCCCTTATCCTTGTAACAGGAGCTGACAAGCAGTACCAACCCCAGGCAGAGAACAGAACTATAAGAAAAGACTTTGTGTAGTCGCATAATCATACGATTTAAAAAATGACTTAATGAACCTGATCACCATTTTCATCTATAAAAAAGAAGCTGCCGGCCAGGGCGTCGTAACGGTAAGTGATGATCTTTTTAGGATTGTCCTTATTGAAAAAAGAGTAAGTCTGATCATCTACTTTTTCCAGGACATAGCCTTTTTCCGGATGATCGTTTACCCACTTGGCGGGATTACTTAAAAAACTCGTCAAGAGACTGACAAAGTAAAGATTCTTAGGCGCGTCCAGGCCGCCTTCTGAACCTGTCGTGAGATCCGTCTGGCCGGTAACGATGATAAAAAGCTGGTGCTTCACCTGGGAATAATAATCGCCCATCCACATCGACCACCAGCCGGGCCGTTCCAGCTTACTGGAAAAGACCAGCTTCGCCCGGGACAGCTGAGGCATCGAGACACCCAGCGAACTCGTTGGTTCCAGATAAAATTTAATATGTACGGCGGACTGCTGTAATAGCGTGTCTGTATTATAGAGCACGATGGGCACATATAGTATACCGGTGTTTGCCGGGATCACATAGTGGGGCTCGATGGCTTTATAATGCTTTCCCGCAACAGCCGTAGTGGAATCCGGATCTACCTTCAGGATAAAGTCCCGGTCCTTGTCAGATCGGAGACCTTCCAGTTTGACCGGCAAATAAACCGTATCTGACGCTTTTTCGGGCGTATAGGCAAATGTATAAAGCAGGCTGTCCCGTTCAGCCGCCGTCAGTTCAAAATAAACGCTGGCCGGACTATTATATAACGTCAGTTCACTTTTTTTGCAGCCAGTTGAAACCGCTGCCAGCATGCCTAAAAAAACTCCTATCGTATAACGCATATACCACTTAATTTTTAACGATGACCAAATTCAATTTCATTATCGGGAAGCGGCAGGACAAACACGGACGGGCTGGCAGGGATCTGTGTGCCTGCGTGGCCCTGGATCGGTTGGTTCAACCGTTTATACATATAAAACACCTGCCCCTCACCCAGGAACTCCTTGCGCGCTTCACGAATCAGCGCACTGATGAACTGATTTTTATCCGTCGCGGTAAAGGGCTGCCCTATTCCCCGGTGGACACGTACGGAGTCAACATAACTCAGCGCCTTTTGCTTATCCTGATCAAAGCTCGCTTCTGCTGCTATATAATACATCTCACTGAGCCGGATCGCGGGTAAAGTCTGCGGGTAAAAATTTGAGCTCAGGTCATCTTCGTCACCATCCGGATTACGGGCATATTTCTGCAGTTCCAGATTGCCATCTACCGCCACCTGCAGCCACCTTTTAAAACGCAGATCCTCTCCACCGACACCACTGGTTTCATAAATGCGGGCCGCATCTTCTTTGGACAGAAATAAGCCGGCGGAACCGGTTTCAAATCGGGACCTTAGCTCTGACACACTCCAGGGGGCATACCATCCGAAAATAACCTCCTTATACAAGAGCAGGTCTTGCTTCTCAGGATCCGTGTTCAAAAAATCCTCCTGTCGGGTCCAGGGGAATTTAGCAGTCTGTATGACTTCCATGGCACTGGCCAGGGCCTCTGTTTTCTTCTGGTCATATAGATATACCCTGGCAAGAGTGGCCATGACTGCATAATAGTTAAACCGGTTGCGGCGCATCTGCATAAAAAGAGAAGGGTCGGTATTTTCTGTCGCGGAATCACTGCCCGGATAATCCACCACGTAGGCAGCGGTCTGGATCGGGTCGGTACCGGCTAGTAAGCCCTTCGCGGCGGTCAGGTCTTTTTCTATGGCCTCCATCACTTCTGCGGGCGAGGAGGTCTTGGTTACCTTATTACTATAGGTCGTTACATAGGGGATACCCTGAGCGCCATTGCTGATCACAGAACTGCCGAAAAGGCGGAACAGGTCAAAATGAAGATAGGCTCTGAGACCCAGCGCTTCACCCTTGATCAGGTTATAATGATTGCCGGAAAACAGCTGCTCATGGCCTTCCAGATGCTCCAGGATCAGGTTCAGGTTGACAATGCCGTTATAGAGTCCCGACCAGATATTATCCCGCCTCGCGATAAAATCCGCATCCTTAAAATCAAACTTCTCCGTTTTCAGGTAGGACCAGGGGTCTATCTGTGTAGACAAAGTATAGTCCTGGGCCATGACATCCGGCAGGCCGGTTGTCAGCTCTGCCCCATACAGATCAGTACTGGCCAGCCGGATGTAAACGCCATTTAAGGCTTCCTCAAAACCAGCTTCAGTGGTAAACAGTTCATCTGCCGCCACATCAGACTTCGGCTGAATATCCAGCCATTTATTACAGCCTGTCATCGTTATAAGGACGATCAGTACCGAAGCCAGCAGGACGCCCGGCTGACTCATTTTACCCCGATAATCATTTATTCTTTTGAATTGCTTTTGCATCATAGCTGTTGTTTTTAAAATCTTCCTGTCAGTGAAATATTAAAACTCCTCGCAAAAGGATAATCAATGCCTCTTTCCTGGCTGATGGAAGACCACCTGACCAGATTATTCATGGTAAAGGCCACCCGCAGCGATTTAATGCTGGACCGGAGTAAATGCGCTTTAGGCAGGTCATAGGAAAGATAGAGCGACTGCAGTTCCAGTACATTATCTTTTTGTACAAACCGGGACACGGTCTGCGTCTGACCCAGATCCGCTATATTTTTATAAAAAGCGTGATCTCCCGGTGCTTTCCACTTATCGGCAAAGACCCGGCTGTCCACATTGTAGCGCGGATCCGCATTTTCCACCCGGTCCACCAGGGTCTGGTTGTAATGATCCCCGCCCCACCTGGTATAGAAATTAAAATTGAGGTTGAAGTTTTTATACCGGATACTAGACCCAAAATAGCCTTCAGCTTTTGGCTGATCAATGCCGACAGGCCGGATATCCCGCGCGTCCCAGTCAAAGGTCCGCGTACCATCTTTTTTCACATAGACCTCCCGGCCGCTTTCCGGATCAATCCCCAGTGAAGGAACGGCATAGATAGTATTAAGGGATTGTCCTTCTACATAATGCAGTAATGGCACCCCCTGATTGGCGGCATCCATCTGCGCCTCATCCACATCATTGTTGTAAGCCTTTAAGGCATCCGAAATTTTTACGATAATATTCTCGTTATGCACCAGGTTGGTCGTCAGGTTCCAGTTAAAATCCTTACCCCGTATGACATTATACTGAAAGCTCAGTTCCCAGCCCTTGTTTTCCATATCGCCGATATTGTCAAGATAGGACGCAAAACCCGTAGAAGGCGGCAAGGTGACCGAAGCAATCAAGCCACTTGTCCTTTTTATATAGTACCGGGGCATGATCTGCAGGCGGTCCTGTAAAAACCCAAGTTCCAGCCCCAGATCATAGTTACGGGTCTTCTGCCACTGCAGATCCTCATTGCCGTAATTATTGACAATGGCGCCCGGCCCCGTACTGTACCAATTATTCATATAATAACTATAGGTCGTCTGCGCCATGTAGGGGGAGAAAGAAACAGATCCGGTAAGCCCGGTGCTGGCCCTGATTTTAAAGCGGCTGAAAGGACTTCCCTCCATAAAAGATTCCTTATGCATGTTCCAGCCCAGGCCGAGCGCCGTAAAAGGAGCCATCCTTCTGTCCTTCCCGAAAGTAGAGGAACCATCCTCTCTGAATGTAAAATCCATCAGGTATTTATCCCTGTAGGAATAGTTGAGCGATGTAAACAGTCCGATCAGCCTGTTTTCCTGATAATCACTGTAAGGTGTGGCATCCTCTGCATAACCGGAGGCGAAGCCGATGTCCGAGAATTTATCATTGGAAAAACCAATGGCCGTAAAGGCCTTGTAATCTGCCTTGGTCGTACGGATATTACCGCCCGCAACCAGGTTCACAAAATGCAGGCCGATCTGGCGGTTAAAGTTCAGGGTCAGGCTCCCGTCCAGATTTGTCGCCACCTGGTTATTATAATCGTATTGCCCACGTTCCTCTAAACGATCCGCACCATAATTGTAAAAAGCATTTGAGAAAGGCGATGTAAAATGATCACCGGTAGTCCGGATCTGCTGGATACTTAATTGTCCGCGCAGTCTCAGCCCTCTGGCCATGGTCCAGTCGGCAGAAAAAGCGTCAATAACTTCCAGATATTCGCTGCGGCTGAATCCCCCCAGTGTCGCATCATACATCGGATTGAGCACAGGCGACAGATAGGTACCTCCATTGGAATAGCTGCGGGTCCAATCGTCTACAGACTGTAAAATGGCGCCCGCTGAATCCCGGATAGGATAATAGGGGTTCATTCTTACATAATCTGCAAAACGGCCGTAAGGAGAATCCTCGCCGTTCATTTTTGTGACCGAAAGGTTATTTCTGAAAAGCAATTTACTGCCCAGATTATAGGCCAGATTCAGTTCCGTACTGTACCGGTCCCTGGAAGACCCCTTCATAACCCCCGGAGAGGTCTGGTAACGCAGGCTTAGCCCGTATCGCAAGGCACTGGTGCCCCCTTCCAGGAACAAAGTGTGTTTTTGCCCCACGGCCGTTCTGACCGGCTGACTCAGCCAGTCTGTATTCACACCACTTAAGACCAGTTCTTTTTTATGATAATAGAGATCATTTAACTGATCTTCATATAAACCCGGGTTGTTCGCCGGGTCATAAAGGCCGGCCATTTTCTCATAAGCCAGTTTCTGCTGACTGTTCAATACATGATACTCGGACAGGTCAGGAGTGGCGATGTTCAGGTTTACATCATAACTCAGGCTAAGCTTTCCTGCTTTAGGCGGTACGGTCGTGATGACCACGACACCGTTAGCAGCCCGGGAGCCATAGACCGCCGTTGCAGCCGCGTCTTTGAGCAAGGTAATGCTCTTGACGCGGTTGATATCCAGATCAAAGATTTTCTGTACATCCACCTCGTAACCGTCCAGTATAAAAGTCGGCAGATTAACGGTACCCGATAAGTTATTGCGGCTGATAATAGAGCCCTCACTGCCGCTGGGCATCGCGGTGGAACCTCTGACATTGATCTGTGGCAGACTGTTGGGATTTGAACCCACCAGGTTGTTCTCCGCGATCTTAAAACTGGGATCGAATACCTGCAGGCTTTGCAGGATACTCTGAGGATTGACCTTCTTCAATTCCTCTCCGCTGACGATAACCGCTGTACCGGTATAACTGTCTTTATTGATCAGCTGATAGCCGGTAGATACCATTACCGACGCTGCTTCATGAACAGTGGGGGACAACACGATTTTCATCGCCGCAGAAGACCTAAAATCTATTTTTAAATGCCGGCTCACGAAGCCGATAAAAGAGACCGACAGTGAATCATTGCCCTGACCTTCCGGCACCGCGATGTTAAACTGTCCGTTCTCGTCTGTCAGGGTTCCCTGTTGGGTGCCGATAATAAAAACGCTGGCACCATCAACCGGTCTGCCCTCGTCATCGAGCACCCGGCCGGACAGTTGCTTTTTCTGAACCGGCATAGGCTTATTTTCTCCTTTCTTTTGGGCAGCCGGCTTTCTTCGGATAACGATCGTTTTATCATCCAGAATTGTGTAGGTCAGGGGCAAACCACTCAGGCTCTTGTCGAGTAGTTTTTCAACCGGCAGATCACGGGCCTCCACAGTAATGGCCGGCAGGTTTTCCAGCATATCGCTGTTATATAAAAACTCATACCCCGTCTGTGTCCTGATCAGTTTAAACAACGCTTCCAGATGCAGGCGTTTTTTTGGCAGATTGACCTTTTGCCCGTAGCTCATCTGTACAAAGAGCAGGGTCGTCATCACCATCAGCAGGGACCAGATCAATTGTTTTTTCTTATGCATAGCTATGTCCTGATTTATCTTAAAATTTATTTGAACAGCGGGCAAAGACTCCCCACCACATGGTTTACACCCATGTGCCAGGCACTATATTTTGCTGGCTGATTTGCAGCCCGTGTCTAACGGATGACTACTTCATTATTGGCTGAGAAAGGTCAATACCCATAGACCTTATTTTCACTTATCTTAAATTCTACGACGCCTGTGGCTGACAACACCTTCAACAAATCTGCTAACCTGGCCCGTTTGGAAACCACGCCACTGAAACGCAATTTCATTTTTGACGGATCCGCACTCGCTTCCACATCATACCATCTCGCCACCTGTTTCAAGATATCACCGAGTGGCTCATCTTTAAAGAAAAACAGGCCGCTTTTCCAGGCTACTGCCTGACGGGTATCTACTTCTGCTAAAGAGATGCGTACCGGATCTGCCCTGTCGATGGACGCCTGCCAACCGGGGCGCATTGTTTTTCGGGGACCGTCTTTTCCATAATGCACGGCCACGCTGCCTTCCAGTAATGTTGCTTTTACCTGCCCTTCCTCCGGATAATTCTGAATATCAAAATGTGTTCCCAGTACTTCAATATGCAGCTCGCCTGAGTTTACGTCAAAAGGAATCCTTGTCTTATGATCAGCGGCCGTTATATGTGCCACTTCAAAATACACTTCTCCGGTTATACAGACACTGCGCCTGTCTTTTGCAAACTGCACCGGATAGGTAATGGAAGAGGCTGCGTTGAGCCATACTTTGGTCCCGTCGGGTAAGACCAGCGAAAACTGTTTCCCCCTGGGCGTGGTCATCGTATTAAGCGCAGTGGACTGCCCGGGCTGACTGCCTGCGTTCAGATACTTTATCTGCCCGCCCTGCTGCAAGATCCTGGCGTTGCCCTGCACCGCAATCTGACCGGTGCCGGTACTATCCAGCGTCACCGTCTTACCGCTGCTCAGGGTGAGAATGGCGCCGTTATGATCTGATCCCTGCAGGACCACTTTAGCCGGAGCCTTTTCAGGAGCACCCTCAAAATATGTCAGGGTCCACCATCCAAGTGCGACCAGTAAAAGACAGGCTGCCGCAATACGGCTATAGCGATACAGATAAGGTCGCCTCGGTGCCGCTCTGACTGATCCTGCTTTTTTCCCGGCGCTGCTATCCATGCCGGTGCGCTTCTCAATGCGGCCCCAGATAGCTTCCCTTACCTCTTTTTTAGAACGCTCCGTAGAAGACAGTACAGTAACTTCCGCATCTGAGAAGCTGTCAAACCAATCCAGAAGCACCTTTCTGTCCGCCTCACTGATCGTACCGGCGAGATACTGGTCCAACAAAGCTTCAGGAAATTTTTCAGGTCCGGACATCAGTGCGCTTTAATAATATGTGATAAAATAAGGCAGTTACCCTTAGTCAAATAAAAAAATATAGGTATCAAAAACTGATAAAACTGCCGGGGCCTTTAAAGGCGGTTCGTAACTGCCTGATTGCCCGGCTAATATGTGCTTCAACCGTTTTCGTGGAGAGTTGTAATTTTTCTGCGATTTCTTTATGTGTAAGTCCTTCATCCCGGCTGTACCTAAATATAAGCCTGCATTTTTCAGGCAAACGATCGATCTCTTTTTCTACCTGGTCGATAAAGCCTTTATAAAGAAGTGTGTCTTCCGGCGTTAACGGCCGGTTATGCTGATCCTTAAGAGATACCTCCGTTTGCAGCGCAGCGCGTCGCTGCTGCTTGCGGATCTCATAAAATACGGCATATTTAACAGCGACCGATAAGTATTTACCCAAATGATCTATCTGTACTTCCTTGCGCCGGATCCATAAGGCAGACAGCACCTCCTGAACAACGTCTTCAGCACCCTGCTCTGTACCTAAACGGTTATAGGCTACCCCATAGAGCCGCTCCCAGTACCGGTCGAAGATCTCTCTCAGGGCCCAGCCCTGATCCAACGCCAATTGCTCCAGTAAAGCGGCATCACTAAGTAAATGCTGATCCTGCACTTCGCTTTTTTTATGATGAAAGGTTAGCGAAATTATAAAATTAACCAATACCACACAGTGCTGGAGCCGGATTTGCCAATCGATTGTATTCAATGGTTTGATTCTGAAACAACAATTTCTAAACGAAGCTGGCGGAAAGAGCGTTTTTAACTGGTATGCTGTGCATTTGTCAGGATATTATCCAGATTCCAGGTCAGTTTTTCCTTAAAAGGATGCACCCGGACCGGGCAGTCTTCCTTGGTACAGATAGGGCAGCTGGTTGGCCGGCAGTCATCATAGTGCACGAACATCTCAATAGAATCACCAAATTCAGAGCTGATAAGCCGGGAAAATACATCCAGCTCCTTATGTGCCTCTTTGAGATTTAGATACCAGGGCAGGGTAAGGTGGCAGTCTACATGTAGTAGGCTGCCGTATTTGATCACTCTAAGATTATGTATATCAATCCAGTTAGGGCGTCGGTTGGCATTGAGCAGTTCCACCATCCGGCGCAGCAGATCCATGTCTGCCTCGTCCATAATACCGGCCAGGGATTTGCGAAGAATATGGTAGCCGTTAAAAAGCACCAGAATGCCCATTCCAAAGGCAATGAGTTTATCCAGCCAGTTAAGACCGGTAAAATAAATGATCAGAAGTCCTGCTACAATTCCCAGAGTGGAATATGTATCAACTTGCAGATGTTTACCGCTGGAAATAATTGCCAGTGACTGATTCTTTTTCCCCTGACGAATGCAGATCCATCCCGCAATATAATTGATTACCGCGGTGATGACGACCAGGATCAGTCCCCGGTCCAGATCTTCCAGAGGGCTTTTATTGACAATTCCTGTAATAGTCTGATAAAAAATCAGGATGCCGGCTCCGATAATCAGTGCCCCTTCTGCAGCAGCTGAAATAAATTCCGCTTTTCCATGGCCGTAAGGATGGTCTTTATCTTTAGGTTTAGCAGCGATGTATAGACTGTAAAGTCCGATAAAACCCGCCATGACATTCACAATACTTTCCAGGGCATCTGACAGAATCGCCACAGAATTGGTCATGTACCAGGCAATGACCTTGATCAGGAAAAGCACAACGGAAAGTCCGCAAATCCATTTCTGTAGCCTGTAATTCTGTCTTGCTGCCTCCATAGCATACTGCATTTAGCGTCAATAAAAATCCCGATCTACGATTGTTTAAGTGCCGGGCGCTGCCGCCGGCGGCACATCTCCCTTCTTTCTAATCAATGACCTTACCTTTTTAAAGAATCTGAAGTAAGCCTCATTATTAAAAAGCTGGGAATCCCGCATCGCCTTGATCGTCAGGAACAACCCAATCGGAAATAACACGAACGAGGAGAGCCACATACCGGTAAAACAGGAAACCACACCTTCCCTGGCCAGCCGCTCTCCGATGGTATTGAGCAGGTAAAAAAGCACAAAGAAAATGATAGAGAATACCAGGGGAGACCCCAGCCCGCCCTTGCGGATAATGGAGCCCAGTGGAGCACCGATCATAAACAGCAGTATGCAGGCCACCGATAGGGTAAACTTACGGTACATCTCTATATAATGCGACCGGACGCTATCCTGAAGGTCTTTAAAATCTTTGGCCGATATCTCCAGATTATTAGATGCGGCGTTTAGCTGACCTAATGCGCTGGTGATGGCGCTACGTTTAATCGAATCAGACAAGGTCCCTAAATAGGCGTCCGCCGGATCCTTCGAGCCGGTAGACCCCACCACTACTTTTTGACCAGACCATACGCTATCTTTATAACGGGCGGTCGATAAATAAGGGCGCATCAGCAGCCGTGTCCTTTTCTGATAGCCGGCCGACATCTGTTCCAGGGAATCAATAGCCGGCAGCAACTGACGATAGGTGAGCATCCTGGGATTATATTTGAAAGAGTTTTCGTCCGTTTTATTGAGCTTAAAACTAGACATATCAAACCTCTTTTTATATGTTTTAAAAGACATCCGGACAAACTGGGTATTGGTTCCGTAACGGGGGCCTGTCTCTTCATAATGGTGTCCGTCTCTCAGCGTAAACTCCATCGTTAATTTATCCGGCGTCATTTCCATGGTACCGGACTTAGCCGTCAGTAAATTATCCTGGATGTCGTGATTCTTTTCAAAGATCACGACGTCTCCGATATTTTTACTGTCTTTATCCTTTTTCCCTACCCGGATCACATAGCCTTCGATTTTATCATAGAAGCTTCCCACTTTAATATTGAGTGCCGGTTTGGAAGAGATAATGTCGAACATCAGACGGTCTTTTTTCAGGTTGACCACCGGGATAATATTATTGGCAAACAGGTACGCAACACCACTTAGACCAATGGCGACCACTAATAGCGGCCTCATGAATCGCTCCAGTGAAATACCGGCTGATTTAATCGCCACCAGTTCAAAAGATTCTCCCAACTTGCCAAAAGTCATAATGGAAGAAAGTAAAAGCGACAGTGGCAGGGCCAGCGGTACGATCGTAGCCGTAATAAAGCCAATAAGTTTGATCACCACCAAAGAATCCAGGCCTTTCCCAACCAAATCATCGATCCAAAGCCAGAACACCTGCATGACCAATACAAAATTGGCGATCAGGAATGTGGCGATAAAAGGGCCGACAAAGGACCTGATAATAAGTTTGTCAAGCTTTTTAATCATGAATCTTCTTAGGGATAAGCTAAATAGGGCTCAAAAATACAGAAAGCAATTCGGGAATCGGGAAAATTATAGAAATTTTAGTCAAATACAGGGGCCATTCAAACCGATAAAAAAACCTGCTGTTCAGCAGGTTTTTTTGAAATTCGGGTAAAACTAACTGCCCAGCCGATGGAACAGCTCCTTGACCTGGTGTTCCCACATCATGGATTCATCCTTAATATCATTTTTCTCCGCAAAAGCGCTCACAGTCAGAATTGTTTGATTGGAGACTTCTGCCGTATCAATTTTAAACTCAAAATACTCCTTGGGGTCCTCATGCAGCCAACTATATCTGATACTTACATTTTCTTCAGAGGAGACTACTTTTGCCTTTTCAGGCTTACCGCCCCCCCAAGTGAAGCTATAAATACCGTCCCGCTGATCAACCAGATCAGCGAACCATTCCTGTAAACCGGCGGGAGTAGCCAAAAAACCATATAAGATATTTGGAGAGCAACGAACCGGAAATTCTATTGAATATAATTGCCTCTTTGCCATTATGTCTGAACTTTTTATGAAACAATGCTGGTTGCAATAATAAAAAATAAATAACGGATTAAGCTACTTTTTAAAATTATTATCCAATTTTTTTTAAAACTATTTCTAATGTATTAATTACCAATAATTTATCTTCAAATTTTAATTAATTTTCGACCTGATTTGCCTACCCGTCAGTGGAGCGGTTCAGCTCAGAGCAATACTTTGCGTGGAAAACTTGGGCAAAATTTATCACAGACGGGCATTCAAAAATTATGGGACATTAAGTATCTTGTGCCAGGTAGCCGCTGCCTAAAACTAAAATATCAGAAGAGGAAAAGGCAGAAAAAAAGGCATAATACATTTGTAACACGCTGACGTAAGATTGAAGACCAGAGAAATTAAACAGAAAGCTTAGAGAGCAATTTGAACCGGAAGTACTCCCGAAGCTTAAAAGAATATTTTTTAGACTATATTTACCCCAAATAGGGCAAGGAGCGCTATCGCAAGAATCATGAAGATTTTCAGTCCAACCATATCACGACTAGCAAGGCTGCGGCATTGGCGCATTGAAGAATGGATGGCCCATCCTATCGATATCCAGCGTGAGGTTTTGCAGGATCTGGTGACCCATGGGCAAAATACCTCCTTTGGCCGTCAGTATGGCTTCAATCAAATATTTAATACCCGTCAGTTCAAAGCGGCTGTTCCTATTCATGAATACCCGGATATAAAACCCTGTATTGACCGGATCATGCAGGGTGAGGAAAATGTGCTCTGGAACACGCCGGTCAACTGGTTCGCCAAATCAAGCGGCACCACCAGCGATAAAAGCAAGTTTATCCCGATTACCGCAGAAAGCCTTGAAAACTGCCATTATCAGGCCGCCAAAGACGTACTGACCCTCCATTACCATAACCGGCCGGAAAGTGACCTGTTGACCGGCAAAGGGCTGGTGATCGGTGGAAGTCATCAGGTCAGCCAGCTCAATGAAGAAATCTTTTATGGAGACCTGAGTGCTGTCTTACTTCAGAACACGCCGTTTTGGGGACAATGGCTCCGTACCCCGGAGCTTTCCATTGCCCTGATGGATGAATGGGAGGCTAAGCTGGAAGCCCTGGCAGCATCTACGATCAAAGAAGATGTGACCTCGATATCCGGTGTCCCTACATGGACCCTCATTCTGCTCAAAAGGATCCTGGAAATCACCGGAAAATCAAAAATTAAAGAAGTCTGGCCTAATCTCGAGCTCTATATGCATGGCGGTGTCTCCTTTACCCCCTACCGACAACAGTTCCAGCAGCTGCTGGGCGATACGGTTTCCTATCTGGAAATGTATAATGCGAGCGAGGGTTTTTTTGCGGTACAAGACCTGCCTGACAGCGACGGCATGTTATTGCTCTTAAATCATGGCATCTTTTATGAGTTTATGCCCATAGAGGAATACGGCAAGCCGGAACCCAGAACCATCGGGTTAAAGGATGTGGAATTACATAAGAATTATGCGCCCGTCATATCCACCAATGGCGGCCTATGGCGGTATTTACTGGGCGACACCCTTCAATTCACGTCGCTATACCCTTTCCGGGTAAAAGTCAGTGGCAGGATCCGCCACTTTATCAATGCCTTCGGCGAGGAGCTCATCGTGGACAATGCCGATCAGGCCATTGATTATGCCTGCCGCCGCCTGGACTGTCAGGTGACGGAATACACAGCCGCACCGATCTATTTTAGTGAGGCCTCCAACGGCGCCCATGAATGGCTGATCGAATTTGAAAAAGCACCGGAAGACATGGACACTTTTACAACAGTGCTGGATCAGCGATTGCAACAACTTAATAGTGATTATGAAGCTAAAAGGCATAAAGGGATCGCACTCAGCGAACCGGTCATCCGGGTATTGCCGCCCAGAAGTTTTAACAAGTGGCTGAAGAGCAAAAACAAACTGGGCGGTCAGCACAAGGTGCCCCGGCTCAGTAATGACAGAAAATATATTGATGAGATCACTGCACTTCTTGCAGTGGATAAAACACCGGCATAAAGCACGCATGAATAACAAGCAAGTTTCTAAAAAAAGAGTCAAAGATCCCAGAGAGAACAAATACCAGATCGGCATCATCGTTTCTGTTATCTTTATGTTGATCTATGGCTATTCACTCTATCTGGCGGTCCGGTTGGGCAGAACCACTAAAATCTATATAAATGGCGGCATCCTGCTGGCTTGGTTTTTACTTTGCCTGTACTGGTTGAGACAACTGGGCCGCCTGCTCAAAGAACAACATCAACAGCAGTCATAATACTGTCGGCCCTACGGTAACCTGTGACAGGCACTTCGGCAATGTTCAGTAAAAAAGATAAAGTTTTGATATTGAGCCTATAACGGGCTGATGGCCTATTGCTGTGACATCAGCTTAGGCAATTTAGGTGACATGTCTTAATTTTGACCCTCAATTCAATTAAAATTAATCATTAGAATTACGTACCGTCCATGAGTTTATTAAAAGATAAAGTAGCGATCATTACCGGGGCTGCCCGTGGCATTGGGGAAGCAATGGCCTTAAAGTTTGCAGAGCAGGGTGCTAATATTGCATTTACTTATGTCAGCGACAGCAGTAAGGAAAAGGCAGAAGCACTCACTGAAAAACTAAAGGCAATGGGAGTTCAGGCAAAGGCCTGGCAAAGCAACGCAGCTGAGTTCGACCAGGCAGAAAGTTTTATAGCAGAGGTCGTGGACAGTTTTGGGAAAGTTGACATCTGTATCAACAACGCAGGGATCAGCAAGGATAACCTATTACTCAGGTTAACTCCTGATCAATGGCACGCTGTTATTGAGACTAACCTGAACAGCGTGTATAATATCACAAAACACGTAATCCGTCCAATGATGAAAGCCAAATCCGGCTCGATCATCAACATGAGCTCTGTGGTAGGCATTGCCGGCAACGCAGGCCAAAGCGGCTATTCTGCCTCCAAGGCGGGCATTATCGGATTTACCAAATCCATAGCACAGGAACTGGGTAGCAGAAACATTCGCTGTAATGTCATCGCTCCCGGATTCATCGAAACAGATATGACCAGTTACCTCAAAGATAATCCGGCGGGAGATGCTTATCTGAAAAGCATCCCGCTCGGACGGTTTGGCAAGGCCGAGGAGGTTGCCAATACGGCCTTATTCCTCGGTTCAGATCTGAGTTCCTTTATTACGGGACAAGTGATCAATACCTGTGGCGGAATGCTGATGTAACAATATTTAAAATCGGGCAATTGTCCGATTTTTTTTTCGCAATTAATTAAAAAAAAAGAAAAATGGAGATCATCAAAAAAGTCTTGCAAAGCAACAAGCAATGGGCAGAGAAGGTTGCCCTTCAGGAACCAGAATTTTTTAAAGACCTGGCCAAAGTTCAGAACCCGGAGATCCTGTGGATCGGCTGCAGTGATTCGCGGGTACCGGCAGACCGGATTACCGGAACCCTACCTGGTGAAATCTTCGTACACCGCAATATTGCTAACCTGGTGATCCATACAGACGTTAACTTTCTGAGTGTATTGGATTACGCCGTACGGCATCTTCATGTCAAACATGTCATTGTCTGCGGACATTATGGATGCGGTGGTGTCGGTGCTGCACTGTCTAACCACAATGTCGATCTTGTCCTCAACATGTGGCTCAGACAGATTAAGGATGTCTACATGCTATATGAACAAGAGCTGGATGGGATCAAAGATGAAACACTCAAGGCCAGAAGGCTGGTAGAGCTCAATGTTGTGGAGCAGGTAAAACACCTGGCTAAGACGTCAATTATCCAACGGGCGTGGAAGCATGAACAGATTCCTCACCTCCATGGATGGGTCTATGGCCTGGAAGATGGGAAGATCAACCCTATCTATGAAATGCATCCCGGTGAGCCGCTAGACCCGATCTATCAGTATGACGACATTTAACTCCTGGCATTTTGCATAGACGAACAATCCCGCTCCTGCTTTACCGGCCTTTCCAATAAACAGTAGCGGGATTTATTTTTTGCCCTACGTTCTTTTTAACAGTTCAAACCCTAATACAGTGGTGTCTGGGGCTCGGCCATATAGGTCTCTACCCAATGCATAAAGTCTGAGAACGGGCCATGCATTTTATTGGTCGCATCGTCAAGCGTGGTATTATGCAGCAAAGAGCCGACTTCCAGCTCGGCGGGCAGCCGGGTCAGGATGGCCATACGCTGGCTGGTCAGATAAGATTTGACTTCTCTGCCGGTGGCTCGGGAGCCAACAGCGCTTTTGATTTCCAGGACCGCTTTCTGCGCGACCGCATATAGATGCTGACGGATGACATTGGGAGCACACTGGGTATAATCCGCTATCTTTTTTTCCAGTTGCGCCGGATACTTATGGAAGACGACTTCCAGCCAGGTCCGGTTCATTTTAGGCATCAGCAGCTTAGCCGCTTCACTTTCTTCCCGGGTAAATTGATAAATCCCAGCCAATACGGCACTGATACAGGCCTGATCTAGCTTTTCAGGGTGGTATTTATGACAGGTGGGATCAGCTTTTTGTTGATTGGGGCTTTCCTTTTCCAGTCTGGCAAAGGCCAGATGGCGCTGTACGGATTCAATTAGATTTGCCATGACATCTATATTTAGTGTGAAAGCAAAATCGCTCCTATGAAGTTACGATTTTAATTCACCCTCCCGTCAAAAGAAATTGCTAAAACCGAACAATAGGTAGTTTTTAACAATCCGAAAACATTGCAAATTAGAAGCTGATAATCAATTGATAATGTTTAATCGACTCCGGATGCTCTAATGGAATCGAGGATTTTATCGCAGACTTCCTCCAGCTGCTCCTTTGTGATGATCAAAGGCGGGCCGATGCGCAGTCCTGAGGGATTAAACAAAAACCAGTCCGCGATCAGCCCCGCTCTAATACAGTGTTCAATCACCTTTTTATTGGTATCAAAATCCTTAAATTCCAGGCAGGCCCAGAGCCCGGCCGTCCGTATTTTTCT
This sequence comes from Arachidicoccus terrestris, assembly GCF_020042345.1. Taxonomy (NCBI): domain Bacteria; kingdom Pseudomonadati; phylum Bacteroidota; class Chitinophagia; order Chitinophagales; family Chitinophagaceae; genus Arachidicoccus; species Arachidicoccus terrestris. Next base: position 1,760,721 of record NZ_CP083387.1, read on the forward strand.
GATGGCCGGATGGCGCAAACGCTGTTGTAAGATATGCTCTTTCTCTGGTACCGCTTCAATATAATGACCTTCCAGCAGTACATCTAACGCGGCCAGCCCTGCAGCGCAGCTGACCGGATGCCCCGCAAAGGTGCTGATATGTCCAAGTACCGGATTATAGGTCAATTGCTGCATGAGGTTTCTGTCTGCAATAAAAGCCCCGAGCGGCATGCCGCCACCCAGCGCTTTGGCGACCAACAAAATATCAGGCGTTATCCCATACCCTTCAAAGGCGAACAGATGGCCGGTTCTGCCAAAACCCGCCTGAATTTCATCCAGGATCAATAATGTACCTGTTGCCGTACATTTCTCCCGGATGGCTTTGATCCATTCTGGATCCGGGCTAATGATGCCGGCTTCCGCCTGCACGGTTTCCATGATAACGCAAGCGGTATCCGTATCGATGGAAGCTACTACGGCGGGATCATTGTAGTCATAATGATAAATGCCGGGCAGTAATGGCCTGAAATTTTGCCTGAAATACTCATCACCGATCAGGCTGAGTGCCCCCTGTGTAGATCCGTGATAGCTATTGTTAAAGCAGATCATTTTGGGCCGCCCGGTTACCCTTTTTGCTAGTTTCATGGCTCCCTCAACAGCTTCCGCACCACTATTGGTGAAAAATACACTGTTCAGATGCCCAGGCAGTAGGTCACAGAGCCTTTTGGCATAGCGCACCTGCGGCGCCTCGATAAATTCTCCATAGACGATCAGGTGCATATAGGCTTTCATTTGCTTTTCGATAGCCGATAAGACCCTAGGATGACCATGACCGATATTACAGACACTGAAACCGGAGATCAGATCTATATATGTCTTTCCTTCTGCATCTTTCTGATAAATACCTTCGGCGGAGACCATTTCCAGTGCCATCGGAGCATCTGAAGTCTGGGCCACATGCTGTAAAAATAATTCCCGGTTATTCATTATTGTTGTTTGTTTGCGTAGCTTATTGTGCCTGTTGTGAGTGGCAAAATTACAATTTGTTAACCGAACTGCTTATTAAAGCAGGAATTTAACGGCAATAAGAACAACGTATTGCCCGTTGTGCATCTAGTTTTCTTTTCACCCATAGATAGCACAATAAATTATCTGTTATCTTCGCAGCCTTATGTCAGAATTGATCATTTATACAGACGGCGCATCCAGAGGCAACCCGGGACCGGGAGGTTATGGTATTGTCATGATGTACGGCCAGCATATCAAAGAATTTTCTGCCGGGTTCAGAAAAACCACCAATAACCGCATGGAGCTTTTAGCGGTGGTTATAGCCCTGGAATCACTGACCAGAAAGCAGATTGCTGTGAAGATATATACCGACAGCCAGTACGTCGTCAACAGTGTTGAGAAGAGGTGGCTGGATGGCTGGATTCGTAATGATTTTAAAGGCGGCAAAAAAAATAAAGATCTCTGGCTCAGATATGCCGCCATCGCCAAAGATTTTACGGTAAGGTTCCATTGGGTGAAAGGTCATGCAGATAACCCCTATAACAACCGTTGTGACGCATTAGCCACTAAGGCTGCCGATAATAAAGGCCAATTAGGGATAGATCATGCATATGAAGCAGAAAATCCCTGATATTTATATAACTCCTGGAAAGAGATTTTGAATTTGACCAGAGAAGGTTACGATTTCCCCTGCACGATAAGGACGATCTCTCCTTTTACACCAGTGGCCACATAATGGTCATGTACCTCTTGCAAGGTCCCCCTTCTGGTTTCCTCATATAACTTTGTAAGTTCCCGGCTGACACTGCAGGGACGATCAGGCCCAAAATAAGTGGCCATTTCTTTCAGGGTCTTTACCAGCCGCATCGGGCTTTCATAAAATACCATGGTCCTGGTCTCTTCGGCCAGTAATTTCATGAGTGTCTGCCGGCCTTTTTTGAGCGGTAAAAACCCCTCAAAGCAGAACCTGTTACAGGGGATACCGCTACTCACCAGCGCTGGCACGAAAGCCGTGGCTCCAGGCAGGGACTCCACGCGGATATTGCGGTGTGCACAGGCCCGTACCAGCAAAAATGCCGGGTCCGAGATCCCCGGCGTACCCGCATCCGTAATAAGTGCAATTTTCTTACCTCCGCTCAGCTGGTCGACCAGCCGGTCTACGATCTTATGCTCGTTATGCATATGATACGCCATCAAAGGCTTCTGAATGCCATAATGGCTCAGCAGTTTACCCGAGGTGCGGGTATCCTCACATAAGATCAGATCTACCTCCTGTAATACTTCAATACTACGCAGAGTGATATCTTTAAGATTGCCGACGGGAGTGGGTACAATATAAAGCATGGTATAGGTAGCATTGACCGAAAGGCGACCTTGGGACACCTTAGCCGATCAACTCGATTTCAAAATATTCCATAACAGGATTGGCCAGCAGTTTGGTGGCCGTGGTCTCCGCGATCTGCTTAGCAGCCTCTTCGCTGGCGGCATCGATTTCCATGGTAATATGCTTACCGATGCGGATATCCTGGACATCATGAATACCCAGGTTATCCAATCCACCCATAACGGCCTTTCCCTGAGGATCTAATAAATCCTTTAAAGGCATCACTTTTATCTGTACATGGTACGTCATAACTAACAAAATTTTGAAGGGCAAAGGTAACCTAAAAATCTGCTATCTGAAAATCAGACCGGCAATTATTCTCAATTAACGCTCGCCACCTTCCCGGTGTACCAGGTCGGGAGAAAATGCCGGAAGGCAAACGCTCCAATAGTCACAAGGCACATCAAAGGGGTTACTGTACCTCACCCTGACTCCTTTAGAGACCCAGATACTCTGGCCGGCGTCCAGTATGATCTCTTCCCCATTAATTTCCAGGCATTTTTTGCCTGCGTTGACCAGGGTCCATTCGTCAAACTCCGGCCATTGAGCGGGTTCTGACCAACCGGCAGGGGCGACCATATGGGCAATGCTGATATCCTTTCTGCCCGTGGATGCTGCGCCAAAATGCTCCTCAATTAACTTCCCGTCCGTTGTCGGCACAATAAACGGGGCTTTTTGAATATAATAGGCAGCCGGTTGTGTCGAGGCCGTTATATCGCTTGCATTCGGCCTATGCGCCAATATAAGTGCCACAACATGCTTATCTATCGGCAGAGACATGCTCTCTTCAGACAGGCAATGCCAATCCACCCATCTAAAAGTCTCCGCATCCTGATCCGGATGCGCCTCAACGGCGCCTTCGAAATCAAAAGGCTCGGTATGGGTATTCAGACAGGAAAGATCGGCGCAATGCACCCAGTAATAGATAGAGATGATCTGATCACCCGGGTCAAAAGCCGACTGCTGATAAAAATCAGTTGTATATAAATGCGCTCCGACTGTGATATCCAGGCCGGTCTCTTCCCTGAATTCTCTTGCCAGGCAATCACGGGTACCTTCTCCCGGTTCCAGTCCGCCACCCGGCAGCTTGGTATAAAACTGCCCTTTGATATACTCATCGCTGACCAGGAGCTTCCCCTGCTGCACCAATACGCCATATACCCGCACATTAAAATGGCTCATTGTCTATTTTACTTTAATGGTTCCTTCGTTTGTTTCGTCCCGTCACGCATTTGCATCATCGCCATTAATTCTTTCATGGTTCTTTGCATGCCATCCGCACTACCGTCCAGAAAGATCATATTGCCTTTTCCATATTCGGCAAAATTCTGAATCGCTTCCGTCCACATACTGAATAAAATCACATTGGTATCCAGATTTGCCTGTTTCATCTGCTCAGCCGCATCACTCATCCCGCGCGCGACTTCTTCTCTGAATAATGCGACCCCCTGTCCTCTCAGCCTGGCAGCTTCCCGCTCGGCCTCCGCAGAGATTTTAATGGCATTCCCATCCGCCTCAGCTGCCTTGGTCTTGGTAATCAGTAAAGCCTGGCCTTCATTTTCAGCAGCCGCCTTCAGGTTATTGCTGGCTACGACTTTACTCATGGATTCCATGATGACCTGGTCAAAGGTGATATCATTGATCTGAAGATCCAGCAGGTGATACCCCCACTCTTCGAGTACCTGATCCACTTCCTGTTTGACCGAACCTACGATCTCACGGCGCAGGGCCAGTATCTCTGCCTGCTTTTTGGTAGCGACATAAGACCTGACATTCCCTTCGATCGTTCTGACCAGCGCCTGCATTAATTCTCTGTCATTAATAAATTTAAAAGCAACTTTTTTGATCGTCTCTGCATCGGCACTCATGACCGCATAGAGCAGCATGGTCTTAAAATAGACATTGGCCTGATCAAAAGTGACCGCCTGAAATTCCATTTCAATAGAGCGGTTCTGAATACTGATCCTTTTATAGATCCTTTCCAGGATGGGAATTTTAAAATTCAGCCCGGCCGGTAAAATACGGCGGTACTTACCAAACATGGTAACAACAGCAATCGTCCCCTGGTTCACGCTGACCAGTCCGCTAAAGATAATAATCACCAGAACCACTAAAAGAACATACAGAGGTATCATATTTTTTTCTGAAAGTTAGGTACTTTTGACCTATGGACAAAATTGCTATTATTGTTGCTGCAGGGTCTGGGACCCGCATGCGGTCCGACCTGCCTAAACAGTTTCTGCCGCTGGCAGGTAAAGCCATTTTATTGCATACGACAGCAGCATTTATCGAGGCCTTTTCAGATATCAGAATCATATGGGTGCTTCCTTCAGATCAGATAACCTATGGCCGGCAATTACTGGAACAGCTGCCTTACAAAACGCAGCTGACCATTACCCCCGGAGGTGGTTCCAGGTTTCACTCTGTTGCCAATGGATTAGCGCTGACCGCGGCCGACAGTATTGTATTCGTACATGACGGCGTTCGCTGTTTAGTAAGCCCTTCACTGATTCAACGCTGTTATCATGCAGCAATGCTGAACGGGTCCGCCATTCCGGTCTGTCCGGCCACAGACAGTATGCGCATGATGATAACAGGGGAAGGTGAGGAGCAGCGATCCAAAGCAATAGACAGAACAGCTGTGAGACTTGTGCAGACGCCGCAGACTTTTAAGAGCAGCTTATTAAAACAGGCTTTTGAGCAGCCCTATCAGACTGGGTTTACCGATGAGGCTTCCGTGTTAGAGGCAATGGGTGAGCAGGTATTTCTGGTAGAGGGCGATCCTGAAAATCTGAAAATTACCCGACCCATCGATCTGATCGTGGCCGAAGCGATTATAAATAAAAGAGCAAGGGCATCCGGTGGCGGCTCACCTTTTGAATAATTTAAGTGGCCATGGCAGGTGATTATAATGGTACAGATAATAGGGTCTCATATCCGCCCCAAAGCTCTCAATAAAGCTTCGGACACCAGGTAGGGCAGAACCCATAAAATCGAATATCCGGCCTGTCCCGGCATATTGACCGATAAGATGATCCAGTGCAAATGCAGATGCGTTTGCATTTCTTCCTTCTTGTGTGACGGCCGTCATAAATTTGTAGATCCTGAAAACATCTTTACCATATAGCCCAAAAAACACTTCTTCCTTGTTTTGAGTCATCACCTTATAGGGAGTAAAATGCGCGGCGCCGAACGGGGTCTGTAATAACGCCGCTAACCGTTTAAAGTCTTCCCGGAGGTCTAAGGGGGTTTTCTTTGCAAGAAAACCCTGGTACCGGGAGATTACTTCCCTGCCGTCTGCCGATACCACACATAAATTTTGATCCTGGGATATCCGGCGGAGCCTTTTTCTGAGTGTCTTATGATACCCGTTATATATATCTACGTATCCCTGATTCAGATCAAGTTCATAATTGGGTTGAGCGCAGGCGCTTCTATCTACTAAAGCTCCATTGTTTTGATTAAAACAGACATCACCATATTTTGCAAAACGATGAATGGTATTAAAAACAGCTTCTTTATGAGAAGGTTGCCAATCCCCCATCAATCCCAATTGTTTTACAAAAGGAAGGCCCGTCATATATTTTATTCCAAACTTACTATTATATATGATCGGCAGCACTGCCTGATAATCGTTCAATACCAGGCCGCCCCAACCGGGTGCCATATAAGAAAGATAATCATGGGCGGCAAAAAAACTGCCATGAGGGTCCGAGAACACACAGTGATCCCATTTGGCTTTATCCAGTTTTATCGCCGGCAGAATGGCTATATCTGTCGAACAAAGGCTTACCATTGTATATCTTTATGCAATCGTTTAGGCATTAGGTTACCCAGACTTATGGAGAAACGGATCCTTTGTCCAAAACCACCCATATCTCCCATTGACTTATAATAATCTCTGTATACCTTACTATAGAACAGCGGAAAATAAATCGTTACCGCTTCTTTTAACACACTGACCTGCACACCGGCGTCATACAGGAACCTGCCGGCGGCAGGATTTTCAGACCACAGATCTCCGTAAGTACCCATATCCGCAAATAACCGGACCGGTAACCGAAAAGGAAGAACAGCAAACGGATTGAGTCCTTCAGGCAGGTCGGTCGTCAGATTGACGGCCGCCAGCCAGCTATCCGTCTGGCCCAGAGGATCCTGCAGATAGGGTGTTGAAACCTTAAAGAACCCGTCCGAAACGGCCATCTGCTGACTCATCCAGCCCTCAAATGCAGAACGTCCTATATAATAATCACTATAGGTAAAATCCTGCGCGCCTGTTGCACCGCTCAGATTAAAAAAATAATCCCTGAGATTAAAAGAACGAAGGACATTCTTTTCCTTCAGATAAAAGAATTTTCCGGCAAATCCACGCAATTGCAGCCCGTTTCCTTTGGCATCATAGTTCAGGAAATATTTACCCGTCAGGCCGGCTCTCAAAAACTGGTCTGTACCCTGCAATTTTAATTGAAGACTATAGGGATACAGCGCCCTGTTATCCATCAAAGCGGCCTTTATTTCTCCGATCGCGGAGGTCGTTTTGTCCAAAAACTGATCATCATTTTCCAACACCCAGCTGTCCCGGCGGAGTATATAAGACTTTGCCGCAATCTTCCATACCTTATCGGTGGTGTGATTATCCGGATACCATTTATACCGGATCGCCGGCACAATACGTAAAAGGCGCATTTTATCTCCCTCATGTACATGGCCCGCCCCATCTGCCCAGCTATTGAAGGCATTAAAAGCATAATAACCGGCATCGACAGAAATTTGCCAGGCATTCGATACATGACGGTCTGTAAAACTTAAGCGACCGATACCGCTCAGGGTATGGTCCCCTGTGCTATACAGGGGAGCAAGCAAAAAATTAAATTTACCGGCCGGCAGCCCATAGTTATGAACCAGTATCCCGGGCATCCATTTATCATAGTTATTATAACCGATAGCCGGACTCAGGGATAAATATCTTTTAGCGTCTGCTTCCTTAAAATTAAACAAAAATGCGGGCTTAACCGGTTTATGACTACTGATCAAGGTGCCACGCCGGGCTGCCGCCATTTGTGCCATCAGGCTGTCAGGTCTTGCCGGCCGCTTGGCTGCAAGCGGCCCGGGCAGTAATTTTTTAAAAAAGCCGGTGGCCGGTGGCTTTGCCGTATCGGCTGCAGATGAATTTTCAGGCAGTACTCCTTTCGCCTGTATGGCAACGGTGGCATGTGCCCCCATCGCCAGCTGAAAGGTATTAAAGTCTGAAGAATCCAAAGTCGCCGCCTCTTGCAGGACACCATCCACCCTGCAGTTCAGCCCTCCGGGTATCGTTAAATGAAGCAGGAGATTGCTTTTCAGCGCCGTGACGCCTGCCGGGAACGCCACCTGAGGGAACCAGTCTTTCAGATAACTCACGGCTTCTTTCTCTACATAACCGATATCAATTAGGCGTGCCGGCAGCTGCAGTAAAAACGGTGTCCGTATCATGACAGAATCACCAGATGCCAATGCGGCAGGCAGCGTAAGTGTAATAAATTCCCCGGTTCCGGCAGGATCCTCCTTTACCAAGACCTGATCCTTTGCAGTAAAATTCAATTCCTTAATATTGCCAAGCTGACTGGTGTCGGCAAAATAGAGTCTTAGATCACGCGCCTGCAGCAGCCTCTCGCTTAACGCTGTGCTGTCACTGCTGTAGCTGTTCGGGTATACCCGAATCTTGACCTGTTTTACCGGAGCAGTGCCGGTATTACGGACATAGATCTTCTCATAGCCCGTAAGGAAGCGCAGGACGCCCGGTGTCTGAGTCAGGCCGCTTTCTGCCTGACCAGAAGCAAATAATTCATAGTGTACCTGCAGGGACGGCGACATATCCGTAACTTCTTTTACCGCCTGTGCCCAGGCAACCCCAGGCTTTATAGCCAGCACGGTCAGACAGCTCATAAAAAATATGCAGAATATGCCTCTTTTCATATAGTAAAATGATGATAGTATTGGTAACGGGACTATTTCCCCTTACCCAAAAATATGATTTTTAATGTATGTAATATAATCTTAAAGTCGATCAAAAGGGATGCATTCTCAATATACATCAGGTCATACTGCATTCTTTCCAGCATTTCCCGGACACTGGACGCGTAACCAAACCGGACCATACCCCAGGAAGTCAACCCCGGTTTCACTTTGAGCAGATATTTATAATAGCGGTTATGTTCCATGATCTGCTCAATAAAGTACGCCCGTTCCGGTCTCGGTCCTACCAGGCTCATTTCCCCCTTGAGGACATTCCAGAACTGAGGCAGTTCATCCAGCCGCCAGCGACGCATTACCCGTCCCCAGGAAGTGATCCGCTTGTCGTCATCATAGGATAACTGAGGGCCGTCTTTCTCGGCCTGTGGGATCATCGATCTAAACTTGTAGATATTAAAGGGTTTGCCTTTAAAGCCGATCCTTTCCTGGGAATAAATGATAGAACCCTTAACGGAAAAATAGGTACGGATGGCAACAAACAGGATGACGGGGCTAAAAACAAGAATACCAATCACAGAAAAGAACTTATCGAGGACCATTTTCAGGTTATACTGCCAATCCACCATTACTGTGGTATTAATGGTAATAAAAGGGGCATTGAGTACATTTGATGTCTTAACAGATCCCTTGATGATATCCATATCCTCTGCAACAATACGAATCAGTACATCGTATTCACTCAGTGCGCTGATCAATGGTTGCATCATTTGAATCTCATCTTCCTCCAGCGCAACAATGACCTGATCAATCCTGTGGGCTTTCATAACGACACTCAGGTCCTCTGCAATACCCAACCATTTGATCTTGCTTTCCAGCGTGGCGGTCACCGGGGAATGCCCAAAACTGGTTGTCAAAAACCCGACAATTCTATATCCCAGGTTCTTATAAAAATCCTCTACAGAATAAAAGGCCTTTAATGCTTTATAGCGGTTGCCGATCAGCAGCGTCGTAAAAAAAAAATCGCCGCTCTTCATTTTTTGTTTGGCCCATTTGAGCTGCAATCCCCTGAGAAAATAAGTCAGGCAGAGCTGCAGCCACCAATAAAGAAAGAATATCTTAAAATGATAGCCATAGCCTTGCTTATCTCTGAGGAACAAGATAAAAAAGATGATCAGGCAGCCAAACAGGGTCTGGAAAAAAGTGACAAAAAATTCGTTGACACGGGACTTTTCAAAAACAGAATACCTGTAAGCGCCGGTAACGGTAAACAGCAGCAGCCAGAAGGTAAATACCAGTAGCGAGCGAATCAACTGGCCGGAGATCAAGAAACGTTCACCCGATATATGCATCTTTTCAGACCGCACCAGGACAATAATCACCCAAACCAGAATAACGGACAGAAAGTCTAATAAAAAATAATAGGTTTTGGCTTTGTTCTTTAATATTAGGGCTTTCTCATTCATGCATGTATAGGTTATGCACGCATGAACTATTTATCCCTGCAGTGCAATAGCATTATTTTTATTGATTTTCTCCAGAATCTTGTGAGCCACTTCCATCGCCAGATAGCCGTCAATCTCACTCACAATAACCGGTTTACCATTTTCAATTGAATTTATAAACGCAGAAAGCTCTTCTTTTATTGCATTGGTTTCTTTGATTTTGGGGTTGGCAATGGCAATGGTCTTTTTCCTGCCTTCGGCTACATCAATATCAAAACTAAAGGCTTCCTGGTCAGCCTCACCTTTCATTTTGATGATTTCAGTCTTTTTCTCCATAAAATCGATTCCGATATAGGCATCCTTCTGGAAAAGCCGGATCTTACGCATTTTTTTCATACTGATACGGCTGGCCGTGAGATTGGCTACACAGCCGTTATTGAACTCAATGCGTACATTGGCAATATCGGGAGTGTCTGTCAAAACGCAGACCCCGCTGGCAGAAATATGTTTCACGTCACTTTTCACAAGGCTGAGGATGATATCCAGATCATGGATCATCAGATCCATGATCACACTCACTTCTGTTCCTCTGGGATTGAACTGTGCCAGGCGGTGTACCTCGATGAACATAGGATTCAGGCTGTAGTTACGGGCGGCTACAAATGCCGGATTAAACCGCTCGACATGTCCGACCTGTACCTTTACATTCGCTTCTTTGATCATCTCTATAAGCCGCTTACCTTCTTCCAGGGTATAAGCCAGGGGTTTTTCCACAAAAACGTGCTTGCCATTCTTAATGGCGAGCTCACACATTTCAAAGTGATGATCGGTTGGTGTCACGATATCCGCAATATCGATAGCTGCTATCAAGCTTTCAGGACTCTCAAACCGCTTCAGGCCATATTTATTCATTACTTCTGCGGCCGCCTGATCACTGGGATCATAAAATCCGACCAGCTGTGCCTTTTCCAGCTCCAGCCAATTATTAATATGAAATTTACCTAAATGCCCCGCTCCAAATACACCCACTCTATACTTATACATGCTCATTTAAAATAAATGCGGTCGCTCCCGCTCATTGCTTTAAAATAATATTCTACCTAAACGTTCCGGCGATTACTTCCTGCGCTTTCCGCCCAATCCCAGCGCTCCCATAATACTGCGGGTGATATAACCTGTAATGGTAACAGCCGCCGTTCTTGCCGCAGATTTGACGATTGGATTACTGAAAAAACCGCCGTCATGCTCTTTCTTTTTATCTTTTGCGGGGGGCTCGGATTGTTCAGCGGCCTGGGCCAGTTTGTCTGTCAGTATCTCATAGGCGCTCTTTTCATCCACTACCGCCTCGTACTTTGCCACGAGCTTGCTGCCGGCAACTACGCCATCGATTTCTTCCGGACTCAGGATGTCCATACGGCTTCTGGGAGAACAAAGCAGGGTATGCACCAAGGGTGTAGGAATTCCCTTTTCATTCAACATGGTTACCAGCGCCTCGCCAATGCCCATCTGGGTCAATAATTCATCTGTTTTATAGAATTCTGTTTCAGGGAAGTTTTCTGCAGCTGTCTTAATGGCTTTTCGATCCTTGGCCGTGAATGCACGTAGTGCATGCTGTACTTTAAGGCCCAGCTGACTCAGTATGGGCGCTGGTACATCCTGTGGATTCTGGGTACAGAAAAAGATCCCAATCCCTTTAGAACGGATAAGTTTGATCACCGTCTCTATTTTTTCCTGCAGTGCATCTGTGGCTTCCTGAAAAAGCAGATGCGCCTCATCGATGAACAGCACCAATTTCGGCAAATCCAGGTCGCCTTCTTCGGGGCTGCTGGCATAAAGCTCATCCAGCATCTGCAACATAAAAGTAGAAAAAAGTTTAGGCCGGTCCTGCAAATCTGTTACTCTAAGAATATTGACCATGCCCTTGCCTTCGCCGGTCTTACGCATCAGGTCCGCCACCTCAAAGCTGGGCTCATCAAAAAAAACATCCGCACCCTGCCCCTGTAGCTCAATCACTTTTCTCAGAATTGTACCCGTAGAGGCGGTGGATATCTTGCCATAAGATTTTTCAATATCATCTTTACCTTCATTACTGGCATACTGCAGTAACTTGATAAAATCCTTTAGTCCGACCAGGGGCAGTTTCTGGTCATCCGCGTATTTGAATATAACAGCCACCAAAGAGCCCTGGGTTTCATTCAGGTCCAGGATCTTACTGAGCAGTATGGGTCCAAATTCGCTGACCGTGGCTCTGAGCCGCACGCCCTTCTCCTTACTAAGTGACAATAATTCTACAGGAAATGCCTTGGGTGTATAATCAAGATCCAACAATTCATAGCGCCCCTTTATCTTATCATTTTCGCTCCCCGGGGCAGCGAGGCCACTCAAATCACCTTTTATATCCATCAGCATTACCGGTACGCCTGCGTCACTGAGAAATTCACTGATGGTCTGTAGCGTTTTGGTCTTACCGGTACCGGTAGCACCGGCAATAAGGCCGTGCCGGTTCATCATTTTCAGCGACAGATTAACGTCTGCCCCTTTAACAGCCTTGCCATCCAACATACCGACGCCTATTTTTACCGAAGCGCCTTTAAACTGGTAACCCTGTTGAATCGTACTTAGAAATTGATCTGCCCCTGCCATATTATCTAATTTTAATCTGATTATCTTTATTGATTAGGCCCCTTACAGCTTGTGCACTTGTGTGGCCCCTACTTCTGTTCCAAAAAACCGTTCAGCCTGCCGGTTAAAGGTGGTTGCCCGTTCAGTCGTATAAAAATCCATTTGTCCCTCTCTGGTAATCCGCTCGGTTAACTCGGAATGTCGCAATAGATAATCTGCAAGGCTATCGGCCACGATCTGACCCTGCGTGATGACCTGAATATCTACCGGCATATATTCTTTTATTTTTTCCAGCAATAATGGATAATGCGTACAGGCAAGTAAAACCGTATCTATGCGAGGTTCTTTTTTAAGTAACAGATCAATATATTTCCGGACAAAATAATCCGTCCCCGGATTGTCCTGTTCCCCGTATTCCACCAGTGGAACCCAGATCGGGCAAGCCTGCTGAAACACACTTACTTCAGGGAAGAACTTCTCGATCTCGAGTAGATAGGATTCTGATTCGACTGTGCCCTGAGTGGCTAGAATTCCTATATTGCCTCCCTCACTCATATCACCAATCACTTCGCTGGTCGGCCGGACAATACCCAGCACCCTGTTATCAGGTGCCAGACCCGGCAAATCTTTTTGCTGGATGGTGCGCAATGCCTTTGCAGAAGCTGTATTACATGCCAGAATTACCAGAGGGCAGCCTTGTTTAAAGAACCACTTAACGGCCTCAAGTGTATATTCATAGATGGTCTCAAAACTTCTGGAACCGTAAGGGGCCCTGGCATTGTCACCCAGATAGATATAATCATAATCCGGCAGCATGGACCGTATTTGCCGTAAAATGGTCAATCCTCCATAGCCGGAGTCAAAAATACCTATTGGATGATTTGCTTGCATGACTCAAATTTAATCAGAACCATGGACTTCCGAAAACAATTTATGCACATTCCGGTATAAAAGCGGCTGTTCAATTATTGATTCGTACGGGCTGCCTGTTTCTTTTTACCGGACAATGTCTTGATCAGTACGGGCAGTAACACCAGATTGGTCAGGGTAGCGACTGCCAAAGTCAAAGAAGTTAACCAGCCCAGGCTTTCCGTCCCGGCAAACTCACTAAAAATAAAGATGATAAACCCGGCCACCAGTACCAGGGAGGTATAAATAATGCTGATACCGGTATGCATAATCGTTTGCTTTAAAGTAGCGTCAATATCATTATTATGCCGGGGCAATTCCTGTTTATAGTTAATTAAAAAACGGATGGTCACATCAATGGCGATCCCCAGCGCCACACTGAAAACCAGCACGGTTGAGGGTTTAATAGAAATGCCCAGCCAGCCCATAACACCTGCCGTCACGATCAGTGGGATCACGTTAGGGATCAGGGAACAAAACAGCATCCGGGTCGATTTAAATAAGTAGAGCATCGCCAGGGCGATCAGAATAAAAGCCCAGAAAATACTCTCCCCTAATCCTTCAACGATATAAGTAGATCCTTCCAGGAAGGTCACGGTAGATCCGGTAAAAGTGACTTTATAGTGAGCCGTGTCAAATAAGTTGTCTGCTTCGTGACGGAAGCTGTCCAGTAAAACCGGCAGCTTTTTCGTACCCACGTCCTTCATATTAACGCTGATCCTGGCTATTTGTTTATTAGAATCAATAAAGCGGCTAACCATACTACTGAGGGCATTTTTCCTGGCATCAGCATCCTTGGATTGCTTATTGATTTCCTGAATGTAACTACCCATAAACGGCACTTCAAACTGGGTCAATACCCCATAATAAGTACTGTCCCCCTCGTAGAAGGCCTGACGTGCGAATTTTAAAGCATTGACAAATGACAAAGGCTTAGCCACATCGGGTTGTGTTGCCAGATAGGCAGAGAACTGGTCAATCTTATCAATGGTGCGCAGGTTACGAAACAGGCCGTTCTTTTTCTTGGCGTCAACGACAATTTCCAGCGGCATTACACCGTTAAAGTTGGATTCAAACCATTTAAGATCCGTATATATCTTATCGGAATGAGGCAGGTCGTCCACCACATGTGAAACGGCTTTCATGCGAAGGGTACCGATTACAGCAGCCACCAGTAAGACAAAAGTCACGCCATACACATACTTCACATGATAGAAGGCCCACTTTTCAATTTTAACCAGTACTCTGGCTAAATATTTGTTATCCAGATAGCGCATATGTACCGCTTTAGGAGCCGGCAGCATACTTAACAGCGATGGGATGAAGATCAGGGAGATTAAAAACAGAACCATAATATTGATCCCGGCTACCACCCCGAACTCTTTCAAAAGGTCACTGCTGGTGAAGGCAAATACAGCAAATCCTATGGCCGCAGCGATATTACAGAACAGGGTGACAATGCCCATCCTGCCGACCATCATAATAATAGATTGGTATTTATTCTGTTTCTCTTTGTAAACTCCATGGTATTTATTGAGAAAGTAGATACAGTTTGGAATACCGATTACAACAATTAAAGGAGGAATCAATGCCGTAAGCAGGGTAATTTTGTAGCCTAATAGCACCATCGTGCCTACACTGAATATGACACCCATAGCGACTACCGCAAGACTCATCAGCATAGCGCTGACGGACCTGAAAAATAACCAGAGTGTGATGGCCGAAAGCAAAAAAGACCCCAACAGAAACCAATTGAGCTCGTGAGCGATCTTATCCCCCACTGAAGTGCGGATAAAAGGCAGGCCGCTCACATGAACATCCAGCCCTGAGACCTTTTCAAAGGCTTCAATAGGTGCCATGATGCCATTAATAATATCAGTTCTTTCTTTGCTATTGATCAGTGTGTCATTGAGTGAAACCGCAATCAGATAAGCATGTTTTTGGTTATTGTAGAGTAGTCCCTGGTAAAACGGCAGATTAAGAAAACGTGCGGCATTACTATCCAACAGGGCCTGATCCTTGTATGGAGGAGAAAAAATATTCTCCGGCTGAAATTTCTGGAGACTGTCAACCTTTTTCAGATCTACCGAGCTGGGTACACTCAAAACACCAGTAACACCACGGGCCGCCTTAATACCATTTTGGAGTACAGTCACCTGATTGAAGATGTCTTTCGTAAAGAACTTATCGGTCTTTATGCCGACAACGACTGTATTGCCGTCACGGCCGAAGGTCTTTAAAAAATGCTGGTAGTCCTGGTACTTTTGATTATCAACGGGTATAGCTTTAGAAAATTCATAGCTCATTTTGATATCCTTGGCCAGATACCCCATAATTAGGGTAGCTATGGCCAGCAAAGATAAAAGCAAAACACGCCATTTAATGATCCACTTCCCCAGTCTATACCACATAGTATAATAATTAAAGTCAAGAATGTTGGCCAGCCCACTGCCGTTACAGCCGGCGGGTGTAAAGTTCGCTAAGAAATGGGAAAATCAGGCCATTTTGCAGCAGCAATTATCGCTTATCGCTTAAAATATTTTTTCAACTTGCCATTAATGTAATAAAGCAGGTCTACCTGCCGCGTATGATTACGCAACCATTTATAAGAAGGCCGGTATTTGTTCATGAACTGTTGCAAGCTATCTCCCTTCAGACCGGTATAGCTATGTACAATGATCGGGTTAAACCGAAAATCCACGTACTTTTCTTCTTCAACCTCCTGAAACAGTCTTAGTGCCCTTTTTTTATTCTGCTGACGGTGGCTAAATATGCGCTCCAGACTAATGCCGATCCCTGCTCCCGTGTTGGCATTATCGAATAAGGGTTTGGCATAGCCAATGGCCTGCTCAAAATAGCGAATCCTGTCCACACTATCTGCCTGGTAGTCCTCATAGCTATAGGAAGATACCGTAACACTCTCCAGTTCGTGCGTTTTAGGTACCATTGTAATATGAAGTGTGTCACTAAGGATAGTGCCCTTAAGCGCAATTTTCTGGCTAAAATAGCCGACTCTCAATAGTGTCAGCGTATCCCCTTCGTGGGCCTTGATTACAAAAAGGCCATGGATGTTCGTATAATCGCTTGTATCCTCATTACCTGTGGATACGTGTACGTCCTGAATCGGAAGCTCCGTGATACTGTCCTTCACATACCCATAAAAATAGGTGTCCTGTCCCCGGACAGTTACCGACAGCAGACAAACAGATATTATCAGTAGTAACCTATACATAGAAGCGCTTTAATCAAGCCTAAAATTACGCAATCCCTGTCAAAACAGATAATAAGGGTGTCATAAGGTTTGTGCAAAAAAAAGAGCCACTCATTGCTGAGTGACTCTCTTTGTATTTTCAATTAAATAGCGGAGCTATTATTTTTGAAGATTTGGGTGTGGAGCAGGTACTGTGCTAGGACCTGACTCAGTAGTAGGCTGAAGATCTACTGTATTTGCATCACCATCGTAACCGTAAGTGAAGATGATACGACCTTCAGAGATACCTTGCTGTTCGATCAGGAAGTTCTTAACAGCATTTACTCTATCCCAGCTTAACTGTTGAGCACGTTTGTTAGAAGCACCGTAACCAACAATTTTCACTTTACAATTAGGATTAGAATTCAACTGAGCAGCTGCAGAAGTCAATGCTGATTGAGCAGCGTCATCCAATTTAATGCTAGAACCACTGAAGTTAACACTTGGTAAGCTTGTGATTGCACATTCAGCCTGAGCTGGCATGCTAGCTAATTTATCACGAAGCTCTTGGCAACAAGCTGGTTCTGGTTCAGTACCAACACCGTCAGCATCAACAGGGAACCAAGACTGAGGAGTCAGCACTTGTTTGTCTCTGCAATCAGGTACACCGTCACCATCTGTATCCAGTGAACGACCATGTGTATCT
Source organism: Arachidicoccus terrestris (assembly GCF_020042345.1). Classification (NCBI taxonomy): domain Bacteria; kingdom Pseudomonadati; phylum Bacteroidota; class Chitinophagia; order Chitinophagales; family Chitinophagaceae; genus Arachidicoccus; species Arachidicoccus terrestris. Next base: position 1,777,913 of record NZ_CP083387.1, read on the forward strand.
ACAGCGCAACCAGCTGGAGTGTTAGGCTCCTGGTCAAACTGATCAGTAACACCATCGCCATCAGCATCAGGTAATACATCACGAGTCGCTAACTTGTTGTAAGCATAGTTGTTTGGATTAACCCACCACAATGGTTCGATTCTCTTATCGCTGTTACCCAGGTTGAAGTTGAAACGAACTTGAGTAGAGCTTAAAGTAGTGTTACGACCTTGTTTTTGTAAAACCAAACCTGCTAACACATCAGAGTTGTTGAAGAACATAGTGAACTTCTGCTCGATACCGATATTGAATCTTGGAGAAACTTTGAAAGCTACACCCAGACCGGCATCTAAACCGTGACGGTTGATGGTTTTTTCTGATCCAACAGCGTCATCACGTGTTCCGTTTCTTTCAACGCCTGCTGTTTCATACTGTCTGTTCATGTCATCTTTACCCTTAACATCCAGGATACCGTTAGACTGATCTTTGCTTAATTGATCTTTTGCGTAATCCTTGATATCTTTTCTGGAACCACCTGGTAAGCTAGACCAATCATAAATACTTCCATCTTTTTGGAAAGCATTGATTGCTACGTTAGCCATGTTAAAGCTATAACCTACTAAAGCATAAAAGCTTGTTTTAGGATTACCGCGATAGTGACTAAGAGAGTTCAGATCAGCGATCAGGTCTAAGGAAGCCTGCTGGATAAAGGTCTTATAGTTTGCTAAGTAGTTGTTGTTACTTTTACCATAAGCCGCAATGATCTTAGAATTCTTAGTGTCAGATGCATTTCTTGTTCTGTAATCCAGACCAAAGTTGTTAGACGCACCATAACCTAATCTTACAGAGAAAGTGTGACCCAGCGCTTTTCTCAAAGAAATGCTTGCTCCATAACCAAAACGAGGATCGATTGGCGAGAACAGGAAAGAGGGTCCGAGACCAATACCCAGCTCCATCATGTTACGAGGTTTAGCAGGATAAGGGTTTGTGTGGTTTAAGAAACCGTTCTGCTGATCTTCTTTGGTAACGCGCACTTTGTTAGTGCCATCGTAGATCCATGAATCGTCAGCATTGGTGCCGGCAGAGATGCTGGTACCCTGAGTGCTCACAGACTCGCTAGTAGTTGTACTGGTGTCTTGAGCAAAAGCTGCTGTCGAGATAAGGCCTAAAAGACCTAACATCATCGTGTACTTTTTGCTTGCCATAAATTGAGATTTAATTTTTTATTTAATGCTTCCAATGAATATTCGAGAGCAAAAATAGTAATAGTAATTGAAATAGCAAATATTTATTACATTTAATTATCTAATTGTTTACTAAATATAAGTAAATTCCACCTTCAAAGACCGTTTATATTTTATACGAATTTCATTCTTATCCATATTTACATATATCGTGCCAAACCAAACCACTCAACACTATAAATTAAAATTATTAGTTATCTGGTTATAGCTGATATAAAACGTTGAATAGACTATCTTGCTAATGAAAAGTTTATTTTTCCCTTTAAATTTTATAATATTACCTTAGCAAGCCTATTTGACAGGTAACTATTAGTGAAAAAAGCAAATCAACTCATCGCCGCAGAACTCAGCGAGTTTGAGCGTCATTTTAAGGCAGCCGTTAAAAGTAAAGTCCCCTTGCTGGATCGCATCATGCAATATATTGTCAAGCGTAAGGGCAAGCAATTGCGTCCCATGTTTGTCATGCTGAGCGCCCGGCTGGGAGGTGCCGTTAATGAAAAAACTTATCGGGCCGCCTCTTTGGTAGAATTACTGCATACAGCGACGCTGGTACACGATGATGTGGTAGATGATGCCCATGAGCGAAGAGGTTTCTTCTCCATTAATGCGCTGTGGAAAAACAAAGTCGCTGTTTTAGTGGGCGACTATCTTTTATCCAAAGGACTTCTACTGTCCATTAATAATGGGGACTTCCGGATTTTACAGATCTTGTCTACAGCTGTCAAGCAAATGAGCGAAGGGGAGCTGCTGCAAATGGAAAAGTCCAGAAGCCTGAATCTGGATGAGGAAGTTTACTATAATATCATCAAGGGAAAGACCGCCTCTCTGTTATCCTCCGCCTGTGGAGCCGGCGCCTGTTCGACTTTTGGCCAGGAGGAAGATATCCAGCGCCTGGAGTCCTTCGGAGAAAAGGTGGGTATGGCTTTCCAGATCAAAGACGACCTTTTTGATTACGGTGCTGCCAATATCGGTAAACCAACCGGTAATGACATTAAAGAAAAGAAACTTACGCTGCCGTTAATATACACGCTTAACAATACAACTCCCGACATCCGGAGAAAGATTATCTATATTGTCAAGAATCAAAATACCCGCAAGGATAAAATAAAGTATGTCATCGACCGGGTAAGAGAAGCAGGCGGCATTGACTATGCAACAGAAAAAATGAATCAATTCAGAGACGAAGCCCTGGAACTGCTGTTCCACTATCCGGTGTCCGACGTGCGGGACGCCTTAGAAGAATTGGTTAGGTATACCACAGATCGAAAATATTAGCCCTCCATCAAGACTTACTTTGTCGCAATACCATCTTTGTATACGCTATTGCGACAACCATACAGCCCCTAGTTTAACTTTCCAGGTAGAAAGGCGCCAGCTTGCTTTTTAAAGCCGCTGGGATAGCCACCTTCTTCCAACTGACCTTATCCATAAAGAAGAGCCGGATCTTGCCGGTGGTCAGTAACTTTCTGCGTTCATTCAGTATCTCACAGTCAAATATGATTTCATGGTCGGTAGGAAGTTGGCGGATGGTGGTCACGACTGTCAATAATTCATCATAATAGGCAGAACGAAGATATTTTGTTTCCATTGAAACAACCGGCATGGCAACACCTTCTTCTTCCATCTCTTTATAACTGTATCCCAGTTGCCGGATAGCTTCTACCCTTCCTACTTCAAAATACTGCGCATAATTCCCATAATAAACTACGCCCATCTGGTCCGTCTCCGCATACCGGACCCTTATCGTCGTTTCTGATTGATACATTTTTCTGAATTTACTTTTAGGAAGCTCACCGGACTAAAAATATAACGATAAGTTGATCTACCACTTATCCTCTTCCGGGATATCATCCGAAGCCCCTGTATAGCGTGCCCGTAAAGCTACTTTTTGTTTTTGTCTTTCCAAAAGCAGACGGGTAATAATTTCAGCAGGCGGCGCATCTGACTCATCCAACGCCCTCTTCAGCAAACGCTCATCCACATCCACTCTGTACAATATCTGACAGAGCCTGGGGAAATCCGCTTCGAGCAAATGAGCTACGGCCTGTATCAACAAAGCTTCCTTCTCATGAGCATTCTTCCCTTGTATTATAGCAGGTGAATCAAGTAGTTCCAACATCTGTTTTTCATCCATTATCATGACAATTCGCACATTTTTCCGCATTCATGCCACAAAATCCATTCCCTTAGTGGAAATACTAACAAATTTTCTTATTTTGCATTGAAATAATTATAATTTTGTAGCTATGGCAAGAATCAAAACAGACAAAGACATCACAAAAAAAGACGTCATTTTAAATGCAGCGTCTAACCTGTTTCGTCAACGCGGCTATAAAGCTGCCAGTATGCGTGATCTGGCAGAAAAAATCGGCATTGAAGCAGCCAGCCTATACAATCATATCCGCTCTAAGTCTGAGTTGCTGTATGACATCTGCTTTAATACCGCTAATATTTACAACGACTATCTGGAATCTGTAGAGAATTCCAAAGAGCCTTATCTCAAAAAAGTAGAGCTGATCCTGCGCTTTTTGATCAACCAGATGATTGAGAATTTTGACGATGTAGTGGTAGCGGACAGAGAATGGGTACATCTGGAAGATGCATATCTTTCCAGTTATCAGACAATGAAACACAACTATCGTAAACGAATCAATCATATTATCACCAAAGGAATTGAGGCAGGAGAAATTAAAGAAATCAACGTTCCTTCTACCATATGGCTTTTACTGCATGCCATCAATGGTATTGAATCCTGGCACCGTTCTAAAACCCAGATTCCTCCTGAAGAGCTGGAAGAGAATATGATCTCCATTTTGATCGGAGGGATGAAAAAAGTAAATTAATGAGCTTCACCCAATAATTTGGAATCATTTATACCAATAAGCCTTAAAAACGAAGGATCTTTAGCTTGTTAGAGTTGCTTTTAGGTACAAAGCCAAACAATCTTCAATTATTTAACAGTTCACTACAGCCATAAAAGCAGGCAGCGAAATCATAAAGATTCGCTGCCTGCTTTGTATTATACTGCTTTGTCTACTTCAGCCGCTATTTAGGCCGGACCTCCATCTTAGTTTCCCGGCTCTTAACTTCCTTAAATTCTTCTTTCTTGCCGGCAAACAATTTTTCAAAATCTTTCGTATAAGAGATGGACACCCCGTAACGGTTCTGGCGACCAATAGAACCTGCGGAAGCCACCCCCAGACTGCTTCTATTGAAAATGACTGCTCTTAGTTTCCTGTCTCTGGTCAGTATAAACTGAACAGAGATATCCGGCAAAAACTGAAAGCTTCCGTTTTCCATGGCCGCAGCGGAGCTCCCCAGCCCAAAATCCAGGTTAGACCCAAAACTCAATAAGATTTTATCGTTGGCAAGACTCTGATAAAGTTTAAAGTTCACACTCTGACGATCCAGCCTTCCGGAGTTAGTCCCCTGCCCCAGGATACTGGCACTGCTATAGGTGGCGGCACCTACTTCAAACCTCAGTCCCTGGTCTCCGGTCAGCTTGGTCAGCGCATGTGAGAAAAGGTTGTTCAATTCATGCGTTACGAGTGAAGAAATAGTATTCACACCTGCTGAGGCAAAATTAGCTGAATTAGCGCCCGCTTGTCCATAAGGAGCAAAGGCATTGAAGACGATCAGATAAGTAACCTGCTTCAACATCTCATTTTCATCACTTTGCATGCGGTTAATAAATAAGGCAAAATCTGGATCCGATTTAACGGAGCTGCCGGTAGGAAAATCGACTTTGAAGCCGATGTCCGGTTTTAGTAAATGCCCCCTTAGCTCAACAATTACATATACGTCTCCCCTATATCCTCTGATATTATTAAGGCCGGCCTGCCCCTGTACACTAGACTGCGTATTGATCAGATCATTGATGCTGACCTGATGGGCTGTATATTGTGCATCAATATTCAGATTAGCATTATACGGGTCACCTGTCCATTCAATAAAATTGTTGGCCCCTTCGATAAACTGAAAGGGTTTCTTCAGGAAAGTCTGGAAATTAAAATTATAATTTCCTCTGGAGATCACGTATTTGCCTTTCATCGTCATCTCTCCATGAGCTGGCATATAAATCCTGAGGCGGCCATTGCCCGTCGCCGTGATCACATCACCGGTAAGCGGATCTAATATAACATTAATTACCGCCAGGTCATTGGCAGAAAGGTCCATATTAATATTAAGATGCGATTCATGATCCTCTTCTGTTTTTACTTCCTCACCATATTTTTTAAAGACGATAAAGTCCGCGTCACTGCTGGCGGCCGTCGTATTGGTATTAATGCTGATATTTGAAGAGTCGGCCACACTGCCTTTGATATCCATTTGCATATGATCCTCGGTACCCTTCAGCGTAAAACGCGCGTTAGCGATCGCCTTTCCGAAAAACCGCTCGTTATCCGAAGCCTTTGTATTTAATACGAGAATTTTAGGTGAACTCATATCAAAATCAAAACGCATATTCTGAAATCCTTCATGATAGAGTTTCCCCTTGACAGTCCCTCTATTTCCATATACATCCCTCACATTAAATTGTCCAAAATCGATACTACCATCATTGAATACAAAATCTGCAGAATCGATAAAATATTTGACTCTGGTATATATCACATCCAGGCTGGCCGAATCAATATGCGCCTTGCCAAGGAGTTTGATTTTATCAAAGGTGCCTTTTAACTGAATATCTCCAGTGCCCTTTCCGTCAATATGCTCAAATAAGGTTCCCAGGAACTGATTCAGGAAATTAATTTTAGTATCCGTAAGATGCACGTTCAGATCGAGCGGGGAACCAACAGAGTCTTTCAGGTTATAAAATCCGTCCGCCTTAAAATGATAATCCTTATTATCGGCATCCGCCTTTAACGAAATGCGGTCATTTCTCGCAGAATAGAAAGCCGTTGTATTGACGACACCTACAGAGTCTCCGTTTACACGGAACTGTTCCAGCTGCAGTTTTTCAAAGGCACTGAAATCTCCGAAAAAATTGATCATGACGATTGAACCCGTCGCCAGCCCTTCCAGTCTGGGGCTGGAGAAGAATAGCGGTGTAATATCACCGATATTCACTTTGGAAAGATTAAATACCAGATTATTATTGGTCGTATCTCTTCTCCCTTTTTGCGTTTCTACGGTCAGCTCCTGAAATCCCTGTGAAAACTTTACATTTTTAGCCGAGGCGAAATGTTTTCGGATCACGATCTCTCCTTGTTTTTCAAGATCCCATTTCTTATCGTTGAGGACAAAATAGGAGGGCTGAAATTGTATTCTCACACCATCCGACAGATTATCCACCGTGGCTGACAAATTGATCTCATTGATAGTATTATTAGATCCGGTTGTCAGCTGTACCAGGGAATGATCGTTCCTGGAATTAATCAGCAATTTGGAATTGGGGAAAAATGAGCTGTCATTTAGATAAAATTTATCCACCCGGCCTCCAAAATCAATTTTTTCAAAATCTCCTTTTCCCGCCAGATGTGTTCCCCTTAATTTGAACCTTTTGTATTTAAATTCCGGTATCCGGGCATCAAAGTAGAAACTGCCCGAGTCATCCGTATTGACCGCTCCCCGGATCCGGACACTATCAAAGCCATGCAGATTCGTATCGATCAGATTGATATAAGAATCAAAATTCCCTGTTTCAATTTCTACGGTAAAATGTTGGTTTTTGGGTACTTCTTTAGGCGGATTAATAAAAGCAGGATAATACTTATTTAAGAAAGACTGAAAAGTTACCGGCAAATCCAAAATTGAATAAGCACCTGTTACTTTTGCATTGAACTCATTATTTTCTACGCTCAGAACTTTATACTGATTGCTGTCAACACTTGCCCTTAAGGTCAAAGAGTCAAAATTCAGCGGTATACTGTCCTTCATCAGGGAAACGTTAAGCAGTTTGGCAGAACCGACAAAGTCATCGATATTATTCCCTTCAAAATTCAAGTCAAACAACCCGGTGAGATTCATATTCTCCTTGGTCAGATGCGTTTTACGCATGTCCAACCCAATCAGATCACCCAGTACGTTAAATCTTGGTTTTTCTGCATTAAGATCAATTTCCACATTCGATAAGAAAGTAGCATTCGGATCATCAATCTTTAACTCACCCGTAAAATATTTTTTCTGGAAAGTGCCGTTTACATCGATCCCTGTATAGGCATAATGGTTCACCTCCAGACTGTCAAAATGTCCCTTCAGACCGGCCCGCATGGAGTTAAGCGCAAAGGAGCTTCCCTCAAAGCTGCCATTGAAGGCCACATTGCCGAGCGCCTTTGCTTCTATAAATGTTCCGAGATCAAAGGACTTAGTGATAATCGTTCCTTTATAAGCAGGCTCTGATTTTTCCGGAATGGTTAAATTCAGATTAGCCTGTGCCGCCCCCAGTGCAGTGGTCAGATGACCACGGGTGGTAAAATCATAGACTGTTCCGTGAAAGTTACCGCTATAATGCATATCCCCCAGTGCGGCCAGATTCGGGTTTTTAACTTCCTTCAGACGAGGAACAATCGGTAATAATTGATTGTAATTGGTATGCAGGTCCAGCGTATCAAAATCCATAACCGTGTGCTCAATGTCTGGCAAGCCTTTCATGGCCATATCCCCTCTTAGTACCATACCACCATTACCACTGATCAAAAAATTATGCGCTCTAAAGTTGCCGACAGTTCCCTGCAGCGTACCAGATAACTTGAACTGTTTTTTCCAGTCCTTAAGCTCAGGGGCAAAATAGGCTATATCATTGCTACTGACTTCCGCATTTCTAAACCTGGCCGTAATATGTACATTGTCGGTAAAACTTCCCATATCCTCCGTAAAATCCTTAAAGGACATAGCATAGTAGTTTTCCAGATGGCTGTTCCCGGTCTGAATGTCCAGGTCTTTAAATTCCATGATCTGGGGCGTTAATTTAAAGTCCGATTTCAGATGTTTGATGGTAAAACCACTTCTTTCAGTCGTACTTAACTCCATCTTCGCCCGGATCGTATCCTGCACAAAGGATAGCTTACTGGCGGCAATATCCAGATGATTGCATTGTATGTAACGGTCATCAAAATAGGAAACGACCGTATGTGGCCTCATCTTATTGATCAGACCAAAAGTCCCGTTCATCAAATGCAGGCTGTCCAGTTCGATATGCATGCCTGCGGCATTAAAATAAAGGCCACTGTCCGGGCTGCCGGAAGCAGGTGGCGGCGGACGATTACCTTTATATTGTACCAGCTCAAACTTAGGCTTATCTACTTCCAGATAATGCAGCTTAAAGTTCAGTTTATCCAGATCGATTTTATCGGCATCCAGCAGCAGGCGCCCGACATAGACATCCATATTTTCACCTCGCCATCTGTCCTGTTTAAAGTAGCGGACATTTTTAAAATCGATCTTTTTGAGGTCTAATCCGATATGACGGGAAGCGGTGTCTTTCTTAGGGCTGGAAAAGTAATCGATCAGGAACTGAAAATTCCAGACCGAATCGCTCCTGTTCTGATAGAAGGTGGCATCTTCCAGGCCAATATATTTGAGTTCAATATTATTTTTCAGGAAAAACCAGTCACTGATCCTGACCTTCAGGGCGCCTGCGGCCAGCAAAGTGTCTTTTTTCTGATCCTTGATCAAAATATCATCCAGGTCCATCCGGTTGAAGAGGGTAAAACTAACATGCCTGATGCTGACCTCCGTATGCAGATCTTTAGAGAGTCTTGCCGTTACTTTCTTCACCAAAAAGTTTTGTACGGGCTCAGTTTGAATAAGAATCCATACCAACAGTAAAACTGCCAGTATAATCAGAAAAGTTCGTCCAAGTATTTTTAGAAATGTTCTCAGAAAATCCTTGTTTTAAGTGCAAAGGTAACCATTCAGTCATAGCAACCTGTTACATTATTAGCGATCAGGCCTCCTTCAGGGCCTGGATCTTTTGTTTATTACCCACGAGCCATATAACATCTCCCCACTCCAGCATTGTATCCGAGGAAGGATTGATAAAATGCTGATCTTCTCTTTCCACCCGTATCACCAGGCCATCTGTCTTTTCTCTGATGCCGCTATCATGAATGGTCATTCCCTTAAAACGTAAATGTTCATCCACTACAAGGCGCTGTAGCCCTACATCTTCGATTTTACTGGTGCTGGTCCGGTAGGCTTCATCCTCACTGGCCTCTAACACCGGCTGAAACTTGCTGAGCTGTTCGTCTGTCGCTATTACCCCGATCTCATCAGCGGGAAAGAGTATTTCCTCCCTTTTAGGTGGTAAAATTACGTTATCCCCTCTTTTGATAAAAGCGATATTCACGCCGTATTTTTCCCTCCATTTAAGTTCCAGCAGAGATTTTCCTAAAAAAGTGGCATTCGGACTCACGACATGCTGAGAGATATGGGTTTCCCAGTCAGAAATATCATATTTACCCAGATCCAATAGCGGGCGCTTTGCATTTGCCGCAGCTTCCCGTGCATTTAAATTCGTCAGGAACCTGGACTCCAGTTTACCGTAAAACTGTTGGATCTTTTTTCCCAACACATAATACAAAACCAATATAATCGGTAGTAAGATCAGTAGTGCCACTTCCCCCGAAAAATACCGATCCAGCAAAAGGCCAATCAGAGAGGCGCCGATCAGGTTACGCGTGATCTCGATCATTAACAGGGGGCCTCTGTTATAGATACTGTTCATCCAGAGCTCTTTGTAAGCTAAACCGGCCGGCCGTTTCATCATCAGGCCCCAGAAAAAAGGAGCGGCCAGCAACAAGGTAACAAAGACACCTACAACGCCCACATAGGTCATGTTTTTTATCTTAGAAAGCAAAAATGGCTCCAATAAATTAATCGACAGAAGTAAAATGGCAATTATAACAATGCCATTGGTAATCAATATAGTTGTATAAGATTTGATCACTTTTTTCCAGGCACTCTCTGCCTGTATCTTTTGCGTACTAGACGCATAGAGGTTCACTGAATTAACCCATTTTTCGGGAATAATCTTAAGTAGCAGCTGATAGGCACTGTCCGAGGACTTAATCATATATGGGGTCGTGAAAGTCGTAAGTGCTGACACCCCCACTGCTACAGGAAAAAGGAAATCACTGGTAACGTTGAGCGTAACGCCGAGTCCGGCAATGATAAAGGCAAATTCCCCGATTTGTGCCATACTCATACCTACTTGTACAGATTGCTTTAACGGCTGTCCGGAAAGCAATGCTCCAAAGCCGGAACTGAAAAACTTACCAAAAATGGTCAGTAAGGTCACGATCAAAATGGGCATTCTGTATTCCCACATGGCCGCCGGATCAATCATCATCCCTACCGACACAAAGAATACCGCCCCAAAAACATCTTTGACCGGTTTAAATAAATGTTCTATTTTCTCAGCTGAGGTCGTTTCCGCCAAAATGGAACCCATGATAAAGGCGCCCAACTCTGCAGAGAAACCGGCTTTGGTAGCCAGAACCACCATACCCAGACAAAGTCCGATGGACAGCATGAGCAGCATCTCCTCATCCAGCATATGGCGCATCTTTTTCAGGAAAGTCGGAATCAGAAAAATACCCAATACAAACCAAAGGATCAAAAAGAAAAGTAGCTTAACCAGTGTCATTAGCATGGCCCCTCCTTCAAACTCTCTGGAGACCGCAATCGCCGGTAACAACACCAGTAAGAGGATCACCACCAGATCTTCCACAACCAACACCCCGAAGACCACACCGGCAAATCTTTTAGACTTTACGCCCAGCTCTTCAAACGCACGGATAATAATGGTGGTCGAAGAACTGGCTAGCAATGCCCCCAGGAAAATACTGTCCATCTGCCCCCACCCCATCCACTTACCCGCCAGATATCCCGCCACCAAGATAAAAGCAATTTCCACAAACGCCGTGACAGAGGCGGAGCCACCAACCCGCATCAGCTTTTTGAAGCTAAATTCCAGCCCCAGGCTAAAGAGCAGAAAAATGACACCCAGTTCAGCCAGTATCTTGATATTGCGCTCTTCCACTACTGTTGGCACCAGGGAAATATGCGGACCTACTAATAAGCCCGCAATAATATAACCCAGCACCAACGGCTGTTTTAGTTTCCGGAACAACAATGTCACCATTGCCCCGGAAAATAAAATGAGCGCCAGATCTTCAATTAGGGTGGGTAAGTGGCCCATATGGAGGGTTCAAGATTATTTAATGAAATGAAATACCAGATACTGCCGAAAATACGAAGATTACTCAAAAAGTTTTTCTAAAACGTAAAAAACTGCAGGACAGAACTCTGCATTTTTGAGGGTGATATTCTTGCGCTTGAAAAGCACATCCTCATCCGTATAAGGAAACCGGGCGCAGTCCGAAGGCCGGACATCATATATCCCGCAGGTATTATCCTCTTGCAGAAAGGGACAGGGCGAAGATTTCACCACATAATCCCCTTCCTCGTCCATATACAGATAGGTGGTAATCAAGCTCGTTTCTTTCATACCCAGGTACTTGGCGATACGTTTGATATCTGGCATTTTGAACCGTGGGGAGTAATTTTTACAACACCTGGCACATGTAAGACAATCGACCCTTTTGAAAGCCTCCTCATGTAACGCAGGCAACCGTTTGAGTGTTGCCTTTTTGTCAATTTTGGACAGACGTTGGGCATAGATTTTTTTGCGGTCTAAAGACCGCTTTTCCCAATTATCAAAATTAAAGTCCGTCATAGTGATCATATCCGGCAAAAATACAAAAATAGGCCGTCCGGTTAAAATCGGATTCAAACAGCAGTTTTTCTGCCTAACGATCCGCCAGGCAAATGAGCATGTTACCGGCTCTTTTTTCAGGAAAAGCCAGGCGCCTCAAAAATGACAGCCCGACGTCTTCTATCATCATTCAGATAGAGGACCCCGGGCCGCAAACTAAATGGAAAAAAGTTCTGTAATATATGGCTTAGAAAAATCCGACATTGATGCCAATAGCCACTGTTCTAAAATCCTTTGGCCCCTCGCCTGGCGCAAACACATCAGAGAAATAGTATTTGGCGTAAATATTAAAGGCGTTATAACCAATGCCAAAGCGCAGTCCATAACGCACCGGGTTCAGGTTAAAAGAGCCTTTCACTTTTACCTTACCGGCATCATCGCTGATTTGTTTGGTTTTAGCACCAATTAGTAGTCCCCCCTCTACCCCAGCGTTAATCTGAAAATGACTGTCTTTTATGGGATACACGGCAATCATCAGCGGCATGGTCAGATACTTGGAACGCAACAGATTCTTGGAAAAATGCCTGTCCTCGTCAATAGTATAGGTCAAAACGTCCTGCCCCTTTTCCAGGGTGATATCCTTCTCAAAATGATATGTGTTCCATGTAATGCCTAAAGCAGTAGATACTTTTAGCGTATGCTTTTTATCGAGAAACACACCGCCGGTTATGGGAAAGAAACCAAACTCGGGTCCCTTCTCCAACCTCAGATCGCTGTTTACAGACCCAACTGTCAGGCTTCCGTTATCCATAAAACGGTTCCAGCCAAATTCCACGCTGGGATCGATACCAAAATAAGCGTTCTTGCTCTGATGAATCAAGTCCACTTTCAGTTTGGTCGTTTTTGATTTCCCATCTTTACTCTCCGAATTAATTTTGAATAAGGTAGATTTGCCTTCGTCTTCTTTCTTATTACCCGTAGAGTCCGTATCCTGTGTAAAGCCGGTATGGCATAGCATTGCCATTAAAGCGATAAATAACACTTTTTTCATATTTATTATATTTTATTTTCTAATTATTTATAAGCAGTAATTGCTAAGACACCTACATTGATAACCGTTTTGTCCTCATCTTGAGAGACGACCTCTTCTGTAATGGCCCGGGCAGTGTTCCCGATCTTTTTAAATATCCCTTTCAATAACCCTCTTCGCTCAGCGTGGTCAGTACGGCCCTGCTTACTTACACCGTCTGCACGGGCAAGCGCGTCACCTTCATTGTCACCACGGGGAGCTATATCTGCTATGACCGCTGTTTTTGCCACTTCATTTTTGTCAGCTGTACCAGCCGTCATAGCTGTATTTCTTGTATCCTCCTGCCGGTCAACGGCAGATGCCGCCGCAACCTTTCTCTGGGGTTTTATCTGAGCCGTCAACGCCTGATCCGCGGATGCCTTTTTAACGGCAATGTCCTGCGTTACCGCCAGATGTGCCTCGCTGCCCGCCGGTCTTTTATCCGCCTGAACAGGCTGAGCTTTAGCAGCAACCAATGCGGTGTTTTGATCACTGCCGGAAGGCTTGGTGATGGCTGTCGGCCGGCCGGCACTTCGCCTGCCGGAAGACTCTTTTGTGTTATGACGGGCAGTTCCCGCTGTCACCACAGGCGCTGCTGTTTTTTCCGCTTCCGGCCCAGGCGTGCCATCCATCATGCCCGTCTTTGCCGCATTTGTCTTCTTTTTTGCATCTTTTGATGGCTGAGGCTCAGGTGTTACCGGTGTTGTTAAAGGGGATTGAACCGCCGGCCGCCCTGCGGGCACCACGACCACAGAATCCTGGCGGGTCAGTTCCCTCATGCCGATCGCAAGTACCACCAGCACACCGGCAATCGCTGCTACATTAGAAAGACGCCGCCTAAAACGGCGCAGAGGTTTTACCGGGGCTGCCGGGGCGACCTGTTTTGTAGGATCTTCTTCCAAAAGACCAAATATCTTATCCATCAGATCTGCGGGCGGTGTAATTTCGGCATCTTCCAGATGGCGCCTCACCTGGCGATCAAATGGATGTGGCTCATTTTCATCTTGCCGTCCATGGTCGCGGTCGGTCTGTCCGGCGTTATTTTTCAAGTCTTGCATATACCACCTCCTCTCTTTTTTTAATTGCATTTTGTAATAGTTGCCTGGCCCTGGAGAGCTGCGACTTGCTGCCCCCTTCCGTAATACCGAGTTGTAAAGCGATCTCTTTATGGGAGTAACCCTCAATTGCATACAGATTAAAAACCATTCTGTATCCATCCGGTAATCCGGCAATCAGTGCTAACAGATCATCCATTGCTAAGCTGTCCAGTGCTGATTCATACGATCCTGCCGTATCCAGCGCTCCCGTAAGTGCTTTTGTTTCCTGAATCTTTGCCGCCTGACGGTAATGCTCAATAGCGGTATTCACCATCACTGTTCTGATCCATCCCTCAAAAGAACCTTCATTGCGAAACCTTGCAATAGACTTAAAGACCTTTACAAAACCATTCTGCATGAGTTCTTCAGCCACCATTTTCGTCTTTCCGTACCTCAGACAAATCGCAAACATCTTAGCTGCATACCTCTGATAGATAGCTTTCTGAGCCGTGTGTTCGTTTTGAACGCACCTCTCTATCAGTAATTCCAGTGTATGATTGTCAGCTATCTTCATGTGTCTCTACAAATTAAGACGAAAATCAGGCAAAAAAGGTTGCATTCACCGTAAAAGTTTTTTTAGACAGCTTCCCGGCGGAGTTTCGTATTTTTGATAGCAGATCACAAAACCCCATTTCCATGCAACTTTCCAATCAGAAGCTGGCTTATCAGGCCACCCGGCTGGCCATCGGCATCAGTATCTTTTTCCATGGCGCGGTACGGATTCCCAAATTAAACACCTTCGCACACAGCCACCTGGATATGTTCAGTCATACCTTTATTGCCGGCACACCTACACTCCTGATGTGTTATCTGATCCCTTTTCTGGAGGCTGGAACAGGGCTTTTAATTTTAATAGGCGGCAGACTGACCCGCTATGGCCTGACACTCGGTATCGCTACGATGGGCATCCTCATGTTTGGCGCGTCACTGGCGGAAAAATTTGACCTGCTGATCTCTATGCTCTTACATGTGATCGTCTTTTTCCTGTTACTTACCCATAAAGAGACCTATCAGCCTGCCATGGCTGATTCAAAATAAAGCAGATACCGGCCCCTTATGGTGTCAGTGATGGTCCAAAATTTATTTTATTCAGCCACTCCTGTCATTTTTAGTAGGCTGGGCTTTACCTTTGTAAGCAATATGGCAACAATTTATCAAGGAAAATACGAGGCTGTTATTGGCCTGGAAATTCATGTTCAGCTGGATACGGCCAGCAAATTATTTTGTGGAGACAGCACCCGTTTCGGAGCAGCGCCCAATACCCATATCAGTCCTGTTACACTGGCATTACCCGGTACGTTGCCTAAAATCAACAAAAAAGCGATTGAATACGCCGTCCGCCTGGGACTAGCCTGTCAGTGCGAGATCATGCCTTATAACTTCTTTGCCCGCAAAAATTATTTTTATCCGGACCTGCCCAAGGGCTGGCAGACCACCCAGCATACCCACCCCATTTGTATGGGCGGATCGGTGCCGATCAAAACAGAAGAAGGCGCCAGACTGGTCAAAATGCACCATATTCACCTGGAAGAAGATGCAGGCAAGAGCATACATGATATTTACGCTGACCAGAGTTGTGTAGACCTGAACCGGGCAGGAACACCCCTGGTTGAGATCGTCTCAGAACCCGATATGTTCTCGGCGGACGAGGCCTGGAATTATGTGCAGGAGCTCAGGCGGCTGGTCCGCTGGATCGGTGTTTCTGACGCAAATATGGAGGAAGGCAGCCTCAGATGTGATGCCAACGTCTCCATCCGGCCGGCCGGAGACCCGAAACTGGGCACCAGGGTAGAGGTCAAAAACTTAAATTCCACCCGCAATATAAAAAGAGCGATTGACTATGAAATCGACCGGATGATACGACTTGTGGAAAGTGGTGAAGCCGTAAAACAGCAAACCAGAAGTTTTGATGCGGCAAATGGAACCACTTTTGCTATCCGGGATAAGGAAGAGGCCAATGATTACCGTTATTTTCCGGAGCCGGACCTCCCGCCTATTCAATTATCAGAAGATTTCATTGAAAACATCAAAGCGGCCATGCCCGCATTACCGCAGGAGCTGACGGCTCTATATCAAAGCGATTACGGATTAAGTGAGTACGATGCCGAACAGTTGGTCAGCGAAAAAGAAATTTCCGTTTATTTTGAGCAGGTGATTCAGCATACCGATAATTATAAGGCGGTGGCTAACTGGATTGGGGGGCCGATCCGTTCTATTATGAACGAACAGCACATCCCGATCGACCAAACCGGGATCCCTCCCGGTAGCCTGGCTGCACTTATTTTACTGGTGACTGAGGGAAAACTTAATTTTTCTGTCGCTTCCACCAAGTTACTGGCTGCCGTCAGAGAAAACCCGGGTGCCAGCCCCCTGGATCTGGCCAGGCAGCTTAATTTGCTTCAAACCGATGATACAGACCTGCTGGAAGACTGGATCAAACAAGCCCTGGAGAGCATGCCCGATAAAGTTGAAGCTTATCGGAAAGGTAAAAAAGGACTGATCGGCCTGTTTGTAGGCGAAGTAAAGAAAAGAAGCAAAGGCAAGGCAGATCCACAGAAAGTAATGGATATGCTGAAGGAAAAACTGGATGAATCCACAAACAATTGTTAGCCTACTGTTTCTATGTAATGCAGACCGGACCTGCATTTTACATTAAAAAAAATAGTACATTTGCTGTTCAAATTATATTTAATATAAGTTATGTTTAATTTAATCTTGTTTGGCGCGCCGGGTAGCGGAAAGGGTACACAAAGTCAGAAAATTGCTGAGAAGTACAATCTAAAACACTTGAGTACAGGAGACTTACTACGTCATGAGATCTCCACCGAAACCGCGCTGGGCAAGGAAGCAAAAGAATTTATTGACAAGGGACTGTTAGTGCCGGATGCCGTCGTTATTGGCATGATCAGTAAGGCGATCGAATCTAATAAGACGGTCCGTGGCTTTCTTTTTGACGGTTTCCCGCGTACAGAGGCTCAGGCAGAAGCCTTGGACAAGCTGTTAAAACTTTACGACAGCACGATCAACCTGGTCGTCGCCTTAGAAGTAAGCGAGGATGAACTGGTACAACGTCTGTTACTCAGGGGGAAAACCAGCGGACGTTCTGACGACGCCAACGAAGAAATTATTCGGGAACGCATTAAGGAGTACCGTAAAAAGACGGCTGTCGTGGCGCAGTATTATGAAACGAACGGTATTGTTAAAAGCGTTGCCGGCGAAGGATCGGTAGACAATATTTTTGACAATATATCTCAGACCATCAACGAAGAATTGGAAGTAGCCAGCTAATGTAATGATGCATCTACATTGGCTCAGTATACCGGGGTCTGTAAAGGTTTATCGCTTTTACAGACCTTTTTTAATAAATTGATCCGGCCGTATATGTCACCGGATGGGACTTTGACCGGAATACCTGTAATAAGGTAACCGAAAAATGACCGGAAACCGAATGCACCATGACAACACGATTAAAGCAAACCGGCCTCAAATGGGCCATGATCGGACTTATCTTCACATTGCTTTGGTCTTCTGCATCCACAGCGACCAAAGTAGGCCTCAAGGTTGCACAACCACTGACCATTGCGCTGATGCGATTTGCGATGGCCTCTATCTGCATGCTGGTGTATGCCCACGGTTTTCGGCGCTACGCCTTACCCAAAGGACGGCAGTGGAAAATGATCACTATTTATGGCGTTTTTAATATCACCGTCTATTTAGGACTCTATGTGCTTGCCATGAAAGATGTTACGGCGGGTATCGGCGCACTTGCAATAGCGACCAGTCCGATCTTTATCGGCCTTCTGTCCATACTTGTACTTAAACAAATGCCGCCGGCCAAAGTGATCGTGGCGCTTTTACTGGGCCTTTTCGGGGTGATTGTGGCCGCCTACCCCCTATTACTCGGGACCGGTGTTTCTGCAAAAGGACTGATACTCATGCTCCTGGGCATGTTATCCTATTCCATTGCGTCCATTTACTTCAACAAAATGGATTGGCAGGGGCTGAAAATATTAACGATCAACGGCTGGCAGACTTTGATTGGCGGCATTTTACTGCTTCCCTTTTTAATCCTCACCTATAAATCCGAGGAAAACCACTTTACGGTTGACTTCTGGGTTTCTTCCGGGTGGCTGGCGCTGTTTGTATCCATTGCCGCGATTCAGTGTTGGCTCTGGTTACTTAGATCGGCACCGGTAAAAGCGGGCATGTGGCTCTATCTATGCCCTATTTTTGGCTTTATCATTGCAGCCATTCTCTTACATGATCCGTTATCTTTGTATACGCTTGCGGGTGTGGTAATGGTACTCACCGCGTTACTCCTGGTCCGCCGGAAAAAGTCAGAAGAGCGGCTCATTAAATCTCAGCAAGCCCTTAACGAATAAAATAAATAGGATGAAAAATACAGGCCCTACCCTTATCAGAAATGCACGGATCTTTACAGGTGATCAGGTAATTGAACAAGGCAGGATCTGGGTTGAAAACGGACGTATAAAAGAAGTCATATCAGGCAGCGAGGTCAATAATACAACAGCTGACAACATCCATGTCATCGAACTGCAGGGCAAGTCCCTGGCTCCCGGCCTGATCGATATCCAGATCAACGGCGGCTATCAGTATTATTTTTCTCAGCATCCGGACGAAAAGGGCCTTTTAGATATAACAGCTGCCTGCAGGGATTTCGGGACACTACATTTTTTACCCACGCTGATTTCGTCCCCACAGTCCGTTATCCTGTCCGCCCTGAAATCAGTTCAACAGTTTAAAGAACAATATCCTGAGACCGGTGTGTTGGGCATGCACCTGGAAGGGCCGTTTTTTAACCCTGTAAAACGGGGGGCGCATAGCCCCAACATTGTAAGAACGCCCACGGATGAAGAACTAGAAGATATCGTCAAAGCAGGCCGCGATGTGATAAAGATAATGACCATTGCGCCGGAAATGTTTACCGATGACCAGATCAGATATTTACTGGATCAGGGCATTTTGCTGTCTGCCGGTCATTCTAATATGAGCTATGAGCAGGCCCACTACTACTTTGATATGGGTATTGATTTAATAACGCATTTATATAATGCGATGTCGGGCTTTACCCACCGGGCACCGGGTTTTGCAGGTGCAGCTCTTGAAAGAGCAGCTGTCTGGGCGCC
This sequence comes from Arachidicoccus terrestris, assembly GCF_020042345.1. Classification (NCBI taxonomy): domain Bacteria; kingdom Pseudomonadati; phylum Bacteroidota; class Chitinophagia; order Chitinophagales; family Chitinophagaceae; genus Arachidicoccus; species Arachidicoccus terrestris. The sequence goes on from NZ_CP083387.1 coordinate 1,797,109, forward strand.
CATCGTGCTGGACGGGCATCATGTACATTTCGGGGCCGCCAGAATTGCCCGTCAGATGAAAAAGGACAGGCTACTGCTACTCTCAGACAGTAGTTTTCTCGGAAGGCGGATAGAGGATTTTGTCTGGGGAGATTTTGACGCGAAAATGATAGATGGCACCTACCGAAATAAGGAAGGTAACCTGGCGGGGGCGGCCATTTCTATGGTAGAAGCCCTGGAAAACGCGGTTACCCATCTCGGCGTTACCGAAAAGGAGGCCGTGGAAATGGCTACCAGCCGGCCGGCACTTGCCATCAGGATGCAGGATCAGATCGGTTATATTAAGGCCGGATACCCCGCCAGATTCTGCGTATTTGAAGCAGGGTTTAAGAACCTGGAATCGCTGGTACTGTAGACAGGCCAAAGGAAGATAATCAACCACCAAAAAAAGCGCAGCAAGACTATTTACTTATCCTGCTGCGCTTTCTGACCGACAAAGTTGCCACCCATCTAATTATGTGCGTAATATTCCCCTTTAGGCACTTTAAACATGGACGCTTTCTGGAATTTGCTGAACTCTTTAATCAGTCCGTCATGCATATGCCCCCAATTATTAAAGCGGTCCTGGTTATAAGAAGCAAAGAGCCATTGATTATAGGCTTCAAAGATGCCGAGTTTTAATAACTGTTGTTGCCTGTCAAACAACTTAAATGAAAAATTCTTTCCGTTGTCTCCGTTAAACCAGTTGACGATAAACTGCCCTCTTAATGCATAGAGGCTTTCAGGCGTAACGCCACCAGAGACCATATCCTGAAACTGTTGAAAGGTCATTGCTACTGCTTTTTCAAAAGGCTGTCCGTTATCTACATATTTTTGCAGCACGCCCGGCGTTGCAAAAAGCGCGGCATATTGACTCGTTACAATACCACGTATCTCGGTCGTGCGGCCGGAAAAGGATTCGAAATTGACAAACATCTCACCATAGAGAACGCTCCATAACGGATTATTGTTTTCCGCATAGAACTTTGTCAAAAAATAATAATTGCTACTGATGGAAGGCCCTACCTCAATGCCTTTCTCCCAGGCGGTTTTAGCGAGTTCCGGCTTACTGTTCTGCTTCAGTGCATCTCCCAGCTCTGCATATAACAAGCTGTTTTCGGGAAACTTTTCAACAGCGTCTTTATAGATCCGTTCGGCTTCCGCATATTTTGAATCCGCGCGGTAGGCTGAGCCCAGTATCTGATAACACTGAACATCTGCGTCCGGGCTGGCAATTAATTTTTTACCGACCTCAATGGCCTTCACATAATCTTTTTTCCATGTATTGATAAACGCCTCATCTTTTAAAAGGCTCAGATTATCCGGAAAATTGACTTCGGCTTCCTGGATAATGGACAATGCCTTATCCATATCACCGTCTTTGGCTTTGTCCATCGCCTGCTTGTGTGCATCAATGACTCCAGCCTGTCCAAAAGCGGCCATCGCCCCCAGTAACAGCATGGGTAATACCAGTAATTTCTTCATAATATACTTTTATTAATAGATATAGGTTGTTTGAATGTTTAGCGATTGTACAATCAGCTATTTTATTTGATTAGATGCGTCAACAGGCCATCTCGTAATTTGGGCTCAAACCAGGTGCTTTTAGGGGGCATGACATTCCCGCTGTCGGCAATCGCAAATAACTGCTCGATGCCTACAGGATACAAACTAAATGCCAGAACCATTTCTCCTGAATCGACTCGGGACGTCAACCCCTCCAGGCCACGAATGCCTCCTACAAAATCAATCCTTTTATCGGTTCTCTGGTCAAGAATTCCTAAAACAGGTCCTAAGATATTTTTCTGCAAAACGCTAATATCCAAAACACCTACAGGATCGGAAGCGTCAAAGCTACCTTCCTTGGCTACCAATTCATACCACTTATGCGCTATGTACAGACCAATGTGATGCAAGGCAGCCGGCTTGACGGGCTGATCGCTGGGAATTATAGTAAAGTTTTCTGCTAACTTTTCCAGAAACGCTTCCGGGGACAATCCGTTCAGATCAGTGATGACCCTGTTATAATCCAGAATCTGCAATTCACTGGCCGGAAACAAGGTCGTCAGAAAATAATCTGAAGCCGGCGTCCTATCTGCTCCCAGCGCTTTACGCACCTTAGCGGCTGAAGCTGCTCTGTGGTGTCCATCTGCAATATAGGTTTCAGGCACCTCATTTGCAAAGATATCCGTGATCCGGCTTATAGTCGGATCATCATCGACCAGCCACACAGTATGACGAATGCCGTCATCCGCCACAAAATCATAAATGGCGGTGTGGTTGTTTTTCCAGTCGCCAATGAGCTGGTTGAGCACAGGTACATCTCTATAGGCTAAAAATACATTACCCGTTTGCGCACCGGTAATGGTGATATGGTTGATTCTGTCCTGTTCTTTTTCAGGGCGGGTAAACTCGTGCTTTTTGATAATATCATTTTCATAATCATCCACTGAACTGACAGCAACAAGGCCCGTCTGGCTCTTGCCATTCATGACCAACTGATAGATATAATAAGCAGGCTTTTGTTCCTGTATCAGAATATGATTATCAATAAAAGCCTTCAGGTTCTCCCGGGCTTTCTCGTACACGGCCCGGTCATGAATGTCTACCGACTCCGGCAGGTCAATTTCACTTTTAGTGATATGCAGAAAAGACGCAGATTTCTCAGCTGCTTCCTTTCTGGCCTCTTCCCGGTTCAATACGTCATATGGTCTGCTCGCCACACCCGCCGCAAAATTTTCTGCAGGGCGAAGTGCATTAAAAGGTTGGATTCTACTCATATCTCTTTTATTACAATTGCTCTCTGGATCTGTGCCAACAGACAGCCGCAGAGGCTTAATGGTTCAAAAACGGGGCTATCCCTTTTTTATTTAGAAAATTATTTTTGTGCCTTATCAAACTGCTCCATCAGGTCTACCAGTGCCTGCACACTCTCCAGTGGCATGGCGTTATACATAGACACTCTGAGCCCGCCCACACTTCGGTGGCCTTTTACGCCAACCATTCCATTTTCATCGCAAAGCGCAAGAAAGGGTGCTTCCAGGGCTTTGTCTTTCGTCGTAAAAGTCGCATTCATCAAAGAGCGATCTTCCTTAGCCACAATAGGCGTAAACACATCCAGATTATCCAATGCCTGATAGAATAAATCAGCGCGAACTTTAGCTCTTTTCTCCATTTCTGTGAGGCCGCCCTGCTGCTTGATCCAGCGAAGCGTCAGCAGAGATACATATACCGCAAATACAGGCGGTGTATTGAACATCGAGTTCGCCTTGACATGATTTTGATAATCCAGTATGGGTGAGATATTTCTGCCGCTATGCCCTAAAATATCTTTTTTAATAACGACAATGGTCGCACCGGCAGCTCCTGCATTCTTTTGGGCACCGGCATAGATCAATGCATGTTTATCAAAAGCCACCGGCCGGGAGAAAATATCACTGCTCATATCCGCGATAAGCGCGGTCTGTCCGGCAGCAGGCAAATCATGCCACTGTGTCCCCTCAACAGTATTGTTACTGGTATAATGCAGATAACTGCTCCCTTCGGGAACGATGAAATCTTTATTAATATAACTGTGACTGCGATCAGCGGTATCTGCCACTGTAACCGCTTTTCCAAAAACAGACGCCTCTTTGATCGCTTTGCCCCCCCATATGCCGTTGTTAATATAGGCCGCGCTGCCATCTACCGGTAACAAATTAAGCGGAACCTGCATAAACTGCATAGTCGCGCCTCCCTGGAGGAACAGAACGCTATATGTTTCGTCCAATCCCATTAATTCTTTTACCAGCGAGCGTGCTTCTTCAATAACCTCTGTAAACCACGGCGTTCTATGTCCGATTTCCAAGATGGACAACCCCAGTCCGTTAAAATCAATAACGGCCTCGCTGGCCCGCCTCAATACTTCCTCCGGAAGAATAGACGGTCCTGAATTAAAATTGTGCCTTTTCATTACTGAAAATTGTTTAAATGATGATCTGATGATAGATTTTGAAGCGGAAAGTTACGAGAATTGGCTGACTGTACAATAGAAGGAGCATCGAACTTATAAAAATGACCGGAAGGCTGATGATTTATACAAAATGGAACGATCCGGTCAAGTCAACAGTTTAGGCTAAATAGTTCATTTAACGCAACTGCTGCTCAAACTGTTCATTAATTGTTTCAATGACCTCCAGTACTTCGTCACGGCCCTTCTTTTTAGTGGCGCTGGTAATGATTACCCGCGGTAAAAACTGCCAGGACTCCCTAAGTTCATCCAGAAAGAAACCGACATTTCGTTCTACCACCCCAGGCTTCTCCTTGTCCGATTTGGTAAAGACCAGCGTAAAGGGAATCTGCCACCGACCAAGTGCCATAACAAATTCCATATCAATGGCCTGAGGCTTATGCCGGCTATCAATCAACACAAATAATTGCATCAGGTTTTCCCTGCCGGCAATATAATTTTCAATCATAGCTGACCAGGATTTGCGGGCTTTCTGGGCCACTTTCGCATACCCATAGCCTGGTAAATCCACCAAGTACCAGTTATATTTAGGTCCTTTCTCCTTTTTGCTGCTTTCAATAGAAAAATGATTAATCATCTGTGTTTTGCCTGGCGTGGAAGACGTTTTGGCAAGTGACTGACGTTGACAAAGCATATTGATCAGGGATGATTTCCCCACATTACTTCGGCCAATAAAGGCATATTCCGGGCGGTCCGGCTTGGGGCACTTTTCCCAGGAAGGGCTGGAAATCAGATACGTCGCGTTTTTTATTACCATGCCGCAAAGATAACATAACTAAATCAGAAGCAGCAGTACCGGCTGGCCATAATCCCAGGCAGGCAAAAATGATTAATTTTAGCACTAAAATTGACTTATGCACAGAATTACACTATCCTGCATGTTGTTCTTGACAAGCCTGGGATATGGCCTTTCACAGACACCTGTCCTTCATATCTTGGAATCCGGCAAGGCTACCAACCTGAGAGGTGTCAGCAGTCATGATGGAAAAAGCATCTGGGTCAGTGGAAGTAGTGGCCAGACCGGCCTATCCAAAGACAGTGGCAAAACATGGGTCTGGCACATCCCGAAAGGATATGAAAAAAGGGATTTCCGGGACATAGCGGCTTTAGGAGAAGATGCCGCCGTCACGATCGCCGTAGACACGCCGGCCGTGATCCTAAAAACGACAGACGGAGGCCGCCACTGGAGACAGGTTTACAAAAATAACCGGCCGGGTATGTTTCTTGACGCCATGGATTTTGCAGACCACTACAACGGCGTAGTGGTGGGAGACCCTATAGATGGCCAGATATTTTTGGCAAAAACGACAAATGCGGGGGATAGCTGGCAGTCTTTTACACCTGACCTAAAAGACAGTATTGCCAGCGGTGAAGCTTTTTTTGCGGCCAGTGGCAGCAATATCCACCTGCAAAACGACGGCGTTTTTTTATTGTCTAGTGGCGGAGCCAGGTCCAGGCTATGGAAAAGCCATCAAAGTGCCACTTTGCTGCCGTTTCAACAAGACAATCTCACAGCCGGACCTAACGGGATGGACGTAAAAGGAAATATCATTGCTATTGCAGGGGGAAATTATACACAGCCAGGCTCAACAGACAGCAGTTATGCTATTTCTTATGACGGTGGACAGCACTGGAAACCTTATAACAAATTGCCGGGTTATGGCAGCGCTGTGGCCATTATTTCTGACAGTGTACTGGTGGCCTGTGGCCTAAAGGGAGTCTGGCTGACCAAAAATGGCGGTAAGACCTGGGCGACAATTGATGCCCGACCTTTTAACGCACTGCTATACATACCCCGCAGCAAAAAATTGTTTCTGGCCGGTCCCAACGGGACCATCGCCCTCCTGGAGGGTCTATAGCCCTATTTTAGGCGAGGCCCCTGATTTGCTTATTTTTATGTAATTTCGGAGTAGTCAAAACGAATGAATATGCAGTCCTTTATCATCAATATACCTGAAGAAAAAATAGACTTTTTTCTGGAACTGGCCGAAATGCTGGATTTTGAAGTGTTGGAAATAGAGGAAGACGAATTTGAAATTGAAGATGAGCAAGAAGAAAAATCCGGCCATTCAAAAAAGAAACCGCCGAATCCGGGGCAATCGTCTCCTGAAACAGATGACCCTTTTCTGGATTGGGAAGCAGAAAGGAAAAATGCCAAGAAAAATAAATACTAATCACCATAACTGCATAAGTATTTACCTTTGTCTGGCTAATTTAAAATTTAAACCCTTATGCACCTTCATTTAAATAGAACTATTGTTTGTTTCGCATTATTACTTATGTCATTTGCATGCGTAAGCTGTAGCAAGGATGACCCCGAAATCACCCATTATCAGCTGGAAGGCACCTGGCAACTATATCGAACCTATGTAGGGCAAACGGATTCCATATACGAGCTTAGTGCGGACAACGAGATCATTTTTACGCCCAAATTCTACTGGAGATACATGGATGCATCCCTAAGCGATTCGGGAAGCTATACCCTGACGGACATAAGTGATGAAAAAGACATCTTTAGTGCCAAAATGACCTTTAACGTCCATGAATATAAGTTCCTGTCTCTGTATGGTGATACCCTCTCCTTCACTTCCCCTGACTTCGTTGCCAGCGGGGAGATCTATATAAGGGCAGATAAGCCAGCAGAGTCTGAATAATCATAATAGCGATTGACTGAAAAAAGATTTCATAAAATAAACGGCCGGATACGAAACCGCCACCATTTAGTCATTAAGTGGTGGCGGTTTTCTATATTCTGAACATTATACTTTTGTCAGTTACCTGCTACGCTGCACAGAGCTGCGTGTCACTTTCTTTACCTTCTGACCACGGCCGTTACCAGTATTTCTGACAGCCTTATTCGTCGTCCGTTTCGTAACGGTTGTACTGTTTCTGTTCACCGTACCGTAACCTTTATAATTATTATAATTGTTATTGTGCATAGAAGTATATCTTCTGTCATCCCTTAACATGGGCTGCCCGGTGCGTCCTTTATAATGGCTGTAATGCTGGACATCATACTGATTGTTCAGATACGGATTCTGGCGGTTCACCACTACCTTATAGGAATTATAGATATTATAATTACGATAATGATTAGGTAACCTGTTCGCAAAGCGCCATTTATTGCCTCTCCAGTAGATATACTGTGCCGTAGCCACATTGTAGTAGGCATTGATATCAGGTAGATAATAATAATCGACATGATTATACCCTGTGGGTCCCCAGGCCGGCTGGCTGCCTATATTGATACTGATATTGATCTGCGCCTGTGTTTTACCCATAAATAACACACCAGCCATAACGCTCATTATAATGATAAACTTTTTCATAACTTAAAATTTAAAGGGTTCAACAATTTTAGTACCCATGTGCCTGTTTTGTGTCGCACATATATAAGATGCTGCGCTTTAAAACAAGTTACATGACAGACGCTTCTTTTAGGTAAAATCAATTAATGTTTCGGTGATCTGATGAAATAAGGATAAATTCACCCTTCATCCTGGCGCTTTTCATAAATACTTTAACTGATTTTCAATAACTTATTAACAGGCTGATATAATTATGCAAAGTTCCGCCGATGACAACCGGCCCGGGCAGCCCGTTACCTGTTATCTTATTTGAAAAGCAGCTGTGCAAAAACAGTGAGATAATCTCGCCAGTTAGACCACATATGCCAGCGGTCACTCTCATAATATGTATATTTGAAGTGGAGACTGTCTAATCTTTTTCGGAAGTCTGTCACTTCTTTATAAAGAAAGTCATCTCTGCCTATACCCATCCAATAACTTCTCACACCGGAATCTTGAAGGGCCACAAGTTTAGCATTCAGATCTCCGTAAATATCACCCCCATCTGTTGTTCTGGGCAGGATAGCCGGGGAAAACAAACCGACATAATCGAAGGTGGCAGGATTATTCGCAGAAATATACAAACTGTGAAAACCGCCCATCGAAAGGCCTGCAATCGCCCGGTGCTGTTTATCATTGATCGTCCTGTAGTGCTTTTCAATGTATGACTGGATGTCCGTAAAAGCCGCTTCAAACGTGCCGTCCATTAAGTGAGGCGATTCAAAATGAATTGCTTCCAGATTATCGGAAGAAAACCCGGGAGCCGCCTTTTTTGTCGCGTTTCCGTTAGGCATTACCACAATCATTGGTTTTACTTTCTTGTCAGCAATCAAATTGTCGATAATCTGGGCGGCTCTCCCTAATGTCAACCACGCAGTCTCGTCTCCACCCATCCCATGTAGCAAGTATAATACAGGATATGCCGCTTTACTGTCTTCGTACCCCGGTGGCGTATATACCGCCATTCGCCGCATGCTGTGTAACGTTGGGGAACTATACCATGGATAGGCAACGGTTCCGTGTGGTACGGCCTGCACCTTATAGTGCTCTGCCTTCCTCCCGTCAATATAAAATATGCTGAACTGCTGCCCCACATCTCTCAACACATATACATTGGCCGGGTCGATCATCGTAACACCGTCTACTACCAATTGATACGTATACAGATCAGACGGGATGCTGTCTGACCGGTAATGCCAGATCCCGTCAGTCCCTTTTGTCAGGGCAGCACTTTTTCCCTGTGGCAGCCAGTCGCCTTTGACAAGTACTTCCCTGGCGTAGGGTGCCTTAACATTAATACGAACGTTATGTCCTTCTATAACGGGAGATACTACCTGGTTCTGGCGGTTACCCAGATTTTGCTGCGCTGAAATACGCAAAAAGGAAATGCAGCAGATCAACAATAAATAATGGCGAATTTTCATGGAAACAGGTTTGACTTTTAGAAATAATAAGACCGGCCGCTTCTCAGCCGCATTTTAAGATCGGAAGGTGGTGTCTTTCACTTTCACCTTCATCATGGAAAACGCGCCCAGTATCATAAAGCCACCGGCCATTACTAAGGAATAGATGGCATTACTGTGATAAAAATATTTCAGGATAAGCCCTCCCAACAGGCCGTTGACAATTTGCGGAATCGTAATAAAAAAATTAAAGATTCCCATATATACACCCATCTTCTTGGGCGGAAGAGCAGAGGCCAGAATCGCATAAGGCATTGCCAGAATACTCCCCCAGGCCATACCGATGCCCACCATCGGCAACAATAGCCAGTATTTACCTTGAATAAAGAAGATTGATATCAGACTTATTCCGCCAATCAGCAAGGATAAAGCATGTGTCCTTTTCTTACCTACAACCCGGGCAATAGCAGGCAACAGTAAAGCATATACCGCTGAAACCCCGTTATAGACCCCGAATAGCACGCCCACCCAATTGCCGGCATCCGCATAAGCGGCAGAGGACGTGTCTGTTGCCGGCAGATGGTAAACATGTTCTGCAATAGCCGGTGTCGTATAGACCCACATAGAAAACAGGGCAAACCAGGAGAAGAACTGTACCCAGCCTAATTGCCGCATCGTCAGTGGCATTTTGCGGATATCTTTGATGATCGTCCTGACACTACCTTCTTTTTTGATCACTTCCTCCACGACATCCAACTCCTGAACAGCATCCTGCTCATACAATCTGGCCTGCTGCGGGCTATATTCTTTGGTCGTCACAATGGTCCATAAGATTGCCGCCACCAGTACCGCGGCGCCTATATAAAAGGTGAAGATCACGTTAGCAGGCACTTCTCCTGCGGGCGCCGTTGCCTGAACATGAAAGATCTCAGCCAGTAAAAAAGGCATTACAGAACCGAGAATAGCACCGGCACCGATCAAAAAGGTTTGAATGGAAAAACCCAGACTGGATTGGCTATCCGGCAATTTATCGGCGACGAGTGCCCTGAAAGGCTCCATAGCCACATTAATCGAGGCGTCTGTCAGCATCAGCATACTGGCACCTACAATAATGGGTGGCATGAGATAGGCCAGAAAGGAAGCATTGGGCATAACGATCAGTGCCAGTGCAGTCAGTAATGCACCCACGAGAAAATATGGCTTTCTGCGGCCAAATCTTGTCCAGGTCCTGTCACTGTAGTGACCGATAAGCGGTTGTACAATCATACCCGTCAGCGGCGCCGCCAGCCAAAAAAGTGACAGATGATCTACCTCCGCCCCAAATGTCTGCAGAATCCGGGAGGCATTGCCGTTTTGCAGCGCGAAGGCAAACTGAATCCCGAAAAAGCCAACACTCATGTTGAATATACTCTTTATAGACAGCTTGGGCTTCGTGATTCTTTTTGTCGTCATTTGATGCTGTTTTCTGGTATCCCCTTTGGGATATTTCTTTTAAAAATACATTTTTTAAAGGCAATAGCCAATTATCGTTTAACGGATCTGCCAAACCTGAAATCCGCCTGGAGGGAGCTCAAACTCTATCGTATTTCCGTCCAAGGAAAAACGATTGCTATTACAATTCGATAATAAAGGGCGTAATGCTTTAGCAGATCCCGGCGGAATAGAATCGGGAAGATATGCGGTCGCCTGTAATGCAGCGTAATGGTCAAAATTAGCCCCAAAGAACAAAGTTTCACTTGTATCATAACGCAGATAGCAAAGACCATATCTGCCCAAACCACGGCCATTCAGTATTGCCAGTTTTCCTTTAGCAACTGACCGGCGGCTTCCAACCAGGTTTAGTAGACCCTTATAAAACGCCCGCAATTTTATTTGCTGCTTATTTAATCCGGCACCATCATATTTTCCACGGTCTGCCCATTTCTGATAAACCGGCAGGCCCCAGTAATCAAAAATAGTCGTTTTACCATCTGCACCTCCGAACCCTTCGGCCTCATCTGCAGCAACTCCTAATTCCTGTCCAAAGTAAACGAGTACCGGGCCCGTAGTGGCCGTTGCCGCCACCCCCATCGCAGCTTCGCCCCGGAAAGGATCACCGGTAAAGGTTTTGGATGCGATTCTTTCTTCATCATGGTTTTCCAGAAAGTTCAGCATGTGGCCGCTGATGTCATCCTGACTGCGTAACAGTGCTGTGATCTGTCTGACAGTTGCGCCGCTGTCATTTTTCATAACAGGCTTTAAAGCATCGTAGAGCCCAACTTTGTTATACAGATAATCAAAGCCTCCAGGGGCGACAAAGGCATTATATTTTGCCGGGTCATAGGCCTCCGCGATAAAAAGAAGTTTTGGATATTTTTCTTTAACAGCCGGAATTACAAAATGCCAGAAAGCCAGCGGCACCATTTCCGCTACATCACATCTGAATCCGTCGACGCCCTTAGCGGCCCAGTAAAGTAAGATATCCCGCATTTTGGTCCAAACCGGCGGCACCGGATCAAAGTGAGTAGTGTCTCCATGAAATAAATCGACGCCATAATTCAATTTAACGGTTTCATACCAGTCATCGATAGAAGGGTTCGGCTTTAAAACATTATTTCCCGTTACTTTGGCAGGGATCTCTTCAAATTTATTATCTTTTAGGAGCGAATGGAAATCTGAGCCACCGGCGTTTACGCCGGCCGGCACCTGAAACGAAGTGCCCGGCAGGTAATAAAAATCATTTTGCGCACTAAAGGCCATTTGCTTGTTGTCCCCGGCACCAAAATCAACAACATTATTCGGTTTCTTGTCAGAGCGATATCCCCTGGCGACATGATTGGGGATAAAATCCATAATCACTTTTAATCCGTGATCGTGGGTTCTTTTTATCAGCGCTTCGTATTCCTCAAGCCGCTTATTCACATCAATGGCCAGGTCCGGATCTACGTCATAATAGTCTTTAACCGCGTAAGGAGAGCCGGCCCTGCCTTTTACGACATCCGGGTCATCGGGGCGGATATGATAAGCCGAATAATCCGCCATGGTCGCGTGTTCCAGCACGCCCGTATACCAGATATGGGTAATGCCAAGGGCTTTAATACTGTCCAGTGCCGTTCCGGTTATATCATTAAACTTTCCAACACCGTTCTCATCAACAGATCCATAATAGTGATTGGTCAGGTTACGATTACCGAACAGGCGAACCAGTACCTGATAGATAACCGGTTTGCCCTTAACGGCCCGAGACGGTCCGCCTTCAGGTTTTATATTACCCGCGCATCCTGTTATGACTATTATACAGAGCAGATATACTTTTCTTATATGCCTGTCCCTAAAAGTTCGTATCATTATTTCTGTAATTGCAAAATAGTGATGCCATTTGCCGGCAAGGCGATGTTTTTTATATCTTCTACCTTCTCCTTAGTCAGTACGTTAACTGCCTGGTGAAATCCCTGAAGCCTTTCTTTAAATCTGTCGGTATGCAGGATTTTGTCGCTATCATTTTTATTAACTATGACCATTACACTTTCGCTGTCCGTATAGCGGAAATATACGTAAACCTTACCTTCGGGTACATACTGCATCAGCTTACCTGTTTGCAGGGCCGGGCTTGATTTTCTAAACCGTGCCAGCGTCCTGATAAAATCAAAAGCTTTGTTTTCGCTGGCACTCCGGCCTGAGGCTGTAAACTTATTTACCTTATCTGACCTCCACCCGCCGGGAAAATCCTCTCTGACCAGCCCATCGGGGGCAGAGAAATTTTTCATTAAGATCTCTGTACCATAATATATCTGTGGCACACCCCGCATGGTAAGCAATATGCCCATCCCCTGCTGAAACTTGTTGAAATCTTCGCCTACCATGGAATAAAACCTGCTCATATCATGGTTGTCCATGAAAATCTCGTTCTTTTCCGGATGTTTATACAGGAAATCAAGCGATAGTATGGCATACAGTTTATTGGTGCCGTCTACCCAACCGTCTTTGTCATTTAAAAAACCATAGATCGCATCCTTCAAAGCAGCATCTGTCACCCCGGGCAGATAAGTATCCATGCCTCTGTTAACGGTATTGCCACCTGCAAAATAAGCCTGTTCTGCAACGGTAGTTACCAGGGTTTCCCCAAAGATGGACAGATGCGGAAATTGCTTTAAAATGGCCTTTGCCCAGTCCGCCATAAATTCCGGGTCGTTGTAAGGGTACGTATCCAGGCGAAGGCCGTCAATCCCCGCATACTCTATCCACCAAATATGATTTTGTAATAAATACTTGTCGACAAAAGGATTGTTTTGATTCAGATCCGGCATGGTAGGTACGAACCATCCGTCCAGCATGATCTTTTTATCAATAGCGGAACGGTGAATATCCATCACCGGCTGATCCCTGTAACTGCTGTTGGTATAAGCGGGCCACTGGTGAACCCAATCTTTCATAGGCAGGTCGTTCCTGATCCACCCCTCAGACCCGATATGATTGTGTACCACATCCTTAATCACTTTAAGGCCCATGCTGTGGCATTTCTCAACATAGGCTTTATAAAGCTGATTAGTGCCAAAACGCGGGTCAATCTTATAGATGTCCGTTGCGGCATAGCCATGATAGGAGGCCTTGGTCATATCATTTTCGACCATAGGGGTACACCAGATGGCAGTGACGCCTAAATCCCTGAGATAATCCAGGTGGTTCATCAACCCCTGAATGTCACCACCATGCCGCTCATACATAGAATCCCGGTTCAACGACTGATCTTTCATGCCCGGGATTCGGTCATTGGAAGGATCTCCATTGGAGAAACGGTCCGGCATGATCAGATAGATCAGGTCCTTATTCGTTACCCCCTGATTGCGGCCGGGATCGCTGCTGGGTTTGTCCAGCCGGTAGGTGTAGTGCAGCGCTTCCGATCCTTGTTTTGTAAAGCTGATAACAAAAGAACCGGGATCAGTCCCCTTATCGATGACCAGATCAATAAAAAGATAGTTAGGGTTTTCCACATGATGCACTTTTACCAGATGTACACCCGGGTAAGTAAATGAAACTGTCCGTTCTGCGATATCCTTGCCATGTACCAGAAGCTGAAGACTCGAGTCGGCCATATCCACCCACCAGGACATAGGGCGTACCCTGTCTAAGGCCTTGAGTGTTGGCTGAGCGCTCAGTTTTGTGAACATCCCTCCCCCGATCAGTAATATCCATAACCATTTACGCATAATTCTTAGCTTTTTTATCTTAATACCTATTTTAGCTCTATAATGATCTGTTCATCCGAATTTCTGATAACATGGCTCAATACACCTTCCCCTTCCAGCGGATTGGCCACTCCCTGGGGATCGAACTTAGAGATCGGCGTCAGTAAAGCTACGAAGTCCTTCTTAAAACCGACTTCATGTCCCTCGATGGAGAAATGCTGCTGACTGCCAAAACCATGCATCACCAATTTAATGCTTTTAAAATTAGAGCTTCGATTTCCTTCTTTCTTTTTCAAAATGATCCTGCCATTTGCCTGGTCATAAATGAAATCCCTTTTATAATAATCTCCCGACTGATATCCATAGGATCTTCCGTCATCTTCGTAATACGTATACCGGTTGTCCGACTCTCCTTTATAAATATTAAGGATCAATGTATCTTTGGGTAGCTGTGCCGTAGATTGGATCAGCGATTGCATCGGGATAATACTGCCGCCTTTTACATATACCGGCAATTTATTATAAGCCAGTTTCAGGATTCTTTCCTCATTTCCTTTTTGCACTTCACCGGTAAAAAGATCATACCAGATACCATTCGGAAAATAAGCCTCACCAAACGCCTGCTTACTTTCAAAAGGCAACACCAATATACCGGGCCCGAACAGGTATTCATTTTGATACCGGGTATCATAAACCTTGTCATCAAAACTATAGTCTATAGCCAGGCTGCGCATAAGAGGCAGCCCGTCTTGTGTTGCATTATAGAAGGCAGAATAGATATACGGCAACAAACGATATCGGAGGCCGATAAAGTTTCTGGCGATCTCGGTCACCTCTTCACCAAAGGTCCAGGGCTCGGCAGATTTTGTATTCACTGCTGTATGCCCCCTGTAATAAGGAGTAAACGCGCCAATCTGGATCCATCTGGCATATAACGCAATACTTGGATTACCGGTAAATCCGCCTATATCCATACCCGTAAAAGCGACACCACTCAAACCGAGGCTGTTCAATAAACGTATCCCTGCGATCATATGATCATCCTCTGCCCGGTTATCACCGGTCCAGATGGCCGTATATCTCTGGAGACCGGCATAGCCCGCTCTGGTCAGGATAAACGGACGTTCTTTAAAACTCTTTTTAGCGCCTTCATAGCTGGCTCTGGCCATTTCCAGCGCATAAACATTATGTGCGCCGATGGTTGTTGCGCCGGCGCCGTCATAATCAAACAGCACATTAAAAGGCATTTTATTTCCCCAACTGGCGATCTCGTTCATATCATTCCAAATCCCGTCTACGCCGGTACCCGCCAGAAACTTCACTTTATCTTCCCACCAGCTTCTCCCTCTTTCACTGGTAAAATCCGGAAAATTACACCAGCCTGGCCATACCTGGGCCGTATAAGGATGGCCATCAGGATACTTGATAAATACATCTTTGGCTTTACCATCCTCATAGGCCGGATAATCCTTTTCTACTTTAATGCCGGGATCCACAATGACCGTGGTCCTAAAGCCCATGGACTCCAATTCTTTATTCATCTTTACCGGATCAGCAAAACGCTTCTTATCCCATGTAAAAAGTTTATACTTCTCCATATAATGGATGTCCAGCGTAATACCATCCGCGGGAATTTTCTTCTCTCTAAGCGTTTTGGCGATCCTGAGCACTTCTGTATCCGGGTAATAGCTATAGCGATTCTGCTGATAGCCCAGGCTCCACAAGGGCGGCAGGGGCATTCGGCCTGTCAGTGTTGTATAATCAGTAATGATGTCTGCCACATGGCCTCCGGAAATAAAATAATAGTTCATCTCGCCACCATCGGCACCAAAAGATGAAAAACGGTTATTGCTGGCACCAAAATTAAAATCTGATTTAAAAGTGTTATCCAGAAAAATACCGTAACAAAGGTGGTCATGCAGTCCGATATAAAACGGAATACTGGAATAGATCGGATCTTCATTGGCCGCATAACCATATGAATCGTTGTTCCAGTTCACATATCCGGAGCCTTTTCTGTCCAGATTACCTGTTTTTTCTCCAAGCCCGATAAAGCGCTCTTCAGGCTGCAACTGTTTATAGGTGGTCACCTGATCTCCTATCCAGGACGTTCCCATTCCCGCGACGTCTTCATTAATGACCCTCCCGTCTTTTGTATAAAAGGCAATAGAAAACGGATGCTTCTGAAGGACCACGTCCAGGCTGTCTGTTGAAAACACCAGGCTGTCAGTAAATTCCTGCCATTTAGTGCCTGTCGTTTCCGGCCCGGTAATTACCGCATAAGAAAAGTCCCTGCCCAGCGGCCTCTTATCCATTCTGACACGGATCACTGAAGGTGAGTAAGCAGAGATTTCGATATAACTATTGGAGGTCCTTATCTTCAGTCCCTGCCCAGTGGCTTCTACCTGAACTATATTCCCGGGCGCCAGCAAGGCAGAAGGGGCAGGTATAGGATGATGTACTTGCTGTGTTTTCAATGAAGAGGTGTTTTTTGTTTCAGTAACTACCATAGAATTCTGGCCCATTGAGGCTGATATTAAACTTAAAGAAATGATCGCTGTACTTAAAATGCGCATGAATGATACATATAATGAATCACCGGCCTTTTGGTAAAAGCCAGTGATTCGAAAGTGAACTATTGAATAGCCATTGTTACGATGGGCTCAGATGGTACTCTCAGATCAAGTGTGATCTTATAGGTACCGGCCTCAGTGATAACAATATTGTCGCCGCCGTATTTGGCATTTACCCCTATATTCAGGTCCCACTTGTGATTGGCCCTGAATTTAAGATTGCCTGCTTTTAAGGCGACTGTTTTAGTCAATACCTGGTTCTCGGCATCAAAATCAAACAGGATATCGTCAGCGTCTCCCCAGCCCTTGGCCGCATCGCCGATAATGCCCCAATCCTCCGGTGTAGCATTCCAGGTCAGTTTCTTCGTATCTGCTTTCATCAGATAATAGCCCGCTCCATCCACTTTGAGATTATCACCACTTGTGGCCAATAGCCCAGCGCCCCCGCTGGCATACTGGGCGCCGTCCCAGTTTGGCTCTGCTGTGAACTTAAATTCATTAGTGGCATCCGGCAGGTTCACATAACCTTCATAAACACCATTATCTGCTACTGAGAATAACCGCGCAATAACCTCACTGGCAGGCATCCAGCCCTGATAAGCACCCGGCACATACAGAGCGGAATAGGTGATCACCCGTTTGGCGACATAAGGCGTAACTTTAAGGATCAAAGTGTCAGAGAACGCATAAAGGCTGTCGGCTACCTGCGCCAATACCCTGAGCATTACATCGCCCTCGGTACCCGCCTCATACTTGGCGCCCAACAGCAGTGTATTTAAATCAGCCGTCGTAAAGGAAAGCGTGTTAGCCGCTCCTACCCCTACAGACGAGAACTTGTGAAATGCAGAATCCCTGAAGCTCACCTGTAAAGTGTAATTTATCGCCGCAGCATAACCAAAATCAGCCTTATTCCAGGACAGATCCACTGCGTTTTCTGTCGCATTGCCTTCACTAAGAACAATTGTCTGTTGACTGGCTGTTAAGTTAACAGGAGAACTGGGAGAGGCGACCACCAGTGTACCCTCTTTTTTGCAGGATACCATTGATAGCATCAGCAGCGCACCCAGGATATGTAAAAAATTAAGTCGGATTTTCATTATTGTAGAGTTTTGCAAAGTGATTGACTGTTTTAACTGCCGTAACCCGGATTCTGCGTGAGATTATCGGGGTTCGCCGCAATATCAGAGGCGGGTATTGGAAATATGTTATACTTGTCCGCCACACTGGTTCCGTCTTTAACGCCGCCCTTCCAGGGCCATACGTAGGCACTTCCGGTGAACTTGCCAAAGCGAATCAGGTCTGTTCTTCTGAAGGCTTCATAATACAGCTCCCTGGCTCTTTCATCCAGGATAAAGTTCAATGTGATATTGGAAACATCCCCGCTATTATTTCCGTAAGCCCGTTCTCTCAGCTTATTGATATAACTGATAGCGGTTGCCTTGTCACCTCCGGTGCCGCCACGAAGCACAGCTTCTGCATAAATCAGATATTGCTCAGCCACCCTGAAAAGGGGAAAATCTGTCGAAACATAAGTTCCGGCATTGGCAGGCAGGCTTCCGTTTGCATTGGTATTCCGGAATTTAATGACTTTTACGCCCTGAGCAAAAGTAGATTGATTCGTAATCTCATAATCAGTACCTAACATCAATGCCGCTCTTTTATCCTTGGAAGTGGTATAGTCATCGCCAAAAAGTTTAGGCAGCGGTGAGCGCGCTCTTATGCCTCCCCATCCGCCTGTCGGAACACCATAGGACGCCGGGCCGTCGCCGGTGCTGCCGTCGATACATGCATTGACCAGAAAAGTCGTACCGCCATAGTTCTGCGTTTTGTTGCCATCATAATTAATCGAAAGAATCGTTTCCGGATTATTGAGGTTATTATCTGCCAGAAACAGGTTATTATAGTGCGTGTCCAGGCTGTAGCCGGATGCAATGACCTTTTTGGAATAGGTAATCGCGTCCGTATAACGATCCGTACCGGTATATACCTCAGCATTCAGGTAAAGTCTTGCCAGCAGCGCCCAGTCGGCAGCCTGATCCGCACGGCCATATTCATTCTGTCTCGGTGCTACAAGATCCGGTTCAATGGCTTTTAGTTCAGACTCAATATAGGTAAACAGGTCGGCCCGCTTAATTTGGGGAGGAGCGACCTTGCCGATAGCACTGTTTTCGTCCGTAAAAGGCGGATTACCGAACAGATCCATCAATACCCAGTATTGATAGGCACGGATAAAACGAGCCTCTGCCCTAAAATGTTTTAGGTCTTCCTGATCCTGCTCACTGAAAGAGGAAGGAACAGTAGCTGTTTCCCTGATAAAAGAATTCGCAGCGGTGATCTGGTAGATACAGCGGTTATATAACCCGTTCAGTAAAAGATTACCGGAAGTCCAGCTGATCTCATTGAGATCAGGAATGCCGGGGTCTCCCCATGCACAGAGCGCCTCATCAGTAGGCAGTTCCTGTGCATTCCAATACAGCCTCAGAAAATCTGATGTCCCGGCATCAATACCCCCCAGATCCGAACTGCCGGACCCACTGCTTCCAGTTAAGGCGAAGGCGCCATACACTTTTGCAAGCGCTTGTTTCGTACCCTGAATGGTGCTGAATACTTCTTTATCACTTGTTGTATTAATGGGCGACCTGTCTAGCTTTTTGCTGCAGGAGAAGGCGGTCATCATCACCACCACTGCCCAAACTATATGTATCTTTTGAAAATAATATTTCATCTCAAATTATTTTAGCGTGTGTCTGCTCCTTTAAGAGCATCCACTGTTTTTTGCATCAGATTCTAAAAGTTAAGATTCAGCCCAATTGTATAAACTCTTGGATTGGGATAGATATTGGTATCTATACCGCCATAGAATTCGGGATCAAGGCCGTCATACTTCGTGACACAGAATACGTTCTGTGCGTTCGCACTGAGTGTCAGGTTCGAGTTTTTCCAGTTAAAGACACTGCCCACCTTATATGCTATTCCAATATTATCCATTTTCAGGAATGAGGCATTCTGTACGTAGTAATCTGATTGTTGCTGTTTTTCAACAAAATTGGTATAGAGCACATCACTTACCGCATTAGAGAGATATTGGTTGACCGCCATATTATAGGCAATTCCATGGTTAGAGGCCACATTGTTATACATGTAATTGCCAATATTTGCTCTAAGCGTTGTGCTGAACGACCAGTTTTTATAATCCAGATGGGTGCTGAAGCCCAATACCCATTTGGGCCATGGAGATTTATAATAATACTGGTCATCGTATGGATTGATCGCCCCATCTCCATTCAGGTCCGCATACGCACCTTCAATGGGTTTACCATTCGCATCATAGACCTGCCTGTATACTAAAAATGTATTGGGATCCTGGTTCAGGTTCTGAATCTGTATGGTCTGTCCTGTGGCACCTTCAATACTGCCGGTGGTCTGTCCTTTAAAAGAAGAGTCTGCATGTGCCAGCAGATTTGTGATCTTACTGTTGTTATAGGAGGCGTTCAAATTGACGGACCAATTCAGGTCTGCTGTTTTAACGGGCACAAAACCCAGGTTAAGCTCGATACCTTTACTGTTCATTTCTCCGATATTGGTTAAGAGCTGATTGGTAAAATTGGTACCTGCAGGAATATTCACAGTGGCCAGTAAGTCTTTTGTATGCTTATTATAAAGATCCAGGCTACCGTTAATCCTGTCATTGAGCAATCCGAAGTCTATACCAATATTTGCAGAGGCAGTTCTTTCCCACTTTAAAGATTCATCATAAGGCGAGGGGGTATACATCTCATAAAAGCTATCGCCAAACTGGTATTGAGATACATTGTCACTCAGATAGTAGGTCGGGATATACTTGTAGTCATCTATACCGGACTGATTACCCGTAATACCATAACTGGCCCTGAATTTCAGAGAAGACAGCGCATCCCAGTCACGGAACATGGCTTCTTTTTTCAGGTTCCAGCCAAGGGCTACTGAAGGAAACCAGCCCCAGCGGACATCTGGTGCAAACTTGGACGAGCCGTCTCTGCGAATGGAAGCCGTTAGCGTGTACTTTTCATCGTATGTATAGATTAAGCGGCCGATATAAGAGATCAGCGTCGTCTGCTTCATAGTATATGGATACAGCGGTTCTGTATTAGGGATCTCTCTGTTTAGATAATCAAAAGATGCGTATTTATCCTCCGTGCTTTTATTATCGTAATAACCGTAGACCAGCAGGGCGTTAATATTACTTTTAATGGAACTGATATCTTTTTTATAGTTCAGCATATACTCCGCAAAATAATTATTGAAATCGCTGCTATACTGGTTATTTAGCCCTTTGTAGGCGATGTCTCCCTGTAGGTTATACGTATTTCTGGAAGTACTGTCTTCCCGGGTAGTGCCTGTCGTTTTGCCCACATCAAAACCGAGATTGGCACTGATCTGCAGATCGGGAAGAAAATGCAGGCTATAGTCCAGCTTGATATTACCAAAACCCCGGTTAAAGTTACTGACGTCCCTACGTTGCATCAACATGCTGACAGGGTTAATAGGCGCGAGCGGATTAGGTGTCCCATCTTCTCGCATCCATTCAAAATAGTTCCCAAATAAAGCATTGTTCTCGTCAAAAACAGATTGAGTCGGGTCAAACGCGATCGCCGCTCCGATGGCGCCCTGATTGGCATTTCTGTTCTTAGTCAGACTACCGTTCAAATTTAGGGCGATCTTCAGGTGATTATCAAAAAGTGACGGCGTCAGGCTCAATGAGCCAGTTGTCCGCTGCATGTTATCTGTTTTCAGGATACCATCCTGATTCAGATAACCGACAGACAACCGGTAAGGTAGTTTGCCAATCCCTCCGGAGACACTCAGATTATTATTCGTGGTTAAGGCTGTCTGGTAAATCTCTTTTTGCCAGTTGGTACTGGCTGTCCCCAGCCGGCTTCTATAGGAAGTATCAAAATCAAAATACGATTGACTATTTATGTAACCCCTGAACTGGTCTCCGGTGAGCACATCTACATACCCTTTAATTTTACTGACCGAAAACTGTGTATTAAAATTAACCCTGGTTTGCCCGGCCCGGCCTTTTTTGGTTGTAATCAGAATAACCCCTCCGGACGCCCTGGAGCCGTATATTGCTGCAGAAGCGGCATCCTTCAGGATAGTGACAGACTCAATATCATTAGGATTTACATACCCGTCAAACGGCGCCCCGTCCACGACCTGTAATGGATCCTGACCGGCATTGAGTGAAGAAAGGCCCCGGATTCTTATTTTGGATCCGCTGCCGGGATGACCACCGTTGGAAGTAATAGAAATACCGGGTGCTTTCCCGGCGATCATCTGGTCAAAACTGGTAATGGATCCTTTCTGAAAGTCTTTTTCGGAGATGGTTGAAATAGCACCGGTCACATCTTTTTTGCTTACAGACCCATATCCAATTACGACGACATCGCTGAGTGTAGAACTACTATCCTTTATCAGCGTTATCTTTAACTGATTGCCGCCAGCAATGGCAACCTGCTGGGTAAGGTAGCCGATAAAAGAAAAAGAAAGACTGGATTCTGTAGGCTGGACCTGAAGCGAAAAAGCGCCTTTGATGTCCGTAACAGTTCCGGATCCGCTTTGAATTGCCCGGACGGAAACACCGGCCAGAGGTGTCTGATCCTGGTTTAAAACGACCCCGGAAACTGTCCTGCTCCCCTGTGCCATTGTCCATCCGCTAAAGATGACTGACAAAAAGAGCCCCAGTAAGAAAGGAAGTTTTTTAGAATGCATCATTTCATTGAAGGTTTTAGAATATTTTAATTTTTTGTTAATGAGTGTATCTTTCAATGGTTGTATTTTCAAAAGGGAACGTTCCCGAATGTTACCGGAAACGTTCCCGATCAATATTCTGCGGCTAAACTAAACGGATTTTAAATAACTGCCAAATTATTTTTGGTTTTTATTAAGATTTCTATAACATAAAACACCGAGGTTTTGGCAATTTATTTAATCCGAAATCCACCTTCCTGAGCCCTGTTTTAGGGAATTAACGTTTTGATAACCAACAGATGTTTGCACCCAGCTTCTCGGTCCGGCACTTAGAATTGGGTCGATGCCCGGTGAATGATATCAGAAGATAAAATTTGTTCTTTTTTAGGAAGTTCAACACCGCATAGAATACCGAAGATCAGTTTAGCGGCTTCCCTGCCTAATGCTTCGGCTGGCTGCGTAATGGTGGAAAGAGAAGGATGAAGAAGATCTGCTATACTTAAATTAGAATAGCTGATCACTTTTATATCTGACGGGATCTGCAATTTAAGGTTATTGCAGACACGGTAAGCGGCGGTGGCCAAACGCTCCACACTGGCAAATAAGGCCTGGGGTTTATATAGCTCAATGGCTTTTTTTATTGCATTATAGGACTCTTCAAAATCATTGGTGCAATCAATGATCAGGTTCTTATTTACTTCTATGTTACATTGTCTGTGGGCCTCAAGATATCCCTGCAACCTGGCATTACCAATGGATACGTTTTTGTCAATGACCAGAAAAGCCACCCGATCCAGCCCTTTTTTCAGAAAATACGTTGTGGCCTTAAAGCTACTGTCAAAGTCATCGGTAACGACTTTGGGGACATCAATGTCGTCATACACCCGATCAAAGAAAACCAGCGGAATCCGGCTCTCTTTTAACTTACCGATATACTGATGATCGGTGCCTTCTCCTGATACAGACATAATGATCCCTTCTACCCTGCCATTAAATAAATCTTCAACGATACTGACTTCTTTGTCATAATTACTGTCTGTAACATATACCAGGGTATGATAGCCTTTATCCTGCGCAACTTTTTCTATGCCTTTCACAGCCAGAGAGAAAAAATTATTGGCCAGTTCAGGCATAATGACCGCCAGCGTCCGGCTCTTCGACCCTCTCAGGTTGCTGGCATAAATATTTGGATAATAGCCCAGTTCCTTGGCCTTATCCAAAATATATTGTTTGGTTTGCGGATTAATATCATTCTTGTCCCGGAACGCTCTGGAGACAGTCGAAGTAGAAAGGCTCAGGGCCTGGGCCAGCTCCTTGATATTTATAAATGACTTAGCCATATGGATCAGATATACGCACAAAGTAATAATTTTCCCGAGAATTCCATTAAATTTTTGAAAGGAAGCCAGGCCTTGGCGGCCGTCAGGAAACCAGAGGCATCACCATTATCCGACAAAAAACAATATCAAAAAAGCGCATTAGTCCTCAAAAAGAAAGTCGCCACACCAAAGAGGACTTATCCGCCTACAGACGAATAGGGCAACACCGAGGATCAATCACCCTCCGCTAAATTATTTTAAGAAAAAGTTAGGTCTATAATATACCCCCTTTAATAGGCGCTGACTGGTTATTCGCCGCACTGTTTCAGCATGGCCTTTGCTTCTGCTTGCCCCCACCTGGGTTTAAAGCTGGCCGTCGTATCTTGAGCGGCAAACAGGTCAACGGACTTTTGGAAGATCGGTTTGGCAGCGGCTTTTCCACCGCCAAAACTTTCAGGTGTATGGAACACGGTCTCTCCCTTCATAAAATAAATTCTGGGATTGGCAGAATCCTGTGCAACTGCAGTCTGATAATACTTTTCCATCAAAGGAGCCGCTTCCATATAGCGCTGCGCTGGATTGACGGACATTTTCATTACTTCATTGTAATAATGTAATGTGCTTAGCTCAGAATTCTTCTCAATTAACTCAGCTTTAGCCAATAGACTGTCGACTTCTCCCCCTGTCTGGTCTTTATCAACGGTTCCGTCATGCATAGCCCCTGTCAACTTAGCAAGCGCTGCATAATAATAAGGAATCCATAGATTTTTTTCCGCCTGTGCAATTCTGTTGAACGCAGCAGAGACACTATTATAGTCTTGCATTGTTTTAGCCGACTGCAGCAATTTAAGATTTGCCTTCATAGCCGGGGCATACCTGGCGGATTGAGCTTTAAGACCGGCAGCTCCGGTGATTAAGGCTATTATAGCCATTGCGATCATTTTTATCATTGTAGTTTTATTTAGGTGAAAGATTTGACTGTTTATAGATTCTCATTAATGATCTCCTCAGAGCGGTCTCGTCCAAAATTAAAGAACACCCCGACAAAATACTGCCTTTTAGACATAGGCCAGACAGGTTGTTTGTAGGAGCCGTCATAAGAATAATTATACGTATATAGTTGCTGCAACCCGAAAATATTTTTAATGGTAGCAACAAACATGACCGTCATCTTTTTATTCGTCTTTCCAAAATCCGGCAGATAATCAATGCTAAAATCGAGGTTATTGTAACTGGAAGATTTTCCCTGGTTCTTTAAATGATACGTATGGTTTTCCAGATCCGGCTGGAAATAATAATAAGGCCTTCCGGTAGCGAAGCTATAGGAGAAATTCACCTGTGTTTTGATACTGGGAATAAACTGCTGCAAAACAGCGGACAACGTATGTGGCGTGACAAAATCCGGTTGCAGCGCGGTGGGATAATTCAGGAACTTGCGTCTGGTATGAATATAGGAGTAACTGATCCAGTACTTGAACGGAAATGTCTTTTGATCTTTCCAGAACAGGTCAACTCCTGCGGCATGCCCGTCGCCACCGTTATCATAGGGGAAGTCATTGATCTGGGTAGCAGGTACCAGGCGGATCAGATCATCATACTTCTTATAGTAGGCCTCCAGGCGCAGAATCTGACTGGTGCTACTCTTTTGATAGTTAAGAATATACTGAGTTGACTTTGTGAATCCCAGATGCTGATTGTACATCAGGTAGTTCGCTTCAGGTTTCTGGTAAAAAATTCCGTACGCACCGGATATCTGCGCATTGGG
This sequence comes from Arachidicoccus terrestris, assembly GCF_020042345.1. NCBI lineage: Bacteria > Pseudomonadati > Bacteroidota > Chitinophagia > Chitinophagales > Chitinophagaceae > Arachidicoccus > Arachidicoccus terrestris. The sequence continues at coordinate 1,822,441 of NZ_CP083387.1, forward strand.
GCCAACCCGATACGCCATGGATACCCTGGGGGCCACTTTGGTTTCATTCACCAATGCAGACCTTTCAGCGCGGACGCCCGTTTTAAGCATAAAATCACCGGTAAAATAAAGATCATTTTCTGCAAAGACGGCGCCATAGTTATCCTTGAAGCGCACCTTCCGGTCATTGTACAGGCCATCCGTGTGTGCGTAATTATACTCACCTCCAAAGCGGATGGCATTTAAATGATGAAATTTCTTCTCCAGAATAAACCTCGACTGCAGATGATCCTCCGTATTCAGAAAAGTAAATATCTTATTATTCATCCAGTGATACGACGGCGAAAAACTCACGGGTTCATTATCACTGTTAAGTATACTTCTGACGACATGATCATGATTAATACTGAAACTATTGGCCCAGACCAGTTTCCAGCTTGCACCCAGGCGCTCTGTCCAGTTCAAGTTATTATACCAGTTGTTGTTGGCCACATTAATTTTATCCTTTAGCGAGAGACTGTCGATATCTTGCCAGGCGTATCCGACATCATTATGACTGAATTCCGTATAATACTTAATCATACCTCCCTTGGTCTTCCTGTGATAAAAGAAATTACCAGTATGGTAAACAGGCACACGTGTAATATCAAAATAGGTAGGCACAACCTGCATTTCCGGCCAGATATTAATATAATTATAACTGGCGCCATAGCCGGATTTCTTATCCCTGGATAATTGCTGTGTGCGGAGGTTTACATAGGCGATAGGAGAAATATCGATCTCATACTCTGACTTTTCGGGCAAATCATTACTATTCATGAGCAACACGGAAGACATGGCATTACCATAGAGCGCAGAATAGCCACCTGTGGCAAACATGGTTCCACTGAAAAGCCTAGGATCAAACCGCCCCCTTTGCATGACCTGAGGGCCGCCTGCGTAATAAGGATGCTGGATCACGGCTCCATCCATATACTGGGCGGTTTCCCCTGCGGTACCTCCATGTACAAATAAACCGGACGACTCCCCATTTTGCTGGGTACCGGGCAATAACCGCATGGCGGAGGAAATATCTGCATTAGTGGAAGTGGTAAGAATATCCAGCGATGAAAGAACAACACCTTTTTTATTATCTCCGGCAGAAAACGACCCGGCAGTAATCGTTACAGCCTTTAATTCATTAAACGCTTCCTGCAATACAACATTTAAGGTGACAGCCTGACCTTTCAGTTCAATGACCTTTTCAACGCTTTCATAGCCTGCCATACTGAAGACAACCGTGTCCCGGCCCACATCTGCCGTCATGAATGTATAGTTACCTGAACTATCCGTAATGGCTCCGTCATATCCGTTTTTTACCGTGATATTTGCACCGACAAGGGGACGCATTTTATGATCTCTGACCCACCCCCGAACGGGTGTCTGTGCGCTGACCTGTGCAAAAACAAGGCTGAAAATGCAAAGAAAAAAACTGACTTTCATAGCATGTCTGTATTGTGTTGAATCGAAAGATGTCCGCCAACAAAATTGCGGGCATTTGATGAACTCAGCCATAGTTTTGCGGTAAAACAACTCAGAATGTCGGTAAGGAATCTATTAGATCCGTAAGAAAGAACTTAAGGTTTAGGTCTCAGGTAGTCTTTCAGCGCTTCTACATAATTGTCGAAGGCTTTTAAACCTTCTTTTGTAATCTTACAGGTTGTCAGGGGATACTTTCCCCTGAAGGACTTTTCTACCCGGATATAACCCGCATCAGAAAGCTTTTGCACCTGAACGCTAAGATTACCTGCCGTCGCGCCCGTTTTCTCTTTCAGTTCCTTAAAATCGGCAGCTGAAGCCCCCACCAGTAAACTGATAATAGCTAATCTAAGTTCAGAATGCAGTAATGGGTCCAGTTCTTTAAACATGCGCCTCATTTTTTGCCGTTTTCCAAAGGATATATCCCGGTACCAGATAACCTAAAAACATCACAGCAATAGACACCAGATATTGATTTATATTTTGTTTCATCAACGTACATACGATGGCGCCCAGCCAGAATACAACCGCACCCGCGTATAGCGACCAGAATTTATATATGCCGCCAGTGGCGAACATGCCAAGGCCCAAAAGACAATAAATAAACGGAGGTGCAAACTGATGGTAATAGCTACATAAATACATTAATACAACATAACTGATGGCATAGGCGATCCATACTTTTCCATTGATCGTATCAAGTCTGGTGAAGCTTCGCCGCCTGGGCGCAATGCGCGCATAATAGATGAACGTTACGATCAGACCAAAACCAACGGTAATACCCCAGATATATCCATCAATACCTTGAATGTCCATCTGATAACAGACATAAGAAATCAGACAGGCGGCTATGACAAGTACACCCCAGAACAGAAATGCGAATCCATTATTATAAAAACGATGGCGGGTTTCTGCCAGCATCTTTTCAATGATCTGCAGACTTTCTACAGGTGAAATGGCTTTTTCTTCCATGAGCTCAAATTTAATACAACAAACATAAACTAGTTTATATTATAAACCAAAAATAAAATTGAGGGCAATCCGATAACATTTGATAAGATAAAGTTTGTCAGGTCTTTAGATGAGGAAAAATATTTTTAAATTGAAAACGGCCATGACCCACCAAAATATAAATATCTTAATGAGGGCCATAGCCGCGAAAATGAAAAACCGATATGTAAACTTTGGTTGCTCTATGCTTCGATCCTGCCATCCAGTAAATTAATGATCCGATTGCCATAGGCTGCATTCTTTTCCGAATGTGTCACCTGAATGATCGTTACGCCGTCTTCTTTATTCAACTGTGTAAAAATATCCATGATCTCCTCTCCTTGTTTAGAATTCAGGTTCCCAGTGGGTTCATCCGCCAAAATCAGATCAGGTTTCGCTACCAGTGCACGGGCTATACCCACCAGCTGTTGCTGTCCGCCAGATAATTGAGCTGGAAACAGGTCCTTTTTGCCGACAATCTGGAAACGGTCTAACATGTCGGCGACAATGGCTTTGCGTTGTGAAGCTTTAATATCCTGATACAAAAGTGGTGTTTCTATATTTTCATAAACGGTCAGCTCATCAATCAAATGATAAGCCTGAAATACAAAACCGATATGATTTTTGTGTAATGCGCTTTTAGCTTTCTCTTTGAGTTTACCAACGTCCTCGCCCATAAACAAATATTCTCCCTCGTTCCAGTCATCCAACATGCCCATCACGTTGAGCAAAGTGGACTTACCGGATCCGGAAGGTCCCATTATCGAAACAAAGGCGCCTTTTTCGATTTCAAGATTGATATCTTTTAATAGGAAGGTTTGCAAGCTTCCTGTTTTAACCCATTTACTTATATGAGATAATTGAATCATAATTAGGTTCTTTTTTATGAACGTGAATATAATACATTGTTGCTGAATACTTTAATAAAGCGCCGGCTTATTCAGTTTTGATACTTTTCAAAGGATTGCTCCTGGCTGCCTTGACAGACTGATAGGATACTGTAATAAACGCAATCAACAAACCGGCAATAGCAGCAAGTGCCACCACCACCCAGGAAATCCTGATGCGATATTCAAAGTGGACCAGCCACTTCTGCATCATATAAATCGCCAGGGGAATACCGATAATGATAGCAAGCACCACCAATTTTAAAAAGTCAATGCTGAGCATGCTTCCGATCGAGAAATTACTGGCTCCCAATACTTTTCTGATACCTATTTCTTTTGTCTTTTGTTCAGCCATAAAAGCAGATAAGCCAAACAAGCCCAAACAGGAAACAAAGATCGCCAGCGTAGAAAACAGCAATACGGTCTTCTGAACGACCTTCTCAGTATTATATAGTGAAGCCAAATGGGCATCTAAAAAAGCATAGTCAAAAGCCGCCGAAGGGACATTTTCTGTAAATGCCGCCTTGATCCTATCCATTGTCGCCATTAACTGGTCTGTACTGACCTTAACGATCATTGCATTCTTTGACTCCGGAGCGTCATTTGTGGCATAATACACATAAGGCTCAATCGGGCGCTTTAATGACATGTAATTAAAATCACCTACAACACCAACGATATAGGCATTATCTCCCAGTTCCACATTCACCTTCTTACCGATCGCTTCCTGCGGCGTCCAACCTAAATAATCAACGACCTTTTTATTGGCCAGTACATATACCGTGGAATCTGTTGCACTCAGATGGTCAGGTAGGGTTTTTCCCGCCAACAACTGAAGCCCCAGGGCGGGTACCACGTTTGCATCTGCATAACAAGTATACAAAGAGGGGCCAGACTTCTCATCGGCTTTCCTAAGTGACCGCAGGCTGGCTGAGAAGCCGGGGGGCGATTGTAATTCGGTAACCTCCTGTACAGCCGGTATTTCCTTTAAGGAATTGGTGAGGCTTTCCAGGCTTTGCTTATCACGTATGCCACTAATATTAATCATGGCTAAACCGCTGGGATTAAACCCCAGATTCTTATTACTGATAAACATCATCTGTTGATAGATGATCACAACAGCAATTATGAGTATAATTGAACAGCTGAACTGTACAACTACCAAAGATTTCCGCAGGAATCTGTCCATTCCGCCAACTGCAAACCGCTTCTGCATCAGTTGCAAGGCAGAGCTCCTGGACAATAGCATTGCCGGATAACTGCCTGCCAATACTGTCACGATCAGCCAGATCACCCCCAAAAACAGAAACGTCCTTCGGGAAAGCAGCTCAGTAATATGCAAATGACTATCGCTTATTGCATTAAATAAAAATAGGCTGCCAAAGGACAAGGCGAATCCAACAATAACCGCCAACAGAACAGTGAGAGCGGTATCTGCATAAAACCGGCCAATCATTTGATATCTTGTCGCGCCTAATGTTTTATTAATACCCACCTCTCTGGCTCTTTTTTCAGACTTCGCCGTCGCGAGGTTCATATAATTAATACAGGCAATCACGACTATCAATAAACCCAGAAGGGAAAGCTGGCGGACCGTCTTTATATCGCCGACTCTGCTAATATAGGTATCCGAAATATGAGCAGAATGCAGATGGACATCAGACAAAGGCTGGAGGGCCAAATCAAACCACCTGTCGTCTTCCGTCTTTACATACTTTTTTATAAGTTCCGGTAGTTTCTTACTAACGGCACCTGCATCCGCCCCCTTTCTGAGCAAACAAAAAGTTTCATAGCTGGCATTGCTCCAGTAGATGCTTTTACTGAGTCGGTTAGATTTAAAGTTAGCGATCAAAGCCGGATCGATGCTGCTGTTATCGGGTAGATCTTTGTATACAGCACTCACGACTAATTGAGTTTTGTTATCTACCAAAATCGGCTGGCCAATAGGGTTCTTATTTCCAAATAACCGTTTAGCCTCCGACTCATTAATGGCCACTGAATTGTTATCATTCAACGGACTGCGTCCATCACCGGCAATAAACTCAAAATCAAATATTTTAAACAACTCCGGATCAGACCAATACAATAGACCCTCCTTGTAATTTTGCTCTCCCACCCGCAAACTGGCAGGCGTTCCAAAACCATTCTTCAACATTCTGGCAGCATAGCTAACTTCCGGGATATCCCTCATTAATGCCGGCGCAACAGCATTTGGAACATGGGCCCAGGTTGCGGGATCGTCATCATGCGTTATCAGGTTAACTCTATAGATTTGATCCTTTTTAGAAAAAAAGTTATCGAAGCTATACTGTTTGCAGACAAACAAAAACAGGGGTATACAAATAGCAATCGCAATAGACAGCCCCATTAAATTCAGGAAGCTAAACAACTTACTTGATGAAAAGTTGCGCCAGGCCATTTTTAAATAATATCGAATCATAAAACCCTCCTTTTTTTAAAATTACTCCGTTTTAAGACTTTGGACCGGATTCACATGTGACGCCTTCCATGCCTGATATGAAATAGTACAAGTGGCAATCGCCGACGATAAAATAAATGCATAAACAAACCACCAAACAGAAATCTCAACGCGATAGTCCATATCAGAAAGCCATGTATGCATCACCCACAGCGCAACCGGTGTGGAAACAAGAAATGATACAAAGAGAAGATGCATAAACCCTTTGGATAACAATATGGCGATACGCCTCCCTGAAGCACCAAGGACCTTTCGGATTCCGATCTCCTTCATTCTTGTTTCCTTCATATAGGACATCAGGCCGAAGAGCCCTAAACAAGAAATAAATATCGCCATCCCCGCAGCAACAACAGAAATCTGCCTATATCTTTCAGATTCTCTGAACTTAGACTGATAACTTTTGTCAACAAAATCATACATAAAGGGTGCCCCTGGATTGTACCGGGCAAAAATCTCTTTTATAGTTGTCAGATTTTCTGAGGTGGAACGACCAGGATTGAGCCGGTAGTGCATAACATCAAACCATGACCTGGGGCCTTCGATAATCATCGGTTTAATCCTTTCAAACGGCTTATCAATAATAAAATCCTCAATGATGCCTACAACGTGCCAGTCCACATCATTATCACGTACAATTGCCCCGACAGGATCTTTCAGTTTCATACGCCTGGCTGCAGAAGCGGTCAGCACCATGGCTGTGCTATCAGAGCGAAACTTATTAACATCAATATCCCTGCCTTCCAGCAGATGCATTCCCAGTGTTTTAACCATGTCTGCATCTGTGCTGAACCTGATAAACTGAATCTTCTTATCGCCTGGTGTCGCCCCTGGCCAACTGATACCCCAGCCATTGCTTTGTGACTCTGTTACAGGAGACATATTCTTTGTAACCGACAGAACGGCCCCGCTTTGCAGAAGCGCATTTTTAAGTGGCAGATAGTTTTTCTCCAGGTCACCTGTCAACCAGGAATACAGCAACCCTCCATTGTTATAACCGATGTCTCTGTTTCTGACATAATCAATGTTTTTTATGAGCATGATTGTCCCCAGCATCAGGACGATAGATACGGTAAATTGCAGGATTACCAAAACTGACCTGATATTGAGCTTACGATATATTCTTTTAAACTTTCCATTCAATACCATAATCGGTTTGAAAGAGGACAAATAAAATGCGGGATAACATCCGGCGATTGCTCCGGTAGCTAAAACAAAGATCAGTGACACCACGACCAACCTGCCGCTGAATGCCAAACTAAGCTGCACGCCGACCAGATGATTAAAGAATGGCAGCACCAGTTCAACCAGTCCAATTGCCAACACAAATGAAATGAATGCCAGCAATAAGCTTTCTATAAAAAACTGCGAGACCAAACGTTTTTTTGTGGCACCGATAGCCTTTTTTACCCCCACTTCCTTTGCTCTGTGTTCACTCTGCGCCGTACTAAGGTTCATAAAATTAATACAAGCGATCAATACCAAAAAAACGCCGATCAAGATAACGGACTTTACAAGAACGATCCGGCCAGTAACAAACTCACCATTCTCATCTTTATCATACAGAAAGTTCCGGCTCAGAGGTTCAGCCAATAGTTGGTAGGTTATATTGGCATTATCAGAATGAGCTCTGATAATATCCTTTATTTTATCATTAAAAACGGCAAGTTGTGTACCTTTTTCGATTTTTACAAAGGTTTGTACATTATTATTAAACCAATTCTTGTCAACAGCATTAATTTTCTTTGCGTAAGCCCAGCTTAAAAGATAATTACAATTAAACATCGTATTTGTTGGGAAATCCTTAAGAACCCCTGTTACCTTCACATAATTTACACTATCGATCTTAATTGATCTCCCCAGGGCCTCTTGTTTACCAAATAGTGCTGTAGCAAATTTTTCTGTCAGAACAATGCCATTTCCTTTCTTCCAGTCCTCATTAATGCCGCCCTCTCTAAAAGGAAAATCAAACATTTTAAAAAATCCCGGATCCGCAAAACTTCCGTTATGGCCTTCAATAATCTTATTTCCATATGTCAACAGAAAGTCCCATTCACTATCATAACGTGTCATTTGTTCAACGCCCGGCATCTCGTCAACCAAAGTAGGACCCAGGATCTTTGGCGTCCATTTCCAGGAGCGCATTTCGCCGCTGATAGTCCCTTTACACCTTAAAACAAATAACCGGTCTTCGTCCGGGTGGAATCTGTCATAACTGAGCATATTGTGTGCCCACAGACCTATTAGTATGGCTCCCGCCATACCAATAGCCAGCCCCAATACATTCAGGCCAGAAAATAACCGGTTTCTTTTTAAACTTCTAAAAGCTGTATTAAAATAAAATTTCAACATAACTAAACCATTTTCTTCAGCTACTCCGTTTTAAGACTTTGGACAGGATTGGCTCTGGCCGCTTTTAGTGCCTGGAAACTAACTGTCAAAAATCCGATAAGAATGGCGATCAATACGGTCACCACAAACCACCACCACTGGATGCCAATACTATACACTGAACTCGAAAGCCATTTGTCCATGATCAACAAGGCGATAGGTATAGCAATAACGAAAGATATCAAAATCAGCCGTACAAACCCTTTAGAAAGTAAACCTATAATCGCCGCTACACTCGCACCCAGAACTTTCCGCACACCAATCTCTTTGGTCCTGGTTTCAGCCATATAGGTTATCAGCCCGAATAAGCCCAGACAAGAAATAAAAATGGTAAGTCCCGCAAATAGCAAAGACAGCTGACCAAACTTCTTATTCTCTTTAAATTTCTCAGCATAAGTATTATCCACAAAATGGTAGACAAAAGGATAATCCGGGTTAAACTGATTAAAAATCCCCTTGATGGCCGCCAGGTTCGCCTCCACCGGCCGGTTAGGGTTTAAACGATAATGAATGGTCTGCAAATAGGCCGCTGGCCCAAGAATAATCATCGGTGCTACTTTATCAAAGGGCTGTTCAATAATAAAATCCTGAATAACGCCTACCACATGCCAGGTTACGTCATTGCGCCGGATAACAGCACCGATCGGATCTTTAAGGCGCATTGTTCTGACTGAGGTCTCTGTGAGCATGGCAGCCGTACTGTCAGCCGGGTACTTATATACGTCAATATCCCTTCCTTCTAAAAGGTGCATTCCTAAAGTACCTACCATATCTGCATTCGTTCCGTACCGGATAAAGTCAATCTTCTTGTCCTGTTCAGTAGAACCGGGCCAGCTAAAACCCCACGAGTCTGTATAACGCTGGGTCACAGGCGACATATTCTTAGAAACCGAGGTAACGGCCCCGCTTTTTAACAACGCATTGCGCAACGGCTCATAGTTTTTATTTAAATGACCCTCCAGATTTGTATACAACAGGCCATTTCTATCATATCCGGAATCCCTATTCTGCACGTATCCCGTATCCTGGGTGATCATGATTGTTGTCAAAATCAAAATAATAGCCACCGTAAACTGCAACACGACCAAAACTGAGCGGGCACTCACTTTACGTCCTATCCTTCCAAGTGTTCCTTTCAGCACTTTAATGGGTGCAAATGATGAAAGATAAAAAGCGGGATAACTTCCGGCAATTAATCCTGTCAGGATCATAACAGCCACTGCGATGATCCAGCCGCCAATTCCAAAATGCCAGCTAAGTTTTGTCTCCACCAGGTTACCAAAGGCAGGCAAGAGCAACTTTACAATACCAACAGCAATAATAAAGGCAAAAAACGCCAACAGAACACTCTCCACCAGAAATTGCACAATCAGCCTCGTGCGCGTAGCACCGATAACCTTTCGGACACCCACTTCTCTGGCCCTGCGTTCACTTTGCGCCGTGCTTAAATTCATAAAATTGATACAGGCGATCAATAATAGTAAAATGCCAATAACAGTCAGACACCTGACAATCACAATCCTGCCCGAAGCATACTGCCCGTTTTCCTCCTGATTATACAAATAATCCTCTTTTAGCGGAACAGCAAAGATGGTTGTCTTTATTTTCCGGTTATGGAGACGTGTGAAGCCTTCTATCTTTTTATTAAAGGCCGTCAGATCAGTTCCTTCATTGAGCTTTATATACGTATTAACTGAATTGTTCTCCCAGTTACTGTCCAGTTGTCCTTGCCGGTCCGCATACTGCCAGCTCAGAAAAAAGTCTGCCTTAAATTTTGTATTCTTTGGCATGTCCCTTAAGACACCCGCTACCTTAAAATAACTAGTCGTATCCAGTCGCAAAGTTTTTCCGACTGCATTCTCATTACCAAACATGGCTTTTGCAAAAGATGCGGAAATAATAATACCGCTACCTGACTTCCAGTCATCGTTTACCGCCCCGCTTAACATGGGGAAACTAAACATGGAAAAAAAGCCAGGATCTACATAGCCCCCCTTATCGGTCTGGATTCTATGTTCCCCAACTGAAAATAAATAGGAATAGCCAATATCTACCCTGGTAAAGGCCTGAATTTCGGGCATGGCCTCTTTGATGCTGGGACCAAGGATTGTTGGCGTTGTCTTCCATGCATGTAGTTCACCATTAAAGTGATCCAGGTTGCTGATGACATATAACTGGTCTTCATCTTTGTGAAAGCGGTCATAGCTCAGCATATATTGGAGCAAAATAGCGATTAAAATAGCACCCGCCATGCCGACCGCCAGCCCGAATACATTCAGACCGGAAAACAGTTTATTTCTTTGAAGGCTCCGAATAGCCGTTTTAAGATACATCCTAAGCATAACGAATACTATTTTAATTCATCAGGTTATTTATCATTCCGTTTTCAAACTCTGTACAGGATTCGCCTTTGCGGCTTTCAATGCCTGAAAGCTTACCGTCAAAAACGCAATCATAATCGCAACAATAATCGTGATAACGAACCACCACCATTGAATGCCTATACTATAGACCGAACCGGACAGCCACCTGTTCATAATGTAATAGGCGATTGGCACCGCGATAACGAATGAAATAATGATTAACCTGACAAATCCCTTCGATAGCAGCCCAATGATGCCCGTCACAGACGCCCCAAGTACTTTACGAACACCTATTTCTTTAGTTCTGGTCTCCGCCATATAAGTGATCAGACCAAATAACCCGAGACAGGAAATAAAGATCGTTAGTCCCGCAAATAACAGCGACAGCTGGCCAAACTTTTGATATTCCTTAAACTTATCGGCATAGGTATCATCCGCAAAATGATAGTCAAATGTGTAATCAGGATTGAACTGGTCGAATATCTTTTTGATGGCCGACAGGTTCTCCTCTACCGGATGTGCCGGATTTAAGCGGTAATGGATGGTGGAATAGAAGGACAATGGGCCTTCGATCACCATGGGCTCAATCTTATCAAAGGGTTGCTCAATAATAAAATCGCTGATCACACCTACTACAGTCCATTGCCGCCCGTTGTCACCGACGAGTGCGCCGATCGGCTGTTTTAATCGCATGGTTTTAACGGCTGATTCAGTTAAGATCATTGCTGTGCTGTCAGCGGGATATTTATAGACATCAATATCTCGTCCCTTTATCAGTCGCATCCTCATGGTTTTAACCATATCTGCGTCCGTGCCAAAGCGAACAAAATCAGTCTTCTGATCATCTTCGGTGGATCCTGGCCAGGTCATCCCCCAGCCATCACTAAATCTTTGGGTAATGGGAGACATATTTCTTGAAACAGAGGTAACCGCGCCGCTTTTTAATAAAGCATTGCGTAAAGGGACATAATTTTTGTCAAGATGCCCCCGAATAGATGTAAATACCAAGCCATCCTGATCATAGCCAGTATCCCTGTTTTGTACATACCGGGTATCCGCGGTGATCATGATCGTTGTTAAAATCAAAATAATGGCCACCGTAAACTGCAGCACGACCAAAACGGATCTCGGATTGAAACGGCCGCGCCCCCTGTTAAATGTGCCTTTCAATACCTTTACCGGCATAAAAGAAGACAAATAGAACGCAGGATAACTTCCGGCAATAAGACCGGTAATGACCATGACAGCGACCGCAATCAGCCAGCCAGCCCAGCCAAACTGCCATGTCAGTTTCGCTTCGACAAGGTTGCTAAATGCAGGCAGTAATAAAAGGACAATGCCAATGGCAATTACAAAGGCAAATAAAGAAAGCAGCACGCTCTCTACCAAAAACTGCAGCACAAGCCGTGTCCTTGTCGCCCCGATTACCTTCTTTACCCCTACTTCTCTGGCCCTGCGTTCACTTTGGGCAGTGCTGAGGTTCATAAAATTAATACAGGCAATCAGTAACAGTAAGATACCGATAACCGCAAGGCATCGCACCACCACGATCCTGCCAGTTACATACTGGCCATTTTCATCCTTATTATATAAATAGTCCCGGCTTAAGGGCTCGGCAAATATCTGCGTTGTAATATTTTCTCTATGCTCATGAGGGAAATTTCTGATCTTGTCATTAAATGCTGTCAGGTTGACGCCTTTTGACAGCTTAATATAGGTATGCACCGAATTATTGCCCCAGCTGCTATCGACCCGGCCCAGCTGACGTGCGTATTCCCAGCTTAAAAAATAGTCAGATTTAAAGCCCGTGTTGGTCGGCATATCCTCCATAACGCCGGATACTTTTACATAACTGGACGTATCGAGTTTTATTGACTTGCCCACGGCATCCTTTGTACCGAACAGTGCCTTGGCCAGGCCGGCGGAAACAATAATTCCCTTACCGGCATCCCAATCCTTGTTGGGTCCGCCACTTTCCATCGGAAAACTGAACATTTTAAAAAAATCAGGATCAACATAGGAACCTTGATTATTCTGGATCCTCTGATTACCCACCGTAAACAAGAAAGAATTGTTGTCATCAAATCTGGTCCAGGCTTCAACTTCAGGAAGCTCCCCTTTTAACGTCGAACCCAATACTTTTGGCGTCCATTTCCAGGCCTTTAATTCTCCGCTGTAGTGATCCCGGTTGCTGATCACAAACAACTGATCTTCGTCCTTATAAAACCGGTCATAACTCATCATATGCTGGAGCAGGATCGCAATTAAGATCGCCCCTGCCATACCTATGGCCAGACCGAATATGTTCAGGCCGGAAAACAACTTATTTTTTTTCAGACTACGCCAGGCAGTCTTCAGATAATTTTTTAACATCTTTGTCTGTATTAATCAGCCCATAAAAAAAGGTACCGGTTACATATCTACAGCAGGGATATAATCTAATTCTCTGAGAATATTTTCTGTGATCTTTTCCCCATCCAGCATCCGAATAATGCGATGACTGAATTTAGCATCATGCTCACTGTGTGTTACCATGATAATAGTCGTACCGGCTTCATTTAATGAGGTCAGCATGTCCATTACTTCATTCCCGTTATGAGAATCCAGGTTACCGGTAGGCTCATCCGCCAGGATCAGCTTCGGTTTATTCACCACAGCCCTTGCAACAGCCACACGCTGTTGCTGGCCACCGGATAACTGCTGCGGGAAGTGATTTTTACGGTGCATAATCTGCATCTTCTCCAGTGTTTCCTCTACCATTACCTTTCTGTCAGAGGGCTTTATGTTATTGTAGATCAAAGGCAGCTCAACATTTTCGTAGACGGTCAGTTCATCAATCAGGTTAAAACTCTGGAAAACAAATCCGATGTTCTTCTTGCGGAGCATAGCCCTTTTCTGCTCATTAAAATGCGCGATCTCCTGGCCATTAAAAATAAAACTTCCGCCATCACAATCGTCCAGCAGGCCCAGGATATTCAAAAGCGTGGATTTGCCACAGCCTGAGGGGCCCATAATGGCTACAAACTCTCCCTGCCTTACTTCAAAGGACATTTTATTAATGGCGACCGTCTCTATCAGATCGGTCCTATACACCTTTTCTAAATCTGTTATTTTAATCATGATCAGATATTTTTGATTGAATTAGATTAATTATGCGTTATTTGGACATCCCCACTAACTGTCTCAATGTTTAAGTTTTTCCCACCGCCGTTCACCTTGGCGACCACGGTACGTTTAGTTTTTGTTTCGTAAGAAACAGCGCTTAATTGGCTGATATCGAGATCTCCGCTAAGCGTCTTAAGCCTTAAATCCAGGCCCGCCTTATCTTTAATACTCAACTTTATATCACCTGAAACAGTTTTCATATGAACGTTCTGTCCGAGTTTCCCGGCGGCGATCCTGATATCTCCGCTGACGGACTTGGCCTCCATTACAGCCCCTACTGTGCCTGCCTCAATGTTACCCGAAGTGGTTCCGGCAGAAAAGCTGCCACTTGCTGATTGCAGTTCAATGTCTCCGGAGACACTGGAAGCTGTTGCATCACCGCTTAAAGTGCCCACTTCAATATCACCGCTTACGGTACCGATATTTGCACCGGCCGCCCGGCTGAGTTCCACATCACCGCTGACTGTCTTAATGGCCGCATCTGCGTTTGCAGGGGTATGTAAAACAAACTTTAATGAAAGTCCCTCATTATTTTCGATATGCTTTGTTTTGAATTCGACTTTCACGAGTAACTCACTTCCATTGAGCTCGGTAATAATACGGTAATACTTATCCAGTCGCTGCTGGATCTCTGATGCAGAAAGGGATTTATTATTGGAGCCCTTTGCGAATACCTCAACAGTAGCCTTTCCCGCGGCATCACCCCTTACTTCAACATCGGCGCTCACGGTGCTGATGTTCATTGATTTAATGGCACTTGCGTCAAAACTCTTTTTAAGGACAGAGCGAAAGTTATCCTGTAAAAGGGCTGAACCGACAGATACATGATCTTCACCCGAATCATGGCTGGCCTGAATACATGCACCTGCCAGTAAAAATGTCAGGACAGCGATGGCTAAAATTTTCTTTTTCATTTCCAATATTTTATTTGTGATTCATTTAATTAAATTTACGCTATTCAGAACGGATGGCCTTAACAGGGTTAAGTCTGCCGGCTTTAATGGCCTGATAACCGACCGTTGCAAAAGCAATGACGAGAACCGCAATAGCTGTCACTGCAAATACATACCAGTGAATCGAAATCCGGTAATCAAAATCCATAAGCCAGCGGCTCATAAGATAATAAGCGACCGGAAACGCGATGACGCAAGATAACAGCACCATCATAACAAAGTTTCTGGTCAGCATTCTTACTACAGAGTTGACGGAAGCTCCCAATACTTTCCTGATACCGATCTCTCTGGTTCTCTGCTCTGCCATAAATGCTGACAGTCCAAATAAGCCCAGGCAGGAGATAATAATAGCCAGCCCACCAAATATAATGGCCAGGGTGCCGGTAAAACGCTGCCGCTTAAACTTGGTTTCAAAAGTCTTATCCAAAAAATGATAATCAAAAGCCTGGGCCGCATCAACTTTGGCAAAAACAGATTTTAGTGCGGCCAGGGTGCCACTTAGGTCCCGACTGTCTTTAAGGCGCAGGAAGATGGAGCCGGTCAGGCTGGGATAATTAAAGAAAATAAGGGGTTTAGGCATCATTTCGGAGACATTATTGAAAACAAAGTTTTTCGTAATCCCGATAATGGTCCTGGGACTGTCGCCATTCCTATAAAGCTTTCCTCCGACATGTCCTTCCTTACCCATTATTTTTGCCAGCGCCTCATTGATAATGACAGAATTGCTGTCGACAGCCGGCTCTTTGTTAAACTGCCGTCCAGCCTCCAATGCAATACCAAAAGTATTCAGATATTGGTTGTCAGTCCGGACAAAACTGATCAGCACTTCCTGATTTTCTTCCTTACCATTCCACTGAAAACCACCTCCATTATTATAAATCTCTAAAGGATTAGAGGAACCAAGGGAGACAGTGGAGACCTTTCCAGTGGACAGCAGCGACTGTTTCAGAGAAGGAAAGGATTCCATCATTTTATCCGAGGCTGTCAGATAAAGTATATTATCCTTACTATAACCTAGATCCCTATTGCGCATATGCTGGATCTGATGATAAATCACAA